>NZ_MWQN01000002.1:0-623992 GCF_002024165.1 Embleya scabrispora
TCTCGGTCAGCGCCTGGATCGAGTTCGCCTGGACCGCGATCCCGGGCCGTACGCCGTGCCGGGCGAAGTACTCGTCGATATGCCCTCGGGTGGCGAAGTCGTCGCTGAGCAGGGCCAGATGCTCCGCATCCAGGTCACCCACCGGCAGCGGAGGGGCGTCGGGGGCGGGGGTCGGCCGGGTCGCGCCGACCACCAGGCTGAGCCGTTCGGTGCCGAGCGCGGTCCCGGTGAGGCCCGGCAGGTGTGTGCCGCGGAACGCGATGCCCAGGTCGAACTCGTCCGCGGCCAGGCCGGATTCGATCCGGTCCTGGGTGGTCTCCACGACGTCGAGAGCGATTGCGGGATGGCGGGCGTACAGCTCCTCGGTCAGCGGCCCGACCAGGTACGTCGTGAACGTCGGCGTCACCGCGAGCCGCAGGCCGCCGCGGCTCAGGTCGGCCACGTCGTGCACGGCGCGTTCGGCGGCGGCCAGGTCCTGGAGTGCCCGGCGGGCGTAGTGCAGGTAGCTCTCGCCGACGTCGGTGGGCCGCACCGTGCGTCCGCTCCGGTCGAGCAGGCGCACTCCGAGGATGCGTTCGAGCTGCTTGATCTGCTGGGACAGGGTCGGCTGCGAGACACGCAGCTCCTCCGCCGCGCGGGTGAAGTTGCCGTGCTCGGCGACGGCGAGCAGGTAGCGGAGGTGCCGCAGTTCCGGGGCCATGGGGACGACTATAGGTGACAGCTATGGATCCGATGGGTACTGCGTCTTGGACGCTATAGGCGCAGCTCGTGCATGGTGGATCCAGTCGAACAAAGGCGCCTGCGCCCTCGGTTTCGCCTTCACCTTCGCCTTCGCTTTCGCCTTGGCTTCGCCTTCGTAGGGAGTAGTGCCATGCATCACCTCACCGCCGGTGTCACCCGGTTTCAGCGCGATGTGTTCCCGGCCAAGGCGCCGCTGTTCGACCGCCTGGCCCACGCCCACCGGCCCGCGACGCTCTTCATCGGCTGCTCCGACGCCCGCGTGGTGCCGGAACTGATCACCCAGAGCGAGCCTGGCGAGCTGTTCGTGATCCGTACGGCGGGCAATCTGGTGCCGGCCCACACACCGGGTGCGGGCGGCGGGGACGGGGTGGCCGCGAGCGTCGAGTACGCGGTCGCCGTCCTGGCGGTCACGGACGTGATCGTCTGCGGACACTCGGCCTGCGGGGCGATGACCGCACTCGCCGAGGGCCACGACCTGGCCGGCACGCCGCAGGTCGCCGACTGGTTGCGGCACGCGAACCCCGGTCGGGCCCGTCCGGCCGCGGACGCCTCGGATCGGGTGGGCGCGCTGGTCCGGAGCAACGTCGCCGACCAACTCGCCAACCTGGCCACGCACCCGAGCGTGGCCCGCGCTCTGGCCCGGCACGAACTGACCCTGCACGGCTGGGTCTACGACATCGGCTCCGGCACGGTCACCGCGCTGGACGCCGCCACGGGCCGGCCGATCGCCCTGCCGGCCTGACCCTTCCCTCCCCCACACACACTCTCGTAAGGAGAACCTCATGCCGCACGCCCTCTTCGACCCCACCGCCCGGCGGCAACTCGCCGCCACCGCCGTCGAGGCCAAGATTCGCAAGGACCTGACCTGGGAGCGGATCGCCGAACCCACCGGTCTGTCCGTCGCGTTCGTCACCGCCGCCGTCCTCGGGCAACACCCGCTGCCCGCCGACGCCGCGCACGCGGTCGCCGAACTCCTGGACCTGGGCCCGGACGCCGCGGCGCTGCTCCAGGCCATCCCCACGCGTGGCCCGGACACCCCGGGGCTGCCGACCGACCCGACCATCTACCGCTTCCACGAGATGCTGATGGTCTACGGCACCACGCTCAAGGCGCTGATCCACGAGCAGTTCGGCGACGGCATCATCAGCGCGATCAACTTCCGCCTCGACGTGCGGAAGGTCGCCGACCCGGAGGGCGGCGAGCGCGCGGTGATCACGTTGGACGGCAAGTATCTGCCGACCAAGCCGTTCTGAGATTCCGGCTTTCCCATCTCTTTCCGCCGACCTTCACCCAAAGACCAAGGAATCCCATGGACTTCGCCCAACGCACCATCGAGCTCGCCCTCCGCAATGTCGAGGAGGGCGGCCGGCCCTTCGCGACGGTGATCGTCCGCGACGGCGAGATCGTCGCCGAGAGCGCGAACAGGGTGGCCCAGACCGCCGATCCGACCGCGCACGCCGAGATCCTGGCGATCCGCGAGGCGTGCCGAAAGCTGGGAACCGAGCACCTGACCGGCACCACCATCTACGTCCTCGCCCACCCGTGCCCGATGTGCCTGGGCTCGCTCTACTACTGCTCCCCGACGAGGTCGTCTTCCTGACCACCCGCGACGACTACGCGCCGCACTACGTCGACGACCGCAGGTACTTCGAACTCGACACCTTCTACGCGGAGTTCGCCAAGCCGTGGGAGGAGCGCCGGCTCCCGATGCGATACGAGCCGCGCGCCGCCGCCACGGACGTGTACCGCGAGTGGCAGCGCCGCAACGGCGGCGAACGCCGGGTCACGGGCGCCCCCACCGCCTGATCGGGGCGCCGGGGATGTTCACCGGGGGCGTTCGCCGGGGCGGTGCGCCGCCGTTGCGGAGTCGATATCGGCAACTTCCGTACCCGCCTTGACGATTACGCTTCGGCGTTTCTAGGGTGCGGTGAGTAGTCACCCTCCGGAAAGGTTGGTTCGTGATGGCCGCTCGGTCCGTCGTTGGCGCTCGACGGTGTGTGTCATGACGGTGGGGCCCGACACGTTGACGGCGCTGCTCAAGCGCAAGGACGTGCTCCCGGCGGGCTGGGAGTCGGTGTTCGGCATGGTGGCGCGCGAGGATTTCGTGCCCGCCCGGATCTGGCCGGACGACACCGACGCGCTCCTCGATCGCGACCGGGATCCGGAGGCGTGGCGCCGCGCGGTCTATTCCGACCGGGCGTTGGTGACCCAGTGGGACGACGGCCGGCACTCCGGTACCGAGGCGGGCCGGCTGGCCACGTCGTCGGCGTCGACGCCCTCGACCCTCGCGGAGATGTTGTACGACCTCGACGCGGCCCCGGGAATGCGGGTGTTGGAGGTCGGCACCGGGACCGGGTACAGCGCCGGACTGCTGGCCGCGCGCGGCTGCCGGGTCACCTCGATCGAGGTCGACCCGCACCTGGCCCGGCGGGCCCGGGAGAATCTGGCGGCGGCCGGGTTCGGCGATCTGGTCGAGGTGATCACCGGCGACGGCACGCTGGGCCATCGGGCGGGCGGGCCGTACGACCGGATCCAGGTCACCGCCGGGGTGCGGCGGGTGCCGGCGGCGTGGCTCGAACAGGCCGCGCCCGGCGCGGTGATCGTGCTGCCGTGGGGCACCGACTACGGCAGCGGCGACTGCGCGCTGCGCCTGGTGGTGGGCGCCGATCGGCGTGGTGCGAGCGGGCCGTTCACGCTCGCCACGGCGTTCATGAAGCTGCGGGCCCAGCAGCCGGATTGGCGACGCTACGGCGGTGCGGCGCTGCCGGACGACTGGGCCGCCTACGCCCGGGCGACGACCACGACGTTGGGCTACGACGACGTGGTGGGCGGTCCGTTCGACTCGGTGGGCTTCGTGCTCGGCCTGTGTGTGCCCGACTGCCTGGCCCAGCCGGTGCTGCACGGGATGGTCGGCGCGACGTTGTGGCTGTACGGCGCCGACACCGGTCGGGGTCACTCGATCGCCGCGGTCGACTTCGGCACGGACGCGCCCACCATTCGGCAGTCCGGCCCGCGTCGGTTGTGGCACGAGGTCGAGGCGAGTTGGCACTGGTGGAACGCCCGGGGCCGGCCGACCATCCACGACTTCGGCCTCACCGTCACGGTTGCCGGCGACGGCGTCGTCGACCAGCAGCCGTGGTACGGCGCCGCCGCGTTTCCGCTCGTCCCGCCGGCGCACGACTGGCCCGCGCGGGGTCGCGGTTGACGCCCGGGGTCAGGCCGAGGTCGGGGCCGGGGCGGCGGGGAAGCCGACGTCGGCGAGCCAGGTCAGCGCGTTCTCCGCGATTTCCGGCCACCCCCTGTCGACGATCAGCGAGTGGCCCCGGTCCTCGAAGCAGCGATAGTCCGTGGTGGCACGGGAGTTGCGGTAGCGCTTGAGCGTGCCGCGGGTCAGTACGTCCGGGACGGTGTGGTCCTGCTTTCCGGACAGCAACAGGAGCGGTCCGCGCGACTGGTTCCGGGTGGCGACCTCGGCGGCGGAGTTGGGGGTGAGGTTGCCCAGGGCCAGTTGGAAGAGCGGGCGGGCGGGACTGGGGATCGTCCAGGCCGCGAACAGGTCCTCCGACTCCTTGCGGGACACGGTGTTGGCGAAGCCGTACCGGAACTGGGCCTGATTCAGCGACACCGCGCGTTTGGCGTTGGCCGGGTTGCGCAGGAAGGCGAACGTCGACTTCGCCTGGGCCGGTCCGATCGCCTTGACGCCCTTGATCTGGCCGGGACAGATCGCCACGGCCGCGGCGGCCAGCCCCTCGCCGAGCAGTTGCTGGGCGATGAAGCCGCCGACGGAGTGGCCGACCAGCACCGGCGGGGTGTCGAGGCCGCGAATCACGTCCGCGTGGGCTGCGGCGATCTCGGCGAGGCCGACGCCTGCCTGGCTCTGCGGGTCCCGGCGGGCCGCCAGTACGGTGTCCGGCACCCCGGGCCACTCGGGCGCCAGCGGCTCGTAGCCGGCCGCCCGGAATCGTTCGATCCAATTCCGCCAACTGGTCGAATGCAGCCACAAACCATGGATGAACACCACGGGAGTTCGTTTCACGGTCCTACCTCGCCTCGCTCACCAGGCCCCCGCCGCGTCGTTCGAACAAGATCCTTTCCTGCCACTGTGACACCGCCCCCGGCACGTCGCCGGCGGGGTGACGGGGCCCATTTCGCAGGGTGGGGATGTCGACGGGGGCGGATTTCGGAATGGGCGTCATGTAAGGTTTCTACAGATGTGTAGAAGCTTGGTTTCGGCGGTCTCGGTGCGAGCGAGGCCGCTTGGTCGCCTGCGATTCAGGGGGTGGAACTGTGCTGAATGATCATCGAGAGCGACGCATGGGCGTCGAGTGGGTGACGGCTCCTCCGGAGGAGGAGATCCGCCGGGTCTACGAGCCGGTGGAGATCCGCAACCGGGACGGCAGTTGGGCCCTGGGACGAATCAACGCGCGCTGGTACGGCGGCCGCGGCGAGGACTGGTGCCGCCTGCGCATCGTGGGCAGCGACCGACCGGCCCGGTGGGTCCCGTTCGACCCGGACGTCTTCGTCGAACTGCAGATCGACGGAACCTGAGAGGGGCCACCCACGGCGGTACCGCGCACCGCCCGTGGGGCGGGCGCGGGGCCGTGGGGTGCGGCGCCGACGGCCGGTCGCGGCGCCGCGGGGTCGGGCGTAGCGGCGCTCGCCGGGCGCGCCATGGGCTCGGGCGCGTCGGCGGCGGCTTCCGGTCTCGGGACGCACCGCCGCCGGCGCTCGGGGCCGGGATGTACCGCTGCCGACCTGCGTCCTCCGGGGTGCGGCGTTGTCCGTCGCTGTGGGCCTTCGTAGGCTCGGGCATTCAACGCTGTATGAGGAGGTCGTCGTGTCCGATGAGCCGTGGGGCTTTCCCGCCGTGGGGCGGCGGGTGTTGGTCAGTGGGGCCGCGCGGGGGCTGGGTCGGGCCGTCGCCCGGGCGTTCGCCACGCACGGGGACCGGGTGGTGGTGCACTACGGGTCGCGGCGCGACGAGGCAGAGGAGACGTTGGGCGGCCTGGCCGGTCGGGGCCACGTACTGATCGGCGCGGACCTCGCCGAGCCGGACGCGGTCGAGCGACTGGTGGCCGAGGCGGAGGAGGCCCTGGGCGGCATCGACGTGCTGGTCAACAACGCCGCCGTCAACACCCCGCATCCGCCCGCCACGACCGACTACGCCGAGTGGGTGACCGCCTGGCAGCGGCACGTCGCGGTGAACCTCGTCGGCGCCGCCGGGCTGAGCCACCTCGTCGCCCGGGGCATGATCGCGCGCGGCACCGGCGGCCGCATCGTCAACGTCGGCTCGCGCGGGGCCTTCCGGGGCGAGCCGGACCACCCCGCCTACGGCGCCACCAAGGCCGGACTGCACGCACTGGGCCAATCCCTGGCGGTGGCGCTCGCCCCGCACCGGATCGCGGTCGCCTCCGTCGCCCCCGGCTTCATCGACACCGACCGGGTGGCCCATCGCCTGTCCGGCGCCGAGGGTGTCGCGATCCGCGACCAGAGCCCGTTCGGCCGGGTCGCCGATCCGGCCGAAATCGCCGCCGCCGTCCTGTGGTTGACCTCTCCGGAGGCCGAATGGGCATCCGGCACGATCCTCGACCTCAACGGCGCCTCCCACCTGCGCACCTGAACCGACTCCGAATCGAGGCCCGGCCGAGTCGGAGGTGGCGGCATACGCGACGCAGCACGCCGAGGTTGCGGGGTAGGTCGGCGCGATGGGGCACCATTGCGACGGCTTCGGAATCCGGTTCCGACCCCGCCGGGCACTCTCGGTCCCCGCGACCTCGCCGGCGAACTCGACCCGACCGCCCTGCCTGCCGCTGCCGGCCGGTCTTTTCGCCGAGCAACACCCACATCTCGTCGGGGACCCCCGGTCTCGGAGTCTCGAACGCCGGCGGCGGCCTGTCCCGCGTGCCGGATCAACCCCGCAGCGCCCACGGCGACAAGGGTAGGGACCCGGGCATCGGCCGGTTCGTTCGTCGATCGTTGCGGCATGGGCCGAGTCGCGCCGCGAACCGTGCGTGCCGGCGCCGGTCGCCTTCGGTCGCCGTTGCCGCAGGCGCCGATGTCCGGTTCCATGAACACCGCCGGCCCGGCAACGCGATGGCGGCCCCAACGGAAGGTGCGGGCAGCCCCGTCGCCCCCTGGGCGGGATGACGGGACTGCCCGGTATGTGTGGGTGCCGTGCGGTCGGCGCGGTCAGCGGCCCTGGAGTGCCTTGACGTTGTTGCCGAAGGTCCAGTTGCGCGAGCCGTCCCAGTTCAGCGACCAGGTCATCAGACCCTTGAGTGCGCCGCCGTACTTGTTCCACGCCTGGGAGACCAGGCCGGTCGACATATAGCCGCCGCCCGCACCCGGTTGCGCGGGCAGGCCCGGGACCTGCTTGTCGTAGGGAACCTTGATCGTGGTGCCCTGGACGACCAGGCCGCGGTTCAGGCAGTCGGTCTGCGCGGTGAAGCCGGCGACGGTGCCGGCGGAGTAGGAATCACCGTTGCAGCCGTACATGTTGCCGTTGTAGTACTGCATGTTCAGCCACCACAGCCGGCCGTTGTCCGCGTACTTCTTGACGATCGGCAGATACGCGCCCCAGATCGAGCCGTAGGTGACGCTTCCGCCGGTGACGTAGGCCGTTTCGGGGGCCATGGTGAGCCCGAACTGCGGTGGCATCTGGGCCAGTACGCCGTCGATGATGTGTATCAGGTTGGCCTGCGAGGTGGACGGGGTGTTGATGTTGCCGCCGCCGACCAGGCCGGTTTCGATGTCGATGTCGATGCCGTCGAATTGGTACTTCTTCAGGATCGGCACCACGGTCGCGATGAACCGGTCCGCCACGGCACGGGAGTTGAGGTCGATACCGGCCGCGGCGCCGCCGATGGACATCAGGATGGTGGCACCGGCCGCCTTGGCCTGGCACATCTCGGCCGGGGTGGCCACCTTCACCGTCGAGTCCATCCCGTCCTCCCACAGGACGGTGCCGTCGCCGAGGATGACCGGGAACGCCGCGTTGAGCACGTTGTATCCGTGCGCGGCGATGCGCGCGTCGGTGATCGGGATCCAGCCGAGCGGCGGGTGTACGCCGTTGACCGCACCGTCCCAGTTCTCCCAATAGCCCTGGATCACCTTGCCGAAGGGCTTCGGCTTGCGCGGACAGAGATCGTCCGGCGGGTCGGCGGCGGCGGCCTTCGCCAGGTGCGGACGGCCGCTGCCCTGAATGCCGTCCGGGGTCGCGGCGACCGAGCCGCCCACCGCGAAGGCGACCGCCAGGGCGACTCCAAGCAGGCGTGAGGTCCTGCGCTTCATGCTCGATATCCTTCCGGCCGTTCGAGCGCGGCCGGGCACGGAAGGAACGTCCTGCGTGGCACGCCTACCTCCCGGGCGGGGACGGGCCCGGAAACTCACGTGGTGCAACACCAAAACGCTAAAGTGGTCCAGACCTCCCGGTCAACAGGTCCAGACCACAGTCAAACTCCGTCAAACAGAACGCACCCCCACCCCACACACTGCCCGCAGCACGGGCCACGGGGCCGGTCGCGGCGCGAAGCGGGGGCGGGGCGCAGGCGCGGGACGCGGAGCCGGGCGCAAGGCCGGGGCGCGGGGCCGGGCGCGAGCCGCGCGGGACACGAGGCGGGCGCGGCACAGCGCGACGCGAAAAGCGCGGCGCGAAGCGGGAGCGGGGCGCAGGGCCGGGGCGCGGGGCCGGGCGCAAGGCGGGGGCGGGGTCGGGCGCGGCACGGGACTCGGGGCCAATCGCGGCGCAAGGCGGAGGCGGGGCGCAGGCGCGGGACGCGGAGCCGGGCACAGGACCGGGCGCGAGCCGCGCGGGACACGAGACGGGCGCGGCACAGCGCGACGCG
The DNA here is from genome assembly GCF_002024165.1 of Embleya scabrispora. Taxonomy (NCBI): domain Bacteria; kingdom Bacillati; phylum Actinomycetota; class Actinomycetes; order Kitasatosporales; family Streptomycetaceae; genus Embleya; species Embleya scabrispora. The sequence goes on from NZ_MWQN01000002.1 coordinate 8,586, forward strand.
AAAAGCCCGGCGCGACACGGCACGACACGAAAGGCGCGGCGCGAAGCGGGAGCGGGGCGCGGGACGCAGGGCCGGGCGCAAGGCGGGGGCGCGGGGTCGGGCGCGGCACGGGACTCGGGGCCAATCGCGGCGCAAGGCGGAGGCGGGGCGCAGGCGCGGGACGCGGAGCCGGGCACAGGACCGGGCGCGAGCCGCGCGGGACACGAGACGGGCGCGGCACAGCGCGACGCGAAAAGCCCGGCGCGACACGGCACGACACGAAAAGCGCGGCGCGAAGCGGGAGCGGGGCGCAGGACCGGGGCGCGGGACGCAGGGCCGGGCGCAAGACGGGGGCGCGGGGTCGGGCGCGGCACGGGACGCGGGGCCAATCGCGGCACGAGGCGCAGGCGCGGGACGCGGAGCCGGGCACAGGGCCGGGCGCGAGCCGCGCGGGACATGAGACGGGCGCGACACAGCGCGACGCGAAAAGCCCGGCGCGGCACGACACAACGCGAAAGACCCGACGCAGCACGACTCGACGCGAAAGACCCGACCCGGCACTGCGCGAGGCGAAAGACCCGGCGCGACGCGACGCGAAAGGCTGGGAGCAGAGGATGAGTCCTGGCGAAGGACGGTCAGGCATGAGGCTCAGGGGCGAAGCTCCGGGCTTGGGGCCGGGCGTGGAGCACGAGTTCGGGCGCGGGGCGCGAGGAGTGAAGCACGGGATGGGGCGGTTCGCGACGTGGAATGCCGGCGAGGCTTGACGCGAGACGCCGCGCAACACGATGCGCGAAACGGTACGAGAGGCGAAGCGCCGCGCTACGCAAAGCGGTGCGGGACGCGAAGCGGCACGCCACGCGCAGCGGCACGGGACGCGAGGCGGTGCGCTACGAGGCGGTGCGCTACGCGAAGCGGTGCGGGACGCGAAGCGGTGCGCCACGCGAAGCGGCACGGGACGCGAAGCGGTGCGCTACGCGAAGCGGTGCACTACGCGAAGCGGTGCGGGACGCGAAGCGGTGCGGGACGCGAAGCGGTGCGGGACGCGAAGCGGTGCGGGACGCGAAGCGGTGCGGGACGCGAAGCGGTGCGGGACGCGAAGCGGTGCGGGACGCGAAGCGGTGCGGGACGCGAAGCGGTGCGCTACGCGAGGTGGTGCGGGACGCGAAGCGGTGCGCTACGCGAGGTGGTGCGTTCCGTGGGTCGGCGTGCGACGCGACGCGGCACGTGGTCCCAGGCCAGGCGCGACGCGCGGTGAGGCGCCGCCTCTGCGGCGACCCGCGGCGGCGCGAGACGGGAAGCGGTGCGCCCCGAGCCGACGTGTGACGCGAGGTCGGGCGCGGTCCGAGTGGGCTTGGTGCGGGGTCGGGTGGTCAGTGGGATGGCGTTGGGGGGTGGTAGATGGCGTTGAGCCAGATGTGGAGCAGGGTGGTTACTGCTTCCGGTTCGGACAGGGAGGGTTGTTCGGCGGCGAACGTGGCCAGGAGGACTCGTTCGTTCATCGAGGTGAGTGCGATGGCCAGGTCTCGGGCCGGGGGGCCTTCGGGGGCGGCGCCCCGGGTGCGTTCGGCGGTGATGGCCGCCGTGGCTCGGCGGATCCAGTTCTCCATGACGCGGGCCCACAGCTCCTGTACCTCGCGGTTGGTGCCGTGGGCTCGGGCTGCGGCCAGGGTGACCGCGCGGTGGGCCTGGAAGGTCGCGAAGAAGGCGGCGATCGTCGATCGCCAGTGGGCCGTCGGGTCCGCCGGCAGGTCTTCGAGCATGCCCTCCGAGCCCGCGTCGGCCTCGGCGACCACCCGGTCGATCAGGCTGAGCAGGACCGCCTCCTTGGAGGCGAAGTAGAAGTAGAAGGTGGGTCGCGAGATGCCCGCCCCGCGGGCCAGGTCGTCGATGGAGATCTCGTCCAGGCCGCGCCCGCCGAGCAGTCGCTCCGCGGTGGCGAGGATGGCCCGCTCCCGATCGTCGCCCGAGGGACGCGAGTCGCGCCGGCCCCGACGCGGGCGGATGCTGTCCTTGGCGGGGGTCTCGGTCACCCCCGAACCCTATCGCCCGTCGAACGCCTCGACACTGTGTTGACCGACTCGACGCGACGTCGATACCGTTGCCTACGCTACCGCCCGGTAGCCGCGCGCCGCACCGGCGTTCGTTCGGATGTCGCACCCGTCGCCCGTTGTCGGGCGCCCCTCGCGGAATGGGGAACGGCATGGCCAGGGAACACGTCGACGTACTGATCGTCGGGGCGGGTCTGTCCGGCATCGGCGCCGCCTGCCGCCTGCGCCGACACTCCCCGGGCAAGTCCGTACTGATCCTGGAGGGCCGCGACGCGATCGGCGGCACGTGGGACATCTTCCGCTACCCCGGGATCCGTTCCGACTCGGACATGCACACCCTCGGCTACTCCTTCCGGCCGTGGTCCGCGAACGAGGCGATCGCCGACGGCGCGACGATCCGCGACTACATCCGCGACACGGCGCGCGAACACGGCGTGGATGGGCTGGTGCGCTTCGGGCATCGGGTGCTCGGCGCGGAGTGGTCGGGCGGCGAGGCCCGGTGGACGGTACGCGCCCGGCGGCCGATCGCGCCCCCGACGCAGGCACCCGTGGCGACGCCGATATCGGCACCGATATCCATACCGACGCCGACGCCATCGCCGAGCCCGGCCGACAAGACCGCATCCGATCCGGGCGACGAGGCGAGTGCCACCGAAGTCGTCGAGTTGACCTGCTCGTTCCTGTTCGTGTGCACCGGCTACTACCGCTACGACGAGGGCTACACCCCCGACTTCCCCGGCATCGAGAACTTCGCCGGAACCGTCGTACACCCACAGGCGTGGCCCGAGGATCTGGACTACACCGACAAGCGGGTGGTGGTCATCGGCAGCGGCGCCACCGCCGTCACCCTGGTCCCCTCCATGGCCGACACCGCCGCGCACGTGACCATGCTCCAGCGCTCGCCCACCTACGTGATGGCGCTGCCCGCGCGCGACGCGATGGGCCGACGGCTGCGTCGGGTGTTGCCGGACCGCGCCGCGCTGCCGCTGATCCGGGCCAAGAACGTCGGCCTCACCATGCTCGCCTTCCACCTCTCGCGCAGCGCGCCGAGGCTGATGAAGTCCGTGCTGCGCAGGGGCGCCATCCGGCAACTGCCCGAAGGCTACGACGTGGACACCCACTTCGCGCCGCGCTACGACCCGTGGGACCAGCGCATGTGCTTCGTGCCCGACGGCGACCTGTTCGCCGCGCTGCGCGGCGGCCGGGCCTCGATCGTCACCGACACCATCGCCGGCTTCACCCGGACCGGACTGCGTCTGGACTCGGGCGCCGAATTGCCCGCCGACATCGTGGTCACCGCGACCGGCCTGAATCTGCTGGCCATCGGCGGCATGACACTGACCGTCGACGGGACCCCGATCGAACTGTCCCGGACCGTCGCCTACAAGGGCATGATGCTCTCCGGCGTGCCCAACTTCGCCCTGGCCCTCGGCTACACCAACGCCTCGTGGACGCTCAAGTGCGACCTGGTCAGCCGCTACGTCTGCCGGCTGCTCAACCACATGGACGCGCACGGCTACCAGGTGTGCATGCCCCAGGCCCCGCCCGCCGACGCGCCGCTCGAACCGCTGCTCGACCTGAAGTCCGGCTATGTACTGCGCGGCACCGCGATGTTGCCCAAGCAGGGCCCGACCGCGCCGTGGCGGCTGCACCAGAACTACCCGCGCGACGTGCTGCTGCTCAGGCACGGTTCGCTCCAGGACCGGGGCATGCGCTTCGGCCGCGCCGCCGCCCGGCCGCGCGCGGTCGATACCAGCACGCGCTGAACGCCCGGCCGGCCGCGCGTGTACGGTCAGCCGCGCGGTGCGCTGCGGCTTGCGCGCCGGAGGATCCACGGGACGGTCAGGTGGTGGATCGGCGCGATCGCGCCCCACACCACGCGGCCGATACGCCGCTCGTGGCGCACCCGGGTGATCCACACGACACCGTCGTCCCGGACCAGCAGCGTGTTGTGCGCGGTGACCAGGCGTGAACTCGCGGTCACGGTGCACGAGTCGGCGTCGGACGTGGCGATCGACCAGCCCAGCACGTGCGTCGGCGACGGCCGCGGTCCCAGCCGCAACCCGAGCACGAGGGTCCACCCGATCAGCAACAACCCGCGAAACACGGCCGGCGACCCCTCGAACGCCGCCCGGGCCCACTGCTCGGGGGTACGAGCACGAGCCGTCGCCGTGCCGAGCTCGAACGCCGAGGCGTATCGAGCCCCCGGCAACTCCGCGCCCGGCGCCGGCACGTCCGGCACCACGATCCGCCGCACCCGCGCGCCACCCACGAAGCATCCTCCCGACACCGACCACCGACCACCGACCACCGATCCGGTCGATCCTAGGGCGTGTCCGGCCCGGATTCGGCGCGGCCCGTCGTTCATTCGCCCTCGTCACACCCTCTTCTCCGGGGCGGGGCTCGCCTATCGTGGGTTTCATGGACAGTCTGTCGGAGCCCATCGCCGAGAATGTCGATCCGCTGCGCGCGCTCACGTTGGACACGCTGCGTCGGCGCACGAGCATGAAGTGGCACGCCTACCCGGAGGATGTACTTCCGCTGTGGGTGGCCGAGTTGGACGTCCCTCTGGCCGAGCCGATCATCCAGGCCGTGACCGATGCCGTCCGACTCGGCGACACGGGATATGCCGCCGGTTGCGAATACGCCACCGCCCTGGCCGACTTCGCGGCCAAACGCTGGGGATGGCACTCGCTCGCGGTCGAGCGTACGGCGATCGTGCCGGACGTGATGCAGGGTGTCGTCGAGATGCTCAAACTGGTCACCGGGCCGGGCGATCGGGTCGTGGTCAACTCGCCCGTGTATCCGCCGTTCTACATGTTCCTGACGCACATGGATCGACAGGTCGTGGAGGCCCCGCTCGGCGCGGACCACCGGATCGACCTCGACGTACTGGCCGACACCTTCCGTACCGCGACGGCCGCCGGCGGCCGGGTCGCCTATCTGCTGTGCAGCCCGCACAACCCGACCGGGACGGTGCACACCGAGGCCGAACTGTCCGCCGTGGCCGCGCTGTCCGCCGAACACGGGGTACGTGTCGTGGCCGACGAGATCCACGCGCCGCTGGCGCCGCCGGACCGGTACGTGCCGTACCTGAGTGTCCCGGGCACCGCCGACGGCCTGTCGCTGATGTCCGCGTCCAAGGGTTGGAACCTGGCCGGACTCAAGGCCGCGCTCGCCATCGCCGGCCCTGGCGCCGCCGAGGAACTGGCCACGCTGCCCGAGGAGGTGAGCCACGGCCCCAGCCATGTCGGCGTGATCGCGCACACCGCCGCGCTGCGCGACGGTGTCGGCTGGCTGGACGCCCTCCTGGCCGGACTCGCGGCGAATCGGCGGCTCCTGGCCGACCTGCTCGCCGAACACCTGCCGGCCGTGCGCTACACCCCCGCCGAAAGCACCTACCTGGCCTGGCTCGACTGCCGCGACCTCGGTCTCGGCGACCGCCCGGCGGCGTACTTCCTCGACCAGGCCAAAGTGGCGCTGACCTGCGGCGTCGACTTCGGCACCGGCGGCGCGGGACACGCCCGGCTCAACCTCGGCACCCACCCGGACATCGTCACCGACGCGATCCGCCGGATGGCCGCCGCGCTCTGACCGGCACACCCGTCGCCGGCATGGCCGATCCGCGCCGACTCGGCCGCCCGGCGGGCGCTCAGTCCGCGCGGTTCTGGCCGGCCAGATGCTCCAGCGCGTGCAGCAGGTACGCGGCGGAGGGGTCGGTACGGTCGGTGCGCAGCGCCCACAGCGCGACCTCGGTCGGGAACTGGATGTCGGCGAACGCGATCACCACCCCGCTGCCGTCCAGGAACAGCCGACTGCGGGCGCTGCCCAGGTCGATCCAGGTCTCGGCGACCGCGAGGGCGGCGGCCTCGTCCGCGCAGGGCAGGTAGGCGAAGCGGCCGTCCACCAGGTCGGGCGGCAGGATCCGGGCGGCGCGGCGCACCCGGGCGAGGTGGGTCTCGAAGGCGTCCGTATGCTCCCGCGCGGTCCAGGGCAGCCGCGAACGCCACAGCAGGCAGGTGCACCAGGCGGTCACCAACGCCGCGTCCGGGTCGACGGCGGAGACCGCGCCGGGTCGGCCGGCGGCGTCGGGGTGTGGCCCGGTGCGCATCAGGTGTCCGGCCGCGACCCGCTCCACCACGGCGTCGGGCTGTTCCTCGCTCAACGATCCGATCCCGTTCTCGCTACTCGCGCCGGAGCCGCCGGCGCCCGTCGGGCCACGCTGTACAGCACGGTAGCCGACGGGGGTCGCCGGGCCGCCCACGCCCCTGCCGTGCCGATCCGCAGCGGCACCACGCGGCCCACCGCGTAGAGTAGTTGCCGCGTGACCGACGGGTCACGTGTCGGATTCGAAAGCTCGCATACACCACTCATGCAACAAGTGTCACATCGGCACCCCAACCAGACTTCGGGGCGGGGTGTTTGGCGCGTTTCAATCTGCCGGCATCGCCTTCCGCTCTCCTAGGGTGACTTTCTGGATGGGCAGTACAACCATCTCCCCCGCCCATTCGTCGCCCGACCGACGTCGACCCGCGCCGGGAGAGCGCTCTACAAGAGCCCGAGGGCCTTCGGAACCCGGACGGGCCACCTCACCCGGGGTGCGTCCGGGCAGTGCCGACAGTTTCCACACAGGAAAGGTTCGGTCCCTTGCAGCAGGTGAACATGGACGATCACACCGTGTCGTTCGGCGCCGCCCTGCGCCATCATCGTCGACAACAGGGCCTATCCCTGCGGCAGTTGGCCGGACTGGTGGCCTACAGTCCGGGCTGGCTGAGCAAGATAGAGAACGGCATGTCGACACCGACCATGCAGTTGGCGCGTTTGTGCGACCGGGAACTCGCCGCCGAGGGGGTACTCGCCGCGTTGGCCGGTTCCGCGGCCGACGACCCCCCGCCCCGCCTGCGCCCGGCCCAACTCCCGCCCTCGACCGCGGGATTCGTCGGCCGTGAACGCGAACTCGAAGATCTCGACGCGCTCCTGGCACACAGTACGGAGACCGGCCTACCGCTGACGGTCGCCATCGACGGGCCCGCCGGCGTGGGCAAGAGCGCGCTGATGATCCGCTGGGCCGGCCAGGTCTCCGGGTCGTTTCCCGGCGGCGTGCTCTACCGCGACCTGCGCGGCTCCTCCCCCGATGCCGAACCGGTGCGTCCCACGGACGTGTTGGCCGACTTCCTGATCGCGCTGCGGGTGTGTCCGCCCGCCGTCCCGGCCGACCTGGAACAGCGCGCCGCGATGTTCCGCAGCCTGCTGGCCGGTCTGCGCATGCTGGTGGTCCTGGACAACGCGGCGGACTCCCGGCAGGTCACGCCCCTGCTGCCGGGAACCGCCGGTTGTGCCGCCGTGGTGACCAGCCGCCGCCGACTGACCGGAATCGCGGTGCGCGCCGGCGCGTCCAAGATCCCGCTCGGACCGATGTCGCCGGCCGAGTCGGTGGCGCTGCTGTGCGCGGTGGTCGGCCCCGATCGGGTACTCGCCGAGGCGGACGCGGCACGGAAGTTGGCTCGACACTGTGCCCATCTGCCGCTGGCCCTGCGGATCGCCGCCGAACGCCTGGCCACCCGACCGCACCGCTCGCTCGCCCTGCTCGCCGAGGAACTCGACGACGAGAAGGGCCGGTTGGATCTGCTGGCCGACGCCGACGACCCGCACCTCGCGCTGCGCGCCGCGTTCTTCGGGTCCTATCGCGACCTCGACCCGGAGGCCGCGCGGGCCTTTCGCCTGCTCGGCCTGCATCCGGACGGGCGCCTGGAGGCGTCCGTCGCCGCCGGGTTGATCGGCCGTCCGCTCGGACACACCCGCCGACTGCTGGAAAGCCTGGCCAGCGTGCACCTGTTGGAGGAGACCGGCCCCGACCGGTATCGCCTCGCCACCCTGCTGCGCGCGTACGCGGCCGAACGCGCCGGCGACGAGGAGGCCCGGGTCGGCGCCGACGACCCCGGGCCGACGGCCCGCTGACGTATCCGACGGCGCCGGGCCGGGCCTGCTCACCCGGCGCCTTCGGTCAACAACGCCACCAGGCGCGGCACGGTGGCGTGCCGGTAGAACTGCCGCACCGTGATCCGGGGCAGGCCGGCCGCCCGCAGCTCGGCGAGCAATCGTGTCGCCAGCAGCGAGTTGCCGCCGACCTCGAAGAAGCCCTCGTCCCGCCCGGCGTCGGCGCCCAGCACCCGCCGCCAAATCTCCCACACCGTTGCGGCCGTCGCGGACTCGCCGGCCGTACCGGATCCGGCGGGCGCAGTGGGTTCGGCGGGTCGGCCGGCCGTCATCGGGTCCGGGCCGGTCGGGGCCGGCACCGCGTCGTCGTCCGGCGCGGACAGGGCGGCGAGCCGGTCGGTGTCGACCTTCCCGTTCACCGTCAGCGGCAGGGCCGGCACCACGACGGCTCGACCCGGCACCATGTATTCCGGCAACACCGCCCGCGCGGCGCGCAGCACCTGCGCCGGGTCGCCGCCGTCGACCAGCACGAGATACGCGTCGATCCGGGCCTCCGCGCCGTCGCCGGCGCTCGCCCCCCGGACCACCGCCGCCGCCTCGATCACACTCGCGTGCTCCAGCAACACCGCCTCGATCTCGCCCAGTTCGATGCGGTAGCCGCGCACCTTCACCTGGGTGTCCAGGCGGCCCAGATGATCGATCCGGCCGTCCGCGCGCAGCCGCCCCCGGTCGCCGCTGCGGTAGACCCGCTGCCCGGTGTGCGGATCCACCACGAATCGTTCGGCCGTCTGCTCGGGGCGGCCCAGATAGCCGATGGCCACGCCGGCCCCGCCCACCCACAACTCGCCCGCCACCCCGGGCGGCAGCACCCGTCCCCTCGGGTCGCGCACCGACACCCACCAGCCCGGCAGCGGCGCGCCCACGGACCGCGCCTCGTTGGCCGCCCGGGTCGGGGTCAGCGGCTGGGCGGTGACGTGCACGGTCGTCTCGGTGATGCCGTACATGTTCACCAACCGGCACTCCGAGTACGAGTGCCGCTCGAACCAGGGGCGCACCATCGGCGGGTGCAGCGGCTCGCCACCGAACACCACCAGGCGCAGCGCCAGGTCCTCCGTCCGTCTGCGGTCCACCTCGAGGAGTTGGGCGAAGGCCGACGGCGTCTGGTTGAGCACGGTCACGCGCCGCTCGACGAGCAGATCGTAGAAGTCCTCGACCGAGCGGGCCGTCCAGTAGGACACCACCACCAGGTGGCCGCCGCCCAGCAGGCAGCCCCAGATCTCCCAGACCGAGAAGTCGAAGGCGGTGGAGTGGAACAGGGTCCAGACGTCGTCGACTCCCGGGGCGAGCAGGTCGCGGGTCGCGTCGAGCAGCGCGAGAACGTTGCCGTGCGGCACCTCGACGCCCTTCGGGCGCCCGGTGGATCCGGAGGTGTAGATCACGTAGGCGGGATGCGCTTCGCCGACGGCGGGTGCGGTGAACTCGGGGAGTTCCGTGCCGCGTTGGCGAATCGTCGCCGGGGCGAGGACGGTGACGGTCCGGTCGGTCCGGTCGGGCGGGTCCGTCGGGTCCGTCGGGTCGGTCGGGTCGGTCGATTCGGTCGGGAAGTTCTTCGGGTCGCCGATCACCAGGCGCAGGCCGGCGTCCGTCGCGGTGTGCCGCAGTCGTGCGTGTGGATGGCGTACGTCGAGCGGCACATAGGTGCAGCCGGCGATGAGTACGGCCAGGAGGACCACCACGGCCTCGGCGTCCGGCTCCAGGAACACGCCCACGCGGTCGCCGGGTTCGACGCCCGCTGCTTGGAGGCCGCGGGCCGTCAGGTCGGCGCGGGCGGCCAACTCCCGGAAGGTGTAGGCGCCGTCGTCGTCGGAGAGGGCGATCGCGTCGGGCCGGGCGGCGGCCGTCGCGGCGAAGCGGGCGTGGATCGTGTTCGCCCGGTCGGGGGCCGGGTCGAGCCGCCGGTCCACGCCGCCCAGGCGCAGCGTGTCCCGGATCTCGACGGTGCTCAACCAGGTGATCGTGGCCAGCGGCGCGGTGTCGGCGGCGGCGTGCAACTCGCGGACGACACGCGCGATGTGCCGGCAGACCCGCTCGGCGACCGAGGGGTCGACCAGTCCCGCGTCGTGGCGGCAGGTCAGCGTCGGGGTACCGGCCGGGTCCTCCGCGGCGTAGAGCGTGAGCGGCGCGATCGGGGCCAGGCACGGGCGGTAGTCGGCCCACCCGTCCGTGCCGTCGGCGGCGGTGATCAGCGCGGTCTGCGGCGCGGGGCCCGGTTCCGCCGGCGCGACCGCGATCGGCCCGACTCCGGGGCAACTCGCGGCGATCAGGTGCAGGTAGCGGCCGACCGTGTCGTCCTCGTCCACCCGCACGTCGTGCACATGCGGCCCCAGTCGTCGGCATCGGTCGTATGGGGTCGCGGCGGCCACGGTCTCGGCGGCGACGTCCAGGACGGCGAAGCGCTGCCACGGCTCGCCCGCGTGCCGGGCCGACACGAGCGCCACGGCCGCCGGGAGCAGCCGCTCGTACAGGCCGGGCAGCGCGGGCAGCGGCACCGACGCCCACCCGATCCGCCCGACCTCGCTCGGCTCCCCCAGCGCCCAGGCCGGCGCGGTCTCGGGGCGGTCCGCCCGGAACTCCGGCAATTCGGCGGTGAACGTCGGCACGGAGGGCCCGGCCATCGGGTCGGCCGGAGTCGGGCCGCCGAGCAGCACCTCGGCCAGTCGGTGCAGCCCGTGGGGCGACACCGCCGCGCGCTCCGCGACCAGGACCAGGTCGGCGACGCCGTCGGCATATCCCAGGACCAACACCCGCAGCGGCCCGGCGGCCGGATGCACCGGCCGCTCCGCCTCGCGTTCCCGCCGCCGCCGGGCGAGCGGATGATCCGAGCCCACGGCCAACACCTGCCGCCACGCGACCCCGACCCCCATCCCCGGCCAGGCCTCGGCAACCCGACACAGCCCAAGGCGCACGGTTTCGGCATCCACCCCCACCGGCAACCGCCGCACAAGACTGTGACAGCCCCGCCCGAGCTGCAACTCCCGTACAGAACGCCCCCGACGGCGCCCAGCCGAAACCGAGACACCAGCCTCGCCCCGCACGAACACCGCCCCATCACCAGGACCGTAAGCAGCACCCGAAGCGCTCGAACGGGGAGTCACGTCGACAACGGCAGGCACGGTCGACACACCCACGGCGGTGGAACCGGCAGCAGCGCCGAAGGCGGCTGACCCAGCGGAGCCATCCACGGCCGTGGAACCGAAATCCGCACCCGCGGCCCCTGACCCGGGGACCGTGTCCGACACCGTCGACCCGGCGGCCGCAACCCCAGCGGTCGAACCACGGGCGACCTCGGCGGACTCCGTCGACGCGGAGGCCGCCTGCACGGCGGTCCGCCCGGGGTCGACCCCCGTCGCGTCCGACACGGTCGGCTCGGGAAGCGAGTTCGCTGCCGTCGACCCGACCGCCGCATCCACCATCGCCGTGGTCGGCGTCCCCGCACCGCCCCTCGAGCCGGGCCCGACATCCGCTGGGCCGGGAGCAGCGGAACCCGAACCCACCGAAGCCGGCCCCGCGCCCGCCGGAACGGGCTCCGCACCGACCGGCCCGAACCTCGCACCCACTGGAGGCAGCGCTTCACCAACCCGGGAGGACGCCCCACCCACCGACCCGACGCCCGAACCCACCGAAGGCGGCCCCGCATCCCGCGAGCCGAAACCCGTACCGGCGCCCGCACCCGCCGGGGCCGGCCCCGCCACGGCCATCCTCGGCTTGGGGCGCGCGCCGCCCGCGCCGGCCGTCGCGTTCGTGTTTGTGCCCTCCGTCTCGCGCATCCCGGCCTCGTTCCTCATCGGACCGTGAACCCCCCGTCGACCGCGAGCAGGCTTCCCGTGACCTGGCGGGCCTCGTCGCCGGCCAGCCATAGGGCCGCGCCGGCCACATCCGCCGGTTCGACCAGGGCGTTGGTCGGTTGGGCCTGGACGAAGGCCGCCTCGTGTTCGTCGGCCGCGACGTCCAGGGAGCGGGCGATCTCGCCGAGCATGCGGCCCTCCAGGAGCGGGTCGTCGCGTACCGATCCCGGGCACAGCGCGTTGACCCGCACCCCGTAGGGCGCGTAGTCGAGCGCCGCCGCGCGGGTGAGGCCGATCAGACCGTGTTTGGCCGCGACGTAGGCGGCGAAGTTGCGGTAGCCGACCATGCCGGCGGTCGAGGAGACGTTCACGATGCTGCCGCCGCGCTGTTGGACCATCACCGGCGCCACCGCCTTCATCAGCCGCCAGGCACCGCTCAGGTCGACGTCCAGCATCAACTGCCACTCGTCCTCGCGGATCTCGTGGATCGGTTTGCCGGAAGGCGCGGCGATACCCGCGTTGTTGAGCAGCACATCGATGCCGCCGAACCGGTCCAGGGCCAGGTCCACCGCCCGGTCCACCGTCGACGCGTCGGTGATGTCCGCCACCGCGGTGACCACCTCGACGCCGAAGTCGGCGCACTGCCGGGCGGTCTCCGCCAGTTGGGCCGGTGAGGCCAGCGGATACGGCACGCCGGGATTGTCCGAGGCGACATCGAGCAGCAGCAGGTCCGCGCCCGCCTCGGCGTAGCGCACCGCGCAGGCCCGGCCCAGCCCCCGACCCGCCCCGGTGATCACGGCCGTCCTGTCCGCGAGTCGCGGCGCGGCGTCGTCGTGCGCGCGGCCCCGGATCTCCGCCGCGCTCATCGGCCCGGACCCACCGGTTGGCCCACCGTGCCCGCAATCAACCGCAGCAGCGCGTCGGCTTGTTCGGTGGGATACATGTGTCCGCCCGGCAGTTCGGCGGTGAGCAGTGGCGTGGTGGTGACCGCCTGCCACTGCCCGATCTCCCGCGCCGAGACCATGTCGTCCGCACTGCCGCGCACGGCGAGGATGGGCGCGGGCAGCGGTCGGTCGACCGTCGGCCGGTAGCGCTCGTGCATCTCGGCGTCCGCGCGCAGCACGGGCAACAGCAGCTCGCGAAACTCCGGATCGTCCAGCGCGGCCGGTCGATATCCGACGAACTCCGCGATTCCGTCGAGGAATTGCTCGTCGGACAGGCCGGTGACCTGTCGCCGGCGCGATTGGTACGGGCCGTGCGAGCCGCTGACCACCAGGACCGCGACGCGGATGTCGGCGGTGTCGATGAGGCGATGCGCCAACTCGTAGCCCAGGAAGGCGCCCATGCTGTGTCCGAACACGGCGATCTCGGTACGACCCCGCAGTGCGGCCAACACGCGCGGGGCGAGTTCGTCGATCGCGGCGCGGATGTCGCGGTGCGGCTCGTCGTCGATCAGTTCCTCTCGGCCCGGCAGTTGCACCGGCACGATGCTCAGGCCGTGTCCTTCGCGCCCCCACCAGGTACGGAAGATCGAGGCGCCGACACCGGCGAAGGGCAGGCACACCAGCGGCAGGGGTTTCATCTCGGCTCCGTTTCGCATCCGCGTGTTCTCCGTTCCCACCCGCACGGCGGGCGTCCTGCTCCCGGCCCCGGGCCTCGTGGTCCCGGGTCCGAACGGTTCACCCGCGTCTGCGGGCGGCGGCCAGGTCGGCCAGGCCCTCGCGCAGGGCCGGTTCGGACTCGAGGGGCGGCGGGCGACGGCTCGCGTAGATCGTGTTCAGATACGCGGCGCCCAGATCCGGACAGATCACGCCGATCTCGCGCAGTTCCGGATCGCCTCGGGCGGCGACCATCGCGCCCAGGAGCGCGGCGCCGGAGGAGCCGCCCAGGGTCAGGCCGGTGGCCGCGCGCACGACCCGGCAGGCCGGCGCGGCGTATTCGTCGTCGACCCGCACGCATACGTCCCAGTCGCCCGGGCACAGGAACGACGAGCGTCGTCCGGAGCCGAAACCGGGGATCTTGGCCGGACGCGCGCCGCGTGCGCCGCCTATGGCGGCCGAACCGACGGCATCCACGCCGACGATCGTGGTGTTCGGGTGGGCCCGGCGGAAGTAGGCGGACAGGCCCGCCAGGGTGCCGCCGGTGGAGATCGCCGCGACCACCGCGTCCGGGCCGACGGCGCCGATGCCCCGGGCGAGTTCGGGCCCGGTCCAGCGTTCGTGCACGCCGGGGTTGGCGGGGCTGCCGTACTGGTCGGTCCAGCGCATGCGCGGATCGGCGGCGAGGATCCGGCGCACCATGCGCAGCCGTTCGGCGACCGGGTTCCCGGCGGCCGTGGGCTCGACCAGGATCACGTCGGCGCCCGCGTCCGCCATCAGGATGATGCTCCGGCGCGGGGTGTCGCGGTCCACCACGAGGGTGCACCGATAGCCCCGGGCGCGGCAGATGCCGGCGAGTGCGACGCCCAGGTTGCCGGAGGTGGACTCGACGATCGATCCGCCCGGCTCCAGGCCGCCGTTGTGTTCCAGGTGTTCGATCAGGGCGTGCGCGGTACGGGCCTTGATCGATCCGTACGCGTTGGCCCCTTCGAGCTTGAGCCACAACCGGCGGTCGATGCCGCACACGGGCACTACCAGCGGCACGAGTGGGGTGCCGCCGATCCCGGGTTCGCCCGCACCGGCCGTCGGCAGGGTGAACTCCGCCCCCAGGCAGGCTGGTCCGGTCGGTCCGCGATTCATCCGCTCCGCTCCTCCGCCCGTCCCCGGTAGTAGCCGAACCGGAGTTCGGCGGTGTGTCGACCCGCGTGGTCGCGCAACCACAGGTCGGCCGGTCCCGGCAACATCTCCGAGACCACGATCGGGCCATGGGCCCGGTCGTAGTGGCGCGAGAACAGGTCGACCAGCACCGGTACCTCGAAGTCCACGAAGATCGGTTTGGGTTCTCCGGCGAAGCGCACATAGACCTGGTCGGGGAAGCCGTACCGGTCGCGCAACCGACGCATCCGGGTGCGGTTGGCCGGGTGCAGTCCGCTCCACGATCGCGGCGGCGGCGCGGGAATCCGCCAGGTCTCCCGGTGCACGACGGTGCGGCCCACGGTCAGCCGGGGCAGGTGCGGGACGTCGTCGAGGGCGCGGAACATGTCCTCGGCGCCGACCAGTCGGGCGCCGGTGAATGGCGTGAAGATCGACTCGACCTCGTCGCCCCAGGACGGCAGCGGCGGTCTGGTCAGCAGTATTCGCCCCAACGTCGGGCACTCCAGGACCAGTTCGCCACCGTCGAGGCGCACCCGCAGGTCGGCCGCGCGGCCGACCCGTCCCGGTGGGCGGGGGCTGGTGCCCAGGAACTCCACCTCGGGCAGTACCTCGGCGCGGGCCAGTGTCTTGCGTCCGTGTGCCAGGACCGGATCGCAGATCCGTGCGTCGGTCAGGCCTTCGATCAGGGCGCCGATCTCCGCCTCGAACCCGGCCCGGTCCGGATGCAGTGCCGGCCACAGGCCCTGAAGCAACTGGTCGTGCAGGCCGTGTACTTCGCCGACCACGACGGTGAAGGTGTCGGCGTTGATCGCCGCCTCGTCCGGCGCGGCCACGAACAGGTCGGCGCCCGCCACGCACCACGTGTCGAAGTCGACCTCGGCCGCGGCTCCCTTCGCCCAGTCCATGTCGAGCCGCACCCGGGGCCGGTCGGCGCCGGCCCGCAGCCGGTCGGTGAGCGCCGAGGGTCCGTCCATCCGGGTCCGATCGTCGAGCTTGCGCAGCCGCGCGCCGAGCCCGGCCTCCTCGGCGGCGACCAACACGCTTTCCAGCGGCACGCTTTGCCCGGCGAACGTGTCGGCGAACCACTGGGTGATCTCGGCGACCAGTCGTCGCCGCCGGGCCAGCGACAGTTCGAACAGCAGGTCCAGGAGCACCGGCGCCTCGTCGGTGAGATACCGGTGCAGCGGGCGGCCGAGGTCGACGCGCGGCCACGGGAAGCGCCCGTCCTCGACCAGGATCGACCGGTCGGCGTAGTGCCGACCCGCGTCCTTGTCCGCCGCGGCCCCGGTCACCTCGGTGAACGTGCGGCCGACGGCGGACAACGCCTCACGGCGCGCCGCCAGGGACGGTGCCTCGCGAAACCGTCGTCGGCGCAACTCCAGTTCGGCCAGTACGCCGCGCCACCGCCGTCCTACCGGGCCGGACAGGCGTGCGGCGAACTCGGTGAGCGGGCGCAGCGGATCGATCAGGCCGACCGGGACGGTCAGTCCGAAGCGCACCGAGCCGCGCCGGTCCAGCGCTCGCAGCAGATCGAGCGTACGGCCGAGGTCCAGGCCCTCGGCCGCGGCCAGTTCGGCGGCGGTGGTCCGCCCGTCGCAGCGCGCGAACAACGCCCGCTCGGCCGCCGTCCGGGGCGGCTCGGCCCGTTCGTCCAGGGTGATCGGCCAACGGTCGTAGCGAACCGCGAACTGCCGCCCGTCCCGCTCGACCAGATTCGGCGGCACCCGCGGCGCCACCTCGGCGAGCACCTCGGGATCGGCGCTCATCACGTCGGCGATCGCCTGCGCGGCCCAGTGGGTCCAGGCGGTGGTCAGCCGGACCGGGGCCGGCTCCCCGAGGTCGAACCGGAACGGTTCGTCGGGGTCTATCCGGGCCCAGGCGATCGGGCCGAAGAAGCTGGTGCTTTCGTTCTTGGCGCACATCCGTTGGAGGTACATCGCGGCCAGCAACACCCGTCGCCGGTCGGCCGAGCGCAGCCGGCTCGGGTCGGGGTCGGTCCGCAGCCAGTGGTGCAGGCGTTCGTAGGCACCTCGACTGGAGAGCAGCACGGCCTCCAGGAACCGCGGATCCGCGCAGGTGCGCAGCAGGCGGCGCACACATTCGGCGATCGGATCCGCGTCGGGCGGCCCGCCCGCGACGGCGGCCTCCGGGGCCTCCCCGCCCGTGTGTCGATCGGCCGGGTCCAGGACGCGCAGGTCCTCCAGCAACTCGTAGGGGAATCCGGTGGATTTGACCAGGGCCCACCCGGCCGTGCGCCAGGGCCCCTCGGTCGCCGCCCCGGACACCGCCGCCCGCGCCTCGGGGATGTCCGTCCCGTCGCCCATCCCTAGTGGTCCTCGTACAGGAAGGTCTTCCAAACGGTCATCATGTACGCCAGCGCGCGTTTTTCGATCGTGGTCAACTCCGGGTGCCAGACGTCGAAGAGCAGTACGGCCCGGCCCGAGTCGGCGTCGTTCCACACCTCGTGCTCGAACGAGTCGTCGAAGACGATCGCCCGGCCCTCGCGCCAGGTCCGGGTCTCGTCGGCGACCCGCATCCGCCCGCCGTCGGGCACCACCAGGCCCAGGTGACAGCGCACCCGCGCGTTGATGAAGCCGCAGTGCGGCGCGACATGGGTGCGCGGGCCCATGATGGAGAAGTAGCACATGCCCGAATCGGCCACCCCGTCCGGCTCGGACAGCACCTTGGTGGTGCGCGGGCAGCGGGCGATGTGTTCCGGGTAGGAGCGGCCGAGCAGGTGGAAGTAGTACGCGTTCCACTCGCCCGCCTCGGCCAGGTTCCCGGAGTTGGGGTGTCGGACGGCGTCGGCGGGGACCAGCCCGCCGACTGCCTCGAACTCCTCGCGGATCGCGCCGAATCCGGCTTCGAGGTCGGTGATCCAGGGGAAGTACCGTCGGTCCCACCACGGTTGTGCGGTGAGTCCGGGGAGCAGGACCTCCGGGCGCTGCACCGCGTCCTCGTCGGCGGGCTCACGCCAGGAACTGACCTCCAGGCCGTCCAGGATCCGGGTCAACCGGGACCGGTCCACGTGCTGTTCGTCGATCCACCGGTCCAGGAACGGCCGACTGTCGTTGACCCACGCAGGCATGCCCGCGCTCCTTTCTTCCGTGCCCACCAGGGGCGTTCGGTGTGCTCAGGGTCGGCGTGACGGACGTTGCGGCCGGGGCGCGGCGAGGTCGGCGGCTCCCGGGTCGACGCCGGCTTCGCCCGGGCGCGGCAGCCTGGTCGGGACGTCGAACCGGGCACCGACCGCGATCAGGTCGGCCACGGTCGCGCGCGGCAGCGGGATCCCGGTCGCGCGGGCCTGGCGGCTGCGATGTTCCGGGGCGCCGGGGACGGTCGCGTGTGCCCCGGCCGCCTCGGCGTCGGCGACCAGCGCGGCGGTGTCCGCGATCATCGCCCGATACGGCTCCAGGCCACCGAACGCCTCGGGGTCGATCGCGATCAGGCAGACGCCGGCGATCTCACCGCGTCCGGTGGAGTCGGGCGGGCGCTGCGATCCGGCCAGGGTCGGCGTACCGTCGCCGATCGCGGCCAGGCCGCCGAGCAGTGCCGCACCCAGGGCCAGGCCGAAGCCCTTGTGCGCGGCCACCGGGCTGCCCAGCGGCAGCAGCGCACCGCCCGCCAGGTAGTCGGCCGGGTCTCGGCTGGGACGGCGTCCCGCGTCCACGACACACCCCTCCGGCAGGACCTCGCCGCGCGCCGCGGCGGCGGTGATCTTGCCTTCGGCGAGCAGCGCCGTCGACACGTCCACCACCACCGGATGATCGGTTCCGGGCACGCCGAGCGCCCAGGGGTTGGCCGCGAGGAACCGTCCGGAGCCGCCGGGGGGCGCCATCACGCCGACGCCCGGACCGGCGGCTCCCACGGTGAGCAGTGCGACCAGACCGGCGTTCGCGAGCAGTTCGCAGTAGTGCCCGAGCCGGCCGATGTGGCCGCAGTGTCGAATGGCCACCACCCCGACGCCGTGTTCGATGGCCAGGGAGGCCACCAACTCGCAGGCCATCCGGGCCGAGTAGTGGCCGAACCCGCGGCGCGCGTCGAGCAGTACGCTCGCTCGGCGCCGGCGCAGCACGTGCGGCCGGGCGCTCGGTATCAGGTCGCCGCGCTCCGCCTCGGCGACGTATTGCGGCAGTCGCAGCACGCCGTGCGAGTCGTGTCCGGCCAGGTTCGCGCCGACCAGGTGTTCCGCGACCTCGCCGGCCACTTGCCCGCCGGCGCCCATGCGGCGGCAGACCGAGTCGACGAACAGGGTCAACTCGGCGGGCGGTACCCGGATCGCGTCCGCCGCGGTCGACGCGGGACGGATCGGCGGCAACGGCGGTCCTGCCGACGGGGCGGGGCCGGGAGCCCTCGGGTCAGTCCACATCGGACGTCCACATCCGCATCACGAACTCCATCGCCCGGCGCTCGATTTCGGTCAGGTCGGGGTGCCAGGTATCCACGAGCAGCACCGCCCGGGGACGGTCCGAGTCGTTGGCCACCTCGTGCTCGAACGAGTCGTCGAAGACCGAGCACCGGCCCTCCCGCCAGGCCCGGGTCTCGGTGCCCACCCGCATGCGACAGTCCGGCGGCACGATCAGGGGGAGGTGGCAGCGGATCCGGGTGTTCACGAAGCCGCAGTGCGGCTTGACCCGGGTTCGCGGCGCCAGCACCGAGAAGTAGCAGATCCCGGCGTCGGCCACCCCGGGCACCGCCGCCAGCGCCTCGGCCGTGGCCGGGCATTGCGCCAGGTGTTCGGGGAACGGGGTGCCCATGGTGTGGAAGTGGTACGCGTTCCAACCGCCGGTCGCGGCGAGTTCGCGCTCCTCGGGGTGTCGGCCGATCCCGTCGCTCGCGTACTGCTTCTCGAACTCGTCGCGGATGCGCGGGTATCGGCTCTCCAACGCGTCGACCCACGGATACCGGTCGGGGTCGTGCCAGGGCGAGGCGGCCAGTCCGGGCACCAGGATCGCGGGGGATTGCAGGTGTCCGGCCCGGGACCGTACCGGGTCGTCGGGATCGAGACCGCGCTGGATCCGCTCCAACTCCGCCGGGTCGATGCCCTGTTCGGCAGCCCAGCCGGTCAGGGCCCGGGCGCTGTCCTGCGGCGTGGGCTCACGCATCGTGTTCGTCGCCTTCCGCTCAGCTCGTCGACGGGCGCGCGGCGGACTGCCGCGCCTCGGCCTCGGCCCGCCGGGCGAGCCGATCACGCAGGCTCTTGGGGCGCATGTCGGTCCACACCCGTTCGATGTGGGCGAGGCAGTCCTCCCGGGACCCCTCGACGTCGACGCCGTCCACCCGCACGATCCGCCAGCCGACCGGCACATCGCGGCCGGCCGCCCAGATCGAGTACTGCTCCTCGTCGTTGATCACGACCGACCAACGGGTGTCCTCTACCGTCATGGTTGTTCTCCGCTCATTGCGTTGTGGTGCGTTGCCGATGAGGTCGCGGCCGGTCGCACCGGTCGCGAGGGGGCGTCCCCGGGGGCGAGGACCGCCCGTGCCAACACGTCGGTGACGTCCACGACCGGGACGCGGCCCGCCCGGGACGGGGCGATCACCGACAGTTCGGTACAGGCCAGCACGATGCAGTCCGGATCGCCCGTCCGGCGCGGCGGCAGGCCCTCGATCCAGCGGGCGAACTCCGCACGCAGCGCCTCGACCGGGTCGCCGCGCTTGACCCGGCCGATGAAGTCGTCGGTCGCCGCCTGCCGTTCCGCGTCCGGGTAGCGTGCGATCGTGTCGGGTGCCAGGTGCGGCTCGTACAGGCGCAGTTCCGCCGTCGCCTCGGTGGCCAGCAGCAGCGGCCGACGCAGCCGGGCGCGGCGCAGCGCGATACCGGTCTCGGCGAGCAGGTCGAACACCGGTACGCCGACCGCGTCGCACAGTGCGGCCCGGTAGGCGTGTGTGGTGGCCGAGGGGATGGCGATCGCATCCGCCCCGGCGCGTTCCAGCTGCTCGACGGTGGCCAGGAGTTGTGGCAGCGGGCTCTCACCCCGACCGAGCAGGTGCTCGATCCGACTCGGCATCGGTTCGGAGACCAGCACCGCCGCGGGGTAGTCGGCGTCCTCGCTCGCCCCGGACAGCCGCAGCAGACGTTCGTAGAAGTACACGGATGCGAGCGGACCGACGCCGCCGACGATGCCGATGCGTTTCATCAGGGCCGAGCCTCCTCGGGCGACGATGCCGATCCGGTGCGGCCGTCGGGGCGCAGGGCGGTGTCCACACCGATGCGCAGCAGCCGGGCGAACTCGGGTACATGCGGTGGGTTGGCCAGGTCGTGGTGGGTGCCGGGCACCGGCACCACGTGCAACGCGGCATGCGTACGGCGACGCCAACTCGCGGGGATCACGGCGGGGTTGGTCAGCGTCGGATGCCGCTCGCTCGCGGTGAACAGGTGCAGCGGGGCACGCACCCGGGTCGTGGGGCGATGGCCCTCGGCGGCGCGCCCGTTCGCGGTGAACACGTCGATCATCCGGCGCAGCGTTCCGGTGTCGGCGTATCGGGACAGCCGGTCCTGGGCGGTGAGGTGTCCGGCCAGCAGGGTGAGCACCGCGTCGTCGTCGGCACGGCTCAGGCCGGAGCGGGTCAGGCCCTGGGTGATGCCGAATCGGGCCAGTTCGCCGGTGTTGGCGTACCACTCCTCGACCTCGTCCTCGCCGAACGCGCGGGCGTCGATCACCCCGACGAACGCGACCTCCTCGCCGGCGGCCTCCAGGAGCGCGGCCATCTCCACCACGACATTGCCGCCGAACGACCAACCGGCGAGCAGGTACGGGCCGTTGGGGGAGACCTTGCGGATCTCCTCGACGTAGCGCCGCGCCATCGCGCCCAGGTCGGTCAGCGGGGCGGCGTCGCTGCTGTACCCGATGGCCTCGATGCCGTACACCGGTCGCCAGTCGCCGAGTTCGCGGACCAGATGCACGTAGCAGCACACGTCGCCGGACTGCGGGTGCACCAGGAACAACGCCGGTCCGGGCAGGTCTTCGTCGCCGAGGGGCACGACCAGGCCGGGCCCGTCCGGCGACGGGTCGGCCAGGGCGGTCGCGGCGGCGGCCAGCCGCTCGACGGTGGGGTTGCGGAAGAGCGTGTGCAGCGGCAGGTCCAGGCCGGTCCGGCGGCGGATCGTCTCGACCAGCTCGACCGCCTTGAGCGAGTGGCCGCCGAGGTCGAAGAAGTCCTGGTGCACACCGATCGGGGCCCGGCCGAGCACGTCCTCCCACACGCCCAGGAGCCGCATCTCGACCCTGGTGCGCGGGGTCACCACCGCCTCGCCGGATTCCGGCTCGGGTGCCGGTGGGCGGGCCGCCAGGGCCCGGCGGTCGAGCTTGCCGTGCGCGGTGGTGGGCAGCGCGTCGAGCGCGACGTAGTGGCCGGGACGCAGGTACTCGGGCAGTACGTCGGCGATCGCCCGGCGCAGCGCGCGCAGGTCGGGCGGGCCCGCGGCGCCGACCACGTAGGCCACCAACTCGACGCCGTTCGGCCCCCGGTGCGCCACCGCGGCCGCCGCGCGCACCTCCGGCCGGGCCAGCAACGCGGCCTCCACCTCGCCGGGTTCCACTCGCACGCCGCGGATCTTGACCTGGTCGTCGCGTCGGCCGTGGAAGATCAGCCGGCCGTGGAAGTCGACCCGGGCCAGGTCTCCGGTGCGGTACCAGCGGCTGCCGGGCGGCCCGTACGGGTCCGGCGGGAACCGCTCGGCGGTGGCCCCGGGCGCGCCCGGGTAGCCGATCGAGACGCCGGGCCCGCCCAGGTACAGTTCGCCGATCGCGCCGGTGGGCAGCGGCCGACCGGCGGCGTCCAGGACCAGTGCCCGGGTGCCGGGCAGCGGCGCGCCGATCGGAATCGACCCGGCGTCGAGGTCGGCGTCGGTGATGCGCCGGAACGTGGACGTCATGGTGCACTCGGTGGGCCCGTACTGGTTGACCACCACGATCCCGGCGCCCAGTCGGCACACTCGCCGCAACACCTCGGCGCTCGGCTCCTCGCCGCTGAGCAGAATCAGCCGCAGCCGGCTCGCGGCGGGCGTCGTGGCGGCGTCGCCGTCGGCGACCGCGGTCAACACCCCCAGCAGCGACGGCACCACGGACAGCAGTGCCGTCACCCGGTACCGGTCGATCGTGGCCAGGATCGCCCTCGGGTCGCGTGCGTGTTCGTCGGCCGGCAGCACCAGGCGGGCGCCGGCGGCGAGGGTCCCGAAGATGTCCCGGATCGCCGCGTCGAAGGAGACCGCGGCCACCTGAAGCACGGTGTCCTCGGCGCCGAGGCCGAACTCGGCGGCGAGCAGGCGAAGATATCGGGTCGCCGCCGCGTGGGTGGTGGGCACCGCCTTGGGCAGGCCGGTGGAGCCGGAGGTAAAGGTCACGTAGGCGAGGTCCGCCGGGCCGGCGGGGGAATCCGGAGGGTTGTCGGCCTCGATGGTCGACGCGGACACCACCGCCGACCCGGCGAACCGGTCCGTCGCGCCGCCGGTCGGTGACGCCCCGTCGGTCAGCACCAGGGACGCCCCCGCGCGGGTCAGCAACAGCCGGGTGCGCTCGACGGGTTGGCCCGGGTCGAGCGGTACGGCGGCGGCTCCGGTCCGGAACACCGCGAGCAGGCCCACGACCAGCTCGATCGACCGCGGCAGCAGCACGCCGACGAACACGCCCGGTCGGGCGCCGGCCGCCCGCAGCCGTCGGGCCAGGCCGTTCGCGCGCCGGTCCAGCCGAGCGTAGGTGAGCACCTGTGCGCCGAACTCCAGAGCCGGGGCCGTGGGCTGTTCGGCGGCGCGGGCGGCGACCAGGGTGTGCAGGCACGCGTCCTCGAATCCGGTGGGCCCCTCGATCGGCAACAGGCGTCGTGCGGCGGCCGGATCGAGCAGGTCGGGTCCGGCCGCCGGACGGTCCGGGCGGGCGAGGGCCGCGGTGAGCACCCGCCGGAAGGTGTCCGCGATGCCGTGGGCGGTCGTGCGGTGGTAGAGCGCGGTGGCGTAGGCCAGCGATCCGCTCAGCGTGCCGTCGGGGCGTTCGGTGAGGGTCAGGCCTAGATCGAACTTTGCGCTGTGGTGCGGGATCCGTACGGATTCGGTGCGCACCCGGGGAAGGTCGAGGGCAGCGGCCTCGTCCCGGTCGAACGCGAACATGATCTGGAACAGCGGGTGTCGGCCCAGTTCGCGCTCCGGCCGCAGCTCCTCCACCAGCCGCTCGAACGGCAGGTCCTGATGCGCGGTCGCGTCCAGGACGGTGGTTCGCACCTCCCGCACCAGGTCGGCGAAGACGCGCTGCTCTCCGGCGTCCACCCGGAGTACCAGGGTGTTGACGAAGGGACCGATCACACCCGCGAGTTCGGGATATTGCCGGCCGCGACCCGCGGTCGGCGATCCGAGCACGACGTCCGTACTCCCGGAGAGCCGGGCGGCGGTGACCGCGAAGGCGGCGCACAGGATCACAAACGGCGTGGTCCCCAGCTCGCGCGCCACCTCGGCGGTACGCCGCGCCACGGTCTCCGGCAGCTCGAAATCGACCGAGGCGCCTTCCTCGTCGAACATCGCCGGTCGGCGCCGGTCGCCGGGGATCTCGGTAGCGCTCGCTCCGGCCAACTTCTCACGCCAGTAGGCGAGGTCGGCCGCGCCCCGGGCGGTGTCGGCACGCTCCCACGCGGCGAAGTCGGCATACTGCAACGGCGGTCGAGCGGGCTCGGGCAGCACCGATACGGACCCGGACCCGGACCCGGCAAGTGCCCGATACCCGGCGCCGACCTCCGCCCAGAACAGCGGCAACGACCAACCGTCGACCACCGCGTGGTGCATGACCACCACCAACAGGTGGTCCTCGGCACCGATCCGGATCGGCGTGGCCCGGAACAGCGGTCCGCGCGCCAGGTCGAACGGCTCGGCGCAGCGCCGCCGCGCCTCGGCGAGCGCCGCCGCTTCCGCCTCGCCCGGATCGGGCGCGCCCGGGTCGTACACCTCGTCCCACGGCGGCCGGACCGGGTCGGTCACCTGTACGGGACCGTCGGGGCCCGCCACGAACCGCCCGCGCAGCACGTCGTGTCGGGACAGGACCCCCTCGACGGCCCGCCGCAGCACGGCCGGTTCCACCCGGCCGCGCAGCCGCAGGACGGACGCCACGTTGTAGTCGGCCCGATCCGGACGCAGCCGGTCCAGGAACCACAGTCGCCGCTGGAGGAACGACAGCGGCGCCGGGCCCGGTTCGGTTCGTCGCGGGATGCGCTCGACGGGCCGCTCCGGGTCGAGCGCGGCGGCGAACTCGCGCACCGTGGGCCGGTCGAACACCAACCGCACGGGCGCCTCCACCGCCAACTCCTCGCGCAGCGCCGCCACCAGGCGGGCCGCGCGCAGCGAGTGCCCGCCCAGTGCGAAGAAGTCGTCGTGCGCGCCGACCCGTTCCACATCCAGGACCCGTGCCCACACTTCGGCGATGCGCGCTTCCCGGTCGCCGGCGGGGGCGACATACGCGGCGCTCGTGCGAGGTGAGGGCGGGTCGGGCAGCGCGCGGCGGTCGAGCTTGCCGTTCGGGGTCAGTGGCAGTGCGTCCAGTTCGACGATCAGCGGCGGCACCAGGTATTCCGGCAGGGTCTCCCGCAGCCACTCCCGAGCGAGCACGCCGGGGTCGCGGTCGTCGTGGCCGGCGCGGCGCACCAGATAGCCGACAAGCACCCGGTCCAGCCCCTCGCCGTGCACCCGCACCGCCGCGCGGACGATGTCGGGGTGGGCGAGCAGGCGGGCCTCGATCTCCCCGGGCTCGATGCGATGGCCCCGGATCTTGACCTGATGGTCGGCCCGGCCGAGGAAGTCCAGCCGGCCGTCCGGGCGGTAGCGGACCAGGTCGCCGGTGCGGTACATCCGGGCCCCGGCGCGGCCGACGCCCGCCGCGAACGGGTCGGGCAGCAGCCGCTCGGCGGTCCGACCGGGGTCGGCGGCATAGCCGCGTGCCAGGCCGAGGCCGCCGATGTACAGCTCGCCGACCACGCCGATGGGCGCGACGGCGAGACGGTTGTCGAGTACGTACAGCGACGTGTTCAGCAGCGGGCGGCCGAGCGGCGGGGCGGCCGGGCCGGGCCTGTCCGGCCCGGGCATGACGGGCGGGTACTCCACAAGGTGTGCGGCGGACCAGATGGTGGTCTCGGTCGGGCCGTACACGTTCCACAGGCGCGCGACCCGCTTGCGGATGCGCTCGGCGAGCGGCCCCGGCAGCGCCTCGCCGCCGCACAGCGCCCGGATCTCGCCGCCGGACCAGCCCGCGTCCAGCAGCATCGCCCAGCCGGCGGGGGTGGCCTGGACCACGGTGGCGCCGGCGTCGGTCAGCGCGGCGCCGAGCCGGCCGCCGTCCGCGAGCACCGCCTGCGGGAGCACCTGGACCCGGGCGCCGGCCGCGAGCGGAACGAGCAGTTCCAGCACCGCGATGTCGAACGAGACCGTGGTCAGCGCGCCCACCACGGATGCCCCGTCCAGGGACAGGCGTTCGATCATGTCCCGGGCGAGGTTGGCCACACCCCGGTGGGTGACCATGACGCCCTTGGGTCGGCCGGTGGATCCGGAGGTGTGGATCAGGTAGGCCACCTGGTCCGGGTCGGCTGCGGCGGCGGTCGGGCGCGCGGCCTCCGCGCAGTCGGGGACGGTGTCCGGGTCGGGGGTGGTGTCGAGGTCGGGGATGGCGTCCAGGTCGAGCACCGGCACACCGAGTTCGGTCCAGGGCATGGTCCGCGCGGTCGCCGCGTGGGTCAGGATCAGCCGGGTCTCGCTGTCCGCGAGGAGCGCGCCGATTCGGGCCGTGGCGTGGCTCGGGTCGATCGGCAGGTAACTTCCGCCCGCGCGCAGCACTCCGAGCAGCGCGATAACCAGGTCCACGGAACGGTCCAGGCAGACCGCGACCACACCCTCGGCCGGCAGGCCCAGGGCATCGAGGCGCGTGGCCAACCGGTCGGCCCGCTCGATCAGTTCCGTGTACGTCACCGTGCGCTCGCCGCAACCGAGCGCGATCGCCTCGGGGGTGCGTACGGCCTGCGCGGCGATCAGTTCGGGCAGTGTGGCCTGGTCCGCATCGCGGAACTCGCCGCGTCCCCAGTCGTGTACGAGGGTGGCCGACTCGGCCGGGTCGGCGAGCGGAAGCCGGGCGGGAGGCAGGTCCGGGTAGGCGGTGGCCGCGTGCAGGAGGCGGACGTATCCGGCGGCCAGGCGATGGATGGTCGCGGACTCGAAGAGGTCCGGGTCGAAGACGATCGATCCGGTGATCGGGGCTTCGGGACCGCCCTCGGTCAGGGTGAGCGCGAGGTCGAACTTCGAGGTGGTGACGGGCAGCGGTACGGGACGAAGGCGCGGGCCGGACCGTGTTTCCGACTCCGGCGCCGATTCGTGGTGGTGTGCGAACAGCACCTGGAACAGCGGGTTTCGGCTCAGGTCGCGGTGGGGGTGGAGGTGTTCGACCAGGTGCGCGAAGGGCAGGCGCTGGTGGGCGTACGCGCCGAGCGCGGTCTCGCGCACCCGACCGATCAGGTCCACGAAACTGTGCGAGTCGGCCAGGTCGGTCCGCAGCACCACGGTGTTCACGAACGTGCCGAGCATCGTCTCGAGTTCGGGGCGGTCGCGCCCGGCGACCGGGGTGCCGACCGCGATGTCGGTCTGCCCGCCGAGCAGCGCGAGTTGCGCCTTGAAGCCGGCGAGCAGGGTCATGAACGGCGTCGCGCCGTGCCGTACGGACAACGCGCGCACCCGGACGGCGGTCGCGGCGGACAGGGTGAAGCGCACCTCGGCGCCGGCGCGCTCACTCGCGGCGGGCCGGGGATGGTCGGTCGGCAGCGTGAGTTCGGGCAGTCCCGATAGTCGGTCGGCCCAGTAGCGCAGGTCGGCGGCCTCGGTCTCGGCGGCACGGGCGCGCTCCCAGGCCGCGAAGTCCGCGTACTGCCGGGCCGGCGGTTCCGTGGGCAGCGGCCGGCGGGCGCGGGCGGCGGCGTACAAGCGCGCCAGTTCGTCCCAGGTCCGGTCCATGGCCGGTCCGTCGGTGGCGATGTGATGCACCGTCAGCAGCACCAGCGCGGAGCGGTCGACGCAGCGCACCACGGCCGCGCGCAGGGGGAGTTCGCCGGCCAGGTCGAACGGGCGGTCGGCGAGGCCGGCGACCCTTCGGGCGAGGCGGCGCAGGGCGTCGGGGTCGGCCGGATCGCCGAGTCCGGTGCCGTCGACCGTCTCGATCGACACCGGCCCCGCAGCGCGGAGAACGGGCCGGGGCAGGCCGTCGACCTCGGTGAAGACGGTCCGCAACACCTCGTGCCGGGCGACCAGCGCGGTCAGTGCCCGGCCGAACGCGTCCGGGTCGAACTCGTCCCGGAACCACATGCACTGCGGCACGTTGTACTCCGGGGCCCGACCGAGGATGCGGTCGACCAACCAGACCCGTTCCTGCTCGAACGAGGCCACGATCGGGGCGTCGGCCGGACGCCGGGGAATCGATCCCGAATGCGTGTCCGAGGCCCCGGGCCGCAAGTCGGCCAGCCGCGCCCGGGCCGCGCGCAGTCGGTCCACCAGGCCCGGGTCACGCGCGCCGGTGCGCTCAGTCATCGCAGCTCCCGGCGGGCGAGTCGTGGTCGGTCGGTGCGCCGAGCAGTTCGGCCTCGACGGCGGCGGCGAGCCCGGCGATCGTCGGATGCTCGAAGAGCAGCACCAGCGGCAGTTCCACGTCCAGGGCGCGGCGCAGTCGGGAGACGATCCGGGTGGCCAAAAGCGAATGACCTCCCAGGGCGAAGAAGTTGGCGTCGGCGTCGTCGGCGGCGAGGAACTCCGCCCAGACCTGGGCGACCAGGAGTTCCGCGTCGGTCTCGGGGGCCCGGATCGGGCCGGGTGTCGGTGCCGGCTCGGTGTCCCGTTCCGGTGTGGGCAGTCGTCTGCGGTCCACCTTGCCGTTCGGGCTCAGCGGCAGGGCGTCGAGCAGGGTCAGGCGGGTGGGGACCAGATACGGCGGCAGCCGCTCGCCCAGGTAGGCGCGCACGTGTTCGACCTCGGGGCGGGTGCCGGCGGCAGCCACGAGGTAGGCGAGCAGGCGATGGTCGCCGGGGGTGGGCTCCCACTTGGTGACCACGGCCTCGGCGACGTTCGGGTGCGCGACCAACATGGCCTCGATCTCGCCGAGTTCGACCCGGATTCCGCGGATCTTCACCTGGTGGTCGACCCGGCCCAGGAACAGCAGTTCGCCGTCCGGGCGGCGGATCGCCCGGTCTCCGGTCCGGTACAACCGCTCGCCCGGGACGTCCGGGTCGGGCACGAACGCCTCCGCGGTGCGCCTCGGGTCGTTCCAGTAGCCGCGCGCCAACCCCGGTCCCCCGACGTGCAGTTCCCCCTCGGCGCCGACCGGGACCGGCCGCAGGTCGGCGTCCAGGACGTGCACCCGGTAGTTGTCCAGGGGCAGGCCGATCGGCACCGTGTCGGCGTGCGCGTCCTCACGGCCGCAGACGTGGTGAGTGGCGTCGATGGATGCCTCGGTCGGGCCCCACTGGTTGTGCAACCGGGCGCCCCCCACTGCCGGATGCGAGTGGAACCGGGCCACCAGATCCGGGCGCAGCGCCTCGCCGCTGGAGACCACGACCCGCAGCCGGTCCAGTCCCGCGGGCCCGACGGCGTCGAGTTCGTCGAGGAACAGGCCGAGCATGCTGGGGACGAATTGGAGCACCGCGACTTCGTGTTCGACGGCCGCGCGCAGGATCGCCCTGGGGTCGCGGTGCAGGCCCGGTTCGAGCATGACCACGGTGCCGCCGACCAGCCACGGCCAGAACAGCTCCACCGCGGAGTCGTCGAAGCTGAGCACGGTCTTGTGCAACACGCGGTCGCCGACGGCGAGGCCGTGTCGGCGGTGCATCCACCACATGCGGTTGACCCAGCCCCGGTGCGGGTTGGCCACACCCTTGGGCTTACCGGTCGAGCCCGAGGTGTAGTAGATCGAGACGAGGTCGTCGGGGTCGACCGGAACATCGGGCGGGGTGTCCGACCGGGCGTCCGGTGCGGTGTGTGACCGGGCGTCGGGTGCGGTCGAGTCGACCGTGATCGTACGGATCCCGGCGTCGGCCGGGAGCGCGTCGCCCGCCGAGGCGTCCACGACGCAGATGTCCGTGCCCGCCTCGTCGAGCAGTTGTCGGGCCCGGGCCGGAGGCAAGTCGGGGTCGAGCGGTAGGTAGGCACCACCGGCCTTGAGGATCCCGAGCAGCGCGACGGCCAGGTCCGAACCCCGGTCCAGGTGCAGTCCGACCGGAAGGCCGGGGCGGACCCCGTGGGCCACGAGTCGGTGCGCGAAGCGGTTGGCGCGGCGGTCGAGTTCGGCGTAGTCGAGGGTCTCCCGCCCGGCGATCACGGCCGCGGTGTGCGGGGTGCGCCGGGCTTGCCGGGCGAACAGGTCGTGCAGGCAGTGGTCGAGGTCGTGGTCGACGGCGGTGTCGTTCCATCGGGCGTACGGCTCGGCGCCGGCCCGGGGGTCGCCCGCTGCCGCATGCCGGGGATCGCCGGTCGCGGGGGACGCGAGGGCCTGGGCCCGGTCGGGCGCGGACCCGAGGGCGCCGGGCGCCCCGAGGCGGGCTTCGTGGCCGAGTCCGCCCACCGGCGCGTCCGGTCGCTCGACCAGCGCCGCGAGGAGCTGGACATAGTCTCGGGCCAGCCGTTCGATCGTGGCGGGGTCGAACAGGTCGGTGGCGTAGTAGACGCTGCCCAGATACGTGTCCCCTCGCTCGGCGACGGCGATCTCCAGGTCGAGTTTGGCGGCGCGGAACGGCACCGGGTGTGGCGCGACCGCGGGCTTCCCCCAGTCGGCGGGGGCGGGGTTGACGTCCGCCATCGAGAACATCAGCTGGAACAGCGGGTTGCGGCCGAGGTCGCGCGCCGGCCGCAACTCGTCGACGAGCTGCTCGAACGGCAGGTCCTGATGCGAGTAGGCGGCGGCCGCGTCGGCGCGGGTGCGGGCGATCAGGTCGGCGAAGCCCAGCGCGGGATCGAGATCGACGCGCAGGACCAGGGTGTTGACGAACAGACCGATCAAACCGTCGAGTTCGGGGCGGCCGCGACCGGCGACGGGGGTGCCGACGGCGATGTCGCGGGCTCCGGTGCGCCGCGCGACGAGCACCTGAAAGGCGGTGAGCAGGGTGATGAACGGTGTGCTCTCGTAGGTCCGGCTCAGATCGAGGAGTCGGCGGCGCAGGTCGGCGGGGATCTCGAAGTCGAATTGCTCGCCCCGGCCGGACATGACGGGCGGTCGCGGGTGGTCGCCGGGCAGTTCCACCGAGGTCAGTCCGGCCAGGCGGGTGCGCCAGTAGTCGGCCTGGGCCCGCCGGGCCGGGTCCGCCGCCGCGCCGCTCTCCCAGGCCGCGTAGTCGGCGTAGCGCAGCGCCGGCGGGTCCGGTTCGTACCGCGCGCCCAGCCGGTATCGGTCGGCCAGTTCCCGGCACAGCACCTCGCTGGACCAGCCGTCGGTGGCGATGTGGTGGACCACCAGGAAGAGGATGTGGTCGTCGTCGGCCAACCGGACCAGCAGCGTGCGCATCGGAGGTGCGGCGGCGAGATCGAACGGTCTGCCGAGGTCGTCGGCGATCGCCGCGTCGGCGACGGACAGCGCCTCCTCGATCGGCAGCGCGCGCAGGTCGAGTTCGCGCGGCTCGACCGGCCCGGCCGGTTCCACGCGTTGGCGTGCCTCGTCCTCGTGCAGCACATAGCGGGTGCGGAGGACGTCGTGCCGGGCGACCAGCCCGGTGAGCGCGGTGCGCAGCCGATCCGGATCCAGCGGGCCGGTCAGGCGCAGTGCGACGGGCAGGTTGTAGTCCGGTCGGTTCGGCAGAAGTTGGTCGAGGAACCACAACCGGCGCTGGGCGAAGGACAGCGGCACGAGGTCGTCGGCGGTGGTGGTGCGCGGGATGGTGTGCTGGTCGCGGTCGCGGTCGGCATCGGGTCCGGTGAGCCGCAGCCGTGCCTCGGTGGTCATCCCGGCCAGGAACGCGGCGGGCGTCGGGTGGCGGAAGACGTTCTTGACCGGCACCTCGATCGCGTGGTCCGCGCGTAGCCGGCCGACGAGACGGATCGCCGCCAGGGAGTTTCCGCCGAGTTCGAAGAAGCTGTCGTCGAGCCGCACTTCGGGTAGGGCGAGGGTTCGGGCGTACAGCGCGCACAGGGCCCGTTCCTCGGCGGTGCGCGGGGGGCGGGAGGGGTCGGCGAGGTCGAGGGCGGGCAGCGCCGCCTCGTCGACGGCGCCCGCCGGGGTACGCGGGAGGGCCGGCAGCGGGACCAGGGCGGTCGGCACCAGGTGCGCGGGCAGGCGTTCGGCCAGGAACGCGGGGAGTCGGTCGTCGGGTTCCGCGTGGCCGGGGGTCGGTACCAGGTAGGCGACCAGGATCTCGCCGAGGTGTTCGTCGTCGCGGCGCACCACCACGGCCTCGGCCACGCCGGGGTGTTCGGTCAGCGCCGCCTCGATCTCGGCGGGCTCGATGCGCCGTCCGCCCAGGCGCAGTTGCCGGTCGCGGCGGCCGACGTGGTCCGCGCTGCCGTCGGCTCGGCGGTGGAAGAGGTCGCCGGTGCGGTACATCCGCGATCCGGGTGGGCCGTACGGGTCCGGCACGAAGCGCTCGGCGGTGAGCGCGGGGCGACCCAGGTAGCCGGATGCGATCCCGGGTTCGGCCAGGCACAGTTCGCCGATCATGCCGATGCCGACCAGGGTGCCGGTCTCGTCCACGAGGCGGGCGCGGGGGTCGTCGACGGTCTGTGGGGCCGGGGAATCCGGTTCGCCCACCGCGGGTACGCCGACACCGCTCGGCAGTCGGGTCCACGGCAGGTACGTGCCGGCCTCGTGGGTGGGTCCCCGGTCGCGCGGGCTCGGCCCGCCCGGGTGGTCCGGCGCGGTGAGCAGGTCGCGGTGGCTCGTACACACGCCGACGAGGGCGCCGGTGGAGTCGCTTGTGTAGGCGATGCGAACGATCCGGTCGGGGTCGATCTCGGCGGGCGCCGCTCCGGTGGGTGCCGCCGCTCCGGCGCGGATCGTGTCGGCCACCCGCAGGACGCGCGTTGTGGGGCCGACCAGGGCGCGGACGCGTTCCGCCCGCTCGGGGTGGTCGACCAGTACGGTGCCGGCGCCGCTGTCGGCGAGGATCGCGGCCAGGCGCCGGTCGGGCAGGGCCGGGTCGAGCGGCACATAGGTCCCGCCGGCCTCGATCACGCCGACGGTGGCGGTCACCACGTCGACGCCGGGTTCGAGGAGCACGGCGACGGGCGCGTCGACGTCGGTCAGTCCGTCGGCGAGGGTCCGGGCGCGCCGGCCCAATTCCCGATAGGTGAGCGTGTTCTCGCCTTCGCCGACGGCCGGCGCCTCGGGGTGGGCGGCGACCCGGGCGTGGAAGGCGGTGACCAGGGTGTCGTGTTCCGGGTGGGCGGCCGGCGCGATCGGGCGCAGGGCGGCGAGTTCGGTGTCGTCGAGGATGGCAAGCGCGCCGATGGGGCGGTGCGGGTGGGCGACGGCCTCGCGCAGGAGGCGGACCAGTCGGTCGGCCATGCGCCGGACGGTGTCCCGGTCGAACAGGTCGGTGGCGTACTCCACGGTGGCGTCGATCCGGCCCGGGCGGCCCGTCTCGGTGCGGTGCGGGAAGAGGTGGAACGCGAGGTCGAACTTGGCGGATCGGGTGTTGGCCAGCGTCCACGGATCGGCCAGTCCGGGCAGGCCGGTGATCGCGTCGGGGGTGTTCAGCAGGCCGAGCGAGACCTGGAAGATCGGGTGTCGGGACAGGCTGCGGACCGGGTTCAGCTTCTCCACGAGCAGGTCGAACGGGACGTCCTGGTGCGCGTAGGCAGGCAGCCAGGACCGGTCCACCCTGGCGAGCAGTTCGGCGAAGGTGGGGTCGCCGGCGGTATCGGTCCGCAGCACCACGGTGTTGACGAAGAAGCCGATCAGGTCGTCGAGGACGGCGTCCGCGCGGCCCGCGATGGGGCTGCCCACCACGATGTCCTCGCCCGCGCCGAGTCGGGTGAGCAGGCCGGCCAGGCCGGCGTGCAGCGCGACGAACAGCGTGGTGTGCGCGGAGCGGGCCAGGTCGTCCAGGGCGGTACACAGGTCGGCGGGCAGTTCGAAGGCGTGCACGTCGCCGGCGTGACCGGCCACGATCGGGCGCGGACGATCGGTGGGCAGCGGCAATGCGGCCGGCGCGTCGGCCAACCGTGCGGTCCAGTAGGCCAGTTGTTTGCCCAGTGGGCTGTCCGGGTCGTTCTCGTCGCCCAGGTGTTCGCGCTGCCACGCGGCGTAGTCGCGGTATTGCAGGGGCAGCGGCGCGGTGTCGGGTCGGGTGCCGCGTGTTCGGGCGGCGTAGGCCCGGCCGAGGTCGCG
Organism: Embleya scabrispora; assembly: GCF_002024165.1. Classification (NCBI taxonomy): domain Bacteria; kingdom Bacillati; phylum Actinomycetota; class Actinomycetes; order Kitasatosporales; family Streptomycetaceae; genus Embleya; species Embleya scabrispora. Next base: position 42,464 of record NZ_MWQN01000002.1, read on the forward strand.
GGTGAGCGTGGTCAGTGACCAGCCGTCGGCGCTGATGTGGTGGACCACCACGAGCAGCACGCTCTCGTGCGGGCTTTGGATCAGCTCGGCCCGGATCGGCAGCCCGGTGGTCAGGTCGAACGGCGCCCGGGCGGCGCGGGTGATCTCGGCGTCCAACGCGTCGGCCGCACAGTCGGCGACGGGGATCCGTACCCCGAACTCGTCGATGTCGAGGATGTGTTGGCGCGGCACGTCGTCGTGTACGGGAAAGACCGTGCGCAGGCTTTCGTGTCGCTCGATCACATCGCGCAGCGCGGCTCGCAGGGCGTCGAGGTCGGGCTCGGTGTGCAGGCGGAACAGCAGCGGGATGTGGTAGTCCGGGTTGGCGCTGCCCTCCAGGCGGTTGACCAGCCACAACCGCCGCTGGGCGAAGGACAGCGGGATGACGTCGGGGCGCGGTCGGGGGGTCGGCGGCGGGCGTTCGGCGGTCCGGGCCCGGGCCGCCGCGTCCAGGCGGAGCGCGAGGGCGGCCGGGGTCGGCGCCTCGAACACGTCGACCACCCGCAGGAGTCCGGCGCCGGCGGCGGCGATCCGGGCGACCGCACGGGTGGCGAGCAGCGAGTGGCCGCCGAGTTCGATGAAGTTGTCGTCGATGCCGACCCGGTCGAGGCCGAGCAGGTCGGCGAACACCTCGCACAGCAGTTCCTCGACGGCCGAACGCGGCGCGCGGCCGTCGACGGCATGCGTCGGTGCGGGCAACGCGGCCGAGTCCACCTTGCCGTTGGGCGTCAGCGGCAGGGCATCGAGTACCACGCAGTCGGTCGGCACCATGTAGGCGGGCAGTGAGGCGGCCAACTCCCCCAACACCCGCCGGCCCCACCCCTCGTCGCCCGGACCGGGGTTCGCGTCCCCGGACCGGGTGTCCCGGCGCGGGACCAGGTAGGCGACGATCGTCTTGTCGCCGTGTGCGTCCGGCACGGCCAGCACGGCGGCGCCCGCGACGTCGGGGCGCAGGACGAGGCGGCTCTCGATCTCGCCGAGTTCGATCCGGAAGCCGCGCACCTTGACCTGGCGGTCGCGGCGGCCGACGAATTCGAGCAGGCCGTCCGGCCGCCGGCGCACGATGTCGCCGGTGCGGTACATCCGCGCGCCGCCGCCGGCGAACGGGTCGGGTACGAACCGGTCGGCGGTGATCCCGGGGCGGCCCCGGTAGCCCCGCGCGACGCCCCGGCCGCCCAGGCACAGTTCGCCGTCGGCGCCGGTCTCGACCGGGTGCAGCCGCTCGTCCAGGACGTAGGTGCGCACCCCCGCCATCGCCGAGCCGATCGGCACGGGGGCGCCCACCGGCTCGGTCGGCACATGGAAGGCGGCGAAGATGGTGCCCTCGGTGGGCCCGTAGACGTTGACCACGGTGCCGGCGCCGCCCGCCCGCAACGCGCGCGAGACGGCGAGCGGGGAGGCCGCCTCACCGCCCATCCATACCTGGCCGATGCCCGCGAAGACCGCCGGATCCTGCTCGACCATCACGTTGAACAAGGAGGTCGTCACGAACGCGCAGGTGACGCCCTCCTCCTTGATCAGGCGCGCGACCACGCCCGCGTCCACCTCGCCGGGCGGGGCCACCACCACCCGGCCACCGCGCAGCAGCGGCATCCAGATCTCGAACACCGACGCGTCGAACGCCAGCGGCGAATACTGGAGCACCCGCCGATCCAGGCCGTCCGACCAGCACGGGTCGGCGGCGAACGCGACCAGGTCGCGGTGCTCGACCTCGACGCCCTTGGGCACACCGGTGGAGCCGGAGGTGTGGATCACGTACGCGAGCCGGCGCGGCGATCGGGGGCGCGGGGGCGCCTGCGTCACGGCTCCGGGCGGCGCGACGGGTCCGGTCGCCACGAGCCTCGGCGGCGCCACGGCGTCCGCGAAGCACACCACGTCCACCCATTCGGCGCAGAACCGGCGTACCCGGGCCGCCCGTTCGGCCGTGTCCACCAGGACCAGCCCGATGCCACACTCGTCCAGGATCAGCCGCAACCGGGCCGCGGGTGACCGGATGTCCAGCGGTACATAGGGGCGCCCCGCCTTGACCGCGCCGACCATCGCGGCGATGACGTCGACGCCCCGGTCCATGAACACGCCGACCGGCGCCTCGTCGGCCAGTTCCGGCCCGCACACCTCGCAGTCGTCGACCAGCCGGGTATCCGTACCGCGAGCCTCCAGGAACCGGCGCACCGCGTCCGAGGATTCGTCGAGTTCGCGGTAGTCGACCGCCCGCTCCGCGCAGGTGATCGCGGTCGCGTCCGGGTGTTCGGCGACGCGTGCCGCGAACACCCCCACCAGGTCGTCCGGTTCCCGCGACGCGTGATCGTCCGGTTCCCGCGAGGCGTGCGACAACGCAGTTCTCCCATCGCCGATCCGGGCCCGGGACGGGGTGCCCGGGGCCGACTTGCGCATACGCGTGTGCTCGGTGGATTCAGGGGGTTGGATGGGTTCCGGGGGCCTGGTCACCCGTCCGGCCCGCACCGGCGATGACGCATGCGGACCACCATCGACCGGCGGCCGGGAGGGCGAAAGTGTTGCCCTGTTGCCCGTTCGAGGAAACACCCTCCCACGTGCGGCGGCACGCCGAACTCCTGCTCTCGCGGGAGCTTTCGACCTGCCACGCGCCGGCTCGGCGCACCTGCCGGGGCGGCGCTGTTTCCTGGTTTGGGCAACAGGGCAACACTTTCGCCTCCCGAGGCCCTCGCCGAGGGTGGACGCCATGCCCGTGCGACGGCACGTACGGCGTCATGGGGGATCGTTTTGCGGCCCACGCGCGGGATTTCGGCCGTCGGCGGCCTGATGGCACGTCGGGGACCGACCTGGAGGGCCGATGACCAATTCCGTCGACGAAGAACCGACCTCGGCCGGCGCGGACATCAGATTTCACGACGCGGGCGGCGAGACCGCGCCGGCGATCTTCCAGGAACTCCTGAGTACGCGCAGACGCCGACTCGCGGCGGACCTGGCCGCCGGCCGCACGGCGACCCGGTACTTCCCGGTGCTCTCCGTCCTTGCGCCCGTGATGACCCAGGCCGAGGGCGAGATCACCTACCCCGGCGACCCGATGTGCCTGTACGCCGCGCTCAGCTTCGCCGTACACCGCGCCGTCGCCGACGCGGGGCAGCTCCGACACGCCGAACATTACAACGACCTGGCGCCGGAGTGGACCCGATTCCCCGACCACGCCTACCGGATGACGGCCGGCCACGACGGCTACCGCGAGTACGGCACCGACCCGAACACCGACCAGACCGTCTTCGACCCCCGGATCTGGGACGAGGCCGCGCGGGTGCGCTGGATCCGGCTGCTGCGCCGGGTACGGCCCAGGGTCGTGCTGATCAGCGCGGTCTCCCCGGCGCACCGATACGCCCTGGAGATCGCCGGCCTGGTCCGCACGGAGGTTCCGGAAGCCTTCGTGGTGCTCGGCGGACGCCACGCGGACGAGACGGTGATCCGGGTGCCGCATCGCGAACGCCTGGTACTCGCCCCCAGCAGTCCGCTCGCCGTGATCGCCGACGGTCGCGCGCCACGGGTGTTCGACGCGGTGATCACCGGTGAGGCATACCACTCGCTCGATCTGCTGATGCGTGCCCTGGCCCTGGCCACCGACCTGGACCGGCGCTGGGTCGATCGCGATCGGGTGTTGCCCTGTCTCCAGGGGCTGCTCGACAAAGAGGGTCCCTCGGTGGGCAGTTCGATGATCGTGCTGCTGTCCTCGTCCGGGTTCGACGTGCTGCCGCAGGACGGATCATCGCTCGATCTGGGCTCGTTGCCCTCACCGTACGAGGCATTCGCGATCCGCTCGCGCTTCCCGATCTTCACCCACGCCGACGGCGGTATCCGACGCACGGCACACGTGATGGTCTCCAACGCCTGTCCCTATCACTGCAATTTCTGCTCGGAGTCCTCCGCCCTCGGCATCGGCCTCAAGCGGTTCCGGGAGGATCCGATCGGCCGCGCGCTGGAACGCGTCTGTGAATACGTCGGCTACGGCGCCGAGGCGCTGTTCTTCGACGACTCGGTGTTCTGGAGCGGGCGTTCCCGCGACATCGCCGAATTCTGCGGGCAGTTGCGCCAGTTGCGCCGAAGCGAACCGACGGCGCTGCCCGGGCGCTTCGCCCGGCTGCTGCCGGAGCCGGACGATCCGGATCGGCTGCGGGACCTCGAATGGGGCGCCCAACTGACCGTGGACACCCTGATCGCGCTGCGGGAGCGGCACGCGGCGAGCGAGATCCTGAACCGGATGCGCGAGGCCGGCTGCTCGTACGTGTACGTCGGCATCGAAAGCATGTCGACGCAGGTGATGGACCACATCCACAAGAACCTGCGGCGCGGCACCGACCGGCCCTGGGCGCATCGCGTGCGCGAGGCGGTGTCGTTGGTCAAGCGGCACGGGATGCGGGTGGGCACCTCGGTGTTGTTCGGCCTCGACGGCGAGACGCGCGGCAGCATCGACGAGACGATCGAGGCGGTGGGCGGCCTGATCGACGCGCGCCTGATCGACCTGGCCAGCCCGAACATCCTCACCTACCACCCCGCCACACCGATCACCCGCATCCACGGCATGCAGGATCGGCTCGACTACCACTCGCCCCGGGTAGACAACCGGCGCCCCTACACCTACTTCGAGGAGGCCTTCCCGGGCGTGGTCTCGGTGGTGCTGGCCGAGGACGACATCTGGCACATCCACCGCGAGACGGAACGCCGCTGGGGCACGGTACGCAACGACTCGTCACCGCTGCTCGGGGAGGGGGACGGGGTCGCGCCGGAGGAAGAGGACGGCGAGGCGGCTCGCGAGCGGGACGACGGGCCGGGCGGCGCGGAGCGGGACGGCGGCATGCCCGGTGACGCGCGGGTCGTGGCCGGATTCGTACCAGGCGTGGCCGTTCCTGCCGAGGAGCCCGGTCGATGAGCGCGGACGCCGCGTCGGCGGCCGACTTCGGGCCCTCGGGCTCCGTCGGGCACGAACGGGCCTTCCGAAACGGGGTGTTCGACGCGCTCGACCCGGACATCCTGGCCCGTCGGGACGGTGAGAAGTGGGCCTACGCGCCCGAGGACACGCTGTCCGCGTGGATCGGCGACATGGACTTCCCGATCGCGCCCGAGATCCGCGCGGCACTGATCCGGCGCATCGACGGCGACCTGGGCTATCCGGTGTGGTTCGACGGGACCGAAGGGGCGCCGCTGGGCGAGGTGTTCGCGGCCCGGATGAAGCGTCGGTTCGACTTCGCCGCCGAGCCGACCCACCTGCGCCTGTTCACCGACGTCAATCAGGCGGTGTCGGCGGTCCTGCATCTGGCCACCCGACCCGGCGACACGGTCGTCCTGCACACGCCCGCCTGCCCGCCGTTCGTCGACGACCTGCGCCGGATCGACCGGCCGCCGCTGACCGTGCCGATCGAGGAGGGCGCACACGGCTGGACGCTCGACCCGGATCGAGTGGCCGCGACACTCGATCGGGCGGACCGTTGCCGGGTGTTGTTCCTGGTCAACCCGCACAACCCCACGGGCCGGGTACTGCGCCGGGACGAACTCGAAACGCTGGCCGAACTCGCCCTACGGCACGACCTGTTGGTGATCTCCGACGAGGTGCACGCGGACCTGACCCACCCGCCGCACATCCACATCCCGTTCGCGTCCCTCGGGCCGGAGATCGCCGCGCGCACGGTCACCGTGACCTCGGGCAGCAAGGCGTTCAACCTGGCGGGCGTCCGCTGCGCCGCCGCGCACATCGGCCCGCCGGAACTGCGGGACGCCGTGGACGCCCGGCGGGGACTGCTCTTCGGCCAGGTCGGCGTGCTGGCCGTGGCCGCCCTGGAGGCGGCCTGGGCGGAGGGCGACGCGTGGTTGGACGAGGTACGCGTCCTCCTCGACCGCAACCGCCGCCGCCTCGCCGCAGGACTGCCCGAGGGCATCCGCCACCACTCCCCCGAGGCGGGCTTCCTGGCCTGGCTCGACTGCCGCCCGCTGGGCCTGGGCGACGACCCGTACGAGTTCTTCCGCGACCACGCCAAGGTTCTCCTGTTTTCCGGCCCCTCCTTCGGCCCGGAGGGAAACGGCTTCGCCCGCCTGAATTTCGCCACCTCCGCAGGCGTCCTGGACGAGATCCTGAATCGTATGCACACAGCGCTACGGGCTCGCGGCGGCGTGTGAGACGTGCGAGGCGCGACGCGGGGAGCAGGCCCCTCAGCGGTAGCCGCAGAGCGCCGCGACAGAGCCCGCAAGGAATATTGCGCAAATAATCTTGCGCAATATTCCTTGCGGACCTAGGCTCGAATCCGCAGTTCATCCGACTCCGGGAGACCGTCATGTCGGCCACCGACGAATCCGCGCCGGCGACCGCCGTCGCCGGGCCCCCCGCGCATCGTGATCGCAATGTGCTGCGCTGGCTGGTCGCGTACACCGCCTCCGTGGTCGGTGACAGCGGATTCTTCCTCGCCCTCGGGTGGGCCGCCAACCAGCACGGTGGGCCCGCGCGGGTCGGGTTGATCATGGCGATCGCGGCGATCCCCCGCGCGGTGCTGATGCTCGGCGGCGGTGTGGTCGCCGACCTGTTCGGCCCGCGTCGGGTGGTGATCGGCAGCGATACCGTGCGCTGCCTCGTCGTGCTCGGCGCCGCGGCGACCCTGGCGCTGTCCTCCCCCGGGCTGTGGCTGCTGATCGCCGTCGCGCTGGTGTTCAGCGTGGTCGACGCGTTGTTCATGCCGGCCGTGGGCGCGCTCCCGCCCCTGCTGGCCGCGCCCGGGGAACTGGTCCGGGTCCAGGGCATGCGCGCGCTGTCCATCCGGCTCGGCCAGACCGCCGGGCCGCCCCTGGCCGGCGTCGCACTGGCCCTCGGTGGCCCGGCCGCCGCGTTCACCGTCGCGGGCGGGCTGTTCGCGCTCTCCCTCGTGTTGCTGCTCGCGGTACGGATACCCGGCGCCGGATCGAGCGCCGCCGCGGCGGATGCCCCGGCGGCCGGCCGTTCGCGGGCCGCCGCGTGGCGTGAACTCATCGACGGCCTGCGCTACATCCGCCGCCGTCCGCTGATCCGTCGTCTCGTCCTGGCGAGCGCGCTGATCGAACTCGGCGCCGGCGGACCGCTGAACGTCGGCATGGTCGTACTGGCCGACGCACGCGGCTGGGGCGCCTCGGGCGCCGGCTGGCTCGCGGGCGCGTTCAGTGTCGGTGCGGGCGCGAGCGCACTGCTCCTCACCGTGACCGGCCGACTGCCCCGAGCCGGCGCCGTCCTGATCGCCGCCCTGGCCGCCGGCTCCGCGGGCCTGGCGGGCCTCGGCGCGACCACCGTCCTGCCGATCGCCGTCGCCGTCGCGGCCTGCGCCGGCCTGCTGTTCGGCCTCAACGGCGGCCTGAGCCACGCCCTCGTGCAGACCGCGACCGAACCCGCCTACCAGGGCCGGGTCGCCTCCGTCCTCAGCCTGACCGCCTTCGGCCTCGGCCCGATCGCCTTCCCCCTGTTCGGCGCCACCGTCGCGGCCACCGGCCCGGGCCCCGCCTACGCGATCTTCGCCGGAATCAGTGCCCTCGGCGCCGCCGTCGGGCTGACGTCCTCGACCATTCGCCGCGCCGAACTCCCGCGCTGAGCACGGGCGAAGCGCCCGTGCCGGTCGGCGTGACCGACCCCGGCACCCCGTCCGGCGCATCCACTGTTGACCTTTTGGTCCAGACCACTTACCGTCCTAGAGGCGTTTTGGTCCAGACCAATTTCGCCGGCGACTGCTTCTCGACCGCGACCGGCGTCCCCGTCGCGCGGTCACCCCGGTGAGGCGCGCGCGTGCACGGTTCCGCACAGCCCTGTTCCACGCACACAGGGAGAGAGCCATGTCCCCACAACCACGCAGAGCCCGCGGCACACTCCGCGGCAGATTCCGCACCAGCCTGCGCAGCCGCGCGGCCGTCCTGATCGCCGTCCTGGCCCTGCCCCTGGCCGTACTCACCGGTCTGAACGCCGGCGCCGCGCAGGCGGCCGGCAAACTCACCGCGACGTTCTCCGTCCAGGACAACGGCTCGTGGTGGAAGGGCACTTACGTCGTACACAACGGCGGCACCGCCGCCGTCACCGGCTGGCAACTGGAGTTCGACCTGCCGCCCGGGGTCACCATCAACGGCAACTACTACGGCGACGCCACCGTCACCGGCAGCCACGTATCGGTCAAGAACGCCTACTACAACGGCACCATCGCCGCCGGCGGCAGCACCGACCCGTTCAGCTACTGGTTCGTCGGCAACGGCCCCGCCGGCACGCCCGGCCACTGCACCGTCAACGGCGACAAGTGCGACGGCACCCCCGACGTCCCGCCCACCGCACCGGGCACACCACGCGCCACCACCGTCACCGCGCACTCCATCTCGCTCGGCTGGAGCGCGGCGGCCGGCGGGGACTACCCGGTGGCCGGCTACGAGGTGGTCTCCGGCGGCACCACGGTCGCCTCCACGACGGCCACCTCGGCCACATTGACCGGCCTGACCCCCGCCACCGCGTACACCTACGCGGTCCGGGCCAAGGACAAGCGCGGCAACCTCGGCCCGGCGAGCGCGCCGGTGACGGTGACCACCGTCGACCCGGCGAGCGACCCGACGCCGCCGACCGCGCCGGGCACACTGCGCAGTACCGGCAAGACGTCCGCCACCGTCGCCCTGGCCTGGAACGCGTCGACGGACAACGTCGGCGTGGCCGCGTACGACGTCTATCGCAACGGCACCCTGGCCACCACCGTCGCCGGCACCGCCACCGCGGCCACCGTCGACGGCCTGTCCCCCGCCACCGCCTACACCTTCACGGTCAAGGCCCGAGACGCGGCGGACAACTCCTCGCCCGCCTCCAACACGGTGGACGTGACCACCGACGACATCGCCGGCGCGGGCAAGAACCTGCGCGTCGGCTACTTCGTCCAATGGGGCATCTACGGCCGCCAGTACTTCGTGAAGAACCTGGACACCTCCGGCTCGGCCGCCAAACTGGACGTGATCAACTACGCCTTCGAGAACATCGATCCGGTCAACCTGACCTGCATGGCCGGCGTCACCAAGGGCACCACCGCCAACCCGCAGGACCCCGACCAGGGCACCGGCGCGGGCGACGCGGACGCCGACTACGCCCGGCCGATGTCGGCCTCGCAGTCGGTGAACGGGGTGGCCGACGACGGATGGGCCAAGCTGCGCGGCAACTTCAACCAGATCAAGCTGCTCAAGGCCAAGTACCCGCATCTGAAGGTGGTGGTCTCGCTCGGCGGCTGGACCTACTCGAAGTTCTTCTCCGACGCGGCGGCCACCGAGGCGTCCCGGCAGAAGTTCGTCAAGTCCTGCGTGGACACATGGATCAAGGGTGACCTGCCGGTCTACAACGGCGCCGGCGGGCCGGGTACCGGCGCGGGCGTGTTCGACGGCATCGACGTCGACTGGGAGTGGCCCGGCTCGCCCGACGGGCACGCCGGCAACCACTACAACGTCAACGACAAGCAGAACCTGACCCTGCTGCTCGCCGAGTTCCGCAAGCAGCTCGACGCCACCGGCGGACAGCGCAAGCTGCTCACCGCGTTCACCCCGGCCGACCCGGTCAAGGTGAACCAGGGCTGGGACCTGTCGAAGATCTTCGACTCCCTGGACGTGGCCAACATCCAGGGCTACGACTTCCACGGCGCGGGCAGCGACAACTCGTGGGAGCCCAACCGCGCCGGCCACCAGGCCAACCTGTACACCGACACGCAGGACCCGTACCCGACCCACTTCAGCATCGACGACGCGGTGAAGATCTACACCGACGCCGGGGTCAATCCACGCAAGCTGACCATCGGTTTCCCGTTCTACGGACGGGGTTGGCAGGCGGTGGCCGACGGCGGGGCGCACGGCGAGTGGCAGTCCGCGAACGGCGCCGCACCGGGCCAGTTCGCCGAGGAGGCGGGCACTCGCGGCTACCAGAACCTGCTGAGCAGCGTGCCGAATCTGACCGTCTATCACGACGCGCAATCCGTCTCGACCTACGGCTACACCGGAGCCGGCGGACAGTGGTGGACCTTCGACGACGCCTGGTCGATCGGCCAGAAGACGGCCTATCTGAAATCCAAACACCTACTCGGCGCGATGATCTGGGAGATGTCCGGTGACACCCCCAACGGAGCGCTGATGACCGCACTCGACAACGGCCTCAAGTAGCCCCGTCCGGGCCCGACTTCTACACCACGCACCACGCACCGACCGTACCGCCGTCCGGGACCACCGGGCGGCGGTACGGCCGCCTCCGGGGCCGATCCTCACGCCTGCGGGACGCGGCCCAGGCCGCCGATCATGGTCAGGCCCGCGTAGGCGGATTCGTCCGTCACCGGCGTGTCGGGACGCCAGTACGGCAGCAGCACCACGCCCGGCTCGACCGGCTCGGTGCCCGCGAAGAAGCCCTCTATGGTCGCCCGACTGCGGAACCGGCCACTGCCGAGGGTGGACAGGAACAGGTGCTCCAACTCGCGGCCCTCCGGCGTGGAATCGCAGAAGTGGGTGATGAACAGGTAGCTGCCTGGGGCCAGGGCCTCGCGGTACGTGCGCACCAGCTCCGTCGGATCGTCCGCGTCCGCCAGGTGGTGCAGCACCGCGACCATGAGCAGCCCCAACGGCCGCTTCAGATCCAGGAGTTCGGTGATCTCCGGCCGGGTGAGCACGTCCCGGGCGTCCCGCACGTCGGCGTTCACCACCCGGGTGCGATCGTTTTCCGCCAACAACGCGCGGCCGTGCGCGAGGACGATCGGGTCATTGTCCACGTAGACGACCCGGGCGTGGGGATTCTCCTGCTGCGCCACCTCGTGGGTATTGCGCGCGGTGGGTAATCCCGACCCGAGGTCGAGAAATTGATCGATGCCCTCCCGGGCCATATAGCGCACACCGCGTTCCAGGATCGCCCGGTTCGCCCGCGCACCCGTACGGGCGTTGGGCATCACGGCCATCGCCTTGTCGGCGATCACCCGGTCGATCGCGAAATGATCCTTGCCGCCCAGGATCGCGTCGTAGACCCGCGCGACACTGGGCACCCCCATATCGACTCCTCCCGGTCCCCACTCGGGTGAAGTCTCCGCCTCCGTCTCGTCGTTCGACGGAACCCACCACTCCTCGGACACAGTTGCCCCCCGAACCGACTCGTCCTCGGCGCCACAGCGGTCCCTACCGTCCACACCGGTGACATCCGCGGATCCCCGCCCATGTCCCGGAGGCTATCCGCCAACCGCCCGGATAATCCGTGGCATGGCCACTCCGTTCCGCGACTGTTACCACACCGACGGTGGTCCCGCCCCCGGCCGCGACCACCGTAGGGCTACCGCCGGGGCCGGACCCGGACGTGGAACCCCAGGGCGACACAACCCGCGGTCATCGCCATCAGCGCGCTCAGCAGCCATTCCCGACTGCACGCCGCAAGTACCGCGATCAGCACCGCGATCGCCGCCGGCGGCCCCCACAGGAACACCTCCCGGCGCGCGTCGCGACCGCGCTCCACCGCCATCCACGCCCTCTTTCGCCCGGATCGACACCGACCCGGCAAACGCGCCGATCTCGGCGGCGCCGCCCCCAACATTCACCGAGGCGGCGGCTGCGCGCAGTTTACGCGCGCGCCACCGACACCCCGTCGACCCCCGCGTCGCCGGGCGGGTCGCCGATCGGGGATCAGGCGAATCCCGCCACCGGCCGCGGCGTGTACGGGCGTTCGAGCCGATCCACCTCGGCCGCCGTGAGGGTCAGCGACAGGGCCGCGACGGCGTCGTCGACGTGTACCGGCTTCCCGGCCCCGACGATCGGCGCGGTCACCCCGGGTCGGCTCGCGATCCACGCCAGCGCGACCTGGGCGCGCGATACCCCACGCTCCCCGGCGATCTCGGCCACGGCCTCGACGATCGGCCGATCCGCCTCGCCGTACAGCGTCTTGCCGAACTCGTCGGTCTCGCTGCGGGCGCTGTCCGCGCCCCAGTCGCGGGTCAGCCGCCCCCGGGCCAGCGGGCTCCACGGGATCACCCCGACGCCCTGGTCCGCGCACAGCGGCAGCATCTCCCGCTCCTCCTCGCGGTAGAGCAGGTTGAGGTGGTTCTGCATGGAGACGAACCGGGTCCAGCCGTGCCGCTCGGCGGTGTACTGGGCCTTGGCGAACTGCCACGCGTACATCGAGGACGCGCCGATGTAGCGGGCCTTGCCCGCCTTGACCACGTCGTGCAGCGCCTCCATCGTCTCCTCGATGGGAGTCGCCGTGTCCCAGCGGTGGATCTGGTACAGGTCCACGTAATCCGTGCCCAGTCGGCGCAGCGAGTTGTCGATCTCGGTCAGCACGGCCTTGCGGGAGAGCCCGGCCGCGTTCGGCCCCGGTCGCATCCGCCCGTTCAGCTTCGTGGCGATCACGATCTCGTCGCGCCGTGCGAAGTCCGCCAGGGCGCGCCCGACGATCTCCTCGCTGGTCCCGTCGGAGTAGATGTTCGCCGTGTCGAAGAAGTTGATCCCGGCCTCCACGGCCCGCCGAATCAACGGCCGAGCCGCGTCCTCGGGCAACGTCCACGGATGGCTGCCACGCTCGGGCACGCCGTAGCTCATACATCCGAGACAGATCCGCGAGACGTCCAATCCGGTGCTGCCGAGCTTCACATACTCCATGACGCGCCACCTCTTCCCGTGTGCTCCGAACCGCCCACGAACATATCCCGCGACCGCGAAACCCCCGGCCCTGGCCCGCCGAAACGGGATCGAAGAGGTGGTGGGGACGCCTCGGCCGACCGTCCCCGTGCGGTCGGCCGAGGCGCGTTCGAGGGTGGCCAGGTCAGGCCCGGATGCCGTCGCGTTCGTTGCGGGCCAGGACGGACAGCAGTTCGTAGCCGACGTGGGCCGCGGCGATGCCGGTGAGTTCGGCGTGGTCGTAGGCGGGGGCCACCTCGACGATGTCCGCGCCGACGACGTTCAGGCCGACCAGTCCGCGCAGCGTGTTGAGGAGTTCGCGGCTGGTCAGGCCGCCCGCCTCGGGGGTGCCGGTGCCGGGGGCGTGCGCCGGGTCCAGGACGTCGATGTCGACCGAGACGTACACCGGGCCGGTACCGAGCCGGCGCCGCATCCGCTCGACCACCGACGCGACGGTGGCGTCCTGGTAGTCGTCGCTGTGCACGACCTGGAAGCCGAGCACGCCGTCCTCGCGCAGGTCGTCGGGGCCGTACAGCGGACCGCGGATGCCCACGTGCAGGCAGCGGGTCGGGTCGAGCAGGCCCTCCTCCGACGCGCGACGGAACGGCGTGCCGTGGGTGTACGGCTCGCCGAAGTAGGTGTCCCACGTGTCCAGATGCGCGTCGAAGTGCACCACCGCGACCGGCCCGTGCTCGGCGGCGACCGCGCGCAGCAGGGGCAGGGCGATGGTGTGGTCGCCGCCGATGGTGAGCAACCGGGTGCCGTTCGCCGCGAACTCCCGCGCGGCCGCTTCGAGCGTGGCGATCGCGGCGCCGATGTCGAACGGGTTGACCGCGATGTCGCCCGCGTCGGCGACCTGCAACTCGGCGAACGGCGACACGTCCAGCGCCGGGTTGTACGGCCGCAGCAGCTTCGAGGAGGCGCGCACGTGCGCCGGTCCGAAGCGGGCGCCGGGCCGGTAGCTGACGCCGGTGTCGAACGGCACGCCCACGACGGCGACGTCGACCCGCTCGACCTCGTCGGCGCGCGGCAGGCGTGCGAAGGTGGCGGGGCCCGCGAAGCGCGGAACGCGTGTGGCGTCGATGGGTCCCTGGGGGGCGCCGGTCATCGCTCGGTCCTTTCGGTGGTGTGCTCGCTCGGGTTCGATGCGGGGAGCGGGGGCGGTTCGAGCACCGGCCCGTACAACTCGGGCCGTCGGTCCGCGAATACGTCGTTGTGTGCGCCGATCCGCTTGTCCCGGGCCTCGGGAAGTCGGCAGCGGGCGAGCAGCAGGTGTTCGGCGTCCTCGGCCGGCGGGCCGGCGAGGGGGAAGCCGTCCGGGTCGACGATGATCGAGCCGCCGACCCAGGAGGTGCCGCGTTCGGGGCCGGCCCGGTCGCAGGCGGCGACGAACACCCGGTTCACCGCGGCGTTCGCCTGGACCCGGACGTCCTCCGCCGGCCGCTCGCCCGCCGGCCGCGGCGCGTACGGCCAGTTGACCGGCGCGCACAGCAGATCCGCGCCGCGCAGGGTGGCGGTCCGCACCCATTCGGGGAACTCGACGTCGTAGCAGACCAGTACCCCGATCCGGCCCGCGTCGGTCCGCACCACCGGCGGCAACGCGTCGCCGGGGACGAAGAGTTCGCCCTCGCGGCCCCACAGGTGCGCCTTGCGGTAGCACGCCCGTACGCCGCTCGCGTCGACCAGGACGGCCGAATTGCGGACCGCGCCGTCGGCGTCGCGTTCGGCGAACCCACCGACCACGATCACCCCGAGCCGCCGGGCCGCCTCGTGCCAGCCGGTCACGGTCGGCCCGTCGACCGGCTCGGCGTAGCCGGCGGCCTCGGCCGCGTCGCGCATCACGTAGCCGCTGTTGGCCAGTTCGGGCAGGACGATCACGTCGGCCCCGGCCGCCGCGGCCCGTTCGATCGCGGCCAGCGCCGCGCGCCGATTGCCCTCGACGTCGCCGACGGACAGCGCGATCTGCGCGCAGGCCACCACGGTCTCGGTCGCGTCGCCGGTACGGTCGCTCATGTCAGGCCCCCACCGGCGCGTCGGCGCCTTCGAGTTCGGCCTCGCTCGCCCGCTCGGCGGCGCGCTCCGCGCTCAGGTCCAGGTCGCGGCACAGCCAGGCGTACAGCGCGCCGCCGACCAGCAGTCCGACCACGAAGGACAGGTCCGCGCCGTCCAGCGCGTCGGCCACCGGGCCGGTGAAGAACGAGGTCTTGAAGAACGGGATCATCGCCGCGAAGCCGACGGCGTAGGCGGTCAGTCCGCGCCAGGACCAGCGCCCGTAGATGCCGCGCGGGTCGAAGATCGCGGTGACCGCGTAGTGGCCCCGGCGCACGAGGTAGAAGTCGACGAGGTTGACGGCGGTCCACGGGATGAGGCCGTAGAGCATCATGAGGATGAAGTCGTTGAAGCTGCCGAGGTAGTCCTCCGGCAGCACGATCGCCACCACGAAGACGATCGCCTCGATCGCCACGATGCCGATCACCCGCACCCGTACGGTCGGCCGCACCGGCCGGAACGCGTCGAGCGCGCTGGTCGTGGTGAGCATCGCGCCGTACGCGTTCACCGCCATGATGCTGATCAGCGCGAGTGCGGACACCAGTACGGCGAACGTGCCGAAGCCCGGCACGATGTCGTTGCCCACCTGCCGCACCGCCGCGATCGCGTCCGGGTCCGGCAGCGCCGAGGCGAGCAGCGCACCCAGCGACATCAACCAGGCCGCGGAGCCCGCCGCGCCCGCGTACGTCCACCAGATCACCTTGCGCGCGGGCACGTCGGCCGGCAGGTAGCGGGAGTAGTCGGATACGTAGACGGCGTAGCTGATCTGGTAGCCGGCCGCGCCGGAGAAGACCACCAGGAACGCGGTCCAGGACATTCCGCCACCGCCGGCGGGCGTGGACACGTCGAGGTTGACGATCGCGCCGACGCTGAGCACGCCGAACACGGCGATCAGAACGTACGTCAGCCAGCGCTGGACCAGGTGCAGCAGGTCGTGGCCGACCACGGCGAGCACGATCGCGATGGCGATCAGTACCGCGTACCACAGCGTCGAACCGCCGGGCAGCACGGTCTGTAGGCCCTGGGTGGCGAGGACCACGTTGAAGACGTTGAAGCCGACGTAGACGAACACGACCGCGACGAACGGCACGATCGCGCCGCGGATGCCGAACTGGGCGCGCGACTGGATCATCTGCGGCAGGCCCATCCGCGGGCCTTGGTTGGCGTGGAACGCCATGAAGAAGGTGCCGAAGCAGGCGCCGAGTACGACCGCCAGGATCGACCAGCCCAGCCCCAGGCCGAGGGCCGGGCCGATGAAGCCGGTGACCATCGTGGTCAGCACGAAGTTGCCGGTGAACCAGAACGGGCCCTGATGCCAGACCTTGCCGTGCCGCTCCCGGGCGGGGACGTAGTCGATCGAGCGGGTCTCGATCGCCACGCCGCCGGGGCGGGGACCGGGGTCGGACGGGTGCCGCGAGCCGGAGTCGGGGGCCGACGCGCGGTGCGAGCCGCGCCCGGACGCGGACGCGGACGCGGCGTCGGGGGTGCTCGCGGCCCGTACGGCCGTCGCGGGAGCAGTGGCGGAGCGGGCGGCGGCCGGGGCTGCGCGCGATGGCCTGGTGGCATCCATGGGCTCTCCTGCGGTCCTGCGTCCTGCGCGGTCGACGCGTCGGGGTCGACGGTCGGTGGGTGACGCCTGAAGGTACGCCCGGTAAACAACCGTAAACGATCGATATCGTGTCGAATCTGATTGGCGAGGGTGGACACTGTGTCCATGCCCATATCGCACTCGGCTGATCTTCCCGGCATTCTCCGCATTTCCGACCTGGTGGCCCTTCCCGATTTGCGTCTGGCCGTGGTGTCCGGCGCCGAGCACCTGGACCGCCGGGTCGAGGCCGCGCACGTGTCCGAGCTGCTGACCCCGGGGCAGTGGCTCCAGGGCGGCGAATTGTTGATGACGATCGGCCTGCTGCTGCCGATGACCGATCGGGACTGCGCCGCGTACGTGCGCGATGTCGCGGACGCGGGCGCCTGCGCGCTTGTCCTGGGTCTGGGACGGGAGCTGCCCCACCAGCGGGCGCCCGAGCCGCTGATCCGGGCCGCCGGGGAGGCCGGGCTGCCGCTGCTCACCGTGCCGGACGAGGTGCCGTTCATCGCGGTCACCAAGGCGGTCTTCGCGGCCCGGGCGGCGCAGCAGCGGTTGGCCCTGGAGCACGCGTTCGAGGCGCAGCGCCGGTTGACCATCGCGGCGGCGTCGGGCAATGGCGTGCTGGCCACGCTGCGGGCCTGGCGGGCGGCGACCGGGGTGGACGCGATCGTCGCCGATCCGGTGGGCCGGCTGGTCGCGGACAGCCTGGCGGGGCCGCCCGAGGCGCCGGGCGCGGACGGCTCGCCGGACGCGGTGGCGTTGCTGGCCGCCAGTACCGACCTGATCCGCCGGGTGGCCGCGCGCGGGCTGCACGGCAGCGGGAGCAGCAGCGACGCCGAAGGGGTGCGGGTGGAGGTGCAGCCGCTGGGCGCCCGGCGGCTGCGCGGGCTGCTGGTGCTGGCGGGGCCGGTGGAGTCGGCGGCCCGACTGCTGGTGTCCGGGCTGGTGTCCCTGCTTTCCCTGGAACTGGAGCGGCGGCATCTGGCCGACGAGCCGGTACGTCGCCGGCGGGCCGCGTTGTTGGGCCGGCTGCTGGCTCCCGGGACCACGGCGGAGCAGGCGCGGGACGTGCTGGATGCGGCGGGGCTGGCGGCGGGGTCGGTGCGCGGGGTGGTGGTGGGCCTCGACGGCGGGCCCGGGGAGGGCGCGGACGCGGCGGTGGGGGATGCGGCGCAGGCCGATGCGGGTGAACTGGCCGCCGATCTGGCACTGGCGCTGCCCGGCGGGCTGGTCCGGGTGGCGGGCGGGGCGGTGGAGGCGGTGTTCGGGACGGATCTGGACGTGTACGCCATCCTCGGCCGGTTCGCGCCCGGGCGGCCGGCGGGGGTCGGTCCGGCGGTCGAGCCGGACGCGGCCGGATCGTCGATCCGTCAGGCCCGCAGTCTGCTGGCGGTCAGCCGGGCGGCGGGGCATCCGGTGGAGGCCCGGCACGGTACCGCGAGCCGGCTGCTGCTGGGTCTTGCCGACGCGCGCACGCTGGCGGGCTACGCGGACGCCGTGCTGGGGCCGATCGACGCCGCCGATCCGGGGGGCGAGTTGGTCACGACGCTTGCGATGTGGTTGGAGACCGGGGGCTCGTGGGACGAGACGAGTCGGCGCCTGGACGTGCATCGGCACACCGTGCGCAATCGGGTGGACAAGGCGATGCGGGTGGCCGGGCGGCGGGTGGAGAGTGGGGACGATCGGTTCGATCTGTGGCTGGCGGCCCGCATCCGTCGCGACAGTCCGGGTTGATCGTCCCCACACTCAGGCCGTCCGGCACCCGGGCCATCCGGCGGCCGTTGGCCTCAAACGCCGGCCGGGCTTCTGGCCTCAAACGCCGGCCGGGCTTCTGGCCTCAAACGCCGGCCGGGCTACTTGGCCTCAAACGCCGGCCGGGCTGTTTGGGCTCAAGTGCCGGTTCGGCTGCTTGGGGACGAGCGCCGACCGGGCTATTTGGCCTCAAACGCCGGCCCGGCTACTTGGCCTCAAACGCCGGCCAGGCTGAGTGGCCTCAAACGCCGGCCGGGCTGTTTGGGCTCAAGTGCCGGCCGGGCTGTTTGGGCTCAAGTGCCGGTTCGGCTGCTTGGGGTTGAGTGTTGGGCCGGTTGGTTGGGGATGGACGCCTACCGGGCTACCTGGGCTCGAACGCCGGCCCGGCTGCTTGGCCTCAAGCGCCCGCCGGGTTGTTTGGGCTCAAGTGCCGGTTCGGCTGCTTGGGGTGAGTGTTGGGCCGGCTGGTTGGGTGGTTTTGGTGGTGGTTGGGTTCGGGTGGGAGTTGCGGGGGTGGTCAGCCGACTACCGCTGGGGCCGATTCGTTGGGTCCCGTCGAGGCGTTGGGCTTGGCGGGTTGGAGCCTTCCGGTCGGCCGTTGGGTTTGGGTGGGCGTGTCCGAGTCGGGGTGTTCCCCGTTCGGGCTGGAGGGTGCGTTGCGGGTGAGCAGGTTGTCGAGGGCGAAGCTGCCGGAGCCGAAGACGACGATCAGGAGCAGGGACCAGCAGAACAGCACGGAGAGTTCGCCGCCGTTCTGCAGCGGCCACAGGTCTTCCTTCTGGTGTTCGGTGAAGTAGGCGTAGGCCATCGAGCCGGAGGACAGGAACGCGGCGGCGCGGGTGCCCAATCCGAGCAACACCAGCCCTCCGCCGACGAGTTGAATGACCGCCGCGTACCAGCCGGGCCACTCGCCGGCGGAGATGGTGCCGCGCCCGCTGTCCGGGAAGCCGAACAACGACGCGGCGCCGTGGCAGGTGAAGAGCAATCCGATGACGATTCGGAACAAACCGAGGACATGAGGTTTCGCCGATTCGACGGCGGCGTGCGGAACTGGGGACATCGGACGCTCCTGGGGAACGGATGCGGGAAATTGGTCCAGACCAGATTCGAGCGGCCCGTGCGCCGGCGACAATGCCGGGCTCCGCAACTGTCACAAAATGGCACAGCGCCCGCGTGGACACCGAGGGCCGAACGGGCGACGCTTCCGATGCCGCCGACTTCCGGGACGGCGGACACCGCTCCCGGGCCGCCGTGCCCGGGAGCGGCGCACGAACCCGACTTCGGGCGGCCTGTGATCCGCCACCCGACGGGCGTCGGCGCCGAACACCCTTACCGGCGCACGCCATCGCTCGGCACCACCGGCAATTGACCGGCAACCCCCTTTCACCGGGCTTTCGTTCGTTCTGCGGATCGGCTCGGACATCCCGGCCATCCGGTCGGTTCGATCCCGTGGGAGGCCGCCCCGCGCCCCGGACGTCGGCGACCTCGACGGGTGACGTGACGGTGACAACAGGGGTGCAACGAGAGTCAAGTTTCGTTTGACGTTCGGTGGATTCGCAGGGACAGTGTGTGTGCGCACCGATGCGAACAGTTGCCCCAACGGCTATCGGGCGTTTCCTGGTCGACCCCGCACCCCCTTGCGAGGAGTGATCCGTTCATGGGCGTTTTTGCGGCGAAAGCTCACGACCGAATGATCCCGGAGCGGTGGGCCGACTGTCCGAGGGCGCCGCACCGGGGCACCAACTCCCGTGCGTGGGCCGCCACTTGCTCTCGCGGGAGCCGGCCGCATCCCGTGCCCTGATGCCCCGGGCCCGCATCCGCCCCGAGCGGCCATGACCCGCTCACGGACACCCGCCCTGCCGGCCACCGGTCCGGATCGTGTCGAGGCCCGGCACAGGATGACCGGAATGTCCGCGAACCGGAAGCGGAGGTGCCGCTACCGGCCGATCGGGACCCGATCGGCCCGGACCGGGCACAGACCCCCGCCGGACCCGCCGATCCCGGACCACCCCGTCCCGGACCGGCCCACGATCCACCGGCCGCCGCAACCGACCGCGTCGCCGCCGCCGCAACCCTGCGCCGGCGGTCCGACCACGGTCGTCCGCTCGACGCAACTCCTCCCCCGCCGACCATCGTTCAGGGATCCCTACCCGTGTTGCGATTACTCCGCCGTCCCGCTCACGCCGCCCCCGCGGCTCGCGCCGGCCGGCCGAACCGGCCGTTTTCGACGTCCGCCGCCCGGCGTCCGGTCACGGCCGTGACCGCCGGTCCGCGGCATCCGTCGACGCCGAACCCGCCCGCGCTCACCCGATCGGGCACGAGGGGCGAACACGGATGATGAAGATACGTCCCTCCCGCAAGACGGGCGCGGCCGAGACGAGCGCGGCGGGGGCGACCGCCGATACGCCGCCCGACCCCTCCCCACCCACCGGCACGGTCTTCGCGTCGCCGTCCGCGGTCGACCCGAACTCCCGTCCCACGCTGCGGATTCGGTTGACCGCCCGGATCCGGCCCCGGGTGCGCGGTCTGATCACGCTGATGGTCGTGGTGCCCTCCGCGGGCATGGTCTTCTTCGCCGGATCCGCGATCCTGGACATGGTCGAGCAGGCTCGGGCCGCCGACCACGCGCACGACCTGGTCCGCGTCTCCGCCGACGCGGGCGAGGTGGGCCGCCGGCTCCAGGCCGAGAGCGCCGCCGCGGTCACCCTGCTCTCGCGCGGTCCCGGACCGATCACCAGCGCCGACTACCGCACCGCGATCGCCGCGAGCGAAACCGCCATCCGCCGCTACCAGGACCGCCGTCGCGGTCTGGAGACCGCCTCCACCGCCGAACGCGACGCGCTGACCGCCGTGGACACCGCACTGCGCGGCCTGCCGGGCCTGCGCGTGCAGGTCGACCAGCGCGGCGTGGCCACCTCGGCGGCGGCCGTGCGCTATTGGGCCTGGATCGGCACCACCGTGGACCTGCGCGCCCGGGTCGCCCTCGACCCCGGCGTCTCCGGCGAGACCGCCGGCCGACTGCGCGCGATCACCGCGCTCGCCCAGGCCCGGGCCGCGCTCGGCCAGCAACAGGTCACCGTGCTGCGCTCGTTGGGTGCCGACCCGCTGGGCGGCCCGGTCCTCAAGGCGTCCTCCACCGCGCGCGCCGCACACGACCAGGCCCTGGAGGCCTTCGCGGTGACCGCGCCGTCGAGGTGGCGCGAACTCCTGGCCCGATCGTTGTCCGGTCCGGAGATGATCCGGGTCGCGCAGACCGAGGACGCGCTCGCGCGCGGCCCGCTGGAGCCCGAGGTGTGGCGCGCGGCGCTGGCCGAACGGGCCGACCGCATATGGTCGGTGGAGCAGGAGGCCGACGCCGACGTGGCCCGCGAGGTGGCCGACGTGGCCGACCACCGGTGGTGGCTGGCCGGCATCCAGGGCGCGGTGCTGATCGGCGCGGTACTCGCCGCCGCCGCGGCCGCCGCCTGGCTCGGCCGACTGCTGCACCGGCGCCTGCGGACCCTGGCCGAGCGGGTCACCGTGATGACCCAGGAGACGCTGCCCGCCGTCGAGGCCGACCTGCGTCGGCGCGACGCGCTGGCCCCGCACGAGACGGGTCGGACGTACGCGCTCAAGATGCTCGGCGCCAAGCCCGAACGCGAGCGCGGCGCCGACGAGATCGCCGACCTGGCCCGCGCGTTGACCACCCTCGCGTACAGCACGGTCGAGCACAGCGCCTCGCTGGTGCTGGCCCAGCGCGAGTACAACGACGCGCTCGGCGACGTCGCCCGGCGCATCCGGGTGCAGACCAGCCGGGTCAGCAGCGCGCTCGACCGGCTCCAGGAATCCAGTCTGACGGTGGATCAGCTCGGTACCGTCTTCGAGGTCGACCACGGCAACGAGGGCACCAAGCGGCTCGCCGACTCGATCGCCGTGCTCAGTGGGCAACCGCCGAACCGACTGTGGCCGGACACCCCGCTCTACGAGGTGATCCGCGCCGGCGCCCAGCGGGTGACCAGCTACGAACGCCTGCCCGACATCGCGTTCAAGGGCATCCCGACCTCGGTCGTCCTCGCCGGCGACACGGTCGGCGCGGTCACCCAGATCATCGGCGAGATCGTCGACAACGCGGCCCGCTTCTCCGGCCGGCACGAGGTGGAGATCACCGCCGCCCGCACCGAGGCGGGCGTCCTGGTGCGGATCCAGGACCAGGGCGTCGGCCACCACGACCCGGACCTGCTCAACCGGCGGCTCAAGGCCGACGTGGACGCGCTGCCGTCGCTGCGCCAGACCGGTCTGACCGTGGTCGCGCTCCAGGCCCGGCCGCTGGCCATCGACGTCGAACTGCGGCCCGGCACCGACGGCGGCACGGTCGTCGACATCGTGCTGCCGCACGCGATCATCGCCTCCGTCGGCCGGCACCGCCGCCGGGTGGACAACGGCGCCCGGCCGATCGCGCCGCGGCCGGCGCCCGCCGCCATCGCCGGCGGCGCCAACGGGAATGGCCCGAACGCAAGCGCCCCCAACGGCCGCAGCCCCTTCGCGGACGGCCCGTACCCGCTCACCGCCAACGGCAGCGGCCCCGCCGACGCGCTCGGCGACGGTACGAACGGCGCCGACCCGCACCTGACCGGCCCGATCTCCGGCGGCCCGCTCCCCGCCAACCTCGCGCCCGAGTTGACCGCCCAGGGCCTGCCGAGGCGGGCGCGGCGCACGGGCCAACCGACCCAGTTCCGTCGTAGCGCCCCACCCACCCGTGACATCGCGCAGGCCAGCGCCGCCGCCGCCTCCTTCGGCCGCGGCGCCCGCGATCTGCCCTTCACCCGGACCCCCAAGGAATCCCCATGACCGAGCCCGCCGTCGACCAGAGCGTGCTCGACGACTTCATGCGCCAGTTCGTCCACGACCACGCCCCCGACGTGCTGCACGCGGTGGCCGCCAGCGGGGACTCGCTGCTGGTCGCCCAGGCCGCGCTGCCCGGTCGCCTACGCGCCGACGAGGCGTCGCAGACGGCATGGCTCGCGAACGCCGAGAAGATCGCGTCGAGCGCCCCCGGAGCCCTGCTCATGCAGGACTACAGCGCCGACCTGATGGGCCTGGGGCCGGTCAGTGTGCTGATGTCGCAGGCCGAGCACGGCCTGCTGCTCACCATGGGCAACACCGCGCCGGGCCCGGACGGACAGGTCCACCCCTCCGCGCTGATCGTGGCGACCACCTGGAACGCCGACGTCGGCGGGCTGATCCGGGCGATGCACGCGTTGATGGAGCGGGTCGGCCCGTCGCTGACCCCGCTCGCGCGCGGTCGCGGCCTCCAGCCGCAACCCGCGCGTATGCCCGCCCCCAGCCGGGTCTTCTGATCCGAACGGCCCGGCTGCCCCACCGAGCGATCCGGCCATCCGCCCGAGTCGCCCGGCGTACTCGCGCGCCCGGCCCACCGGCCGATCCGGCGCAGCGCGCCCCGCGTGGCTCGCGCACGCCCCGGGACGCACCCCGAGATCCGCGTCACGCGCCGTCGCGGACGAGCCGCCGACCCGAAGGGAGTCCGACCCGTATCGCGCACCCCGTTTCGCGCGTCCCGTCCGCGCCACGACGGTCGACGCCCGGTCCGTCCGGCAGCGCCCCCGTCCACGCTCCTTCCGTCCGTGCTCTTCCAGTCCGAGAGAGAGACCGACATGCGCAGCTCCATACGTAGACGGATCCGCTCCACTCGCACACCCGTGGCCCTCGCCACCGGGCTCCTGCTCGTCCTGTCCGCGTGCTCGGGCAGCGCGGCCGGGAACGACAAGGGCAAGACCGCCGACGAGGTGGCGAAGATCGGCCTGCTCACCCCGGCCACCGGGCCCTACGCCGCGGTCGGCGAGGACACCCGCGCCGGCCTCGAGCTGTACCGGGACACACACGGCGGCAAACTCGGCGGCCTCAAGGCGGACATCGTGGTGCGCGACGAGGGCGCGGGACCGCCGACCGCCGTACCGGCCGCGACCGAACTGGTCAAGCAGCAGAACGTGTTGGCCATCACCGGCATCGTCAGTGGCGGCAGCGTGGCCGGTGTACTGCCGATCGCCGCCGCCAACAACACCGCGCTGATGGGCGTGGCCGGTCGCCCCGAGTTCCCCGACCCCAAACTGACCGCGCACGTCTGGTCGTTCAACACCCAGTCCTACGAGGCCGGCGCCGCCGCCGGGCCCTGGGTCAAGGAGCACGTCAACGGCCCGGTCTACGCGATCGGCCCCGACTACCAGGGCGGCTGGGACCAACTCAAGGGCTTCACCGAGTCGTTCACCAAGGCCGGTGGCACGCTGGCCAACCCGGACGGCAAGACCACGTTCACCCCGTTCCCCGGTACACAGAACTTTTTGCCCTATCTGAACAAGATCGCGCAGAGCGGCGCCAAGGCGGTCTACACCTTCTACGCCGGCACCGCGGCGGTCGACTTCGTCAAGCAGTACCGGGCGTCCGAGGCGGCCAAACTGCCGCTGTACGGCAGCGGTCCGCTGACCGAGGGACGCCAACTCGACGCCCAGTCCGACGCCGCCGCCGGCATCACCACGTTCGCCACCTACGGCGCGGACCTGGACAACCCGGCGAACCGCGCCTTCGTCGCCGCGTGGCAGCAGCGCCACCCCGACCGCAGCCCGACGATCTACGCGGTCGCCGCGTGGGACATCGCCCGCTCCCTGGACAGCGCCATCGGCGCGGTCCGCGCGCAGAAGAAGCCGCTCACTCCCGAGGCGGTGAACACCGCCCTGGGCAATGTCGGCCAGATCGACAGCCCGCGCGGCGCGATGCAGTTGAACCCGGCCACCCATTCGCCGGTGCAGCAGTGGTACCGCTTCGAGGTGCGCAACGACGGCCCCAAGCGGGCCAATGTCGCGGTCGAGCAACTGGCCGTGCTGGGCGGCTGATGCGCCCTCCATCCCCACCCTCCACCCCACCACGCGAGGAGCCGGCCTTGTACGCGTTCGCCGAAGCCGACGACATCACCTACCAGTTGGAGACCCTGCAACGCCTGCTCGACCCGACCACCCGGATGGTGCTGGACTCGCTCGACACCCCGACCGGCCAGGAGTGGCTGGAGATCGGGTACGGCCTGGGCAGCATCGCCCGCGAACTCTCCCGCCGGATCGGCCCGTCCGGCGCCGTGCACGCCACCGACCTGTCCGCGCGCTCGGTGTCGGCACCGACGGGCGGTGCGCCCATCCACACCTTCCCGCTGGACCTGCGTACCGACAGCCTGCCGCCCCGTCCGTTCCTGGGCATCCACGGCCGGCTGGTGCTGCTGCACATCCCCGAGCGCCGGGAGATTCTGACCCGTCTGGTCGACGCCCTGGAGCCGGGCGGCGTACTGGTCCTGGAGGACTGGTTCTGCCCGACCGCCCCGCGCGTGCTGAACTGCGCCGATCCGACCGACGCCAAGATCTTCACCGAGGTGGTGGAGGGCGTCCTGGCCGTGCTGCGCAACCGGGGCGCCGACCTCGAATGGGCGGCGTCCACGCACGAGGCGTTCGCCGAGGCGGGGTTGACCGGGATCCGGGCGGTGCGCACCGAACCCGACTGTGCGGGTCCGGGCCCGGCCCACCGCCTGTACGCCTGCAACGCCCGGCAACTGCGGCCCCAGCTCCAGGCGTTGGGGGTCGCCGACGAACTCCTCGACCGCTTCCAGGAGATCGTGGTCCAACCGGACCTGGTCACCACGGGCTGGCGGCTGATCTCCACGGTCGGCACCAAGCCGGGCAAGCACTGACCGTCGAACCCGGGCCGGCCGAACACCCGGCGCCGGCACCGTGTTCGACCGTCCTCCGGCCCGAAGCCGCCCGGTTTCGGGCCGGAGGCGTGTGCGCGCGGCGCCCGGTCACACGTGGTGGAACGTCGGGTGGGGATGCATCAGGAAGTCGTGGTGGGAGATGTTCCACGCGTAGGCGCCGGCCATCGCGAACACGACGCGGTCGCCGACCGCCAGTCGGGCGACCGGTCGGCGGCGGGCGAACACGTCCTTGGGGGTGCACAGTTGACCGACGAGGGTGACCTCGGCGGCGGTCGTCTGCGGGCGCGGCCACGGATGCGGCCACGGGTGTGGGCTCGGCAGGACGGCGAAGGGCTGGTCGTGTCCCTTGGCCGCGGGAGTGCGCAGGTGGTGGGTGCCGCCGCGGAGCACCGCGAAGGCCGCGCCGTGGCTGCGCTTGAGGTCCAGCACCTCGGTGGCGTACCAACCGCAGTACGCGGTCAGCGCCCGGCCGGGTTCGATCCGCAGGGACAGATCCGCGCGGCCGGCGAGGATGTCGGCCAGTCCGGCGCCCAGGCGGGACCAGTCGAAGCGGGCGGTGGGGTCGGTGTAGTCGACCGCCATGCCGCCGCCGACGTTGACCTCGGACAGGGCGATCCGGTGCCGGTCGGCGACCGTTCGGGTCCAGTCGACGATCCGCGCGGCGACGGCGACCTGGGTGTCCGCGTCCAGACCGCTGGCCAGGTGCGCGTGGATCCCGCGCACCCGGACCCGGCCCGCGTCCGGACCCCGCAGCAGGTGCAGGCATTGCTCGGCCTCGTCCGGGTCCAGGCCGAACGGGGACGGATCGCCGCCCATGGTCAGCGCGGCGCCACGCAGCAGTTCGCCGCCCAGGGGCACGTCTACCCGGAGCAGCACGTCGACGTCGCGGTCGGGCGCATGCCGGGCGGCGAGCGCGATCAGGCGATGCAGTTCGGCACGGCTCTCCACGTGGATGCGCCGCACGCCCGCCCGCAGCGCGGCGATCAGCTCGGTCTCGGTCTTGCCCGGCCCGCCGAAGGCGATCCGCGCGCCGGGCAACACCGCCAGTACATGGGCGAGTTCGCCGCCCGAGGAGACCTCGAAACCGCTCACCGAACCGTCCAGCGCGGTCAGGATCTCCGGTGCCGGGTTGGCCTTTGCCGCGTAGTGGACCTCGACCCGTTCGGGCAGCGCGGCGCGCACCGCCGCCGCGTGTGCCCGGAGCCCGGCCCGGTCGTACAGGTAGGCGGGCAGCGCCTCGGGGTCGAGGTCGGTGACGCGGGCGCGAATGTGCGGGGGGATCATCGGGTGCTCCGGGCGGGGGTACGGGGTGCGTCGTCGGGAGTCGGTCCGACCGGCGGCGCGGGGATGCGCACGTACTCCGCCTCGCGGTCGGCGCGCCGCTCCCAGCGGGCGAGGAGGTTGGCCTTGGCGGGCAACGCCCCACCCGCGAGCAGCGCGCGCAGCGGTTCGGGTTCGCCGTGCTCGGCGGCACACTCGGCCAGCGTCGCACGTACCAGGCCCCAACAGCGGGCCTCCAGGTGCGGGTGGACGTCGACCAGCGCGGCGAGCATTTCGGCGATGTTGTTGACCAGCAGGCAGTAGACCACCCGGTCCCAGCCGCGCCGGGCGTCGTAGGTCATCGGCCCGGCCACCGAGTGCGGTAGCGCGGCCAGCACGGCGGCGTGCGGCCCGGGGAGCAGTTTCGTCCCCTCCATGTCACGCATCAACACCTGCCGGGGCCGACCGCCGGCGTCCACCGCGACCAGGACGTTCTGCAGGTGCGGTTCCAGGACCACGCCGTGCGCGAAGTAGTGGGCCAGTACCGGCGGGACGAGCAGCCGCAGGTAGTCCTCCCACCAGCGCAGCGCCTCGTCGGGCCCGGCGCCGTCGAGCAGTCGGGACAGGTGCGCGGACCCGGTCGGGTACTCGGCGGCCATGGCGGCGGCGAGCAGCGGCGTGGTTCCGGGCCGCAGTCGCGCGTCCAGCCCGTCGCGGACGATCACCCCGAAGCCCTCCAGGAGTTCGGGGGCGACGTCTGCCGACAGGCTGCGGTAGGCGGGCTCGCCGAGGATGGCGAAGTCCGGGAAGCGGGCGGCGGTGCGGGCCGCGATCGGGGCCAGCGCCCGGGTGAGCGCGACGGCGCCGGACAGTTCGTAGGCGGCGTTCTTGCGCACGCAGTTGGTGATCCGCACATTCAGACTGAACTTGAGGAACACCCCGGCGCCGGCGAGGGTGCGTACCGACGCGGTGGCGGCGAAGTGCGGGCCGGCCTCGCCGAGGTCGCGGATGTCGCCACGGAGCAGTGCGGCGCGCAGGCGCGGGTGGCCGGCGAGGAGTTCGTACTGCCACGGGTGCGCGGGCAGCAGCGTGTAGCCGGCCGGCACCGGACCGAGCCGGTCCAGGACGACGGTGTCGGCGGCGGATATGCGTTCCTGGGCGACGAGTTCGCCGCGTACGGCCAGGTGCCGCAACCGGAACTCGGCGCGGGCCTCGGGGGCGTAGGCGGCCCAGGTGGTGGGGTCGGTGCCGCGTGCCTTGGGGGTGGGGTGGAAGCGGTGTCCGAACAGCAGCGCCTGTTCCGACTCGAGGTAGCGCGACGCGGGCGGCGCGGCGCGGCGGGCCAGCCCGGCGGCCACGCCCGCGTGGCTGGAGGCGAGTTGGCCCAGGAACTCGTCGTTGGGCATACCGGTGCGCAGGCCCAGTTCGCGGTGCACCCGCCGGCCCAGCTCGGACCAGGACAGCGGATGCCAATCGGGCCCTCGTCGTTCGGTCACCGGCCCGGTGAAGCGGTGGTCGCCGAGGAGGGAGGTGCGTCGCAGTCGGATCCGCAGCTCCGTACCGGACCGGGCCAGCCAGAGCCGCAGGTGACCGCCGTCGGGTTCGACCACGCTGTGCCGTTCGGGGCCGCAGATCTCCCGGAGCAGGCAGTTGAGCAGGGTGTGTGCGACGGCGTCGTCGGCCGAGGGCGGCGCGGGCGGGGCCTGGGCGGCGGGGACCGCGGCGGGCGTGGGTCGGGCCGACTGCGGCGACATGGGCGACTCCGGCGGTTCTTGAGGTGCGAGGCGCAGGCTGCGGGATGCGCGGTGCTGGGTGTGCGGCTCGGGGCCGTCGCATGGGCGGACTGCGCCGGCCGCTATGGGATCTCGGCGGGCCGGCGCAGATAGTTGGGTCCGGTCGTGTAGTGCTTGTTGATGTCGGCCGCGCCGGAGCGCTCCTTGGTGAGCAGGGTCCCGGCGGTGACCATCGCCTTGATCGGGAGTCGGTCCGCGTCGAGGATCCGGCGGCGCAGCCACGGATCCGCCGTCTCCGCCAGCCGGTCGCGCACCAGGCGCAGCAGTCGGGCGCGTTCGGGGTCCGAGAGGGCGAAGGCCAGGGCGCCGGCGCACAGATGCACGGTGATGGTGGTGAACAGGTCGGCGAGCGGTTCGTCGCCAGAGCTGTAGGTGCGCGGGTCGTCGAAGCCGTCGTGCTCGACCGGGCAGCGGGCCCGGTTGATCCTGGGGCCGTCGTTGTCCTTGAGCAGGAGGCGCACGGGTCGGTCGTCGGCGAGTACGAGGGAGAGGTTCTGCGGGTGCGATTCGAGGGCGACGCCGTACCGGAACAGGGTGGTCTGCCAGTCCAGGAGCAGTGTGAGGTAGGCGTCGAGCAGCGCGAGCCGATCGCCGCCGTACCAGCGTTTCGCGACTCGGTCCAGGACGGACGTGCCGTCGTGCGCCCGGGCGAGCAGTGCGGCGGCCGGGAGCACGAGGGTGTCGTCGGGGAGGTTCGGGTAGCGGCGCACCAGGACGGCGAGCAGTTCGTGGTCGGCGTGCAGGTGGGTCTGTTCGTCGGCGAGCAACACCCGGTCGCGTAAGCGGGGTTCGCGGTCCAGGACGGCGGCGAGCAGGCGCTCGCCGGCGGCGCCGTCGACGAGGGTGCCGGGTTTGATCGTGCGTCGGTTGCGCATGCCGAGGGTGGCGATCGGCAGCGGGAGCTTGAGGTGTACGCCGGGGTGGTCGAGCACGGCGACGGTGCGCATCGACAGGGTCGGGCGCACGTCCAGGTGGGCCGGCGCGGTGGGCAGGGCCGGCTCCGGGAGGCGGTCGAGGGTGAGCGGGTGCACGGGCAGCGCGAGCCGGCTGTGTTCCAGGTCGGGGCGGCCGAGCGTGGTGGGGGTGGGCCACCAGTCGGGCAGGGTGCCGGTGAGCGTGGCCGCGTCGTGCGGGAGCAGGGCCCAGCGCAGCCGGAAGGTCGGGTGGTGTTCGGGGGCGTAGCGGCGCAGCGCCGCCTCGTCCAGGCCGGAGCGGGCGCGCGGGGCCGGGTGGACGGGGTGGTCGAGGTGTGCCGCGAGGGTGTCCAGGGCCGGGCCGGCGCGCGGTCCGGTCCAGGTGCTCGGGTCCGGGCCGAAGTCGGCGGCGAGCCGGGCGCGGACTGCCGGGATCGCCTCGGCCATGACGCGGCCGGCCCGGGCCGACTGGCGGCACTCCTCGGCGAAGTCGTCGAAGCCGGACCGGTCGCGGGGGTCGGCCAGGTCGCGCAGGGTGGCCAACACGGCGTCGGTGGTGGTCAGTCGGGTGCCGTCGCGTTCGGAGAGCAGCAGGGGTGCGCGGGCCGCGTACTCGCACTGGAAGCCGTCGAGCCGCACGGGCATCAGCCAACTCGCCGTGCCGTCGGGGGCGTTCAATCGCAGCCAGGTGCCGTCGGGTCGGTGCAGGGTCTCGGCGGTGGAGCGCAGTCCGAGGATGTCCTCGCGCAGCACGGCGTCGAGCACGCGCCGGAGTTGCTCGCCGTCGAGGGCGGGCGTCGACGCGGTGCGCGGGGTCGGGCCGGCCGGCGCCGGGTCGGTGACGGCGGGTTCGGTCACGGGGTGATGCCCCACGTGTGGTCGGCGAGGAACGCCTCGGCCGCGTGGTCGACCGCCGACCGGTCGGTGCCGATGGTGCGCAGTGCGCCGAGGTAGTCCCGGTTGGAGTGGTGCAGTTCGTGCCGTTCGCCGAGCGCCCGCAGCGGGTGGTAGTCGATCCGCACCCCCGCGTCGGAGGTGACGTCCTCGCGGCCCGGCGCGCTGGTGAGGACACCGGCACGGTCCGCGCAAGGCCAGTCGATGCGGGCGTGTCGATCGTTGCGCGCGCCCGGGTCGGCGGGGAGGTCGTCGCCGAGGTGTACGCGCAGGATGTACTCGAAGAGCGGGATGCCCAGGACGTCGGCGAGCAGCAGGTCGCACTGGTCGCCGATGGCGCGGTAGTTGACCTCGATGATCCGGGGTCGGCCGTCCTGGAGCACGAACTCGGTGTGGCAGGCCCCGAATCCGACGCCGAGCGCGTCGAGCCGGGCGAGCACGCCGGCGGTGCTCGCGGCGGGCGGGTGGGGGATCAGGTCCAGCCGCAGTTCGATGAAGTGGGGTGGCGGCGACAGGTGGGTGTGGAATCCGGCCAGCACCCGCGTGCCGTTTCGGTCGCCGAGGGTTTCCAGGGTGTACAGCTCGCCGCTCAGGAACTCCTCGACCACCAGCGCCGCGCCGGGCCGCCGGGATCGGATCTCGGCGCAGCGCGCCAGGAGTTGCCCGTCGTCGGCGACCAGCACCACGTCCTCGCCCGCGACGCCCTCGCGCGGTTTGACCACGCACGGGAACGGCGGGGCGAGCGTGAGCAGTTCCTTCGCGTCCTGCTCCGGCGC
The DNA here is from genome assembly GCF_002024165.1 of Embleya scabrispora. Classification (NCBI taxonomy): domain Bacteria; kingdom Bacillati; phylum Actinomycetota; class Actinomycetes; order Kitasatosporales; family Streptomycetaceae; genus Embleya; species Embleya scabrispora. The sequence continues at coordinate 73,888 of NZ_MWQN01000002.1, forward strand.
CAGTTCGACGGCCCAGACCGGGTCGACGCCCGTCGCGGCCAGTCGCCGGCGCATGTGTGCCTTGTTCTTCGCGCGCAGCGCGGCCCGCCAGTCCTTGGCCGGGAGGTCGAACCAGGCGGCGGCCAGAGCGGTTTGCACCTGGAGGTGGTCGCTGTTGCTGAACACCGCGTCGGGGCGGGGGCCGTCGGTGATCCGGTCGATCACCGCGCGGAAGTCGCGGACGTCGCACTCCACCACGTGGACGAAGTCCAGGCCGCCGCACACCGCGCGGTGGGCCGGCGCGTACGCGGGGTCGGTGAGCAGGGTGACGTCCAGGCCCAGGCGGTGGGCGGCGGGCAGGAAGCCGTCGGTCACCGAGTCGGTGGGGTTGAGCGCGAGCAGGTACAGCCGCATGCGTGATCGGTCCCCCTCGGACACGTCGACTCGTCGATCCGGACACCGGATTCCGGGCACCGGGCCCGGGCGTGCCCCGCCCTCGGCGAAGCCCGCCGACGGGCGTCGCGATCCCGACCGGCCGGGGACCCGGACCAACTTAGGCTAGCCATACCTCCCGGCCAAATCCGGCCCTTACCAAGCCCGTTCGGCCCAGTGTCGGCGCGGCGCGGGGAATCGTGAACCCGGCTCGGTTAGGCTAACCTAACTCCGACATCGTCCCGTGTCGTCCACCGGTCGACCCGTGTCCGAGAGGGCGAGTTCCCATCACCACCGAACGTGAACGTCGTGCGCAGCTGTACCGGCCCTTCCACCTCACCGTGGTCCGCAACACCCCGATCACCCGCAACGCGGTCCGGATCACCCTGACCGGCCCGCGCCTGGCGAACTTCGTGCCCGGCGGACCGGATCAGCGGATCAAGCTGTTCGTCCCGCGCGAGGGCCGACCGGCACCCCGGATCACCCGGACGGACCTGACCTGGCGCGAGGCGTGGGCCCGGATCCCCGAGGCGGACCGGCCGTATCAGCGCACCTACACCGTGCGCGCGCACCGTTCGGATCCGGTCGAGATCGACATCGACTTCGCGCTGCACGCGCCGGGTGGGCCGGCGTCCCGCTGGGCGCGCGCGGCCCGCCCCGGGGACCCGATCGAGGTGTTGGGGCCGACCGCCGCCCGCAACGGGGGTTACAGCTTCGAGCCGCCGGCGGGCCGCCGGCTGCTTCTGGTGGGGGACCACGCGGCGCTGCCGGCGATCGGGTCGATCGTCGAGTCGCTGCCGGCCGACGCCGAGGGGGACGTGTTCGTCGAGGTGACCACCGAGGCGGACCGCCAGCAGTTGGCCGCGCCGCCCGGCGTGCGGGTGAACTGGCTGCACCGGGGTGGCGCGCCGGCCGGGGACCACCGCCTCCTGGACGCGGTCCGCGACGCCCGGCCGCCGACCGAGCACGGCTACGCGTGGCTCGCGGGCGAGGCCGGCCGGGTCCGGGCACTGCGCCGACACCTCAAGGACGAACGCGGCATGGATCCCCGCGCGATCGCGTTCATGGGCTACTGGCGGGTCGGCCACACCGAGGAAACCGCCCACGCCGAACCCGCCCCGCCCCGAGTCGCCGCGCCGAGGGTGCGGCTCACCCTCTGAGCAGAGGCGGCTTCGACGTGGCGGGTGAGCGATCGCCTCACCCGGGTCGGCCGGATCGGGTCCGCTCCCGGCGCATCCGGCGGGCGATCACTCGCAGGTCGATCCAGGCGATCACGGCCGTGAGGGCGCAGACGATCGCCGCGATCAGCCAGAGGGTGCGCACGTTGTCGGCGACGTCCCCGGCGGCGGCCACGGCGCACGCCGCGCACGCGAGCACGAAGAAGGGCAGCGCGATCCGGGACATGACCCTACGCGCGGGGAGGTCGCTGCGGGGGTGGGCCGCCTCGCTGCCGGGAGGGCGCCTGCTCGAAGCGCGGTGTCGCGCGTTCATACCTTTCGCATACCCGACGGCAGGACCGGTACGCGGTCGCGCGCCCGGGCGTTTGCACGGGCGGGAGCACGGGAGGACGCTGGAAGCGTACGAGATCGAGTCCTCCGCGACGCCCGAGACGAGTGTCGAGCGCGATCCGTACCGAAACGCAGGTGAGATCGATGCGCATGCTTCTCTCCGCTCGGATGAACACCGAGGCGGGCAACCGGGCGATCGAGGACGGGTCGCTGGGCAAGCGGATCCAGTCCATCGTCGAGCGGGTGCACCCCGAGGCGGCCTACTTCGCCGCGTTCGAGGGTGACCGTACGTGTCTGCTGGTGTTCGACATGCAGGACTCCTCCCAGTTGCCGTCCATCTCCGAACCGTTCTTCGAGTTGGGTGCCAAGGTCGCGGTCCGACCGGTGATGAACCTGGACGACCTGCGGACGGGCCTGGCGTCCCTCGGCTGACCCTCGGCCGACGCCGGTGGCCTCGGTTCTCGGCTCTCGGCTTTCGGCTCTCGGCCGGGGCCGCCGGTAGGGTCGGACGCGGTCCGGCCGGGCGAGCCACGCGACGGGGGCCGCACACGAGGGGGCGCACGTGTTTCGGGTGGCCGTGATCGACGACTATCAGGGGCAGGCCGCAGCGCTCGACTGCTGGGGCAAGCTGCCGGACGACACCGAGGCGGTCTTCTTCCCCGACCATGTGCACGACCCGGACACGTTGGTCGAGCGCCTGTCGGGGTTCGACGCGGTGGTGGCGATGCGCGAGCGCACCGCGTTTCCGGCGGAACTGACGGCCCGGCTGCCCGCGTTGCGGCTGCTGATCACCACCGGGATGAACAACGCCGCGATCGACGTCGAGGCCGCGCGTGCCCGGGGCGTCACCGTCTGCGGCACGAGTCTGCTCCCGCACCCGGCGGCGGAGTTGACGTGGGCGCTGATCCTCGAACTGGCCAAGGGCACCGGCGCGGAGGAAGCGAGCCTGCGGGCCGGTACCTGGCAACACGGCGTGGGCGTCGACCTCGCCGGCGCCACGCTCGGCGTGATCGGTCTGGGCAAGCTGGGCACCCGGGTGGCCCGGGTCGGCGCCGCGTTCGGGATGCGGGTGCTGGCCTGGAGCAGCAACCTCACCGCCGAACAGGGCGCGGCGGTCGGCGTCGAGGTGGTGGCCAAGGAGGAGTTGTTCCGGCGCGCCGACTTCGTCACGGTGCATGTGCGCTACAGCGAGCGCACCAGGTCGCTGGTCGGCGCGGCCGAACTCGCGCTGATGCGGCCGACCGCGTACCTGGTCAACACCTCCCGCGCGCCGATCGTGGATCGGGCCGCGCTGCTGGCCGCGCTGCACGAGGGCCGGATCGCGGGGGCCGGGTTGGACGTGTACCCCGTGGAGCCGATCCCGGCGGACGACCCGATCCTGGCGGCGCCCAATACCGTCCTCACTCCCCACATCGGGTATGCGACGCGCGACAACTACGAACTGGCGTACACCGAGGCGGTCGAGGACATCGCCGCCTTCCTCGCGGGCGCGCCGGTACGGGAGTTGTGAGTCGGTCGACGGCCTAGGCTCGTGCGCATGCTCATCTGGATCAACGGCCCCTTCGGGGGCGGCAAGACGCAGACCGCGCACGAGTTGCGCCGGCGGTTGCCGGGCAGTGTGGTCTGCGACCCGGAGGAGGTCGGCTTCGGGCTGCACCGGATGACGCCGCGTGCGCTGCGCGGCGACTTCCAGGATCTGCCGGCGTGGCGGCAGGGGGTGTACGAGGTGCTGGACCTGACCCTGGCCAGGCATCCGGGGCCGGTGTTGGCGCCGATGACGGTGATCGAGCCGGACTACTTCCGGGAGATCGTCGGGCGGCTGCGCGAACGGGGCCACGATGTGCGGCACTTCGCGCTGTTGGCCGAGCGGGAGACGGTGTTGCGGCGGCTGGCCGAGCGCGGCTTCGGGCGTGCGGTGCGCGTGGTGGCGGGCCGGGAGGCGCCGCTGCGGCGGGAGAGCTTCGCGGTCGCGCGGCTCGATCCGTGCCTGGAACGCCTGGCCGGCCCGGAGTTCGCCGAGCACATCCACACCGACCACATCGACACGCCGGGGGTGGCCGACCTGATCGCCGCGTCGACCGGGTTGACCCTGACGCCCAACACCGACTCGCCCGCGCGGGCTCGGGTACGCCGGGCCTGGACGGGGTTGCGGCACATCCGCTTCGTGTAGCCCGGTCAGAGCGGGGACGGCGGCCCGTCCGGCAGGAGGGTGTCGAGGGGGAACGCGGTGGTGTGGTCCTCGGGGCGGGACAGGTGCAGCGCGGTGTGGAACCAGCCTGCGGGCTCGCGGCCTTCGGGGTCCTCGGCGGTGGCGATCACCGCTTCGACGGCGTAGCGCTGTTCCCGATCGCTGGTGAAGCGGCGTTGCGGGAAGGTGTGGGGGCCGAACTTCTCGGTGACCAGGCCGTGGGCGGTGAGTCCGTCGACGATGGCTGGGTAGGAGCCGGTGCGCAGGACGAACGCGGCCACCCACACGGGTGCCGGGGCCTCGGTCAGGAAGGGCCGGAAGCGGCGCGCGGACAGGAAGCCGGCGCCGCCGGTGACGGTGATCAGGCCGACCGGGCGCGCGGCGGCGAGCAGTTCCGGCGCGGGTGGCGCGACCTCGAGGTTTTCGGCGAACCCGGCGTCGAGCAGGCCGACCGCCCGCGCGTAGGCGATGGCGTTGGCCGCCACGTCCAGGCCGATCACGGGCACGGCGTCGGCGCGGCGGCGGGCGGCGTACCACGCGCGGTCGGCCTCGATCAGCTCGGCGGTGTCCATGGCGACGATGGGCGCGGAGCGGTACCGGTCGTACAACTCGGCAAGGGTCACGTCGTGGTTGAGCAGCGCCGCAGGGCGCATGCAAAGCGGACGGGCTAGCGAGCGCAGAGCAGGCAGGCGCGGGGCCGACGAGCGCGGAGTAGGCGAGTGCGGGGCGGGCGGGGAGCGGGCAAGCGCGCGGGCCGGCGGGTGCGGGGCGGAGCGGGCGCGGGGCGTGTGCAGTGTGGACGGGCTGGCGGGCGCGGAGCAGGCAGGGGCGGGGCCCATGGACGCGGATGGGTGCGGGGGTAGGGCGGGGCGGGCGAGTGCGGGTGCGTGGGGAGCGGGTGGACGAGCGGGCGGGGCGGGGCGGGTGCGGGGCGCGTGCGAAGCGAGTGAGCGCGCGAGTTGGTGGGTGGGGGTTGGGGGCTGGGGCGTTTTGGGGGTGGGTGGGTGGGTGACACTGGTCGGAGCGGTTTCGTTGGCGAGGAGGACCAGACGCGTGAGCACCGATGGGCAGCCGCCCGAGTCCGAACCGTTCGCCTCGTCGAGCGATCGTGGGCGTCCTGCCCCTGCCGGGTGCGGCCTCGCGCCCGGGTGGGGGACACCGTCCTTGCCCGGGTCGACGGGCTGCGCGTGGCCGCTCGGCGGATCGGGGTCGACCCGCCCGATCGGTACTGGTTCGGCGAGATTCGCGAGACGCCGCTGGGGCCCGGACGGTGTTCGGGGACGTGGCCGGTGACCCGCTGTGCGCCCCCGACCTGGCCGCAGAGGTGCTGGCCGCGTTCGGGGCCGCCGCCCCCGAGTTGCCCTCGTTGAGCGAGGTCTCCTACCGGATCGCCCTGTCCCTGCGCGAGGACCACCAGCGCGGCCATCGCCCCCTGGTCCGCCTGCTCCTGGTCGAGCGCGCCGGCGGCCCGGCCGGGGACGGCTCGCTGACCCTGGTCAACCGCGGCTATCCGAATCCGCTCCTGGTCGTCGGCCGACGGGTGCTCGGCCTGGAACCCATCTACGCCACCCCGCCGATCGGCGCGCTGACGCCCGGCACGTTCCGCCCGCCGGAGCTGACCGTCGCGGCGGGCCGGGGCGAGCGGGTGCTGCTGTACACGGACGAGCTCGCCGAGGCCGCGGGCGCGGACGGCACGCGCTACCCGTTCGCCGAGCGCGCCCCGAGCCACGTGGGCGGCGACTTCGCCGACGCGCTGCGCCGCCTGGCGGTCGACGTGGAGGCACACTTCGCCCCGGCCTTCCCCGGCGACGCGGCGCTGTTCCTGATCGAACCGGGGCCGCTCGACACCTGACCGGCGCGCCCCGAAAAAGGCCCTATCCCACCGTCCCCCGCATCGGCGTCGGCACCAGCCGCGCCGCGTCGAGCGACCGCTGCACCGGTCCGCTCCCGTGCACCCCGTACAGCCGCAGCTGGAACATCGCGTCGAAGCGCGCGTCGCCGTCGGCGAGGTCGATGGCGCCCACCTCGGACAACCGGCGCAGTCGATAGCGGAACGTGTTCGGGTGCACGTGAACGGCCGCCGCGGCGGCGGTGACGTCGCCGAACGTGTCCAGCCACGCGGCCAACGTCTCGGTGAGGTGGGTGTCGTGCTCGGCGTCGTAGGCCCGCAGTCGGGCCACCGGTCCGGCCGGCGCGTCGTCCGTGGCGGCCACCCGGTCGGCCACCTCGACCAGCAGCGACGACACGTACACGTCGCACAACCGGGCCACCCGCAGCGCGGATCGGCCCGAGCGCAACACGCGCAGCGCGCGATCGGCGTCCGCCCGGGACGAGGGCAGGTCGACGGCGCGGGCGGCGACGCGGCCGATGCCCACCACCGCCTCGATCCGCCCGCCGATCCGGGCCAGGAACTCCTCGGCCAGCCGTACCGCCCGCGCGTCCGACTCGGTCGGCAGGATCGCGTACGTGAAGCCGCCCAGCCGGGCGGTCGCGGTGCGCGGGTGTACCGCCGCCAGGTGCAGCGCCAGCGCGTCGACGATCCGGTGCTCCTCGGCGGTGCGTTCGGCCGGTGCCGCGTCGCCCACCACGGCGAGCGCGAGCACACACGCCGGCTGATGTGCCAGGCCGAGTCGGCCCGCCGCGTCCACCGCCGCCGGCCCGCCCTCCAACACCGTGGCCAGCAGGTCGGTGCGCAACCGGCGCTCCACGTCGGCGCCCGCCCGGCGGCGCAGCAGGTGCAGCGCGACCACCTTGGCCGCCTCGATCAGCGACCGCTGCAACTCGGCGGACAGCGGCCCGCGCACCACGACCCAGATCGAGCCCAGGATCTCGTCCCCGGCGCGCACCGCGATGGCCACCCGGGGCATGTCAGAGACGCCGGCCAGGTACACCGGCCCCTCACTGCGATACAGCGCCTGGAACGCGCCGCGCTCCTCCAGGATCCGCAACCACTCGGCCGGCACCTGGCGGTCCAGGATGGTGGCGATCCGCGGCTCGTCCGCCTCGTCCTGGCGACTGGAGAAGGCCAGGACGCGTCCGCTGCGGTCCTCCACCGTCACCGGCCCGTCCAGCAGCGCGGCGATCGCGTTGACCAGCGCGAACAGGTCGCCCGAGGGCGCGCCGTCCAGGGTTTCGCCGGTCTGCGCGCTGCCGATCTCGTCCACCGCGAGCAGCGAGCGCAGCAGCGTGGCGACCTGGGACCAGGACGCCCCGGGGGTCAGCGCGAGCACCACCACGCCGGTCCGCGCCACCGCGTCCCGGATCTCCGCGTCCGCCGCGAGCGGCCCGCGCACCACGACGGCCGAGGCGGCCAGTGCGGCCGCGCGGTGCACCAGCGTGGCGATGGCCGAGGACCCGTAGACCGCGACGCCGAGCACCACCGCGCCGGGCGGGTGCGCGGGTTCGTCGCCAGGGTCGTGGATGAGGACGCCGGTGACCTCGCGTTCCGGGTCCGGTTCGCCGGCGGCGACCTCGAACAGGGTCGAGCCGAGGTCGTCGATGATGCGCCCGAGCACGGCGCGCGAACGCGTGGTCATCGCGGGTCCGTCGAGGCGCCGGCGGGCACATCGGCCCGGGCGGATATCGGCGGGTTGTCGGTCAGGTCCGTCACGAGGGGATCCATTCGGTCGACACGAGCCCCCGTCGAACGCACCGGAGCGGCCGTGTCGCCGGTGGCCGATCCGTGTGCGGGAGTCTAAACGATCTTGGGTCGAAAGTGGGCAGTCTCCGGCCCACGCCCGGTTCGATCCCACGGCCGGCGCCGCCGAACCGAACCGGACAGGGTGCGTCACACATCGGGCCGAGCCGCGCTCAGCCCCCGTCCCGTCGCCGGTCCACGACATAACCCCCGAGCCGCCCGAAGCCGCGCACCACACGGCCCTCCCCCATCAGCCCGCCCAGCACCTCGCGCACCGCCAGGCGCCACGCGAGCACGGCGGCCGGATCGCTGCGCCGCAGCGCCTCGATGTCGCGCGGCACCCGGACCACCACCACGTCGGCGTCGGTGCTGCCGAGCACCGGCCGGCCGTCGGCCCCCACCTCCAGGGCGATCGCGACCCCCTCCTCCCCCGGAGCGGCCGCGTCGTCCGCCGGCTGCGGAATCCCCTCGCAGGCGAGGGCCACCCGGGGGGCGGTCAGATCCCAGCGGACCAACAGCCGATCCGTGTGGTCGCCGGCGTTGAACGCATCGGTCAGGCGCCCGTAGAAGTCGACCAGATACTCGCCGGGCACCGCGCCGAGCTTGGCCAGATTGAAGAACGCGTTGCGCCCCACCAGGGGATCGAACGTCCAGCTGATCCGGCTGATCCCGCGGTCCAGGCACCAGGCGCGCTGGTGCACCTTGAGCGCGTGGCCCACCTCGCGTCCGCGCGAGCGCACGTCCACGCCCGCGATGTGCGAGTGCAGGCCGTCGGTGGCGAGCAGAGCCACGCAGGCGCCGGTCAACCGGTCGCCCTCGTAGGTGCCCGCCACGTAGCCGCCCGCGTGCGCCAGGACCATCAGCAGTTCGGGCAGCATCATCGGGTTCGCCGAGTCCACCTGCCAGATGCGGTCCAGCAGCTTGCACACCTCGGACACCTCGTCCAGCGTGTGCAGTTCGCGGATCTCGACGTGGGCCGCGCGAGCCGCGCGGACGGCCGCCGCGGTCGCGCGGTCGCGAAGCGCACCGGAATCGGGTGCGGGCTCGGGTTCGGCACGGTACAGGTCGCCGCCGATCCGCGCGCCCGCCGGTGTCGGGGTCATCGGTTCCCGGTCTCCGTTCCCTCGTCCGTACCGGCGGAGGCGGCCCGCGCCGCTCCCCCGGTCCGCGCATCTTCGCCGACCGCGCCCGCGGCGCCCGCGCCCTCCGGCAGCGGCTCGCCGATCCGCGGTACGCCCGACAACAGCGCCCGCGTGTAGTCGTGTTCGGGGTCCTCCAGGACCTGTGCGGCCGGCCCCTCCTCGACCAGGACACCTCGGTCCATCACCGCGATCCGGTCCGCCAGGTAGCGCACCACGGCCAGGTTGTGCGTGATGAACAACATCGCGAAGCCCAACTCGCGCTGCAGGTCGCGGATCAGGTTGAGCACCGCGCCCTGGACCGAGACGTCGAGCGCCGAGGTGACCTCGTCCGCCACCAGCACCGCCGGTCGCGCGGCCAACGCGCGGGCCAGCGCCACCCGTTGCCGCTGGCCGCCGGAGAGCGCGCGCGGAAGTCGGGTGCTCATCCCCGGGTCGATCCCGACCAGGTCGAGATACCGGGCCACCTCCTCCGCGCGCCGCGCCCGGTCCTCGCGCGGCACCGCCTCGGCCACCGAGGCGCCCACGCTCAGCCGGGGGTTCAGCGACGCGAACGGGTCCTGGAAGACCAGCTGCACCGGCCTGCGTCCGGGCCGCCGACCCTGGTCGACGCCGTCCACCAGGACGTTGCCCGCGGTGATCGGCACCAGCCCGACCGCGGCCCGGCCGAGGGTGGACTTGCCCGAGCCGGAGCCGCCGACCAGACCGACCACGCGGCCCGCCGGCACCTCCAGGGACACGTCGTCGACGGCGGTCACCGCCGAGCGGCCGCGGCCGTAGCGCACCGTGATGTGGCGCAGTTCGAGCGAACCGGACGTGCCGGCCCCGGCGGGCGCTGCGTCGGCCTCGGCCGCGACCGGGGCAACCGTACCTGCGGCTTTCATCGAACCTCCTCCAGTTCGTGCACGGCGGTGGTGATCGGGTCCCAGCACGCCACGCGGCGTCCGGGACCGATGCGTTCCAGGACCGGCTCCTCGGTCCGGCAGCGGTCGTTCGCCCGGGCGCAGCGCGGCGCGAACGGGCAGCCCACGCTCTCCTCGCCGGGCTCCGGCGGGCGGCCCGGGATGGTCGCCAGCGGCACGTCCCGGTCGGTGGTCATCGTCGGTACCGCGCCGATCAGCGCGGCCGAGTAGGGGTGCGCGACGCCGTCGGCCAGGTCGCCGACCGGCAGTTCCTCGACGACCCGGCCCGCGTACATCACCACGACCCGGTCGCACACCTGCGACACGACGGCGATGTCGTGCGAGATGAGCAGCAACGCGGCGCCGGACTCGGCCCGTACGTCCCGCAGCAGCGCCAACACCTGGGCCTGCACGGTGACATCGAGGGCGGTGGTCGGCTCGTCGGCGATGATCAGTCGGGGCTCGCCCATCAGGCCCATCGCGATCATCACCCGCTGGCGCATGCCGCCGGAGAACTCGTGCGGACGTTTGGTGACCCGCTGTTCGGGGTTGATGATGCCCACCGCGCCCAGACGGGCGACCGCTCGGGTCAGTGCCGCCGCGCGGCCGGCGCCGTGGTGCACCTCGGCGACCTCGGCGAGCTGCCGGCCGACGGTCAGCGCCGGGTTGAGCGAGGCCATCGGGTCCTGGAACACCATGGCCAGTGAAGTGCCCTTGGGCGCCTGGCGGTTCAGATCCCGGTCGGCGAAGCGCAGGGTACGGGCGCTGACCCGGCCGGGGTGCGGGACCAGTCCGGCCGCGGCCAGCGCGGTCAGGCTCTTGCCCGAGCCGGATTCGCCGACGATGCCGACCGCCTCGCCCTCGGTGACGCTCAGGCACACGTCGTGTACGGCTGTGTGGCCGGGGAAGCGCACCCGCAGGTGGTCGACGTGCAGCAGGGCCGACGCCGCCTCGGCGGCGGATTGTTCGTCGGTCGAGGCGACCGGCTCGGCCTCGGGCCGGTTCGCGCCGCGGCCGCCGCTGGCACCCGCGACCACCTCGCCGATCAGGCCGAAGGTGATGCCGGTCAGTACGATCGCGGCGCCGGGGCCGACCGCCGACATCGGGTCCACCATGACCCGGTCGAGCTGTTCGTTGAGCAGGCGCCCCCAGTCGTAGTCGGGCGCCTGTACGCCCAGGCCGAGGAAGGACAGGCCGGAGAAGGCGACCAGGATGCCGGCGGCGACCTGGGCGACGAACAGCGCGACCGGTTCGGCGATGTTGGGCAGGATGTGTCGCACGATGATCCGGAGCCGGCCGACGCCGAGGATCCGCGCGGCGGCCACGTAGTCGGTGCCGGCGACGGAGGCGGTCAGGTTCTGCACGAGCCGGGCGGTGGCGGGGGCCGCGCCCAGGCCGATGGCGAAGGCGGCGGAGAAGGTGCCGACGCCGAAGATGACCGCGAGGAAGAGCACGAACAGCAGGCCGGGGAAGGCCACGAGCAGGTTGACCGTCGCGGTGATCAGCCGGCCGGCGCGCCGGCCGAGAACCGCCGGGAGCACACCCAGGATCAGCCCGCCGAGCACCGCGATCAAGGTGGCGAACAGGGTCAGTTCGAGGGTGAGTCGGGTGGCCACCACCACCCGGGCGGCGATGTCGCGGCCGAGCGCGTCGGTACCGAACAGGTGCTCGGTGCCACTGTGTCGGCCGATCGCGTCGGTGTCGATCCGGTCGGCGGTGTCGCCGGCCAGCATCGGGCCGAAGATCGCCACGAGCAGGATCAGGGCGCTCAGGATCGCCGTGGCGATCCCCATCGGGGTGCGCAGCGCCTGGCGCAGTCTAGGGGCCTTGGACATCGTCAGCTCCCGCGGATCGTGGACTTGGGGTCGGCGACGGCGACGGCGAGGTCGACCGCGAAGTGGATCACGAGCGCGGCGGCTCCGTAGACGAGCACGATGCCCTGGACGAGCGGATAGTCCTTCTGCAGGATCGCCTGGACGATGGTCATGCCCAGGCCGGGCCAGGCGAAGACGTTCTCGATCAGCACCGTGCCCGCGAGCAGGCTGCTGAGGATCAGGCCGCCGAGGGTCAGCGAGGAGGTGAGCAGGTTCGGCAGCGCGTGCCGCAGGTAGAGCAGTCGGGTCGGCAGCCGTTTGGCGCGGGCGGTGCGCATGTAGTCGGTCTCGAACACGCGCAGCGCCTCGACCCTGACGATCCGCGACAGCGCGGCGATCGGGGTGATGGCCAAAGCCAGCACGGGCAGTACGTAGGAGTCGGGCCCCTCGCGCAGTGCCACCGGGAACCAGCCGAGGCTGACGCCGAACACCGAGGCCAGGCCGACGGCGAGGAGGAATTCCGGGATGGCCACGATCGCCCCGGTCGAGGAGGCGAAGGCCAGTTCGCTGCGGCGCCGGCGGCCGTTGAGGGTGAACACGGCCATCGCCATGCCCAGGGGGATGGACACCACCATGATCAGGACGAACGCGTAGATCGCGATCTCCAGGGTGGCGGGGAGTCGGTCGCCGATCATGCTCGACACGGAGACCCGGGCGGTGATCGATTCGCCCAGGTCGCCGTGGAAGAGCCCGCTCACGAAGTGCTTGTACTGGGTGATCAGCGAGTCGTTCAGGCCCAGTTGTTCCTTGCGGGCGGCGACCGCCTCCGGGGTGGCGTTCATTCCCAGGGCGCCGCGGACGGGGTCGCCGGGGACGAAGTGGATCATCGCGAACGCGGCGGTCACCAGGGCGGCGAGCGAGACCACCAGGCGGCCGGTGCGACGCAGGAAGAAGGAGGTCCAGGGGCCGAGACGGAAGTCCACGACCCGGCCGGACAGGGCTGCGGTGCTCATCGGCCACCGACCTTGTGCAGGGAGGACGGCACCACGCCGCCACCGTCGAGTTCGAAGCTGTAGCCCCGAACGAAGTAGGGAGTCATCGAGTCCACGAACGTCACCGCGTCGGCACGCTTGATCAACTCGGATTCGGCGGCGGTCCACTCGGGACAGCCGGCCGTGTCGGGCTTGGCCATCGCCGCACCGACCAGACGCTGGTATTCGGGGTTGTCGAGCGATCCGAAGTTGAGCCCCTCGGGGGGCTTGGGTCCGGAGAAGAACGGGAGGATCTGATCGGGGGTGGTCACCGAGATCGGCGCCCACGCGAGTTCCCACTGACCGCCCATCAGGATCGGCGCGTTCGTCGACGCCGTGGTCGGCTGGATACTCACCTTCGCCCCGAACGACTCCCACTGCTTGACCGCCAGTTCGACGGCCGAGACGAGTTGGGTGCCGAACACGCCCGGATACGGCATGGAGATCGACAGCTGTTTGCCGTCCTTGCTCCAGCGCCCGCCGGACTTCTTCCAGCCGGCCTCGCGCATCAGCGCCGCGGCCTGCGCCGGGTCGTGCGGCGGGAGGTTGCCGGTGACCGAGTCCTCGGTGCATGGTGGGCCCATCGTGATACCGAGCCGCAGCGGGGCCATGCCCTTGCCACCGGTGGCCACCGCGCCGATCTGCTTGAGGTCGAGCGCGGACAGCAGCGCCCGGCGCACCCGGACGTCGGCCGTGACGCGATTCGGCGCCTCGTTGAAAAGCAGCATCCCCAACGGGTCCCGCTCGATCACCGCCTTGATTCCGGCCGCGGTCAGTCGGGCCCGGTCCGGGCCCATCACCGACGCGATGTCCAGTTGCCCGCTGAGCAGCAGATTGCTCCGGGTGGACTCGTTGCCGACGACCTTGAAGACCACCCGATCGGGCGACGCGGAGTTGTCGACGCCGTCCGGTCCCCAGGTGTAGCCGGGACGCTTGACGAAGGTGAAGTGGTCGCCCGCGACCACCTCGGCGAGTCGGTAGGGACCGGTGCCGTCGGAGGTGTGGGTGAGCTTGTCCGAGTCCTTCAAAGAGGCGGGACACACCAGCCGCAACATCGAGGTGCCGCGCAGCAGGAACGGGGCCGGTTGCGAGGAGTTGAGGGTCACCGTACCGGCCTCGTTGTCGGCGGTGGCGGTGACCCCGGGAGGCACCATCAGGCCGTACAGCGGCGACTTGTTGGCCGGGTCGACGATGTGGTTGTACTGGGCGGCGACATCGGCCGCGGTCAACGGCGCGCCGTTCTCGCACCTCACGTCGCGCCTGAGCGTGAACGTCGCCGAGTTCGCGTCCGAGGTCCACTTCTCCGCGACGCCGGAGACGATCCGCCCGTCGGTCCGGACGTTGATCAGCGAGTCGTAGGAGAAGCGGTTCATCATGGTCGCGTACGAAATCAGCGTGGTCATCGGGTTCAGGTTGCTGGGGTCGCTGGGAATCGCGATGGTGACGGTGTCGCCGTCCCCCGAGTTCCCACCCACGCCCGTCCCACCGCATCCGGCGGCGAACAGGCCCAGCGCGACGGCCGCGGCGGCCCCGCGCGAGGCTCGTCTCATCGCGCGCCTCCGCTACAGGAGTCGACGCCGACCCGCTCGGCACCGGTCGTCCCGGCCGACTCGCCGGCCACCACCCGGGGCAGCGCGCGGGTCATGTGCACAAAGCGCGCCCGGTCGCCGTCTCCGACGAAGGCGTACTGCGCGTGCTGCCCGCCCTTCGCCTCGACGGCGATCAGCGTGCGGGCGTCGCGGGCCACCAGTTCGCTCGTCTGCACGCTCTCGCCCATCACCTCCGCCGCGGCACCCAGGGTGCGCGTGGTCAGCTCGAAGCCGCGCTCGGACTCGACCACGTCCATCGCCAGCACCTGCGACGCGTAGCGCCCGACGAAGAAGCGCGCGTCCACCACCGGCGGATCGACGGGCGGCACGGCGGACTCGGGCATGCCGACACCCGCGGTGCTCGCCAAGACCTCGCGGACCAGCTCGTACATCACGCCCAATTCGCCGCCGTTGGTCAGGATCGCGATCGAGACCCCGCTCTCCGGGACCACCCGCAGGATGGCGGCCTGGCCGAGGGTGCCGCCGTCGTGGCCGATCACCGGGCCGCCCGCCCAGTCGAACAGGTTCCAGCCCAGGCCCCACGCGGTGCCGACCGCGCCGATGTCGGGCACGTCCACCTGCGACTCGCGCATGGCCAGAGCCGACGCCTCGGACAGCAGACGGGTGCCGTCGGGCAGCAGCCCGCGCGCGACGTGCGCGGCGGCGAACGCGACCAGGTCCGTCGCGGTGGTGGCCAGCGTCGAACCGGCCGGCGCGTTGGAGCGGGGCATCTGCCACACCGGCGCCTTGACGGTCGTTCCGTCGGGGCCCGCCACGTGCCCGATCGCCACCCGGTGCAGGATCGCCTCGGCGGCACCGCTCGCCACCCGGGTCAGCCCGAGCGGGACGGTGATCCGCTCGCGCAGCGTGGCCTCCCACGTCTGTCCGGTCAGCACCTCGACGATCCGACCGAGGGCGACGTATCCACTGTTGCAGTAGGAGAACATCTCGCCGGGCGCGAAGAGTCGGTTGCCGTGGTCGGCCAGATGCCCGACCAGTCCGGCCACCGCGTCGTCGCCGGGACCGAACTCCTCGAAGATGTCGCCCTCGAACCCGGCGGTGTGGCACAGCAGTTGACGGACCGTCACGCTCGCCGACGCGGTCTCGTCGACCAGCTTGAAGCCGGGGAGGAAGGTCCGCACCGGTGCGTCGAGGTCGAGTACGCCCTCGTCGACCAGTTGCATGATCAGCGTCGCCGTCCAGACCTTGGTGATCGAACCGATCTGGAAGATCGACTCGGTCGTGGCCGGGTACCCGATCTCCGTGTCGAGCACGCCCGTGGCGGCCGAGACCGTCTCGTCACCCATCCGCACCGCGACGCTCGCGCCGGGGATATTGCCACGCTTGGCCAGCTCGCCGAGACGGGTCGCTAGGTACTCGGGAGTCGGCAGTGTCCGGGCAGCGGCCCCGGACACATCGGATCGTCCCATCGTGGGATACCTCCTCGGAAGGCGGCGGCGAGTGCCGCAGAGGACGATCACGGTAGGCAGCGTCCGAATGCCTCGAATCGTCGTCCCGGACGAAGAACGGCTCGCGAACCTGTCCGAATCACCGACGCCGAGGCATAGCGCGGGGGGCGATGCTCGGCAGGGGCCGCCGCAGGGTCGTGAACCGGCCGCCGAGGCCGCCCGACGCGCGCACCACCTTCTCGCGGGCGGCCGACCGACGACGGACCCGCCCACACCGCCTCCCCTGGCACCCCACATCGGCGCCGACCCCGGCAACCGCCGCCGGCGACCGGCCCTTCGGGGCATCCGACCACCCACACGGAGCGGACATGAGCACCGATCGAGAGTCGGCAGAACCCACACAGCGCATCCGGGCGATCTTCGACGCCGCCCGGGTGGACGGCTTCCTGCACGTACGCGACCTCGACACCGCCGACGAGATCGCCTACCAGGCCGACGACCCGGTCGTGCTCGCGTCGGTCCTGAAGGTGCCGATCGTCCTGGAGTACGCCCGCCAGGCCGCCGACGGCCGGCTCGACCGGGCCGGCCGGCACCTGGTCACCGCCGCCGACCGCGAGGGCGACGGCATCGGCACCGACGGCTGTATGTACGACGTGGAGATGAGCGCGCGCGACCTCGCCTTCATGATGATCACCCAGAGCGACAACGCGGCGACCGACATCGTGCTGCGCCTGGTCGGCCGGGACAACGTACGGGCCACCCTCGACGCACTGGACTGCCGCGACACCTCCGTCACCGGCTGCAAGGACCTGTTCCAATCGGTGCTGGACGACCTGGGCGTCGACCCGGACGGCAACGTCGACGAGCAGGTCGCCCGCGCCACGCCCGAGCAGATCCGCGCGCTGACCGTGCGCGACCCCAAGCGCACCGCCGCGACCACCCCACGCGAGATCACCAAGCTGCTCGCCGCGATCTGGCGGGACGAGGCGGGCTCCGCCGAGGCCTGCGCCGAGGTGCGCGACATCATGGGCCGGCAGATCTGGCCGCACCGGCTCGCGTCGGGATTCGCGGACGAGATCCGGGTCTCCGGCAAGACCGGCACCCTGTGGGGCGTGCGCAACGAGGTCGGCGTGGTCGAGTACCCCGACGGCAAGCGCTACGCGGTGGGCGTGTTCCTGCGCCTGGAGTCGCTGGGCTTTCGCGCGCCCGCGGCCGACGCCTCGATCGGGCTGGCGGCCCGCGCGGCGATCGACCACCTGCGCGCCCGATGACCGGGGTCGGGTCCGGCGGCGCGTGCCCTGCCGCCGGGCCCGATACCCCGACCCGCGTCCCGACCCGTCGGCCGGCCCTCACGGCGGGTCAGGACGCGGGCTCCTCCGGTGTGCGGGCCACGTACACGGTGTTGGTGGCCGTACCGCCCTGGAGCGGGTTGTCGAAGTCGACGACGTGCGCGGCCGAGTCGGCGAAGACCTCGCCGAGCACCGCGCCGAACTCCAGGTCCGGCGGGTCGTTGGACCACAGCGCGAACACCCCGCCCGGACGCAGCCGATCGGCCAGCGCGCGCAGCCCGGCGGGCCGGTACAGCGCGGCATGGCTCGGGTGCAGCACGTGGCGCGGGGAATGGTCGACGTCCAGCAGGATCGCGTGGAAGCGCCGACCCGGCTCCCGCGGATCGAACCCCCGCGCCTCGCCGGCCAACGCGAAGAAGTCGCCCTGGACCAGCCGGCAGCGGGGATCGCCCGCGAGGCCGGCGCCGAGCGGGACCAGGCCGCGCCGGTGCCAGTCGATCACCTCGCCGAGCGCGTCGACCACGATCAGGTCGCGTACGCGCGGATCGTCCAGCGCCGCGCGGGCGGTGTAGCCCAGGCCCAGACCGCCCACCACCACGTCGAGTTCGACGTCCGGCAACTCGGCCAGGCCCAGCCGGGTCAGCGCGATCTCGCCCGCCGTGAACAGGCTGGACATCAGGAACTCGTCGCCGAGCTTGACCTCGTGCACGTCCTCGCCGGAGACCGGATCGCGCCTGCGGCGCAGGCTGATCTCGCCCATCGGCGTCGTCCGCCAGTCGAGTTCCTCGAAACGCGCGCTCATCCGTGCACCCTCAACCGTGTCGATACCGCCCACCGGCCGCGCCGGTGGGCGGTCAGCCTATGGTCCCGGGCGCCGTCTCGCCGTCGGGCCCGCCGTCGGACGGGCGGCGGGACCTCCGGGTGGCCGGTCGGGCCGTGGCCGCCGCTCGGGTTGCCGGACCCGCCGTGCGAGGCCCCGCCGTCGGCGTCGAACCGCGGCCACGCGAGCGCCCGACCGGGTGTGATCGCCCGATGGCATCAGGTTACCCCCGTGGGGGCTGGTCCCGGAGGAGGCCGCCGGGTCCGGTAGGGCCGGGCGATCAGCCCCAGGCGGCGCGTTCGGTCTCGCGCGGGGCGAGCACGGTGGTCGGAGTCGGCGCGTCGAACACCCGTACCGGTCGCCGCGCGTCCCACGGTTCCCACCCGGGATCGCCGGTCTTGGCGAACCGCACCCAGGCGGCGTGCATCTCGTCGGCGAGGGACTGCGGCGGCGCGTCCCCGGTGAGCGAGGTCCACGCACCGGAGTCGAGCCCGTCGAAGACGAACGGCAACTCCATCGCGTGCGCGGCGCCGAGGTCGCGCACCGGACTGCGCCAGGCGAACTCGTAGACGTGGGTGGTGGCCCCACGCTCCAGGCGGGCATCCGCGAGGCGGTTGATCGGCAGCCGGACCAGCAGGTCGGTGGCCAGCGCGCCGAGCAGTTCGCCGCGCCCCGCGCCGGGTCGGGCCGCCCGGTACGCGGCCAGGACGCGGCGGCCGATCCGGAACTTCAGCCGCGCGCCCGCGAACACCAGCGGCCCGACCCGGTCGAGCAGGCCGGTGGGCACGAACCACAGCCGGTACTCCTCGGTGTTCGAGCCGAGCAGCAGGCCGATGCCGGAACCCGCGCCGGCCACCAGGGCGTCGAGCGGGTGCGTGGGCACGAGGTCGTCGCCGATCGCCAGGGCGAAGCCCGCGCCGCCGGTCATCGGTGTACCGCCTGCGGTGACCGCCTGTTCGGCGGCGACCAGTTCGTCCGGCGGCACCTCGGCGAACGCCGCCCGGGACCGGGTCCGGCCCAGCCGCTCGGCCACCGACGCGGTGATCCGCCCGGCCTTCGCGGGCGGCAGCGCGTCCGGCATCCCGCTCTGCAGGATCGCGCGCGCGAACAGCGTCTCGGCGTCCGGGTGCGCGACCAGCGCCCCGAGCAGGATCGATCCGGCGGACTCGCCGAACACGGTCACCCGCGCCGGGTCGCCGCCGAAGGCCGCGATCTCCGCGCGCACCCAGCGCAGCGCGGCGACCACGTCGGCGAGGCCGACATTGCCCGGCGCGCCGTCCAGGACGGAGAAACCCTCGGACGCCAAACGGTAGTTCACCGCGACGTACACCACGCCGTCGCGGGCGAACGCCGCGCCGTCGTAGCCGGGCAGCGCGTTCGCCCCGTGCGCGAGCGAGCCGCCGTGCACCCACACCATCACCGGCAGCCCGCTCGCGTCGGTCGGCGCCCAGACGTTGAGGTTGAGGTATTCGTCGCCCTCGATCACCACCGTCGGCAGCAGTTCCCCCAGCACTCCCCGGTACGGCGCCTGCGGCGCGGTCGGGCCCATCGTGTCGGCGTCGCGCACCCCGGTCCACCCCGGGTGCGCGGCCGCCCGCTCGAAGCGCGACTCCCCCACCGGCGCGGCGGCGTACGGAATGCCCAGCCAGCGGGAGATGCCGTCGGCCCCGGTCACGCCCCGGAGCGATCCGGCGGAGATCGTCACCGTGGCCCGTCCCTGCTCGGCCTCCGGGGGAACGCTCATGACTGGCCATCCGATCCGCGGGTCGGCCCGCTCGACGATTCCGGCAGATCGGCCGAGGGTAGCGAAGCGGGCCGCCGCGTGGGCACGGACATCCGGCCCTCGGGGCGCACCGGAACGGGCCCCACCGCTTCGGATCTTCCGGGCATTGCGGCCGCACGCGCCACCAACCGATGACACCGTGTTCCCGGGCGGACACCGACCGCCATGTCCGGCCCACCACGCCATCGTCCGAAGCGTTCGCGAAGCGGGAAGGGGCCGAAGCGAGTTCACACGAAACGCACACGAGCGGCCGGCATCCGGACGTGGGCGAGGCGAGCTCGGCGCGGTCGGTCGAGGCATGGGAGACCGGGGACGGATCCGTGCCGCGGTGACGCCACCGTCGCGGACAGCACGATCCCATTCGCCCTCTCCGACGGGGATCCGTCCCATCCGGAGCTTTCGCCGAGCCGAATCGGGCACGCCGGCCGGCCGGTCCGCCCCGACCGGGCGGCCCGCTCGCGAACTTCGTGAAGACATTCTCCGTCGGGCGCAACTTGCCTGTCCGATAAGGAGTTTGACAGATTTTGCCGACCCCGCGAAGCCGCATTGTTCGGGGCAGTGCGAACGTGTGAGCGTTTGCCGATCGGGCACGAACCCGGCGGTCACGCTCGTCGGCGGTTCGCTCACGTCGCGAATACGCGCACGACGAAGGCCGGTTCGTGGTCGAGGTCTACCTTCCACTCGAGGAGCCTCGATGAATCGAAAAACGGTGACGGCCGGGACTGTCCTGGCCGTACTCGCCGGATTGGCGGTCTCCACCACCGCACAGTCGGCGTCCGCCGACCCGTCTCCCCCTCCCGGCTCGCAGGCGTTGGCGGTAGCCGCCGCCGACCAGGCCGTCTCCAGCGGCCTGGACTCCCTTGCCAAGGGTCCCGACGAGCAGTACCGGCGCCAGACGGTGACCCCCTGGGTCAACGGGCTCTACTCGGTCGCGTACGAACGCACCTACCGCGGCCTGCCGGTCGTCGGCGGAGACGCGGTCGTGCTGGCCGACAACCAGGGCCGGGTCCGCGCGACCCAGTCCGCCACCGGTACCCGCATCACCGCGAAGACCACGGCCACCATCGACGCGAGCGCCGCCGAGGCGACATCCAGGGCCCGGCTCGCCGCCGTGGACAAGGTGGAATCGCACCGCCTGGTCGTCCGGGTCAAGGACGGCGTCGGAAATCTCGCCTGGGAAACCGTGGTCGTCGGTCGTACCGCGACCGCGCCCAGCCGCCTGCATGTCTTCGTCGACGCGAGCACGGGCACGGTGCTCGACCAGATCGACGACGTGAAGGCCGGCAGCGCGAACAGCCAGTGGAACGGTCCGAATCCGCTGACCATCGACACCACCAACTCGGGCGGCACCTACTCCCTGCGCGACCCGAACCGGCCGGGCCTGACCTGCGCCGACTACAGCACCGGCACGATCTTCTCCAAGTCCACCGACTCCTGGGGCAACGGCCAGGCGTCGAGCAAGGAGACCGGCTGCGCCGACGTCATGTGGGCGGCGCAGAAGGAATGGAACATGCTCCGCGACTGGCTCGGTCGCAACGGGCACAACGGCAACGGCGGCAGTTGGCCGGTCAAGGTCGGCCTGAACGACGTCAACGCCTACTGGGACGGCTCCTCCGTCTCCATCGGACACAACCAGTCCAACCAGTGGATCGGTTCGATGGACGTGGTCGGCCACGAATTCGGCCACGGCATCGACCAGTTCACCCCCGGCGGCGCCGGTACCGAACCGGGTCTGGGCGAGGCCACGGGCGACATCATGGGTGCGCTGACCGAGGCGTACACCAACGAGCCCTCGCCGTACGACGTCCCCGACTACACCGTCGGCGAAGCCGTGAACCTGGTGGGCCAGGGCCCGATCCGCTACATGTACAAGCCGTCCACCAACGGCGACCCCGACTGCTACAGCTCCTCGATTCCCAACACGGAGGAGCACGCGGCGGCCGGACCGCTCAACCACTGGTTCTACCTGCTCGCCGAGGGCACCAGCCCGGGCGGCGGCAAGCCCAACAGCCCGACCTGCAACAACACCACGATGACCGGGGTCGGCATCCAGCAGGCGGGCAAGGTCTTCTACGGCGGCATGCTGCTCAAGACCAGCGGCATGACCTACAAGAAGTACCGCACGGCCACGCTCAACTCGGCCAAGACGCTCGACCCGACCTGCGCGCTGTTCACCAAGACCAAGGCCGCCTGGGACGCGATCAGCGTGCCCGCGCAGACCGGTGACCCGACCTGCACCGGCGGTCCCGCGCAGAACGACTTCTCGATGAGCTTCAACCCGAGCTCCGGTACCGTCCAGCCCGGTGCGTCGATCACCGCGACCCTGGGCACGACCGTCACCTCCGGCAACGCGCAGTCCGTCTCGCTGGTCGCGACCGGTCAGCCGAGCGACGTCACCGTGGCCCTGAGCCCGAACCCGATCCAGTCCGGCACCTCCTCGACGCTGACCGCGACGGCCGCGGCGGGCGCCGCGAACGGCACCTACGTGATCACCGTCACCGGTACCGGGCCCAACGCCACGCACACCGCCCAGTACACCCTGACCGTCGGTACCGGCGGCCCGGGCGGCGACGCGATCAAGAACGGCGGCTTCGAGGACGGCACCGCCAACTGGACGCAGAGCGCGAACGACATCACCAACAGCTCGCAGAACGCGGCACACGGCGGCACCTGGTACGCGTGGATGATGGGCTACGGCTCCACCGCCACCGAAACCCTGTCGCAGTCCAACGTCGTGATTCCCAACACCGCGGCACCCACGTTGAAGGTGTGGATCAAGACCACCACCAAGGAGACGGGGTCCACGGTCTACGACACGCTCAAGGTGCAGATCAACGGCACCACCCTCGCCACCTACTCCAACGTCGGCGCCACCGGTGCCTACGTGCAGCGCACGGTGAACCTGAGCGCCTACAAGGGCCAGACGGTCACCCTGCAGTTCGCGGGCGCCGAGGACTCGTCGCTGACCACCACGTTCCTCGTGGACGACGTGACGATCTCCTGACCGCGCGCGACCGATGACGGCCCTGCTTCCGGCGCCCCACGCCGGGAGCAGGGCTTTCGGGCGTACCGGGCGCGCGCGGGTTTGGCCGTCCGCCGATCCGGCGACCATCTCGCCCACGGTGGCCGTACCCCGCCCGGACGGGCGCGCGGCGGCCGGACCGCCCCGCCGTGCGTCTGGAGAACGATGGCCTCGAATCAGTCCGTGCCCTGGGTCGGCGCGTGGCGGGTGCTGCGCAATCCGCGGATCTGGGCGGCCCCGTCGATCATCGTCGGCCTGCTGGCCTTCCTGCTGTCGATGCTCTACATGGGCGGCATCCTCGATCCGCGGGCGGATCTGCGCCGACTGCCGATCGGCGTGGTGGACGCGGATCGCGGCGCCGGAGACGGGACGCCGGGCCTGGGCGCGCGGATCGCCGCGGGGATCGCCGCCGCCCCCGGCGACGCGGTGTCCTGGAAGCGGCTGGACGAGGCGGCGGCCCGCCGGGACCTGGCCTCCGGCAAGCTGTACGGGGCGATCCTGGTGCCGGCCGGCTTCACCGCGTCGGTGGCCGCGCTGAACGCACCCGCGCCGAACACGGCCGCGCCGACCCGCCCGACGATTTTGGTGCTGACCAACCCGGGCGTGGGCAGCCTGGCCTCGTCGCTGGCCACCTCGATCGCGCAACAGGCCGTCCACGGCGCGTCGTCGCAACTCGCCGCGACACTGGGCGCGACCCCGCCGACCGGGCCGGACACCGCCGCCGGCCGGTTGCTGCGCGCCGATCCCATCGCCGTCGCCGTGACGGTCGGCCACGGCATCGGCCCCCGCAGCGGCCTGGGCCTGACCGCGTTCTACTACACGCTGCTCCTGGTCCTCGCGGGCTTCCTGGGCGGCAACATCATCGGCAACATGGTCGACGTCGCGCTGGGCTACACGGCGAGCGAGATCGGCCCGTGGCGTACCGAACGACCGCTTGTGCACATCACCCGTACGCACACCCTCGCGGTCAAGTGCGCGATGTCGGCGGTGTTGTCCGTGCTGACCGCCACGCTGATCATGGTGGCGACCGTCGGCATCCTGGACATGGACGCCGCCCACCTGCCGCTGCTCTGGATCTTCTCGGTCTGCGCGACCACCGCGGTCGGCATCGGCGTCCAGGCGATCAACGCGGCGTTCGGCGGGATCGGCCAGTTGGTGAGCATGTTCGTATTCATCGTGCTGGCGCTGCCCTCGTCCGGCGCGACCATCCCGCTCCAGGCGTTGCCGTCGTTCTACCGGGTGTTGTCGGTCTTCGAGCCGATGCGCCAACTCAGCGACGGCGTCCGGGCCATCCTGTACTTCGACGCCCGCGCCGACGCGGGTCTGACCCGGGCCTGGATCGGGATCGGGTTCGGGATCGTCGCCGGACTGGTCTTCGGTTTCGCGATGACCGCCTACTACGACCGCAGGCAACTGCACCGCGTCCCGCCGAAGACCGGGTAGTTCGCGGCGGTCCGGATCAAGGCCGTGCCGGTCGGTCAGGGCCCCACCGCGGCCAATCCGGCGGCGTCGCGGCGAGGGGGCCGCGGGTCGCCGCCCGTTCCGGTCGGGGTCGCCCGGCGGTGCAGGGTCGCGGCCTCGCGGGCGTAGCGGTGTACCGGGAACTCGTCGGCCGCCGCGCCCAGGATCCGTACCGCCGCCGTGCTCGTCTCCATCGCGGCCTCCACGGCGACCAGTTCGGCCACCGACGCCTGGCGGGTGTACGACAGGCCGGCGTCGCGGCGGCGGGCGGCGTCGAGGTACATCGCGCGGGCCGAGTCGATCGCGCCCGCGCATTCGGCCACGACCCCGCGGTCGGGTCGGGCGGCGAAGTCGGTCGCGATCTCCAGCGCCGCCTGGGCCAGTCCGGTCGCACACGCCGCCGCGCCGAGCCGGCCGGCGTCCAGGATCTCGAACGCGATCCGCAGGCCCCGGTCCCGGACGCCGATCAGCCGTTCGGGTTCCAGGTACACGCCGTCCCAGTAGGCGGTGGTGGTCGGGAAGGCGCGCAGCCCGAGCGACTGCTCGGGCGGGCCGAAGTAGAGGTATTCGTCGGCACCGGGCGCCAGGAAGCACGAGACGTCGGGCCGCGCCGGGCCGGTGCGGGCGAACACGGTGTGGAAGTGCGCACGCCCGCCGTGCGCCAGCTCGACCTGGGTGCCGACCAGCAGGTGACCGCCCCTGGTCCGCTCGGCCCGGCAGGCCACCGCCGACGGGTCGGCGCCCACATGCGGCTCGGCGCGGCCGTGGCCGCCGATCAGCACGCCGTCGAACATCCCCGGCAACCACTGCTCGCGCTGCGCGTCGGTACCGTGCCCGGCCGCCGGCAGGCACGCCAGCGTGTGCACGTGCAGCGCGTCGGCGAGCCCCACCCAGCGCACGGCCAACTCCTCCAGGACCTGGAGGTATACCTCGTACGGCTGGCCGCCGCCCCCGTAGCGCACCGGGTAGGGCAGCCCGGAGAGCCCGGCCCGCCCGAGCGCGCGGAACAGCCCCGTGGGGTAGAGCGCTTCGGCCTCGCAGGCGCCGGCCCGAGGCGTGAGCTCCCGATCCCCGAACGCCCGCGTGCGGGCGATCAGGTCGTGGGCGGCATCAGAGGGGAGCAAACGGTCGACAGGCACGGGCGCCTCCCAGGGCCGACGAACGGCCCGGCCAGAAATCCGGGTCGGACGCCGAACCCGCACGACACCCCCCGCACCGGAGCCGCCCGAACCAACCCCGGGAAGCCCGGGACACCTGCGCACGGTAGAGCGCCGGCCCCCACCCACGGATCGTCCACCACGACAAACCCGACCCCCCTCCTTCGTCGCCGCCACCCACCCCCGGCCCCCACCATGCCCCAGCGCTCCCCGCCGGCCCCGCCCGGCTCGGGCCGGCCACCCGCCCGCGGGCTGCCGTCGTCCTCCCCCGCGCCTTCGCAGGTTCTTGCCGCCGTTCCCGTGGGCTCTTGTCGGTCCCCGTCGGGTGCGCGAGCGTTCGGACGGGCTGTGTCGTCGTGGCTTTGTGCCCGGTTACGGAAACCATCGACAGCATTGGTCATTCGGACGAAGCACTCGGTGCGCGCCGCCGCCTAGCGTCGCTGACACACCGACCGGAAGGATTCGACATGGGTTCCGACCTGCACACCCGCGCCGTCGTCGCGGATACGCACAACGACCTGTTGATGGCGGTGGTCGAGCGACCACCCGGACGATGGGCGAGCTTCTTCCGTGAGCAGTGGTTGCCGCAACTGCGCGAGGGCGGCGTGGACGTACAGGTGCTGCCGGTCTTCGTGGACGACCAGTTCCGGCCCGAGGGCGCGTTGCGCCGCACGCTGCGCATGGTGGAGTGCGCGCACGCCATCGCCGAGGGCAATCCGGACGACGTGCGCCTGTGCCTGAACGGGGACGACATCGACGCGGCGCTGACCGAGGGCCGGATCGCCCTCGTCCTGGCCCTGGAGAGCGCCCCCGGTGTGGACGCCGACCTGGAGCTGTTCCGCACCCTGTACCGCCTGGGCGTCCGGGTCGCCTCGATCGCGCACTGGGGCCGCTCCCCGCTCGGCGACGGCAGCGGCGAGGACGCCACCGGCAGCCGGCTCACCCACGCCGGCGTCGAGGCGCTGCGCGAGATGGAACGCCTCGGCATCGTCTTCGACATCTCCCACCTGGGCGCCTCCGGCGTCGCACACGTGTTGCAGGAAGCCACCCGCCCGCTGCTCGCCAGCCACTCGGCGGCCCGGGCGCTGTGCGACCACCACCGGAACCTGACCGACGAGCAGATCCGGGGTGTGGCCGCCACGGGCGGTGTCGTCTGCGTCAACTTCGTGCCGGACTTCCTGAGCACCGAGCGCGCCGAGCAGACCATCGACCGCGTCGTCGACCACATCGAGCACGTGATCGGCGTGGCCGGCATCGACCACGTCGGGATCGGCCCCGATTTCCTGCGCGAGGTGCTGGCCGACATCACCCCGCCGTGCTGCGAGGGCGTCGACTACACCGGCGTGGATACCTCAACCACCCTGCCGGGCCTGGACGGTCCGGCCGAACTCCCCGCGCTGACCGAGGCGTTGGTCCGGCGCGGCTACGGCGAGAAGGAGATCATGGCGATTTTGGGCGGCAACGTACAGCGGCTGTTCCGCGCCGAGCTGGGGCGGGCCCGATGACCGGCCCCACGCCCGGCCCCGCGAGCGCCGTCTCCGCCTTCGACACCGACGCCATGCTGGCCGATCTGGCCGAGTTGGTGACGTGCGAGTCCTTCTCCGCCGACCTGGCCGCGGTCGCCCGCAGCGCCGAGGTGGTCGCCGCGCAGGGGGCGCGCCTGCTCGGTGCCCAACCGCGTCGGATCGTGCTCGACGGCGTGACCCATCTCCAGTGGACCTTCGGCACCCCGCGCGTACTGCTGGTCGGCCACCACGACACGGTGTGGCCGATGGGCTCGCTGACCACGCATCCCTGGTCGGTGCGCGACGGGATCGCCCGGGGGCCGGGGTGCTTCGACATGAAGGCCGGCCTGGTCCAGATCTTCCACGCGCTCGCCTCGCTGGACTCGCTCGACGGGATCGGCGTGCTGATCACCGGCGACGAGGAGGTCGGCTCGACCAGCTCGCGGGGGCTGATCGAGGACGCCGCACGCGGCTGCGCGGCGGCGTTCGTCCTGGAGGCGTCCGCCGACGGCGGCGCGCTCAAGACCGCGCGCAAGGGCGGCTCGCAGTACGAACTGGTCGTGCACGGCAAGGCCGCGCACGCCGGTCTCGAGCCGGAGAAGGGGATCAACGCCGCGATCGAGGCCGCGCACCTGGTGCTCGCCCTCGGCGGCCTGGCCGACGTGGTCGACGACGGGGCGGCGGGTGACTGGCGCACCACGGTGACCCCCACCGTGGTCCGGGCGGGCGCGGTGTCCAACACGGTGCCGCCGCACGCGGCGGTGACGGTCGATGTACGGGTGCCCACGCGCAAGGCGCAGGACCGGGTCGACGAGCTGATCCGCGCGCTGCCCACGACCGTGCCGGGCGCCCGGGTCGAGGTGTTGGGCGGCCCCAACCGCCCGCCGCTGGAGGACGCTTCCTCCCGCGCGTTGTTCGAGCTGGCCGGCCTGACCGCGGCCTCCCTGGGCCTGCCGCCGCTGCGCTCCGCGGCGGTCGGCGGTGCCTCCGACGGCAACTTCACCGCCGGCATCGGCTGCCCCACCCTCGACGGCCTCGGCGCCGTCGGCGGCGGCGCGCACGCCGACCACGAGCACGTGATCGTGGCCGAACTGGCCCCGCGGGCCGCGCTGCTGGCGGGCCTGATCGACGCGGTGCGGCGATGAGCGCCCCCGTGCTCAGCGCCCCGGCCATCCGGGAGCTGCACGAGCTGGACGAACTCGAGGCCGTCTGCGCGCTTTTCTGCGAGATCTGGGGCACGCCGGCGAACAACCCCCCGATCAACGTGGAGCAGATGCGCGCGTTGTCGCACGCGGGCAACTACGTCGCCGGCGCCTACGCGGACGGCCGGCTCGTCGGCGCGACGGTCGCCTTCTTCGGCGCGCCGGTCGCCCGCACCATGCACTCGCACATCACCGGCGCGCTTCCCGGCCACGCGGCGGGCCTGGCGCTGAAGCTGCACCAGCGCGACTGGGCGCTCGATCACGGCCTGCACCGGATCACCTGGACGTACGACCCGCTGATCGCCCGCAACGCGCACTTCAACCTGGCCAAGCTCGGCGGTGTGATCGACGCCTACCTGCCCAACTTCTACGGCGCCGTGGACGACGCGATCAACGCCGGCACCGACACCGACCGTGCCATGGTCGGCTGGGACCTGGCCGAACCGCGCGTGGTCGCCGCGGCCCGCCACGTGTTGATCCCGGTGGTCGTACCGCCCGGCGCGGTGGCCGCGCTGACCGATCACGACGGCCGGCCCGTGCTCGGCCGCACCGACGCCGAGGACCTGCTCGTCGGCGTCCCGGCGGACATCGAGAAGCTGCGGCACACCGACCCGGCCACGGCCCGGGACTGGCGACTCGCGCTGCGCGAGGTGCTGGCCGGGCTGCTCGCCGACGGCGCCCGGGTGACCGGCTTCCACGGCCGATCCCGATACGTCCTCACCCGCAGGCCGGCCGCATGACCGGCCACCGAACCACCTCGAACCGATCAGGAGTCCAGGCACCATGAAGATCAACGCAATCGAACTGCGCCGGATCGCGATGCCGCTGCGCGCGCCGTTCCGCACCTCGTTCGGCGTCGAGACCGCCCGAGACATCGTGCTGGTGCGTGTGGTCACCCCCGAGGGGGAGGGCTGGGGCGAGTGCGTGGCGATGTCCGAGCCGCTGTACAGCTCGGAGTACGTGGACGCCGCGCTCGACGTGCTCAAGCGTTTCCTGATCCCCGCGCTGCCGGAAAAGGTGGACGCGCGGGCGGCGAAGCGGGCGATGAAGCCGTTCAAGGGCCACCGGATGGCGAAGGCGGCGCTGGAGACGGCCGTGCTGGACGCGCAACTGCGGGTCTCCGGCGAGTCGTTCGGCTCCTTCCTC
Source organism: Embleya scabrispora (assembly GCF_002024165.1). Classification (NCBI taxonomy): domain Bacteria; kingdom Bacillati; phylum Actinomycetota; class Actinomycetes; order Kitasatosporales; family Streptomycetaceae; genus Embleya; species Embleya scabrispora. The sequence continues at coordinate 102,901 of NZ_MWQN01000002.1, forward strand.
GGCGCGTCGCGCGAGCGGGTGCCCTGCGGGGTGTCCGTGGGCATCATGGACTCGATCCCCGAACTCCTGGAGGCGGTGGACGGGTTCGTCGAGGAGGGCTATGTCCGGATCAAGCTGAAGATCGAGCCGGGCTGGGACCTGGCGCCGGTGCGCGCGGTGCGCGAGCGGTTCGGCGACGACCTGCTGCTCCAGGTGGACGCGAACGCCGCGTACACCCTGGCCGACGCCCGGCAACTGGCCAAGCTGGACGACTTCGACCTGCTTTTGATCGAACAGCCGCTGGCCGACGACGACCTGGTGCAACACGCCGCGCTGGCCAAGCAGTTGAAGACCCCGGTGTGCCTGGACGAGTCGATCGAGTCGGTCGAGCACGCCGCCGCCGCGATCACCCTGGGCGCGGCCTCGATCATCAACATCAAGCCGGGCCGGGTCGGCGGCTACCTGGAGGCCAAGGCCATCCACGACCTGTGCGTGGCGCACGGCGTGCCGGTCTGGTGCGGCGGCATGTTGGAAACGGGCCTGGGCCGCGCCGCCAACGTCGCCCTCGCCGCGCTCCCCGGCTTCGTGCTCCCCGGCGACACCTCGGCCTCGCGCCGCTACTTCGCCACCGACATCACCACGCCGTTCGAACTCGCCGACGGGCACCTCGACGTGCCCACCGGCCCGGGGCTGGGCATCGACCCGATCCAGGACATCCTGGATTCGGTGACCACGTCCAGCGAGTGGATCAAGTTCTGAGACACCGGGTGCTCGGGGCGACGTCCCCCGGCGCTCGCTGAAGAACCCGCGGCGCCCGGGCGATCGACCGGTCGTCGGATCACCACCCGATCCGACGACCCGATCGTCCGGGTGCCTTCGGCATGCGCATCGGGCGCCGGGCGCGCCCATCGGCCCCGGCACGGGCGTGCGCATGTGGACGCCGTGCGCGTCGACCGGCTCCATCCGCATCATGAGACGCGTTGGACGAGGCGTGGCGGGTGTGCGAACTTCGATGTCATGCGGCGTCGGGCGATTATTACCGACGGCGTGCCGACACCGGGCTGACCAGGACGACCAATTCCCTGCGGCCCACCGTCCGCACGCAGACCTCTCGCGCTTCGCGAGGGGTCTTTCTGTTTTCTCCGACGGTTCGCATCGAAACCGCGCACTCACCCCCACCCACGACAGGAGCACAGCGACCCATGGTTGACGACGGCGCCCAGGTCCTCGATGTCGCTCGGTACGCACCACCCGCCCAACCACTCGGCCCACCGCCGCAGTCCCGAACCGCCGAGCCCGGGATCGCCCGCCTGGTGGCCCGCATGCGCCATCACCATGGCTCGCTGGCCCGGGTCGCCACCGTCCTGAACAACCACGGCGTGCACCGACTGACCTACACCTCGACCGACCTCGGCGCCGCCACGGTGGAGGTGAGCGTGCATCCGCGCGATGCCGCTCGGGTCGAGGCCAGGCTGCGCCGACTGGTGGAGGTCACCGAGGTGACCCGCCTGTCGGCCGACTGACGCGCGCCGCCGCCGGGATCGCCGCGCCCCGCCCGGGCGGGGCGCGGCGATCCCGGGAGTGTCACCCGAGTGGGCCTTGCGCCGGGTACGCGCGGTTGACGAGCGTGTAGGGGCGCGCGCGACTGGGACGCACGACGGCGACGGGAGTGTTGTGAGCGACCGCAACGGCAGCGGCAGGACGGGCGATGCGATCGTCCGACTACGGATCCACCCGGCCATCGGCATCGCGCGTGTGGGCAACAGCACGCGCCCCGACGGCTGGTTCCTCGGTCCCGAGACCCCGAACCCGCCGGTTTCCCCGACGGGTTCGTTCAAGGACCCCGACGGCGCGATCAAGCGGCAGGCGGCCCGGTTCCGGCTGTACGGCTACACCGCCGACGGCCGGGTGGTGCGCGAGGTGACCACCTCCGACCCGGGCACCAGGATCACCTGGGGCGTGCACGTGGCCAACCGCAAGGCGGGCTGGTACGAGTTCCATCTGCCGCTGGACATCCCCGACTCGCGCGACCCGGCGGCCAAGCCCTCGGTGCGGCGCAACCCCCGGGTCGGCGACCGGGGTTCGCTGGTGATCGACCCCGGCCGCAAGACCCTGGACGCGGCGAGCGGCGCGGTCGTGCCGTTCACCGGCGGCCGCTTCCTCGGCCGGGTCGACGTGCCGCTGGGCGAGATGCACGCCGACGAGGCGGGCCGGTTGGTGGTGCTCGGCGGACACGGCACGTCCGGCTCCCCCGACCACACGCCCCTGGCCTCGGTCACCAACAACGACGGTTGGTACGACGACATCTCCGACGGGCCGGTCACCGCGACGGTCACCGTCGACGGCATGCCGATCCCGGTGGATCCGGCGTGGGTGGTGGTCGCGCCGCCGAACTTCGCGCCCGAGGTGCGCACCCTGCGGACCCTGTACGACCTGCTCTTCGACGTGTTCGTCTCGACGGGGCAACTGCCGTTCCCGGCCACGGTGTCCTTCGGCGAGCACATCGAGCCGATCCTGCGCCGGTTCTGCGAACTCCAGTGGGTCAACGCGGGGTTCGCCGCGCAGTTCGGCTGGGCCGGTCCGCGGCACTTCCTCGACCCGGACAACCTGGCCCGGCTCGGGAGTCCGGCGGCCGAGTATCGCGAGGTGCGCCGGCAGGTGTACACGGCGCTGCGCGACTACGGCCGCGACGACAAGTCGCCGATGCCGTGGCCGTGGATGTACGGGGACGGCATGGCGAGCGTGCCGCGCACGGTGCGGCAGTACATGACGTTGTCCCCGACCCAGGACCGGATGTTGCTCGCGTGGTCGCGGGGCGAGTTCGATCCGGCGCCGTTCCCGGGCCACCCCTCGAGGGTGGAGGACGCGCCGCCGGCGGCGCGGCCAGGGTTGTTGGATCGGGCCGCGTTGGACTTCTGTGTGGCCGACGCGTTCCATCCGGGGATCGAGGTGACCTGGCCGATCCGGCACGCGTCGATGTTCGCCGAGCCGTTCCGGATCCTGCCGCGCGCCGAGGGTGCGCCCGATCCCGACTACGGCGACACGCTGACCCCGGACGAGGCGCTGGCCGCCGACGGGCCGTTGCACGCGCAAGGCCCGGGAGACCTGAGCCGATGGATGGCGGTGCCGTGGCAGACGGACACCGCCGGGTGTCGGGCCGGGTACGAGTCGCAGGCCGGGCTCGGGCCGCGCTACGACCCGTACGTGCCCACGTTCTGGCCGGCGCGCGTGCCGAACCACGTGCTGAAGCAGAGCGACTACGAGACGGTCAACCGCCCGGACGGCGACGGCTCGGCGGACCGCGAGGCCGCCTTCGCGCACCGCGCGGTGTGGCTGCGCGGCCTGACCGGGAGCACCCCGCAGGAGCAGCGCCGGCAGATGGTGGACGGCTGGTACAAGCTCGGCATCGTCGAGACCCGCCCCTACACCGTGGGCGACGGCCGCTTCCCGCAGGTGATGCAGGTCGAATCGACACCCGAGCCGCCGTTCGACCAGGCCGCCGACACCAACAACCTGGTCAACGTGCACGTCCCGGCGCGGATGGAGGTGGAGACGGCGACCGCGGCCGTGGTCGAGGCGACCGGGCACGACTCCGCGGAGGTGACGGTGGGCTACGTCGACAACATCGACCCCTACCTGGACACCCCGTGACCGGGGCCGGGGCGCCGCCCGACCGTGGGCGCCACGAGGTGATCGTGGCGGGCGGCGGTCCGGCCGGCGCCTCGGCCGCGATCACCCTGGCCCGGGCCGGTCGTTCGGTCCTGCTCGCCGACGCGGGTTCCGGGCCGCCGGCGATCGGCGAGGCGCTGCCGGCGGCCGCGGGGCGGCTGTTGGTGGACCTGGGCGTGGCCGAGCACGTACCGGGGCCTGGCCATCTGCCGTGCCACGCCACGTTGTCCGCGTGGGGTTCGGCGCGGCCGGCCACGGTGTCGGGCATCGCCGACCCGTACGGATCCGGCCGGCATCTGGACCGCGCCCTGTTCGACGCACGGCTGCGCGAGGGCGCCCGGGCGGCGGGCGCGGAGGTCGCCGAACACACCCGGGTCGGCGTGCCGTCGCGGCGTCCCGACGGCAGGTGGTCGGTACCGCTGCACCGCGGCGATCGGCACGAAGTCGCGGTCTGCGACCGGCTCGTGGACGCGACGGGCCGCCGCGCGGCCATCGCGACCGGCATCGGCGGCGCGCGCCGCCGGACCCGGGACGCACTGGTCGCGTTGCACGTGACCCTGCCGGACGTGCCCGTCCGGTATACCGACGCGAGCACCCTGGTCGAGTCGGCCCCCGACGGCTGGTGGTACACCGCCCTGGTCCCCGGCAACCGAATCCTGATCGTCTACTTCACCGACGCCGACTCGCCGACGCACGGGCCCGGCAGGGACGTCGCCTTCCGCGCCCACCTCGCCGAGACCACCCACACCGCCGCCCGAGTGGCCGCCATCCCCTTCCCCCACGACCCGGCCCCGCGCCGCGCCCCGGCCCACAGCGCGCACCTGGACCGCGTCGTCGGCGACGGCTGGATCGTGGTCGGCGACGCCGCCGTCGCCTTCGACCCGCTGTCGTCCCAGGGCATCCTCACCGCCCTGTACACGGGCCTGACCGCCGGCGAGGCGATCGACGCGAGCTTGGCGGGCCACCCCGGCGCCCTCGACGCGTACCACGATCGCATCACCACCGTGCTCGACGCCTACCACCGCAACCACCACGACGCCTACGCCGCCGAACAACGCTGGCCCGACCGCCCTTTCTGGCGCCGACGCCACCAACGCGCCCCGCTGTCGGCCATTGTTGACTGATGTGTACAGAACTGGTTGGCGTCCTCTCATGAGCAGGCCGCGCGAGTGCCCACCGCGATCCTGGGCTTCGCGGTCATCCCCGGCATGCAGACCCGGGTCCTGACCACCGCCTCCTCCGCCCCCACCCTGGCCATGGCCGTCAACGCCTCCGCCTACCAACCGGCCGTCGCCCCGGGCGCCTGGCTCGGCGGCCACACCGCCGACGGCCCGGGCCTACGCGCCATCCACCTCCTGGCCGCGACCATCACAACCCTCGGCATAGCCATCAGCACACACGCCCACCACCAGGGCCGCCCCCGAACCCGAACCCCCGAACCGGCCAACACCCCCTGACCCGCTCACTCGTTGGGGGGACAACGACCAAGACCCCACCCCGACGTGGAAATCCACGCGTACGGTTCCCCCGACGACAGCACATCGGCCCGGTTGATGGCCCCATGGGCGGTCGGCGGCAATCATGGACGAATGACGCGACGCGAGCCACGGGAACGGAGGCCACCGATGAACACGGTGACCGAACGTGCGGGCATGCCCGTCGAACAGTTCGAGGGCATCGCCCGCGATACCGCCGAAGCACTACGGCTGGAACTCATCGGCGGCAGGGTGGGGGTAAAGGCGATGCCCGACGGGGACCACGACGAGTTCGTCGTGTGGCTGATCGAGGAGTTCACCCGAAGGCAACGCGAGCTTTCGGTGTATCCCGAGCGCGGCCTCCGCGTCGAGCGCTATCGCAACGGTCGCGCCCGCCCGGACTGCACCGTCGCACCCCGGCGCAGTTTCGCCGGCCACGGCGAGTGGGCCGACCCCGCGGCGGTGCTCATGGTCGTGGAGGTGACCTCGTTCGACCCGGACACCAACCGCCGCGACCGCGAGGACAAGCCGCAGGCATACGCCGAGACCGGCATTCCGCTCTATCTTCTGATCGACCGCGACAGTTGCGAGACGATCGTGTACAGCGAACCGGACGGCGCGAAATACACCAACGTCGTCCACCGCCCGTTCGGCAGCCCCCTCCACATCCCCGCCCCGATCGAGCTCACTCTCGACACCGACCCCCTCCTCGACCTCGTCCGGTGATCGCACGGGAGGGTATGGACGCCGAGGAGTTCGAGGGCATCGAGCGGGTTGCCGACGGCGAATTCGTGCGATTGGAGCTTGTCCGAGGCGAGATGCGGACCACGGCGCGGGCCGATGGCGATCGTTCCGAGGCCGTGGCATGGCTGATACGGACGTTCGTACGACTGCGGCCGGAATACTCGCTCTACTCCGGGTACGGACTCAAGGCCGAAGTCGACCATCGTGGGCGGCTCCGGCCCGATGCCGTGCTCGCGCCGGCGGGCAGTTTCGCCGGCCACGGCGAGTGGGCCGACCCCGCGGCGGTGCTCATGGTCGTGGAGGTGACCTCCTGCGAGCAGGCGCGTGATCGGCGTACTCGCGAGGAGAAACCCCTCGTGTACGCCGAGACCGCCATCCCGCTCTGCCTCGTGATCGACCGCGACGGGCGCGAGACGGTCGTGCACGGCCGGCCCGAGAACGGGGTCTACACCACCGTTGTCCGGCACCCCTTCGGCACGCGCGTGCGCCTTCCCGCGCCGGTCGACCTCACGTTCGACAGCGATCGCCTGCTGAGCCTGGGTCGGTGATCGCTCGCCGGTGGTGGGCCCGAGTCGGGCCCACCGCCGGGTGGGGTTGGGTCAGGTGTTCGTGGGGGTGCGGATGCTGCGGGGGCGCATGTCGGTCCAGACTCTGTCGATGTGGGCCAGGCAGTCCGCGCGGGGGCCGGTGAAGCCTTCGGCTCGCCAACCGGCCGGGATGTCGCGGTCGGCGGCCCAGACCGAGTATTGGTCCTCGTCGTTGATCACTACACGGCACACAGGCGTGGGTTCGTCGTCGGTGGTCATACCTTCTCCGGTTCGAGGTGGGTCGGGTTGGGCTCGGTGGATGGGTTCTCGGTGCGCTTGCGGCGTTCCTCGATGCCGATCAGGTCGTCCGGCATGGCGTCGGCGACCTCGTCGTCGAAGCGTGAGATGACCCGGTGTCGGAACGAGGCGAGGGCCAGCAGGATCATCGCCGACGCGCAGATCAGGTACAGGAATCCGGTGCCGCGCCCCTCCCCCACGCCGATCACCCGGCCGACGCTGGAGGCGAGCGCGCCGTCCGGGCGGAACAGCGGTTCGAGCAGATGCACCGACAGCGGCGCGATCACCCCGAAGCCCAGCGGGAGGGTCGACCACGCCACCATCGTGTTCAGCGCGATCACCCGGCCGTGGAACCGCTGCGGCACCTTGACCTGGATGATCGTCGCGTAGATGCCGTTGAGCAGCGACAGGCCGAAGAACACCCCGAAGAAGGAGATCCCGACCAGCACCGGCGAGGGCCGCAGCCCGGCCAGGAAGGCGAACACCGCGATCAGCACCGTGGCGACCAGGATGCCGTGCATCCGCCGATGCCGGGGGCCGCCCCACACACCCATGGCCAGCCCGCCGAGCAGCGCACCCGCCCCGGCCGCCACGCCGACCGCACCGGCGGTGTGCACCGAGCCGAACGACAACACCAGCGGCGTCATCAACACCAGCATCGGCGCCAGGAAGACGTTCAGCAGCGCGAAGTAGAGCAGCATCGTGCGAAATCCCGCGTGCCCCATCGAGTAGCGCACCCCGTTGGCGATCTCCTTGACCATGCTCTCGCGCCGAGTCTGCGCCATCGTGTCGGGGAACGGCACGAACGCCACCACCGTCACCGCGATCACGAAGGTGGTGATGTCGATCAGCAGGATCCCGCCGAGCCCGATGCTCGCGAGCAGCGCCACCGCGATCAACGGGACGATCAACTGGGCCAGTCCGGTGCTCATTTGCACGATCCCGTTGGCATGGCCCAGATAGCGCTTCGGCACCAGTTGCGGCACCGCCGAGTTGTAGGCCAGCCGTTGGAAGGTCGCGGTCAGCGACAACACCACGAGCAGGCCGTAGACCGCGCCCACCCCCAAATGGCCCGCCCACAGCAACAGTGCCATCGTCACCTGCACCAGACCCGCCGCACAGTCCGCGACCAGCATCACCGACCGGCGGCTGTTGCGGTCCACCACCGCCCCCGCGAGCGGCGCCACCACGATTCCCGGCACCAGGGCCAACACCGAGAACAGCGCGAACTGGGTGAGCGAATCGGTACGCAGGTAGATCCAGATCGGGATGGCGAACTCGGTCAGCGCGGACCCGGTGATCGAGGCGAGTTGCCCGAGCGCCACCGCCATGAAGCGGCCCATGCTCGGCCGCACCGCCGACCGATCGGCTCTCTTCGCGTCCACGACCGAGCCCGACCCCGAACCCGGCACCGCCTCGGCCGGCGAGTCGGATTCGGTCCCGGAGACCCCGTGGAGCCACCAGCTCGCATCCTCGCCGCGCACCGCCCGGGTCAGCGGTTCGGTACGGTCGCGCGCCACCGCGTCGTGTGTCGCGGTGACGATCTCGGCCAACTCCTCGGCCCGGTACCGCAGGAAGTAGTGGCCCGCCTCGTCGATCACCACCAACGCCGTGGCCGAGGCCATGAAGTGCCACTCGCGGTAGCGCTCCTGGTAGAACTCGGTACTCGGGTCGCGCTCGCCGACCACCGAGATCACCGGTGCGGCCAGCGGCGGCAGGTCCTCGGCCATGCGCTTGGTGAAGTAGGCCTCCGAAGTCAGCCCATCCTTGCGCATGTTGCGGATGATGAAGCTCACCTGCTCCTCGTCCAGGTCGCCGAGGTCGGCGCCCATCGAGGTCAGCCAGTTCAGGTGCACCCGGTCCCCGCGCAGCCGCTCCAGGCCGGCGAACCGGGTCAGCGCACCGAGCACACCGCCCTCGGGCCGGGCGAACGGGAAGATCGCGCCCAGGTACACCGCCTCCAGGCGGCGCCCGGCCTGCTCCAGGAGATACGCGATCTGCGCGGTGAGGGCGCTGCCCACCCCGCAGTGCCCGTACAGCGCCAACGGCCCCTCGACCCCGGCCAGGATCTCGTCCGCGCACTCCCGGGCGACCTCCTCGATCGGCCTGGGCGCCTCCGGCATCGACAGGTCGTGGCCGGGAATCGCCACCGAGTACAGCGCGTGCCCCGCCGGCAGCGCGTCCGCCAACGGCTGATAGACCACCGCGCTGCCACCGCCGTACGGCACGCACACCAGCGACAACACCCGCTGCCCGACCGGGATCGGCCGGGTCAACTCGTGCAGCAGCGACCGTGGTTCGTCCCCACCGACGGGACGTTCGAGCAGCTGCGCCAGTTCGCGGACGGTCCGGTGCTTGAACAGTTCGAGCAGCGACACCTGCCGACCACCGGGCGGCAACGCCTTGCGCAGTTGGGCCAACACCTGCATGGCGAGCAGCGAGTGGCCGCCGAGTTCGAAGAAGTCGTCGGTCACACCCACCGAGCCGAGTTCGAGGACCTTGGTCCAGATCTCGACGAGAGTTGCCTCGAGTTCGCTCGACGGCGGTACCCGCTCACCGCCACCCGCGCCCTCGGCGGTGTCGGGTTCGGGCAGCAGCGCCCGATCCACCTTGCCGTGCGCCTTCAGCGGCAGGCGGTCCAGCCACACGAAGCGCGACGGCACCATGTACTCGGGCAGTCGCACCGACAACGCGCGCCTCAATTCCGCACCGGCGGGACGCTCACCCGGGGGAGCCGGATCGTCCCCGTCCTCCTCCGGCGGCACCAGATACGCGATCAGCCGCTGCGCGCCCGCCGGACCGCGCGCGTCCACCACGGCCTGCGCGACGCCCTCCTGTGCCCGCAACGCCTCCTCGATCTCGGCCGGTTCGACCCGGTAGCCGCGAATCTTGATCTGCTGGTCGCCGCGTCCCAGGAACTCGATGTCGCCGCCGGGCAGATACCGTCCGAGGTCGCCGGTGCGATACAGCCGCCCGCCCGGCGGGCCGAACGGGTCGGGGACGAACCGGTCGGCCGTGGCGCCGGGTTGGCCCAGATACCCCCGGGCCAGCCGCTCACCGCCGATGTGGATCTCGCCCGTGACCCCGATCGGCACCGGTTCCAGGTGGGCGTCCAGCAGGTACACCCGCGCGTTCGGCAGCGGCCGGCCGATCGGCGTCACGGTCGAGGTCACCATGTCGTCGGGTCGGACCCGATAGGTGGTCACCCCCACCGTGGTCTCGGTCGGCCCGTAGTGGTTGACCACCGCACAACCGCCCGCCGCGGCCAGGTCCCGGGTCCACTCCCACGACGAAGCCTCGCCGCCCAGGATCAACAGCCGCCGTGGCATCAGCGGTTCGGTGCCGACCTCGGCGGCCAGCCCGGCCAGGTGCGAGGGCGTCATCTTGAGGTAGTCGACCGGATGCCGGGCCAGATAGTCGGCGAACTCGGCGCCGGAGAGCCGCTTGGGCATCAGGTGCAGTTCGCCGCCGGTGGTCCAGGCCAGGTACAGCGCGGTGATCGCGAAGTCGAAGGACAACGACTGGGCCAGCCCGTACACCGACCCGGGTACCACCTCGAACCGCTCGCGCACCCCCTCCAGATAGGCCAGCGCCTCGCGGTGCTGGACCGCGACCCCCTTGGGACGCCCGGTCGAGCCGGAGGTGTAGATCACGTAGGCCAGATTGCCGGGCTGCGCCGTGCCCGGAATCGGATCCGCGCTCTCCGCCTCGATCCCGGCCCGCTCGCGGTCGACCAGGATCACCGCTCCGGTGTGGCCCACCGTACGTTCGCGCAGCGCGGAATCGGTCACCACCACCCGCACGGCCGAGTCGGTGAGCATGAACGTCAGCCGCTCCACCGGCTGTTCCGGATCCAGCGGCAGATACGCCGCACCCGACTTGAGCACGGCGAGCACCGCCACCGCCAGGTCCAGGGACTGCTCCAGGCACAACGCGACCGGCGTCTCCGGCCCCGCTCCGGCCGCCCGCAACCGCCGGGCCAGCCGATTCGCGCGGGCGTCGAGTTCGCCGTAGTCGAGCGTGGCGCCCTGCGAGGTCACCGCCGGCGCACGCGGATCGCGGGCCACCTGCGCCTCGATCGCCCCAGCCAGCGTGGCGTGTTCGGACAGCGGACGAGCCGTATCGTTCCACTCGGTGAGCAACCGAGCCCGCTCGGCCGCGTCGAGCAGCTCGATCCGGGACAGCGGGACGTGCGGATCGGCGACCACCGACCGCAACAGCGTGGCCAGATGCCCGGCCAGCCGCTCGACCGTGCCCGCGTCGAACAGGTCGGTGTTGTACGTCACCAGCCCGTGCATCCCGGTGCCGACCTCGAAGACGAACAGGCTCAGATCGAAGCGGGTCACCCGGGAGTCGGCGGTGAACCACTCGTGCGCGAGCCCGGTGAAGCCGTGCTCCCCGCGTCCGTAGTTCTGGAGCGCGAAGGTGACCTGGAACAGCGGCGTCCGGGAGACGTCGCGCACCACGTTCTGCCCGCGCACCACCTGATCGAACGGCAGATCCTGGTGGGCGTAGGCATCCAGGCTGCTCTCCCGTACCCGGCCCAGGAGTTCGGCGAAGGTCGGATCACCCGCCAGCGGCGCCCGCATGGCCAGCATGTTCACGAACATGCCGATCATCGGCTCCAGATCCGGATGCGGACGCCCCGCGATCGGCGAGCCGACCGCGAAGTCGCTCTGCCCGCCGTGCCGGGACAACACCGCCTGCCACGCCGCGAGCAGCGTCATGTACTGCGTGGCACCATGGGCCCGCCCCAACGCGGTGACCGCGTCGCACAGTTCCGCGTCCAGCACGAACGAGTGCCCGCCCCCGGGAAACGTCTGCTGCGGCGGGCGCGGCCGGTCGGTGGGCAGCGCCAGCGTACCCACGCCCGCCAGTCGCTCGCGCCAATAGGCGGCGGCACGTTCGCCCTCGGCACCGCCGAGCCGCCGCTGCTGCCAGGCCGCGTAGTCGCCGTAGCGCACGGGTGGTGCCGACAGGGGCGAATCGAGGCCGGCGACGAACGCGTTGTAGTCCGTCATGAGTTCGTTCACCATCAGGTGCACCGACCAGCCGTCGCCGACCAGATGGTGCAGCACCACGACCAGGATCGTGTCGTCCCGGTCCAGCCGCACCAGCGCGGCCCGGAACAGCGGGGCCACCTCCAGGTCGAACGGCCGGGCGAACTCCTCGCCCACGAGCGCCGCGGCCCACCGCTCGCGAGCCCCGAGATCCAGGTCGAGGGGTGCGCTGCGCCGCGTCACGGGGACCGGCGCCGGCGGGTGCACGGTCGCGGTCGGGTGACCGTCGGCACTGGTCCCGAATGTGGTGCGCAGGCTGTCGTGCCGGGCGAGCAGCCCGGTCAACGCCCGCTCCACCGCCGCCTCGTCCAGCGGCCCGCGCAGCCGCAGCGCGAACGGAATGGTGTACGCGGCGGTGCCCGGCGTCAGGTTCTCCATGAACCACAGCGGGATCTGCGCCGAGGACAGCGGAATCTCGGCCTCGTCCGGCAGCCGGGGAATCGACGGCGGGGCGGCGGCCGTCGACCGGCGCAACCGCTGTTCCAGCAGGGCCCGCTTCGCGGCGGACAGGCCGCCCGCTCGGGTCGGGGGTGAGGTGAGCGTCATCGCACGTCCCCCGTCTCGGTCCCGTCGAGCACCAGTCGTTCGGCGTCCGCCTCGGACAGCCCGTCCAGTTCGACCATCAGCAACTCCTCGATCGCCGCGGCCAGACCGGCCACGGTGGGATCGGCGAACAGGGTCCGGATCGGCACCGCGAGTTCGATCGCCGCGCCGATTCGGGCCACCGCCCGGGTGGCCAGCAACGAGTGGCCGCCCAGGGCGAAGAAGTCGTCCAGCGCGCCGACCCGGGACACCCCGAGCACCTCGCCGAACGTCTGCGCGACCAGCTCCTCGGCGCTGCCGCGCGGCGCCACGAAGACGGCCTCGGGCGTACCGGGTTGCTCGGGCGCGGGCAGCGCGGCCCGGTCCAGCTTGCCGTTCGCGGTCAGCGGCAGCCGGTCCAGGGTCACGAACGCCGCGGGCACCAGATAGGCCGGCAGCGTACGGCCCAGCGCGGCCCGCAACTCGGCCGCGTCGGGCACGGGCATCGACCCGCCCGCCTCCGGCACCACGTAGGCGACCAAACGTCGATCGCCCCGCTCGTCCCGGACTTCCACCACCGCCTGGCCGATGTCGGGCCGCGCCGCCAGGGCCGCCTCGATCTCGCCGAGTTCGATCCGGTAGCCGCGCAGCTTGACCTGGTGGTCGTCGCGACCCAGAAACTCCAGGGTCCCGTCCGGTCGTTGCCGGGCCCGATCGCCGGTGCGGTAGAGCCGGGCGCCGGGCGGCCCGTAGGGGTCGGGCACGAAGTGGCGCGCGGTCAGGGCAGGGCGGCCGAGGTAGCCGCGCGCCAACCCGGCACCGCCGATGCACAGTTCACCGGCGACCCCGATCGGTACCGGTTCCAGGTGTCGATCCAGCACGTGCACGCGGGTGTCCGCGAGCGGGCGGCCGATCGGCGGCCGGGAACCGTCCCAGGTCCCGGCTGCGCCCCCGGCCAGGTCCGCCGCGGTGGCGATCACCGTGGCCTCGGTCGGACCGTACGTGTTGACCACCTCGACCCGCTCACCGAACACCTCGTGCCATCGCCGCATCGAGGCGGCGTCGGCCTGATCGCCGCCCAGGATCAGCAGCCGCAGAGCCTGCGGCCAGGCCAACCCCGGGGTTTGGGCCACGAGTTCGTGCCAATACGACGTCGGCAGGTCGAGCACGGTCAGCGTGCGCCCGGCCGCGGTGCCGAAGAAGTCCGGCAGCAGTCCGTCGGCGGGGGCGAGCACGAGCGTGGCGCCGCCGAGCAGGCTCGGATACAGCTCCTCGACGTGCGTATCGAAGCCGAACGAGGCGAACTGCAACACCCGGTCGCCCGGCCCGCTCCGATACCGCCCGCGCATCCAGGCCACCCGACCGGCCAGCGCCTCCCGGGTGATCGGGGTGCCCTTGGGCCGGCCGGTGGAGCCGGAGGTGTAGATGATGTAGGCCAGATGGTCGGGACCGGCGATCCGGGCGGGCGGCTCCGCTTCGGTATCGCCGCTCGGGGCCGCGTCGACCCCGTCGAGGAGCACCACCGGCACCTCGCCGCCCGCGAACCGGTCGGCGAATCGCGCACGGCACAGCACCCGTTCCGCCCCGCCGTCGGCCAGCATCCACTCGATCCGTTCGGCCGGCAACGTCGGATCGATCGGCAGATACGCGCCGCCCGCCTTGAGCACGGCCAGCAGTGCGACGACCGTCTCGATCGAGCGTTCGGCGCATACCGCGACCACCGTGTCCGGTCCGGTGCCGGCCCGGCGCAACACCCGGGCCAGCCGGTTCGCGCGGACGTCGAGGTCGGCGTAGTCGACCCGGGTGTCGCCCGACTCGACGGCGATCGCATGCGGGGTGCGCAGCGCCTGAACCTCGAAGGCCACGACCGGATCCGGGCATTCGCCGCCGGTCGGTCCCACCGCGCCCGCCAGCACCCGGACGCGTTCCGCCGCCGACAGCAGCGGCAGCCGGGACAGCGGCGCGTCCGGATGCGCGACCGCGCCCGCGAGCAGGGTCTCGAAGCAGCGGGCCAGTCGGGCGATGCTCTCGGGGGCGAAGCGGTCGGTGTTGTAGACGAACTCGGTGACCAGCTCGTCCCCTTCCGGCCAGACCTCGAGGGCCAGATCGAACTTCGCCTGGCGGAACCCCGATTCGAAACCCTCGGCGACGACGCCGGCCAGGCGCAGTCCGGCCCCGGCCGGTGGGCGCAGGGTCAGCATGGTCTGGAACACCGGTGGGCTGTCCGGATCCCGGTCCACATCGAGTGCGCCGAGCAGCCGCTCGAACGGTACGTCCTGATGCTCGTACGCCTGGAGGGCCACCGCGCGGGTGCGGGCCAGGAAGTCGCGGAACGACGGGTCGCCGGCCGTACTGCCGCGCAGGACCAACGTGTTGAGGAAGTAGCCGACCAGCGGCTCGTAGTCCTCCTCGTCCCGACCCGCCAGCGGCGAGCCGACGCAGACGTCCTCCTGGTCGCAGTAGCGCGCGAGCAGGGTCTGGTATCCGGCGAGCAGGGTCATGTAGAGGGTGACCCGCTCGTGCCGGGCGAGTTGTTCGATTCCGGTGCGCAGCGAGGCCGGCAGGTGGTGGGTGACCGTACCGCCGTGTCCGGACTCGGTGTCGGCGCCGCTGCCCCGCGGTCGATCGACCGGCAGATCCAGGGTCGGCGCGCCGGCGAGTTGTCGGGTCCAGTAGGTCAGTCGCTCCTCGAAGCCGGGCTCATCGAGGAGTTCGTGTTGGCGCTGTACATAGTCGCCGTAGCCCAGCGGCAGCGGGGTCAGCGGCGAAGGGCGGCCCTCGGTGAACGCCGCGTAGAGCGCCGCCATTTCCTCGTCGATCACGTTCATCGACCAGCCGTCGGCGACGATGTGGTGCAGGGCCAGGCACAACACGTGGTCCCGGCCGGCGGAGTCCAGGTGCAGCAGGCTCGCCGTGAACAGCGGGCCCCGGGCCAGGTCGAACGCACGGTTGGTGCGTTCGGCGACCAGGTCGCGCGCGAGTCGTTCGCGATCGGCCGGGGCGCCGTCCACCTGCACCCGCTCCAGGACGAATGTTCCGGGCGTGCCGATCACCTGGACCGGTACGCCGTCCTCGTCGGGGAAGGTCGCGCGCAGACTGTCGTGCCGGTCGACCAGCTCGGACAGGGCGCGGTCGAGGGCGGCGGCGTCGAGCGGGCCGCGCAGGCGGTGGACCTGGAACATGTTGAATGCCGCGTCGCCGGGATTGATCCGGTCGAGCAGCCACAGCCGTTCCTGGCCGGCGGACAGCGGGATGCGCCGCGAGGGGCGGGACGCGGACGGGTCGGCGGGCCGGTCCTGCGGCGACAACGGGTGCGGGTCGTGGCTTCGGGTGGGGTTGTTCATGGCCGCCGCTCGCTTCGCATCGCGGATACCGCGCTGGTGAGTCCGGAAATGGTCGGGGTTTCGAAGAACACGTGCAGCGGTACGTCGACGCCGAGGCGTTTGCGGATGCGCGCGCCGATCCGGGTGACGGTGAGCGAGTGGCCGCCCAGGTCGAACAGGTCCTCGTCCGGACGGATGTCGTCCAAGCCGAGCACTTCGCGCCAGATCGCGGTGATCTCGGCGGCGGGTCCGGTGTCGGCGGGGGTGTCCGCCTCGTCGGCCGGGTCCGGTTCGACCGCCCGCAGGCGCGGCGGCGCGGGCAGCGCGGCCCGGTCCAGCTTGCCGTTGGGGGTCAGCGGCAGGCGCTCCAGCGGCACGTAGACGCCGGGCACCAGGGCCCGAGGCAGCGTCGCGGCCAGATGCACGCGCAGTTCGGCCGCGCTCGGCGTGGCGGCGCCGCGCGGGATCAGGTAGGCGACCAGGAGCGGCCCGTCGGCACCATCCTCGCGCACCGTCACGGCAGCCGCCGCGATGCCCGTGTGGGCAAGCAAAGCATTCTCGATCTCGCCGAGTTCGACCCGATGGCCGAGGATCTTGACCTGGTGGTCGTCCCGGCCCAGGAACTCGATCCGGCCGTCGTCGCGATACCGGGCCAGGTCGCCGGTGCGGTAGAGGCGGGCGCCCGGCGGGCCGTACGGGTCGGGCCCGAAGCGGTCGGCGGTGACCGCGGGCAACCGGCGGTAGCCTCGGGCCAGTCCGTCGCCGCCGATGTACAGGTCGCCGGCGACGCCGACCGGGACGGGGGCCAGGTGCCGGTCCAGGACGTACATCCGGGTGTTGGCGATCGGGCGGCCGATGGTCACCTCGTCGTCGTCCGGGCCGATCTCAGCGGTGCTGGACCACACCGTGGTCTCGGTCGGCCCGTACGCGTTCACCAGGCGGCGGGCCCGGCGGCGCAACTCCCGCGCGAGCGGCACCGGCAGCGGTTCGCCGCCGGTGACGGCGAACACCGCCGGCTCCTCGAAGCCCGCGTCGAGCAGCATGCGCCAGCCGGACGGGGTGGCCTGGACATGGGTCACCCCTCGATCCCGGATCAACCGGAGCAGCGCCCGGCCGTCCCGGGTCTCCCCGTCCTCGGCGAGCACGAGCCGCCCGCCGGTGATCAGCGGCACGTACAGCTCGACCGCCGAGATGTCGAAGGACGCCGAGGTCAACCCGAGCCACACCGAGTCGGCGGCGCAGGCCAGGACGTCCCGCATCGAGGCGAGGAGGTTGCTCAGCGCGCGGTGTTCGATCTCCACGCCCTTCGGGCGCCCGGTGGAGCCGGACGTGGCCAGCACGTAGGCGAGTTCGTCGGGTGTCGGCGGGGATGCGGCGATCGGGTCGGCACCGGCCGGGTCGATCTCCGCCGTCCCGGCGAGGTCGCCGGCCCCGTCGATGCCGTCGCCGCCGTCGTTGCCGTCGATCCCGTCGATCAGCAGCGCCTGGTCGGCGCGTCCGGGGAAGCGACCGAGCAGATCGTGTTCGGTCAACAGGGCGTCGGCGGCGCAGTCTTCGAGCACCATCGCCAGTCGGGCCGACGGGTATTCCGGGTCCAGCGGCAGATACGCGGCGCCCGCCCGCAGCACCCCGAGGAGCGCGGTGGGCAGCGCGGCCGTGCGGCGCACGCAGACCGCGACCAGGTCGCCTCGACCGATCCCGGCGCCCCGCAACCGCCGGGCCACCGCGTCGACGGCCGCGTCGAGTCGGGCATAGGTGATCCGGGTCGAGCCGCACTCCACCGCGACCGACTCGGGGGTACGGGCGGCCTGAGCCGCGAACTGCCCCGACAGCGTCGCGTGTTCGGTTTGTCGGGCGGTGTCGTTCCAGTCCCGCACCATACGTTCGCGCTCGTCGGCGCTCTGCAGGGCGAGGCGGGACAGCGGGGTGTCCGGGTCCGCGACGATCGCCCGCAGCAGGGTCCGGTAGTGGCCCGCGATCACCGTCGCGGCGCCCTCGTCGAGGGCGTCGGTGGCGTAGTGCAGGTGCAGCGCGAGTCGGTTCGGGTCGTCCAGGCACTGCATGTGCAGGTCGCCGCGTGCGGCGTGGTTGAACACGGTCCAGTCGATCGACACGGGCAGGCCCGCGAAGTCGGGCACCGAGGTACGGCGGCGATAGCTCATGGACACGGGTGCCAGCGCCAGGCGCGGGGTCAGGCCGGGAACGACCCGGCCCAGCGGCACGTCGCGGACCGGGTACAGATCGCGCAGATCCGCCCGCAGCGCCTGGACGAAGGCACGGAACGTCAGGTCGGCCGACGGCGTGGTGTGGACGGGGAGTTCGTTGACGTAGGGACCCACCCGGTCGCGGCTGTGCGCGGTGCGGGTGCCCAGGTCGATGGCGACCGTGGCCCGTTCGTTGCCGTAGCGCCACAGCTGGGTGTGCAGTGCGCCCAGGAGCAGCGCGAAGGTACTCACGCCGAGGAGTTCGGCGGTGGCGGCGACGGCCACGCGCAGTTCGTCGTCGACGGGGATCGGGACGGATCCGCCGGTGCCGCCGTCGAGCGCGCCGCGGCGGCGTCCGGGCAGGGTGACGGCGGGTGGTACACGTTCCTCGCCGGCGAAGCGGATCTCGGCGAGGCCGACCCGGCGCTCGGCCTGGGCCGCCTCGCGGGCGATCCGCTCGGCGTCCTCCGACTCCTCCAGGTCCGGCAGATCCGGCTCGACGCCGGTGCCGAACGCGGCGTAGTGCGCGGCCAGATCGCGGACGAGGATGTCCTTGGAGCCGCCGTCGAAGGCGAGGTGGTGGGCGACCACGAGCAGGGTCCGGTGCCCGGGGCCCGCGTCGACCAGGGTGAAGCGCACCAGCGGCCCGGCCTGCGGGTCGAACGGGCGCAGTGTCTCGCGACGCAGCGACTCGGCTGCCAGGTCCGCGCGTCGCTCGTCGGGCGTCTCGGTCAGGTCCTCGATCACCAGGTGCGGAACGGTGTCGGCGGGGACCAGCCACGGCTCCCCGTCGAGTTCGCGCAGCGCGCTGCCCAGGACCGGGTGTCGCACCACGACCGCGGCACAGGCGTGCGCGAGCGCGGTCCGGTCGAGGTCGCCGGTGAACCGGATGCTCAGCGGCATGTGGTGCGCGGTGCCCGTGGGTACCGCGAGTTCGGTGAACCGGATGCCGTGTTGCGCCGGGGACACCGGGGCTCGGCACGGGGATTCCGGCGGCAGGGGTACCGGTCGGGTGGTGCGCATCAGCGGCCCTTCTGGGAGGCGGTGGGTGCGTGCACCAGCGCGGCGGTGTCCCCGAACACCGGCGCCTGGGGGTGGTCGAGCGCGAACTCGCAGGCGTCTACGAAGGCCTGGGCCAGGTCCTCGACGACGGGCCGGGCGAACGCGCGGTCGTTGTAGAGCAGCCAGCCGGCGATGCTGCCGTCGGGCTGTTCGGTCAGGGCCAGTTCGGGCACGCCCAGGTCCGGGCGGCCGTCCGGCGTGGGCCATTCGGCGTCCAACTGACGGGGCAGCTCGAAGGGTTCGGAGAGCAGGCCCAGGAAGTGCGCCTGGTTGCTCCAACTCTCGTAGCGCACCCAGGCCGCGTCCGGAAAGCGCGGGTAGAACTCGGCGAACGGGTAGCACTGGTGCTCGGTCGCGGCCAGCGCGGCGGTGCGGACCCGGTCGAGCAGGCCGTCGTACGACGGGTCGCCGTCCAGGTCGACCCGGATCAGCAGGGATTGCACGAGGCAGCCGATCAGGTTCTCGCTGCCGGGTCGGGTCCGGCCGGGTACGGGCGACATCACCACGATGTCCCGGATACCGGACGCCCGCGCCAGCACGCCCGTCCAGCACGCGGTGGCCACCATGAACGGTGTGGCGCCCCGTTCGCGGGCGACCGTGCGCAACCGCTCGACCAGGTCGGCGGCAAGCCCGAAACGCACCGAACCGCTGTGCAGCAGGCCGGTGACCGCGCGCCCGGGGAACGGGTCGAGCGCGGCGGGCGCCCCGGCCAGGGCCGCTTCCCAGAACGGACGGGTGCGCGGCCATTGCGCGCGGGCCCAGCTCAGGTGTTCCGAGCAGGTCGGCATGGGCGGTGGCAGCGGAGCGGGCCGACCGGTGTGCAAGGCCGAGTACACGAGCGCGAGTTCGCGCAGGAGTACGCCCATCGACCAGCCGTCGAACACCATGTGGTGCACCGCGAGGATCAGCACGTGGTCCTCGGGGTCGAGTTCGATCAGCAGGGCGCGCACGAGGGGTCCTTGTGCGAGGTCCCAGTGGTGCTCGCGTTCGGCGCCCGCGTGCTCGCGGGCGAACCGTTCGCGGTCGGCGTGCGTGGCGCCTTCGGCGCGGACGCGCCGCACCTCGGGTGGCAGTTCGGCGAGTACGAGGGCGTCGGCGGTGCCGTCGGCGTAGTGGAAGACGGTGCGCAGCGCCTCGTGTCGGCGCACCACCTCGCCCAGGGCCGCCTCCAGGGTGTCCGGGTCGAGGGTGTCGGTGATCCGGATGCCCACGCTGACCGGGCCGACGTCGCGCGGCTGGTCGGTGGCGTACATCCAGACGAAGAAGTTCTCCTGCTGGGAGCTGAGCGGCATGCGCGCCACCGGCTCCCCGGCCGACTCGGCGCTCGCGGACCCCGGTGGCGGACACATCGGCTCCACCGGCGTGCCCATGGCTTTCGCGTCCGTCCGGTCGGGTTCGGGGCGTGCCCGCGCGGTGTCGATCCAGGTCGCCTGGGCGGCCAGTTCGGGTCGGTCGAAGGCGAGCGATACCGGCACGTCGAGGGCGAACAGACGGGTCGCGGCGGCGGCCAGCCGGGTCGCCTTGAACGAATCCCCGCCCAGGGCGAAGAAGTCGTCGTCGGGGCCGGCGGCGGGCGTGCCCAGCACCTCCTGCCACAGGCCGCCGACGGCGGATTCCGTCGCGGTCCGCGGCACACTCGGCCGCGCGGCGTCGTCCCCGGCCATCCGGGCTCGTAGCTCCGCCTTGACCACCTTGCCCGCCGGGTTGCGGGGCAGGGTGTCCAGGCACAGGAATCGGGTCGGGATCTCGTGTCGGGCCAGGCGTTCGCGCAGGAACGCCCGAAGGTCGTCGGCCGAGACCTCGTCCCGCAGGACCAGCGCGGCGGCGACCATCGTGCCCATCACGGCGTGCGGGACGCCGAACACGGCGGCCTCGGCGACGGCCGGATGTTCGTACAGCGCTGCCTCCACAGCGAGTGTGGCGACCTTGTTCGCGCCGGACTTGATCAGGTCGCTTTCCCGGTCGATCAGGTACAGGTAGCCGTCGGCGTCGAGTCGGCCGATGTCGCCCATCCGGATCCAGCCGTCGGTGAACACCCCGGCGTCGGCGCTCGGGTCGCGGTAGTAGGCGCGCGAGGTGGTGGGCGAGTGGAGCCAGATCTCGCCGGCCTCGCCGGTCGGTACGGGTTCGCCGTCCGGGCCGACGATGCGCAGGTCGTCATGGCCGGTGCCGCGCCCGACCGAGGTCGGCCGGTCGGGATCGAAGACCATGGTGGTCTGGGCCGGGGCCGCCTCGGTGGAGGTGTAGGAGTTGACGATCACGGCGTCGGGGAAGATCTCGGTCAGGGCCAGTGCGGTGGCCGGCGGCAGTGCGGCGGCGGTCGAGCCGAAGAGTTGCACCGAGTCGAGGTCGTACCGGGTCCAGGCCCGCGAGTTGACCAGGTCGGTCGCCATCGCCGGCACGGTGAACACGGTGCCGACGCGGTGGGCGGCGATCAGCGCGCAGAACTCCTCGGCGTCGAACGTCGGGGCGCACAGCGCGGTCGGCTCGGCGGTGAGCGCGTTGAGCAACATGGTCTGTCCGGCGTTGGTGCCGATCGGGAACGCGTGCAGGAAGTGCTTCGAGTGCGCCAACTGCCTTCGTCGGGGCGATGGTTCGAAGCCGTGGGTGAGGTTGGCGTGGGTGGCGCCGACGCCCTTGGGGGTGCCGGTGGTGCCGGAGGTGTAGAGGATCTGCGCGAGGTCGTCGGGATGCGGCTCGGCGGGGGCCGAGGGTTCGGCGGGCTCCGGGGGTTCGTGCGGATCCACGGGATCCGGCGCCGGGGGCGCGGCCGGATTCGAGCGGGCCCTCGTGTCCGCGGCGGCTTCGAGGGTCGCCGAAATCGCGGTCCAGGCGCCGGTGTTCGGTGGCTCGATGTCGACGCCGTGCAGGACGCCGGCCGCCGCGCAGTGCGTGAGCATGGCCTGCACGGCGGTGGCCGGCAGGCGTTCGGGCAGCGGTACGGCGACCGCGCCGGCCCGCTGGACCGCGCAGTAGGCGACCGCGTAGTCGGCCCATTCGCGACCGGCGAAGATCAGCGCGACCCGATCCCCGGCGCGTACCCCCCGCTGGTGCAACTCGAAGGCCAGGGCGACGGATCGGCGCCACCAGTCGGTGAAGGTCAGTGCGGTCCCGGACCGGCCCGGGACCAGGATCGCGACGCGATGCGGGTCGAGGTCCGCGCGGGCTGCCAACAGGCCCGGCACGGTGTATCGATCCTCGGGACGCCCCGAACCGGATAACCCGGGCCGGACGTCGGGGGCGGTCACGGCGCGCCCCGCTTCGACGTCGCCGGGCACGGACGTGGTTGAGCTCTGCGCATGGTTCTTCTCCGGGGTAGGAGTGCAAAGTTCGGTACGCCGACGGAGCAGTGTCGGCTCACGCTCGAAATAGGCGGAATTGCCGTACGGGAACCACCGACGAGCCATGGAGCGATGACCGTCGGCGACGTGCCAAGAGTGTCAATGGACTAGACCAATGACAAGAGCCGTTCCGAATCCCGGACCACGTTCGCGGTGGAAAACCGGCCGGTCGCAGCGTCGAGGGGGCGCATCGACCACCATCGGTCGCCCGCCCGACCGCGCGCGAACCACTCGATTACGGCCTGGGAGTGGAGAATTCGCCTCGTCGCGCGGAAGTCTGTCGCGGACGACATTCGGACGCTAACGTGTGCCTGCCGCACTTCCCTCACCCAGGGTCGATGATCGCTGAACCCGGTGTACCCGCCGGTAATCATCGGCATCGGCGGAAAGGTATCGTCATGCGCACTGCATCGAATGCCACGCGGAACACCGTCGTCGACGCCTGGCGCTCCGGCGCCGAAACGACCGACGGCATGGAAAACCCCGCCGGTTCGCTCTACATCGGCGGATCCGCCACGGAACAGGGCCTCACCGAGATCGACGTCGCGGCGATCAGCTGCGGCACCGCCTGTTCGTGGTCGCGCACCCGCGCCTGTTGCTGACCGAAGCTCACCGGCCCGCCGTCCGGCGCCGATCGTTGCGTCGATCGGTGTCGGGCGGCGGGTCCGTCTCGATGGGTGGCGATCCGCAGATGGCGATTCCGGTCCGGCCGCGTCCCGTGGTGAGCTACGACGACGCGGGTGAGTTCGACACCGCGTTCGAGCCGCTGATCGGCCCCGCCCTGAACCGCTTTCGGCGCCGATTGCGCGCCGTGCCGGACCCGCTGTCGACCACCGAGCGGGAGATCCTGCTGCGCGCCGCCCGACGCGCCCTGCTGGAGACCGTGCGCCCCAAGGCCAACCGACTGCTGCTGCTGGAACTGCACGCGGCCCGGATGTCCGGCCGGCTCACCCGCGCGACCAGCGAGCAACGCTGGCTCGAATTCCTCGAACACGCCGCCGAGCCCGGGTTCTGGAGCGAACTCGACGTCGACTATCCCGCGTTCGCACCGCGGCTGGACCGGGTGATCCGCAATCGGTGCACGGCGCTGCTCACTCTGGCCCGCCGCATCGCCGCCGATCGCGACCGGCTCACCGACCTGCTCGGCACACGCCCCGGCGAACTCGTCGAGATCGGCACGGACGCGGGCGACTCGCACCGCGGCGGCCGTACCGTGGCCCTGCTCCGCTTCGAGGCCGGCCGCGTGGTGTACAAACCCCGCGCACTCGACGTGGACGTCGCCCTCGCCACCACCGTGGACACCCTCCTGGCGCACGTCCCGCGCGAGGAACGCATCGCGGTCCCCCGGGTATTGCTCGGTGGCGAGTACGGCTGGGCCGAATACGTCGAACACCGCTACTGCGCCGACGCCGCCGAACGGTCCCGTTTCTACCGCGGCCTCGGCGAATGGATGTGCGTCGTGCAACTGCTGGGCGGCACCGACCTGCACTCGGAGAACGTGATCGCGTGCGGCCCCGTCCCGTGGGTGGTGGACTGCGAGACCCTGTTCAGCCCCGAACCCCGGGTCGGCGCGAGCGGACTCGGCGATGCCTTCGACACCGCCGCCGCCTCGGTCCGGCGCACCGTGCTGCGCACCGGCCTGTTGCCGATGCGCCTGGGCCAACTCGCGCTGCAGGGCGTGGACATGTCCGCGGTCGGTGCCCTTCCCGACCAGCAACCGCGCGTCCCGGTGCCGGTGATCACCGGCGCCGGCACCGATCTGGCCCGGCTCACGATGGAGCCCGCCGACGTCGCCGGATCGGCCAACCTGCCCGCCCCCGACGCCGATCCGCTCGCCCATCAGGACGACATCGTGCACGGCTATCGCGACCTGCGCGCCCGCCTGGACGGACGCGACGCGGCCGGGCGACTGCGGCCGATGCTCGACGTGTTCGCCGGTTGTGAGCTGCGGGTGGTGTTGCGCCCCACCCAGGTCTACGTCGAGATCGCCCGGATGCTCTGGCATCCCGCGTCGCTGCACGAGGAGGGCCCGGCCGTCGAGCGCGCGCGGGATGTGCTGATCCGCCAGGCGAAGGCGCTGCACGGCGCCCCCGACACGCCCGAGGTGGTCGGCGCGGAGGTCGCCGATCTCCTCGACGGCGACATCCCGTTCTTCGGCGTCCGGCCCGAGCGGGGGCGGATGACCGGACCACGCGGCACCGAATGGGGCGATCCCGCACACCTGATCGACGAGAGCCTCGACCGCTGGCGGGCCGGAGACCCGGAGTTCGAGGAGGTGATGATCCGCTCCTCGCTGCTCGGCGTCTACCGCGACCGCAGCGCGATGCCCGAGGGGGAACGACACCGCGAGGTGCGAGTACGACACGACGAGCGGGAGGAGCGCCGGCGCGCCCTCGCCGCCGAAGCGGCGCGCGACCTGTGCGCCCGGGCCGTGGTCGGCGCGGACGGGACGGCCACCTGGATCGGGCCGGTGTACACCGACAGCGGCTTCAACGTACGCCCGTTCGCCGCCGACCTGTACAGCGGACAGGCCGGCGTCGCACTGGCCCTGCGCGCGTATCTGACCGAGTCCCGCGCGGGCCGGGTGCCGATCGTGGACGGGCTGCCGGCGCTCACCGAGGGGGCGATCCGGGCACTGGCGGCCATGGAGGACGCGGTACCCACCGCCCGGATCGGCGCGTTCGACGGGATCGGCGCGGCGGTCCGCACCTGGCTGGCCCTGCACACCGCGTCGGGCCGGCCGACCGACCTGGACCGGGCGATCCGACACGCCGAGCGCGCACCGGGCCTGCTGGCCGAGGACACCATCCTCGACCTGGCCGGCGGCGCCGCCGGATCGATCGTGCCGATGCTCGCCCTGGCCGACCGTACCGGCGACCGCCGTTGGCGCGACGTCGCCGAATCCGCCGCGGAACTGCTCGGGCGACGCGCGGTCGTCGAGGAGGACTCCCTCGGCCGACGCACCGCCCGCTGGCCGACCGTACTCTTCCCCGACGGCATCGGCGGCTTCGCGCACGGCGCCGCGGGCATCGCCTGGGCCCTGACCCGACTGGGCTTGGCCGCGAGCCGGCCGAAGTGGTTCGAACTCGCGGATCTGGCATGGGCGTTCCAGGAAGCCCTGTACGACCCGAAGGTGCGCGGCTGGCTCGACGGCCGACAGCGGGACGAGGTCCTGTTCCTCGACTCGTGGTGCCACGGCAGCACCGGCATCGGCCTGGCCGGTTGGGACCTGTACCGGCGCACCGGCGCCCCCGAGCAGCTCGACCGGGCCCTGCGCGCGGCGGCCGCGACCTGGCGCACCGGCTTCGGCTGGGACTACACGCTGTGCCACGGCGACCTGGGCTCGTGGGAACTCCTGGACACCCTGCTGCGCGGCGCCCCCGAGCAGCTTCGATCCCATCTGCGGAACGCCCCCACCCGCGA
Source organism: Embleya scabrispora (assembly GCF_002024165.1). Taxonomy (NCBI): domain Bacteria; kingdom Bacillati; phylum Actinomycetota; class Actinomycetes; order Kitasatosporales; family Streptomycetaceae; genus Embleya; species Embleya scabrispora. The sequence continues at coordinate 128,527 of NZ_MWQN01000002.1, forward strand.
GCGGCTGGACGCGCTCCTGCTCACCGGGCTCGAAACCTACGGCCCGCACACCCCGTCCACTCGGCACACCACCACGGCATCCCTGCTCCCGGGCAGCGCGGGCGCCCTGCACCAACTCCTGCGCATGCACCCGACGAGCGCGGACCGCCCGTCGTCACTGCTGCTCCTGGACGAACTCTGAGCATTGGTGCGCGAGTTGCCTCGGCCCGTCAATCCGCGTAGGCCGATGCCTGGATGCGGTACAGCTCGGCGTACTCGCCGTTCTCGCGGATCAGTTGGTCGTGGGTGCCGTGCTCGACCACCTCGCCGGCGCGCAGGACGACGATCCGGTCGCACTCGCGGACCGAGGCCAGCCGGTGGCTGATCAGCACCACCGTACGACCGGCCGCGAGCCGCCGGATGTTGGCGTAGACCGCATGCTCCGCGCGGGCGTCCAGGGCCGCGGTGGGTTCGTCGGCGATCAGCAGGCGGGCGTCCCGGTAGAAGCCGCGCGCGATCCCGATCCGCTGCCACTGGCCACCGGACAGGTCCACCCCGGCCCGGAACTTCTTCGACAACAACGTGTCGTAGCCGTAAGGGAGCCGCGAGATCAGGCCGTCCGCCCCCGCGTCCCGAGCCGCCCGGATCAGCGCCATATCATCCGCGTCCGGCCGATCGGCACGCCCGAGCACGATGTTGCCGCGCGCCGTCAGCGGCCACCGGGTGGGCTGTTGCATCACCAGCGCCACCTGCTCACGGACCCCCACCGGGTCGACCATGGCCAGGTCGGTGCCGTCCCAGTGCACGGTGCCCTTGTCCGGCCGATGCAACGCGGCCAACAGCAGGGCGAGCGTGGTCTTGCCGGACCCGTTCTCCCCGACCAGGGCCACCGTCTCACCCCGCCGAATCACCAGATCCACCCCGCGCAGGGCCGGGCCGGCGCTGCCGGGATACGCGAAGTAGACGTCCCGCAAACGGATTTCGGCGAACCCGTCCGGCACCTCGCACTCCGCCGGCGGACGGGCCCGGTCGGCCGCCTCGGCCAGGAACGTGGAATAGTCGGTGATGTACAGGGACTTCTCGTAGAGCCGGTCCACCGCCACCATCAGCGTGGCCAGCGAACCGCTCGCGGTACGCACCGCCAACACCGCCGTACCGGCCACCGCGAGCGGCACGACCTCGGCGCGCACCAGCAGTCCCAGCGCCACGTAGGTGGCCCCCAGGGCCAGGCCGGACAACGTGCGCCCGACCACCCCCACCCGCACCTGGGCGTAGCCCACCCGCACCTCGGCCCGCTCGACCAGCCGGGCCAGGCGCCGGTATTCGGCCAACAACGGCCGCTCGGCGGTCCCGGCCCGCACTTCCGCCGCCGCCTCCCGGGCGGTGAGCAGGTCGGCGAACAACCACAGTCGCCGATACAGCGTCATGCGCTGAACCATGCCCTCGAACCCGATCCGGGCCGAGCGCAGCGCCGCCCACCCCTGCGGCGCGATCGACAGCGCCAACAGCGGCAGCAGTACCGGATGCAGCCCGGTCACCACGCCGATGCCGACCAGCAAACCGACCAGGGCGCCGAGCAGTTCGACCGCGTGCGCGAGGGCCAGTTGTGCGTGGTCGATGCCGCGGTCGCGCGCCCGGGCGAGTGCGTCGTGCCAATCGGCGTCGTCGAACGCGGCCAACTCGGCACCGACCGCCGCCGCGTGCAACCGCTCCTCGGCGACCCGACGAATCCCCGGCGACAGGCGGGCCTGGGTCGCCGCCACCACCGTCTCCAACCCGGCGCGGGCCGAGGTCGCGACCACCACGGCGATCACCGCCGGCACCGCGTCGCCGACCCGGTCCGCCGCCGGCCCCGAGGCGAACAGCGCCGACAAGGCGCGCGACGTCGCCAGCAGGGCCAGCGCGGTGGCCACCCCGGCGGCGGCCTGGGCACATACCAACACCACCGCCGCACGCCCACTGGCCGCCCACGCCAGGCGCCACACCTGCGCCAGTGCGACCGGCAACCGGGTGACCATGCGACCCAGCCCCGCGTTCGCCGCCTCCCCGTCGAAGGGCGTGTCGTAGCCCTCGCCCAGCTCGTCGAACTCGCCCAACTCCGGTGGCACATGCCCCGCCATCCTCGAACCCCTCCCGGCCGACAAGTGGGGTATGCCCGGGGCGAAGGCACGCTACGGGTGCCAAAGGGAGCGCACGGGTGGCGGCAGGGGCGCCAAGACAGTCCCGCAAAACCCGCACCGGGCAGCCACCGCAACCCGGCACCGGGCCGGGCCTAGTCCGGGATCAACCCGCCGCGCCGCGCCAGGGCAACCGCCTCCGTGCGGCGGGAGGCGCCGACCTTGGCCATGATGTTGGACACGTGCACACTCGCGGTCTTGGCGCTGATGAACAACTCCTCGCCGATCTGCCGATTGCTCAGCCCGCGCGCCAGCAACTCCAACACCTCACGCTCACGCGCCGTCAGCGTCACCTCGTCGGCCGGCGCCGCCGCCGAACCGGCCAGTCGCCCGCGCCGCACCATGGCGTCCACCGCGTCGCGCAGCGGTACCGCCCGCAGCCGCTCCGCGGTCTCCCGCACCCGCTGCGCCAAGGCGGTCGCCTCCTCCCGCCGGTCTGCGGCCACCAGGGCCTGGGCCAGCCGGAGTTCGCTGCGCGCCTGCTCGAACACGTTGCCGTAGCCGTACGCCTCGGCGGTCTTCTCCCACAACGCGACGTCGACCTCGCCGCGCACCCGCGACCACTCGGCCTCGGCGCGCGACAACCACGCGACGCTCTCGGGCCCGGTGCGCGGGAAGCGCCGATTGGGCCAGGACATCGTGGTGCGGGCCCGCTCGATGAACTGCTCCGCCCGCGCCACCTCCCGGGCCGCCGCCTCGGTGTCCCCCGCCGCCCGCAGCTCGGTCGCGGTGTCGCCGATCGCGGACAGGGCCAGGGCGGAGATCCGGATGCCCGCGTCGGGATAGGGGTTGCGGTCCTCGGACAACACGTCGAGCGCGCGCCGCGCCCATTCGGCCGCCGCCGTGGAATCCCCGCGCCAGGCCGCCTCGTCGGTGAGTACCAGGCTGCCGATCAGGGTGCCCATCCAGTTGAACGGCCGCTCCTCGAACAGGGCGCGGGCTCGCTCCGCGACGCCCGGCTCACCCCGGCCCAGCGGGACGTACAGCGCCGCCTCCGCGACGTGCCGGAACGCGGACGGCACCGTCTCGGGCACCACTTCCAGCGCCTCGTCCCAGCGGCCGAGGGTGTACAGGAGCTGGGCGCGCAGATACTGCATGTCCAGCGGATAGGGCGAGGTGGATCTGGTGGTGCGGCGGGCCAGTTCCAGGCCCTCGTCCAGCCAGCCCAGGCTCTCCGCGAGTCGACCGGACTCGAAGCTGCCCATGGCCAGGTTGAACAGCGCCCGCAACTCGATGGTGGTGTTCCCCGACTTGTGCGCCAAGTCGCGCGCCTGGCTCAGCCGTTCGCGTCCCTCGAAGGCCTGGCGGCTGCCCCATTCCAGTCCGGTCAGCGAGATGATCGCGTCGGCGAGCGCGTCGTCGGTGCCCAACTCCTCGGCGGCGGCCAGTAGTTGGTGGCCGAGTCGACGCGCGGTCTCGTCGTCGTTGAGGTAGTAGGCGGCCTGGATGTGGGTGGCCGCCGCCCACAACCACGTGCGTGAGGGCGGGTCGGCGGGGATCATCGCGAGCGCCTGGCTGCTGTACTCGAACGCGGCGTGCAGGTTGTCCACGTTCATCAGGCTGGAGGCGAGCGTGTAGCGCACGGTGACGGCGAGGTCGACGTCGGCGTGTTCGCCGACCCGATCCAGCGCGCTGCGCGCGAAGGCGACGGCCCGATGCGCCTCGCCGGCCCGTACGGCGGCGGCCGAGGCGCGCATCATCAGCGTCACGTCGTCGCTGTCCACCAGCTCGCGGGCGTTCGGCACCGCGTCCCACACCTCGAGGGCCGCTTCGAGGCGGCGCATCTCCTCGGCGGGCGCGCCCATCCGGGCGGCGGAGTCGGCGGCCTCGACGGAGGCGCTGAGCGCCCCGGGCAGGTCGTGACCGGCCCGGTGGTGGTGGGCGCGCTCGGCCGAGCTGCCCGCCCGCCGGTCCGGTTCGCCGAGCAGCCGGGCGAACACGGCGTGGAGCCGGACCCGCTCGCCCGGAAGCAGGTCCGCGTACGCCGCCTCCCGGGTCAGCGCATGCCGGAACGCGTACGTATCGCCCTCGCCGGCGACGAGCAGGTGCCGACCGACCGCCTCGCGCAGCGCGGTCTCCAACTCGTCGTCGGGCAGCTCGACGGCGTCCCGGAGCAGCCCGTGCTCGACCCGGCGCCCGGCCACGGCCGCGGTCCGGAGCACCCGCTGGGCCACGCTCGACATCTGCTCGATCCGGGTGAGCAGCACCTCGGCCAGGCCGCTGGGCACGCCGCCGTCGATGTCGTCGGTGGCGGCCCGCAGCTCCTGCGCGTAGAACGCATTGCCTTCGGCGCGCTCGACGATGGCCCGGACGGTGTCCTCGGGCAGCGGGTCGGCGGCCAGACCGCGGACGAGGCGGGCCACGTCGTCGTCGTCCATCGGCCGCAGGTCGAGCCGCCCGACGGACGGCAGGCGTACCAGTTCGGCGAGCAGCGGGCGCAGCGGGTGGCGGCGGTGCAGGTCGTCGGAGCGGTAGGACGCGAGTACGGTCAGCCGCTGGTAGCCGGCCGCCCCCGGGCGCTGCGGCAGGAGCCGGCTGAGCAAAAAGCGCAGCAGGTCGCGGGTGGACTGGTCGGCCCAGTGCAGGTCCTCGATCACCAACAACACCGGCGCCTGCTCGGCCAGATCCCCCAGCAGCCCGGCGACGTCCTCCAGGAGCCGCAGCCGCACCCCGGAATCCGGTATCTCGCCGGCGTGCTCCCTGCCCCCGCCGGCCCGCAACAACCGCTCCACGGCCGGATGCGCGGCCAGCACGTCGGCATGGCGCTCGTCGGCCTCCAGCCGCCGCAACACCTCGACGAACGGCAGATAGGGCAGCCCGACGTCGCCGAGGTCCACGCAGTGCCCGGTCAACACGGTCATCCCGGCGCCGGCCGCCCGAGCCGCCGCCTCCGCCAGCAACCGCGTCTTCCCCACGCCGGCGTCCCCGGCCACGAGCACGGCACAGGGGTCTCCGCTCCGCCCACGCCCCAGCGCCTCCTCGAGCCGAGCAACCTCCTCGTCCCGCCCCACCAAAGCCGCATCCCAGCCCACATCCGTCACCGGGCCATCTTCACACGCCCCACCCACAGGAACCCCCGGCCGGGCCCGGTCGCGGCTCCGGTGGTCACCTCATCCACGACCACAGCCGCGTTCCTGGCACTCCCGTCACCAGGCTCGGCGCTCCCCTCACCGGGGTGGGTCGGGATCACGGAGAGCCCCGGGGAGGAAGAACGGCGACAACTGTCCGGTTGAGTCCGGTGGGGTGTCGCCGCCCATGGCGGGGCGGCCACGCCGGAGCGGGCATGCCGAAGGCCGCCGCGGGAGGGCGGCGGCCTTGCGGTGCGTGGGAGGAGTCGGGGTCCCGGGCCGGGGGGAACCGGGACCTCGGTGGGTCAGCTCTTGATCGAGTAGCTGTCCCCGTAGACCTTCCAGTTCAGCGGCGGGTTGAGGTCGAGGTTGCCGGCCTTGAGGAAGACACGCTGTTCGGTGTCGACCCGGCTGGTGTCGCTGTGCGCGTCCTCGTGCTTCATGGCGACCTTGCGGGCGTCGAGGAAGGCGTTGAGGTAGGTGGTCTCGTTGCCGCCCTGGGCCGGCGGCTTGGCCTTCTTCAGGGCGTTGGCGCGGATCGAGCTGAAGCTGTCCCGGTCGCCACCGTCGCCGTGCATGACGATGGCGTCGTAGTACATGAACTGGCCCAGCGCGCCCAGGCCGTCCGACTTGCCGCGGTTGACCGCCGGGTTGAAGTACACCCGGTCCCGTTCGTCGTCCTGCGCCTTGCGGAAGTCGGCGTCGCCGGCCGCGGTGGCCCAGGCCTTCTCGAACGAACTGCCCAGCCCGGAATGCGAGTCCGAGCCGTTGACCTTGCGCAGCGCGGGCAGGAACTTGGCCAGCACGTTGCCGGGCTTGCGCGCGGTGTACAGCTCGACCAGGTCGAGCATGTCGCCCGTGCCGGAACAGAAGCCGATGATGCCGGCCGTGTAGCCGCGGCCGTCGTCGATGTCCTCGATGTACTTGTACTGCGCCTTCCAATCCAGGGAGGAGTTCTCCGCGCTGGACACCAGTTGCATCGCGATGTCCTTCTTGTGCGGGTCGTCCAGGTCGACGCGCGCGGCGGCCGTGGCCGAGGCGATCGAACCCGACGATGCCGCACCGGTGGTCGCCGCGTGGGCCAGCGGCCCCGGTACGGCGATCAGCAGGCCGGTGGCCACAAGCAGGGTCAGGCGCTTGCGGCTGCGTCCGAGGTGAGCGTGCACGTGCGTCTCCGTTCCGGCCGATGACGGCCATGTTCGGGGGGCTTGGCGTGCCGGCTGGAATCCTTTGTTAGGAAAGTTTCCTAACTAGGACGAGTCACATTGAAGCACTGCGGGGTTCCGTCGCCAAGAGGTAGAGCCCATCTCGGCCAAACTCGCCCACCACGATTCACCGTCCCGTCACCAGGATTTGAGGATCCATCAGGTGTGCGGCAGCGCTCGCGCGCCGGCGTCGTCCAGCACCACGACGCGCCCCGACCGATCCCACACCGTGATCGACCCGCGTGTTCGCGGAGCCGATGGTGTCGGGGTCCGTACCGGGGAAGTCCAGCAGCGCCAGGGGGATTTCGGACGCATCCGGGCGGACCTCCACCGGACCCGAATCCGGCACGACCGGATGGGCCGCGCCCGAAGCCGACACCCGGCCGAAGGTGCGCGGGACGTACCTCGCGGCGGTGATCACCCTCGGCGGCGGGGAATCCGCCGGCACTGCGGTCGCTCCCGCAGGGTCCAACCGGGCATATCCCAGCGCCACTTGGCAAAACACGTCGGCCCGTCGGCGTCGTTGGGCCCGGCGACCGGCGCCGCACACGAGGTCGCGGTGCGCGCCACGGCCGCGATCAGCCCCAAGGCGGCGTCCTCGCGCCGGATGACCCGCGGACGCGGCGCCGTGGCGTCGAGCAGCGCGGCGGCCGACGCCGCCCGCGCCGCGAGCGGGTCCTCTCGCACGTCCACCCCGGCACCGGCCGGCGCCGAAACGATCACGGCCGGAGGCTATTGAGCGAACTCCCCTCTCCACTCCCGGATTTCGGGGCGGCCGGGGCGCCGGTCGAATCCGCCGACGAATTCGGGAACCGATCGGGGTCGGCACGCGTGAATGTAGTGGACGTCACCAGGCCGCCCCACCCCCTGTGCGAGCCGGTGAACCAGGCCGAACCGGCGCATTCCGAACAGGGTTTGGTCAACTTGCCCTGAATGGGTTGGGATGCCGTTTGCCAATCGATTGGGCTCCCGTGGCAGCCAACCACACCGTCACGTGACAGCATCGGGGCATGGACGAGCATCAGCGACAGCCCGAGGCCGAGCCCGAGTGGCTCGACAACGACGACTTCGAGCGACTCCTGGCCGAGGTTCTGCCGGAGCTGGAGCCCGCGGTGCCGCCGGGCCGAGGCAAGCGGATCCACGAGCGCGCCGCCCACGGGGACTCCGCGGCCGGATGAACCGACCCGCGTGACCCCACTCGAATCGATCCATGTCGCCCAGCGCGACCGCACGTTGGCACAGACCCCCGCGACGCCCCGGCCGCCCGTCGGCCGGGGCGTCGCCCCGTTGTCGGTCGTCGGCCGATCACCCGCCCACGGCAACCGGGAGTTCCCCGTATCCGCGCAGCAGCAGGCGGTCGTCCCGGACCGCTCCCGGCGCCTGCGCCAGTGCGGGGAAGCGGGCCAGGAGGCGCGGGAAGGCCACCGTCGCTTCCAGCCGGGCCAACATCGCGCCGACGCAGTAGTGGATCCCGGCGCCGAAGCTCAGCGGCGCGATCTCGGCCCGCCACGGATCGAACCGCTGCGGCTCGGGGAAGCGCACCGGGTCACGATTGGCCGCGCCGATCAGCAGCAGCACCTCGCCGAACCTGGGCACCGCCACGCCCTCGATCTCCAGGCCGTCGCGGAGCGCGATCCGCGAGGTGAGCTGGACGGGCGAGTCGTACCGCAGCACCTCCTCGACGAAGTCGCCCGGCGGCAATGTCCCCTCGGTCAGCGCGGTACGCGCGCCGTCGTGCCCGAACAGCAGTGCCAGGCCGTTGCCGAGCAGATTCGTGGTGGTCTCGAACCCGGCCACCAGGAGCAGCACGAGGTTGGCGATCAGCTCGGCGTCGGTGATCCCGCCGTCCGGGTCCGCGTCGCGCCGCGCGACCAGCGCGCCGACCAGGTCCGCACTCGGATGCGCCCGCCGCCGGGCGACCAACTCCTCGAAGTAGCCCTGTAGTTCCACGGCAGCGCGGTCCGCGGCGGTCAGGTCGCGCTCGACGGTCATGAACTCGATGGCCGTCATGAGGTCGTGCGCCGACCCCCGGAACCGATGTCGATCCGCCTCGGGCACACCGAGCAGTTCGCAGATCACCCCGACCGGCAGCGGGAAGGCGAACCGGTCCATGAAGTCGACCGGTTCGCCACCGCGGCCGGCCTCGGCCAGGTCGTCCAGGAGCCGGTCCACCGCCCGCTCGACGGCCGGCCGCATGGCGGCGATCCGGCGGGGTGTGAACACGGCCGCGATCGGGGCGCGCATCCGGGTGTGCGCGGGCAGGTTGGTCTGCAGGATCGAGCGGCCGAACAGTTCCAGCGACGGGGGTTCGGGAGAATCGCCGTACATCGTGGCGGTCAGCTCGCGGTCGATCACGCCGAAGTCCCGGTCGCGCAGCACGCGGTCGACGGCGGCGTACCCGGTGACCAGGACGAGCATGTCGCTCACCCGCGCCACCGGGCCCAGCCGGTGGGCCTGTTCGTACAGCGGATAGGGATCCGCCCGGGTCTCGGGCGCGCCGAGCAGTTCGACGATCGCGGTCGCGTCCACGTGATTGCCTCTCGTCCCCGTCCGACGGTCGGCCCGAACAATCGGCGCCGGCCACCTGTCACCCCGTCAACCTTCACCACGGCTTGCGGAGTTCCCCGTTCCGCGCCTTCGGCACGCGAGCGGCGCGAGCGGCGTGGCCCGCGCAACCCCGCGCAACTCCACACGACCCCCATGAGGAGACCGGGCGTCGGCACGTGGGAGCAGACGGACTGCACACCGAGCATCAGTACAGGGCGTGATGCTCCGGTTGCTGTGGGTGAGATTCCGGGCGACCGTGGAGGAACACCCCCGTTTTCCAATGGAAGGGTCCATCAGTCATGCGCAATGCCCGGATCGTCGCCGCCGCCACCGGCCTTTCTCTCCTCATGGGTGCCGGGGCGGCGGTGGCCGTCACCGAGATCGGCACCGCCTCGGCGACACCGCGCACCATCACCGCGCCGCCCGAGGCCGTATCCGCAGCGGACGCGGCGACCAGGATGATCGACCAGTTGGGCGCGGTCGGTGCGGTGACCAAGGCGGTCGGCGACCTGGCCTCGGCCGCCACGGCCGCCCCGCCCGACGCGGCGAAGGTCAAGGAAGCGACCTCCTCCCTGGAGGACGTGGCCAAGGCGCTGCTGGGCAAGCTCCCGACCGCGCCCGCCGCGCTTCCGGTGCGCGGAGGGTCGTCGGCCGCGCCGCTGTCGCCGGCCGACGCGGTGACCGCGCTGCTCAAGGACGGCCAGGACCTGCGCAAGGCGGTCGAGGCGCCCGTCGCGGCTGCCCCGACCACTGCGGACCCCGACGTGCCGACCGCGCTCGCCAACATCGCCAAGGACCTCCTCGGCCTGGTCACAAGCGTGACGACCGCGCTCGGGGGCGGCGCGCTCCCGGCGTAGTCCGCGCTCGCGACCCCGGTCGCGGCACCGCCCTCACGACGGGGTCCGGTCGATCACCGACCGGGCCCCGTCGGCCGTTCCGGAGCGGACGGCCCGGCGAGGGTGTCCGGTGCTCGGCGATCGTGCGGCGCCCGGTGACCGTTCGGCGCCCACCGCCGTACGGCCACCGCCGCCGCCGGCGTGGCCGCCGCCGGCCAGGCCCACAACAACCCCGGACCGACCGCGAACAGCGCCATCAGCACCGCGGGCGACGCCGCGGTGCCGAGCCCGGAGGACAACTGGAAGCGGGACAGCACGCGGCCGACGCGATGGGCGGGCGTGGTGGCCACGATCAGGGCGACGGCGCTGCCGGTGTACATGATTTCGCCGGCTGTGTAGAGCACCGACACCAGCGCGATGGCCGCTGCCCCGCCGTTGCCGCCCAGGCCGCCGGCCGCCCAGAAGCCCAGTTAGGACATGCCGAGCACGAGCCCCGCGCCGGCCAGGGTCGAGTGCCTGGGGTATCGGGACAGGCGGACCACCACGGCGATCCGGGTGGCGACCACGAGGACCGTGTTGCCCACGAAGAGGCCGGCGGACCAGGCCGGCGACGCGTGCAGGTGGGTGACCAGCACCGCGGGCAGCGCCACCTCCAGGACGTTGAAGCAGAACGCGTACGGAAGGTTGGCCACGTCGAGCGCGGTGATCCGCGACCCGCCGCCGGCACGCGACTGCGGCTCGGTCGGCCCGGTGGTGCCCCGATCCCCCGACCGGCCCGTCGCGGTCACCCGCAGCGAGCGGACCAGGAACGCGGCGACGGCATAGCCGAGGCCGGTCACCACCGCGAGTATCCGCAGTGCCCCCGTACCCCCGGCCATCGTCACCGTGGCGATCAGTGCGCCGGCACCCAGGCCCGCGTTGCGCAACGACCGTCCGGCGGCGAGCGCGGCGTCCCGATACCGCTCCTCGGCGACCGTACCGACCAGCGCCGCGTGCGCGGGTGCCCAGCACTGGTTGCCGTTGCCCAGGAACAGCGCGGCGACGGTGAACCCCCACACGGCGTAGCCACCCCATGCGGCGCTGCCGAGCAGTACGGCGACACCTGGATGCCGTACAGCAGCAGGAACGGGCGCAACATCCCGGTTCCCAGCGCGTCCACCCCGAGCCCGAACGTGTAGCGGGGGCCGGCCGGAGGTCCGCATCAGGGTGAGGCGCGTCGGGGCGGACGCGCTGTCGTCGGGGGTCGCGGGGGCCGGGGTCGTGGTCATGGCGACACCGTGGCCGGCACGCCCGTCGGCCGTCACGTCGATTGACGATCGTCGTCAATCGAGACCTGGTCGTGGTGGCGCCGGGTCGGCCTGCCGACCGCGCGGCCGGTACGTGATCCACGAATGCGTCACCGCGGCGACGGCGGCGCTCGGTACCGATCCGCTGACGGCCGTGCCGCGGTGAGGTGGGCGGCGGGTGCGGGTCAGCCCGCCGAGCGGACCCGGTGTACCGCCGGGGCGGTGGCCGGGGCCACGTATTCGGTGAAGAGTTTGGCGACGAGTTCGCCTCGACTGGCGACGCCGACCTTGCCCAGCACGGACTTGATGTGGTCGCGCACGGTGTGCGTGGAGATGTGCAGCCGGCGGGCGATCTCGTCGGTGGCCAGGCCGCTGGTGACCAGCCGGGTGACCTCCGTCTCGCGCACGGTCAGTTCGAACGTCTCGACGATGATCGTGGACACCTCGGACGCCGGGGCCGCCTCGATCATCACGACGGTGAACGCGTCGTCGCCGCTCAGCCGGGACGCGTGGCACACCAGCCAGCGCCCGGCCCGGGTACGCACCCGGACCCGTCCCGTCCCGGCGGCGGCCAGAGTGGCGATCCAGATCGGCGTCGAGGCGTCGCCCGGTTCACCGGTCACGCTCGCGATCCGGGCGCGGGCCTGTTCGTTGGCCGAGACCAGGCGTCCGGCGCGGTCGAAGAGCAGTACGCCGGTGGCCTCCGCCGCCTCGGCGACCGCGTCGGACGTGACCTCCGCCGGCCGCAGGAACCCGCGCAGCCGCCCGGCGAGCGGCGCGGACAGGCCGGCGACCAGTTCGGTGTCGGCGGCGGTGAAGGCCGGCCGGTCCCGGTCGCGGAACAGGCTCACGCTGCCCCACGGCCGCCCGCCCACCCGCAACACCGCGCGCAGTTCGTCGCCGAAACGACGCGGACGCAGGTACGCGTCGTAGAGCGGGCCGAGTTCGGGCCGATCGCCGGTGCTCTCCCGCAACGCCGCCGCCGGGACGCGGGCGTCGACCAGGTCCCGGAACGCGTTGACCGTGTCCGGGTCCGACTCGCTGGTCCAGAACGCGGCGCAGCCCTCCTCGTCCAGGTTCTCCACCCGGATCGGCGCGGCGATCAGCCCGGTGAGCGGATCGGTGGCACGCCACACGGCGGCGTCGAAGGGAACCAGGCGGCGCAGCCGGGTGGACGCGCCGGCGAACAACGCGAGCGCGTCCGGCGCGTCGGCGGCGCGGGCGAGCAGTTCGTCGCGCTTCCAGGCGTCGGTGTCGGGGCGGCGGGTCATGGCGGGTCCGTCCTGGTCGAGGTCTGGCCGGGTCTAGGTCGGGTCGGGTCGAAAGTCTCCTCATTCGGTTTCTTCGGATTTCAATCAACCTCCGGGATCAGCAGAAGCTTCCCGGTCGTTCGGCGGCTCTCCAGGTCCTCGTGTGCTCGGCGGGCCTCGGACAGCGGGTAGCGGCCGCCCAGGTGCGGGCGCAGCGTGCCGTTCCCGGTGCGGGCCAGCACGTCGCGGGCGCGGAGCAGGAGTTCGTCCCGGTCGCGGACGTAGTCGGCGATCCCCGGTCGGGTCAGGTGCAGCGACCCGCCGGCGAGCAGTCGGCCGGTGTCGAAGTCGCGGACCGGGCCGCTGATCCCGCCGAGCAGCACCATCGTGCCGCGCGGACGCAGGCTCGCCAGGCCGGCGTCGAAGGTGGCCGCGCCGACGCCGTCGTAGACCGCGTCCACGCCCTGCCCGGCGGTCGCCTCGCGGATCCGGTCGGCGAATCCGGCGTAGTCGAGCACGAGGGCGGCGCCGGCGGCACGGGCTCGGGCGTGTTTGTCGGGTCCGGAGACGGTGGCGATCACGCGGGCGCCGCAGGCGACGGCGTATTGGGTGAGCAGGCCGCCCAGGCCGCCGGCGGCGGCGTGTACCAGGACGGTGTCGCCGGGGCGGATCCGGTAGGCGTCGTGGGTGAGGTAGTGCGCGGTCATCCCGTGCATCAGGACCGAGGCGGCGGTTTCCGCGTCGAGGCGGGGCGGGATCGGTACGAGGCGGTCGGCGCGGACCACGGCGCGCTGCGCGTAGGCGCCGTACGCGGTGGTCACCGAGCCGTCCATGGCCCAGGCGACCCGGTCGCCGACGGCGACGCCGGCCACGTCCGGGCCGATCTCCAGGACGGTGCCGGCGCCCTCGACGCCGGGGACGAACGGGGTGGGTACGGCGAACACGCCGCGGCGCTGGCTGACGTCGATGTAGTTGATCCCGCTCGCGGCGACCGCCACCAGGACCCGGCCCCGGGTGGGCCGCGGCGTGGGGTGGGTGTCGACGGTGCTCAGCACCTCGGGTCCGCCGTGGCGGGTGGCGATGACGGCCTGCATGCTGCGCGCTCCTCGGGTGGGCGGATTCCGACCCGATCGATCGTGCGCGGCGGGTGGGCGGGCGACCATCCCTCGGATGGGGGATGGCCGGCGCGCGTGATCACCCGTGGGTCAGGATCTCGACGTCGCGGACGGTGGGGTCGGCCGGCGCGGTGAATGTGCACAGCCGGGCCGCTTCGGCCGCGACCGCCTCGGCCGTTTCGGCGGACAGCGGGGCGAAGGGGGTCAGGCGCAAGCCGGTGGGGCGTACGGCCCAGGTGCCGGCAATGAACCCGTCGACGAGAAAGGTCGGCAGTACGAGCGAGTTGCCCGGCAGGACCCGGCGGCGGTACTCGTCGGGCAGGATCCGGGTCCGGTCGGCGTGGCCGAGTACGGCGTTGTCGAAGGCGGGCAGGAACCGGACCGGCGCGGGGTCGTCCTCGGCGGCGAGTTCCGCGTCGGGGAGGTCGTACAGGTCGCGCCCGTCCGCGTCGCGCAACACCCGCAGCGGCATGGCCTCGATCACCGCACGCAACCGCTTGAGCCCGGACCAGGCCTGTACGTCCGCCACACTCGCGGGGCCGAACGCGGCCAGGTAGCGCTCGACCAGCTCGCGGACGCCACGGGCGGGGTCCATCGCCCGGCCGGTCCAGACCGGCGCCAGGGCCATCGGCACCGACGGCCGGTTGCCCCAGCCGCCCCACACGCCGTTGGGCGTCGGGTGCACGATCGGCAACATGCGCTGCACCGCCGCCGCGAGCACGTACCCGGAACGCCCGGGATACCGCTCGCCCAGGAGCCGGCCGAGTTCGCGCCGCGCGAGCTGCCCGTCGGCCAGCAACTCCGCTCCCGTGGCGGCGAGTTCGGCGGGATCGAGACCGCGCGTCTCGGCCGCGTAGTAGCTCGCGCGCAGCTCGGTCCCGGGCGCGGGTTGGAAGTGCGGCCGAATCCAGGCGTAGTCCTCGGCGGCGGCGAGGTGCTGAGTGCCGCGCAAAAGCGGGCCGCGAACCACGTCCTTGTCCGTGTACAGCTCGGTCAACTCCGCGTGCCCAAACCCCGCGATGCGCGACCACAGGCCCACATAAGGCCAGTTGGGCTCCTGCGCCTGCATGGCGACCAGATGCCGGACAACCTGCGCGGCGGGCCGGCGACTGCGCTCGGCAAGGAACTGACGGGCGATCAGCGTCCGGTTGAGCACGCGGCGGGACACCGGGGGCGGGATGCGCCGGAAGGGGACTCCATGGCCACAAGCATGCGCAAGAATGCGGCAGACTCCGTTCCTGATTCCCGTCATCCGGATGCCTTCCGGGCCTTCCACGCAGGTGAGGCCGTCGACCGGGGTCAGCGGGCCGGGAGGCGAGACGGGCGTGTTGGTCGGGAAAAAGCGGCCAGTGGCGGCGGGCCGGGGTGGGGCCCGGGTCATGTCTGCCGGACTTACGTTCCCGAGTGGGTCGGGTAGTCGTCGGCGGGCGTTGCGCCTTTGGCTGCGGGTGGCCGATGCGGGGTCTGTCCGAGTCAGAGGTGGGCCGGGCCGGCCCCGGAGCCACAAGCCCATCGCACCCCGGAAACACCCCACCCGCCCCGGAAGGCGACCGGCAGACTCGGCTCGGCCCGCCCCCGCCGTCTGCGCCGGTCCGCCAACTCGCCTACGGCGGCGCGGGATTGGCCGACGTTGCCGGGGGTGCGGTCAGGGTTTTCGGGGGGTTGGATGGGGAACCTGGGTTGGGGTGTTCAAGGTGGTTTCTCGGCTGGTTTGCAGGGCGCCTCTCAGGGTGGCTTCCTCGGACAATCTGCCCGGGGTGATGGTGGGTTCCAGGTGGGGGGCGACGGCGCGGCGGCCGGACAGGGTCGTGTTGATGCCCTCTGTGAGCCAGGGGTGCCAGGTTGCCAGATAGCCGCCGAGGATCACCTCGGCGGGGTCGACCAGGCCGGTGATGGCCAGTACCGCCGCGCCGATCGCGCGGCCGGCGGCGGTGAGGGCTTCGGTGGCGGCCGGGTCGCCGGCTCGTAGGCGGTGGTCCAGTTCGGTCAGGGCCGCGTC
Source organism: Embleya scabrispora (assembly GCF_002024165.1). Lineage (NCBI taxonomy): Bacteria > Bacillati > Actinomycetota > Actinomycetes > Kitasatosporales > Streptomycetaceae > Embleya > Embleya scabrispora. The sequence goes on from NZ_MWQN01000002.1 coordinate 143,989, forward strand.
GATGCCCTCCCGGGTGGCGATGTCGGCGAGGCCGGCGGCTGTGGTGAGTGGTTCGGGGCCGACGTACATGGCCAGGCAGCCGCGTGCGCCGCAGGGGCAGGCGGGGCCGTCGAAGGCGAGTGGGATGTGGCCCACCTCGCCCGCCAGGCCGTGTGTGCCGGTGTGGATTCGGCCGCCCACCACCAGGCCGCCGCCGACGCCGGTGTCGGCCTTGATGTACGCGACGGCGTAGGGGAGTTCGCCGCCCTGTTCGGCGCGGGCGTGGTACTCGGCCAGGGCCGCCACGTTCGCGTCGTTGACCAGATCCACCGGGCAGGCCAGGTCCGGCAGGTGCGCCGTCACCAGCGCTCGCAGGTCGGTCCTGGCCCAGCCGAAGTCGATCGCGGCGGCGACGGTGTGGCCGGGCCCGGTGACCGGCCCCGCCATGGCGATCACGACCCGCGCGAGGTGTGCGTCGGGCCGCGTGCGGACCACCTCCTCGGCCCGACGGATCGCGTCGGCGAGCACGGCGGCCAGCGGCTCGGGGTCGCCGAACGGCGCGCGGTGCGGGACGGACGCGCGGTGCACCACGTCCCCGTCCAGGTCGGCCGCCAGCACCTCGACCCGCTCCAGGGTCACCTGTACCGCGATGGTCACCACCCGCCCCGGCACCAGGCGCAACAACCGACGCGGCCGGCCCCGCCCGCCGGAGGAGGCCGAGCCGACCTCGGCCACCAGGCCGCGCCCGATCAGCTCGGCGGCCAGCGCGGTGACCGACGCGTGGACCAGGCCGGTGGCCGCCGCGACCTCGGTCCGCGCGCACGGTCCGTGGGCGGCGATCTCGCGCAGGACCAGTGCCAGGTTGTGGCGGCGCACGGCGGCGGTGTCGGTGGGGCTTGGGCCGGGCACGGGGCCGGGGTCGGGTGTGGCGGCGGTGTTCACGTCGTCGATTGTGCCCTGGCCTCTCCCCCGGTCGGGAGCTATTTATTTCAACTCTTGCAATATTTAGTGACCCGGGTCGATACTCACCGACAAGACCAGACCCGTCGGACGCCGACCACCCCGGCCCCGGCCCCCGCACCCTAGGATCGCCCGTGTCCCAGCAGCCCCTCGTCACCACCACCCTGGGCCCCGTCCGGGGTGTGTGGCAGGACCGGTCCGCCCGCTTCCTGGGCATCCCTTACGCCAAACCGCCCGTCGGCGACCTCCGCTTCGCCGCCCCGAGGTCCCGGAGCCCTGGATAGAGCCGCTGGCCGCCACCGCCTACGGGCCTACCGCCCAGCGGCGCGGCTTCGGCGAGGGGCCGACGATCATCCCCGAGCCGTCGATCCCGGGCGACGACGTACTCAACCTCAACGTGTTCACCCCCGACCCGAGCCCGGACGCCGCGCTCCCCGTACTGGTCTGGATCCACGGCGGCGGCTTCGTGGCCGGCTCCGCCGCCAGCCCCTGGTACGACGGCGGCAGCTTCAACCGCGACGGCGTGGTCCTGGTCTCGCTCGGCTACCGCCTCGGGATCGAGGGTTTCCTGCACCTGGCGGACGCGCCCGACAACCGGGGCGTACTGGACTGGATCGCCGCCCTGCGCTGGGTCCGCGACAACATCGCGGCCTTCGGCGGCGACCCCGCCAAGGTGACCGTCGCCGGCCAGTCGGCCGGGGGCGGCGCGGTGCAGACGCTGATGGCCACCCCGTCCGCGCACGAGTTGTTCCGGGCCGGCATCTCGGTCTCCGGCGCGGTGATGGACCCGCAGCGCCGCGCGGACGGCCTCGCCGTGGCCGAGCGCTTCACCGCCCGCACCGGCCTGCCCGCCACCGCCGCCGCGCTGCGCGACCTCTCGCACGAGGAGCTACAGCGCCTGCAGGACCTGGTCACCGCGCCCGAGGACGGCGCCGCGCCGCTGCCCGAACTGCTCCTCGCGCCGTTCGCCGACGGCGAGTTGATCCCCGAGGACGTGCACGGCGCGTTCCGGGACGGCTCGGCCTCACCGGTTCCGCTGATGCTCGGCGCGACCCACCACGAGTTCAACTTCGCCGCCGAACTCGGCATGGCGGACGCTCCGATCGAGGCCGCCGTCGGCGTACTCGGCTCGATCGGCCTGTCGCCCGAGGGCACCTCGGCCTACCTCGCGCTGCACGAGGGCTCGACCCCCGCCGGGATCATCGGCCAGGCGATCACCGACTCGCTGTTCCGGGCCGCCGCGTCGTCGATCGCCGAGGCGCGGGCGGGCCAGGGCCGGCCGACCTGGATGTACGCCTTCGAATGGCGCTCCACCGCCCCGATGTTCGGCGGCCAGGCGTTCCACTGTCTCGACCTGCCGTTCGCCTTCGACCTGCTCGGCGCCGAACGCGCGAAGGACGCGACCGGCCCCGACGCGCCCGTCGCGCTGGCCGAGGCGATGCACGGGGCCTGGGTGTCGTTCGTCCGCGACCTCGACCCGGGGCGGTCCTGGCCGCGCTACACCCGCTCGGGGTGCGAGACGATGGTGTGGGACACGACGCCCTACGTCGCCGGTGACACCCTGGCCGCCGAGCGCGAGATCTGGGCGACGCGCTCGCTTCCGACGACGGCCTGATCGGGGCCGGCCGAGGGCGGGCGGGTACGAGTGCCGACGGCGCCCGGCCCCGGGTGGGCATGCCCACCCGGGACGGCCGCCCGCGTATGCGGGTCACGCGGTCGCGCGAGCAGCCCGCACGGCGCTCACACGACGGCGGGCGACCCGCATGCCGCTCACGCCGACGTGCCGGCCAGCCAGTCGCGGTAGGTCGGGCCCACGAGGGTGGCGTGCGGGCCCGGGAGCAGGCCGCCGTTCTCGAACAGGCCGCGGTCCGGGTTGGCCGGGTCGCTCGTCTCCTCGACGCGGACGGTGTGGCCACGCCGCTCCAGCACCAGTTGCGCCACCTCGGCGAGGTTCTCCTCGCGCGGACCGGCGATCTCCGCGAACGGGGTACCCGCCGTCTCGGCGATCGGCCCGTCACCGGTGGCCAGTTCGACCAGGCCCTCCGCCACGGTCCGCGCGCCGATCAGCTGGGTACGCATCCTCGGCACGTGGCACACCTCGCCCCGTATCCCCCAGCTCGCCAGTTCCTCGACGAACTCGTGGAACTGCGCCGCGCGCAGGATCCGCACCGGCACCGGCCCGGCGAGTACGGCCTGCTCGTGGGCCAGCTTGGCCGCGTTGTAGCCCGCGACCGAGGCGTCGATCCCGATGATCGAGGCGACCACCATGCGCCGCACCCCGGCCTTGGCGCCCGCCTCCTGGAGGTTGCGCGCCGAGGTGGTGAAGAAGTCGGTGGCCTCCTGTTGGTCGGGTGAGGGTGTGCTGGACACGTCGATGACGCAGTCGACGCCCTCCAGCGCCTCGGGGAGCCCCGCACCGGTGATCACATCCACGCCGGCGGACCGCGAGATCGCGACCACGTCGTGCCCGCGCTCTCGGAGCACGTCGACCACGTGCCGCCCGGCCCGACCGGTGGCTCCGACGACCGCGATCCGCGAACGAGTCTCCATGGTGTTCTCCCTCTTCGTATCCGTCCCGGGGCCGCTCGGCCCCGAAGTGCTGCGACACCACGTTGACGATGCCGGGCGCCCCCGTGTGACACCCGGGAGCAACTTATTGCAGACCGGGTCGCGCCAGGTGCCCCGACCGGCAGCGCCGCAGATGACCAGGCAGGATGGGGTGGCATGACGCAGAACGTGGACGCCGTCTCGGCATTGATCATCGTGGACGTACAGGTGGCCTTCGTCACCGGTGAGGGTGCGGTCCCGGACGCCGCGCGGGTGGTGGATCGGGTCGGCGCCCTGCTCACCGAGGCGCGGGCGCGCGGGTCGCTCGTGGTGCATCTCCAAAACGATGGACCCGTCGGCGCGGACGACGAAACCGGCTCCCCGGGTTGGGAGTTGATGCTGCCGGTACGGCTCGGTCCCCGCGAGGTGGTGATCCGCAAGACCGAGGACGACGGCTTCGACGGTACGTCGCTGGCCGAGGTGCTGGCCACGGCGGATGTGGCCGGCGTCGCCGTGTGCGGCGTGATGTCCGAGATGTGCGTGGGAGCGACCGCGCGGGCCGCGCTGGAACGCGGCTACCGGGTGGTACTTCCACACGACGCGCACGCCACGTACGACATCCCGGCCGCGCCCGGGATCAGCGAGGCGGTACCGGCCGCGATGGTCTCGCGGGTGGCCGAATGGGCACTGGGCGACGAGGTCGAGATCGTCCCGCACGCCGAGGACGTCGTCTTCACCACCGCCGGCACGGGCACCGCTCGCCCCGAAAACGCGGAACACCCGGCATAGCGCGCCCGCCGGCACGGTATCCGCCGTCGCACCGTCGGGCGGCCGTACCTCAGATCAGGCCCGGTCGGCTCGCGAGTTCGCCGGCTTCCCGCATCCGGTCCAGCCCGTACGCCCGGACCGATTCGGCCAACCGGTAGCGGGGGCCGTCGGGTTCGATCGTCATCGCGACGAGGGAGCGGTCCACCAGGCGCGTCAGGGCGTCGACGGCATCGAGGTCGCCGTCGACCGCCCCGGCGACCTCGATCGCGTCGGCGAGCCGCCGGTCGCCCTCGGTCACCGACAGGCGGCGCAACGCGGCCTGTTCGGGTGGGGACAGCAGATCCCAGCTCCAGTCCAGCATGGCGCGCAGGGTGCGGTGTCGTGCCGGGCCGGCCCGCCGGCCCGAGGCCACGATCGCGAATCGATCGTCCAGGCGGGCGGCCACCTCCGCGACGCCGAGGCCGCGTACCCGGGCGGCGGCCAGTTCCAGTGCGAGCGGGATCCCGTCCAGACGACGGCAGATCGTGGCGACGGCGGCGGCGTTGCCGGCATCGAGACAAAAGCCCGGTACGGTCGCGGCGACCCGCTCGACGAACAGCTCCACGGCCGCGTGGCCCATCGGATCCTCCGGCGCAGACCCCGGCGAGGGCACCGGCAGGGGCGGAACGGGCCACAACCGCTCGCCCGGCACGGCCAACGGCTCCCGACCGGTGGCCAGAATCCGCAGACCTGGCACCGCACGCAGCAGCCCCTCGGCGACGGTGGCAACCGCGTCGACGACGTGCTCGCAGGTGTCCAACACCAGGAGCAGCCGCCGGGACGCCAACGCGGCGGCCAACGGGCGCAGTTCGCCGCCGGCTCCCGGGACCGTGCCCAACTCGCGGGCGATCGCCGCGGCGACGTCCCCCGGGGTGGCGGTGGCGCGGTCAAGCTCCACGAGGTCGACGAATCCGACCGCTTCGACACCTGGGAGGCCATCCGCGACCGGCGGTGGTGCGCCCCGGGCCGCCTCGACCGCCAGCGCGGTTTTGCCCACACCGCCCGGGCCGGTGAGGGTGACCAGCCGTTCCGTTGCCATCAACGCCCGCACCCGCGCCACCGCGTCGGCCCGGCCGACCAACGGCGTGAGCGCAACGGGCAACCCCAACGACACGGACGGGGCAGCGGCAAACGCGACGGGACCCGAGCCGGAGCCGGAGTCGGAGTCGGGCACAGCACCCGACCCCGCTGCCGAGTCCGGAACCCGTTCCGGCGCAGCGACCGGCCCCACGCGGGAATCCACCATCGCCGAACCCCGCGCAGTCGCCTGCAACCCGGGGTCCTGCCGGAGGATCCGCTCGTACAGCGCCGCCAACTCCGGCCCCGGATCCACGCCCAGTTCGTCCGCGAGCCGCTCGCGCAGTTCCGCGTACACCGCCAGGGCCTCGCTCTGCCGCCCGGCCAGGTACAGGGCGCGCATGTACACCGCACGCAGACGTTCGCACAGCGGGTGGCGGGTCACCAGGTCGCCGATCTCGTCGACCGGCGAGGGCTGTTCGCCCAGGTCGAGCCGGGCCAGCGCGTGCTCTCCCTGGGCGGTGATCCGTTCCTTGTCCAGCCGCACGGCCACCGAGCGGGCGAACTCCTCGTCGGCGACGTCGGCGTACGCCGGCCCTCGTCCCAGCGCCAACGCATCGGTCAGCAGTGTCTTCCGGACCTGCGCGTCCTCGGTGGTCCTGGCCCGCTCGACCAGGACCCGGAAGCGGCCCGCGTCCACCGCGTCGAGCGAGACGGCGAGGCGATATCCGGGCGGCTGCCACACCACAAGGTCCCGTCCACCCGGTTCGGCGGCCTCCAGGGCGCGGCGCAGTTGGGACACCCGGGTCTGCAGCGTGGCGACGGGGTTGCGCGGGAGTCGGCGGCCCCACAGGTCCTCGATCAGCCGGTCGGCAGGCACCGGTCGGCCCTCGTGGATCAGCAGATCCGCGAGCAGTGCGCGCACCTTCGCCTCCGGGATCGGCACCGACGCGCCGTCCTCCGTCCAGACGGCCAGCGGGCCGAGCACCCCGAATCGCACCCTCGCACGCTACCCCACCCCGACCTACAGCCGATCGGAAGGAAACCGGAAGCGCGGCCCGCCAATGTATGGACTGCCGCACCGACCGAGAGACAAGGAAGTTCCGGCGATGAACACGACGAACAACAGCACCGACAACCCCATCAACCTCAACAGCGACAACAGTTCCGACCACCCGCCCGTGAACCGGGAAATCCACCTGGTGTCACGCCCGGCGGGCGAACCGGAGGCCACGAACTTCGCACTGGTCGAGACGGAGATCCCGCAGCCCGCCGAAGGGCAGATCCTGGTCCGCAACAACTGGATGTCGGTGGACCCGTACATGCGCGGCCGGATGAACGACGACGCGTCCTACATCGTCCCGTTCGCGATCGGCGCCGTACTGGAGGGCCACGCGGTCGGCGAGGTGGTGGCCTCCCGCAGCGCGGAGATCGCCGTGGGCGCGACGGTGTCGCACTTCGCCGGGTGGCGGGAGTACGCGGTGATCGACGGCGCGGAGGCCACCGTCCTGGACGTCTCGGCCACCCGCCCGCAGGACCACCTCGGCGCGCTGGGACAGGTCGGCTTCACGGCCTACCTCGCGGTCGCCGAGACCGCTCCGGTACGCCAGGGCGACGTGGTCTTCGTCTCCGGCGCCGCCGGTGCGGTGGGCAGTCTGGCCGGGCAGATCGCCCGCAACCTCGGCGCGTCCCGGGTGATCGGATCGGCCGGCGGGCCCGAGAAGGGGCGGATCCTGACGGACGTGTTCGGCTTCGACGCCGCGATCGACTACCGGGCCGGTTCGATCGCGGAGCAGTTGGCGGAGGCGGCGCCGGAGGGCGTCGACGTGTACGTGGACAACGTCGGCGGAGACCACCTGGAGGCCGCGATCGGGGCGATGCGGATGCACGGGCGGGCCGCCATCGTCGGCATGATCAGCGGCTACAACGCCACCGAACCGGTTCCGGGCCCGAGCAACCTCTATGACCTGGTACTTCGGCAACTGACCCTGAAGGGCCTCCTGGTCGTCGACCACTACGACAAGTTCCCGGCATACCTCGCGCAGGCGACGAAGTGGCTCGCGGAAGGCAGCCTGCGCACCCGGGAAACGATCGTGCACGGCATCGACCGGGCCCCGGAAGCCTTCCTCGGCATGCTGCGCGGTGCCAACACCGGCAAAATGCTCGTCCGCCTGTAACCGCACCGCCGACGGAGTCGAAGCGGGGCTCCGCTTCGCGGCGGCCGGGGCCGCAGGGCCGAACTCCTACTCCGCCTGGTGGACCACCGGATCCGCGCTCGTGCCCGGGAGGACCCGGGCCGCCGTGATGCGATGGGTCAGTTCGGTGTCGAATGCCGTTGTCGTCAGGTCGCGGCGGATGCGTTCGCGGGCCTCGTCGAAGGGCGGGGGGCTCGTCGACGGGTCCGCCCTACCGAGGAGTTCGGTGTAGCGAGCGCGCAACCGGGCCTCCGATACGTCCACTTCGAGGGTGCCTGCCAGTGCCGCCGACCACTCGGCCGTCTCGGTGCGGGCGAAGCCCTCCTCGTCGTAGCGCGGTACCCCCGGCATCGGGCGTCCGGACGAACGTGCCGCCTCTCGCCGGGCGTTCTCCGTGTCCAGGCGGGTACGGAAGCCCGCCTCGCTCGGGTCGGTCGACAGTCCGGCCTCGCACGCCCACCGGCGCAGCACGATATCCGCGACCGCCGCCCGCAGCGACCGCTCGACCAGTACCTCGTGCGGCGTGCGGCCGGCGACCGGCGTGGCCCAGTAGGCGGTTCGGCCACCGTGCATCGGGAACTCGGCCACCACCTCCGCCCGCAGCCGCGTCGCCGCCCGCCGCAGGTGGGCCGCCGTCACCGGGACGCCGTCCACGGTCGCGACCACGGCGGCCGGATCGACGGGGGCGGCGGGCGGGGTCGCCGCAGCCGATCCCGCCCGCCCGGTGGCCGCCGAGAACGGGTCGAGGAGAAGCACCGCCAGTGCCCCGACCACGCCGAGCGCGGCGACGCCGAGCGCGACACGTGCCGCCACCCGGCGCCGCGCGGCGGAACCGGCGCCCGGAGCGCCCTCCACCGCCCGGCGCCTCACGGCGGAACCGGCCCTCGGTGCCCCCGCGGCCCGTTCTCGGCCGGGCATCAGACGACCTTCACGTCGAACACGTGCAGGCCGGGCCCGGCGATCGGGCTGCCCGTCGGCAGGGTCACCGACGCCACCGTTCGGCCGGGGTCGATGGCGAGGGAGGCGACTCGTACCGTGACGTCCTCCTCGGAGCGGGCCGATGCCGGTGTGCGGTAGTCGGTCTGCGGCTTGTGGTGGTAGGCGGCCCGTACCGCGACCTGGTCGCTCGGGCCGGCGGTGGTGCTCCACCAGTCGCCGAGGGTCAGGGTCGCGGTCGTGGTGGTGCCGTCGGTGTAGGTGACGGTGGTCGTGCCGCTCTGGGCGCCGTACGCGCCCGCGCCCAGCACCACCAGGCGGCTGCCGTGGCCGCTCAGCGCGATCCGCTGGCCGGCGGCCTTGACGTTGTCCGGCAGGCCGTAGGCGCGCGGATGCCAGGTGAACTCGGCCCCGCCGGCGGAAACTCGGGCGCCCCGGGCGTAGCCGGCCGCCGCCAGCGCCTGGCCGGAGTAGCTGCGGCCGGACAGTCCGAAGCCGCCGACGTCGGGATTGGCGTCGTCACCGACGCCGACGTTGTTGTACGCGGCGGCGATCGAGGGGTACAGCGGCGGCGCGGCCACCGCCGGGCCGTTGTACGCACCCCGGTTGACCCCCGTCCCATCCGAAGGGACGGCGTTGCCGAAGTAGTCGCTCGTGCCCAGGCCGGGAACGGCAACTCCCGTGCCCAGTGCGGGAGAGCCCGCGAGCAGCGCGTAACCGGCCGCGTCGGTGCGGCCGGTCGCCGTACCCGGTGCGGCCAACCTCGGGTCGGTGGTCACGGCGGAGGTGTCGCCGGTGGGCGCGGCAAATCCGCCGTGGTAGACGTTGGCCCGATAGGCGACACCCGTGCCGATGGGCAGCGCACCCTGACCGGCGACGAAGACGTTGTTGGCGACGAGGGTGTTCGCACCGGGGCCGTTGGGGAGTTCGACGTCGAGCTTCTTGCTCGGGCAGAAGAAGGTGTTGTTGTACATCCGCAGCGGACTGGTGTTGTCCCCCGAGGCGTTGGCTCTGATCCGGCAGTCGTCCTGGGCGATGTTGAAGCGCAGCACCTGGGTGGCGTGGAAGTTGCCGAAGGAGGTGCAGTTCTGGCAACCCAGGTAGAAACCGCCGCCGTTGTCGTGCGAGTAGTTGAACTGGTAGGTGCAGGATCCGGTGATCGCGCCGTCGCAGTCCCAGGCGGTGGAGTCGAAGATCGACGGCCGCTGACGGGTGACCTCGTTGTATTGGAACACCGGGTCGCGCGAGTTGATCGGCCACATGCCGGCGAAGTTGCCGTTCACATAGGGGTACTTGCCGCCTCCGCCGTCGTCGAAGAGGTTGTATTCGACGAGCGGCGCGTCCGAGCCGTGCACCACGATGCCGTCGCCGCCGACGCTGCGGATGGTGTTCGCCCGAATCAGTACGTCGCGGTGGAAGTCGGCGGGCTTGACCGAGATCTTGATGCCGCCACCACCGGTGTCGTGGACCTGGTTGTCGGCGATGGTGATGCCCTCGATCGGGCCGGCGGTCGGTTTGCCGAGCACGACGATGCCGGCCGACGCGGAGAACCAGCCCGCGTTGGCGCCCGTCTTGTCGCTCCAGCCGGCGACGTCGGAAACCTCCAGGTCGCGCAGCACGATCCCGTACTTGCGGTCCGGGGTGGTGGTGTCGACCTGAACCCCGGTACGCAGCGCCTGGGTCGGCGCCGGATTGGTCACGTGCAGGCCCTGTACGGTCCACCAGCTCTGGTCGACCAGGCGGAGGGTGGCGGGGCCGCCGGTACCTTGCACGATCGGGCGTGGGCCTTCGCCGTAGGCGCCGATCGTGACGGGGTCGCCGGGGGCGCCGTTGCCCCTGGGTTGCAGCGTGCCGACGCAGACGGTACCGGCGCGGAGCAGGATGCGGTCGCCGCCGGCGTAGGTACGGGAGTTGACGGCGCTCAGGTCGCCGAGCGGGTCGTCGGGGCTGCCGGCGCCGTCGGGTCGGCCCACACCGCAGTCGACGTAGGTCGTGGTGGGGCCGGTCGTCGCGGCGCCGGCGGTCGGGGCGAGGGCGGCCAGGCCGGCCAGGCTCGCCATGAGGGTTGTCGCCAAAGTGGCGGCGATCGGTCTGAAGCCGTGCATGTGACCTCCGGTCGAGGGGGCCTTGCAAGTGCGTCCGGCGGGGGCCGGAAGGTGTGGCTCGGGTTGGCTTGTCGGGTGGCCTCAAACGCCGGCCGGGCTGAAAGGTGGCTCCAGACGCCGACCGGGCTGAGGGTGGGCTCGAACAGGGTTTGGGTGTCGGGTGGGTGGGACGGGGTCAGGCTGAGCGGGTCAGGCTGGCTGGTTCCACCTCGTGGGCGAAGGGTTCGCCCCTGGTGTAGCGGTCCAGTTCGTCGAGGGCCGAGGCGACCATGCGGCGGAGTTCGCCGCCGAGGGAGCCTGCGATGTGCGGCGTCAGCAGCACGTTGGGCAGGTCGTAGAGCGGGGACGCGGGCGGGAGGACGTCGGGTTCCGTGACGTCGATGACCGCGTCGAGGCGGCCTGCGACCAGCTCTTCCGTGAGGGCTTCCTGGTCCACCAGCGAGCCGCGGGCGGTATTGATCAAGGTGGCGCCGTCCCGCATCAGGGCCAGCCGGCGGCGGTCCAACAGGTGCCGGGTGGATTCCAGTTCGGGTGCGTGCACGCTGACCACGTCGGATCGGCGCATCAGTTCGTCCAGGTCCACCCGTCGCGCGCCGAGCGCCTCGGCCTGATCGGTGGTCACGTACGGGTCGTGCAGCAGCAGTTCGAAGTCGAACGGGCGCAGCAGTTCGAGCACGCGCCGGCCGATCCGGGACGCGCCCACGATCCCGATGGTGCGCCGGTAGTTGCCGAATCCGGGGAACCGGGCGTCCCAGTCGACCAGGCGCCGCTCCGCGCGGTAGGCGTCCCGGATCCGCAGCACTCGCTTGTTGGCGAACAGCACGGCGGCGACCGTGTATTCGGCCACCGGCAGCGCGTTGGCCGCCGCGCCGGAGGAGACGATCAGGCCGCGGGCCCAGGCCGCGTCGGTCAGGTGGTGCTTGACCGATCCCGCCGCGTGCACCACGGCACGCAGCCTCGGCGCACGGGCCAAAACCGCCTCGTCCAGGGGCGCGCTGCCCCAGCAGGTGAACAGCACCTCGGCCTCGGCCAGCGCGGCGGCCGCGTCGGGGGCGGCGAAGTCGGCCGCGATCAGGTCCAGGTCGACCTCGGCGAGCGCGGCCAGTCGGGTCCGGGCCTCGTCGTCCAGGATGCGGGCGGCCACGGCCGGGTCCATCGCGAGCAATACCCTCGGTCGCCGCCGTTCCGGGCCGCCGAGTCGGGTGGTGGTGGTACTCGTGCCGTCGGTCACTTGACGCTCCCCGCGGACAGCCCCGAACGCCAGTGGCGCTGGAGCGAGACGAAGGCGACGACCAGCGGGACGACGGCCATCAGGGATCCGGTGATCACCAGCGGGTAGAACTCGGGCGACGCGTGCGCGTTGGTGTTCCACGAGTACAGGCCCAGGCTCACCGGGTAGAGCTTTTGGTCGGAGAGCATCACCAGGGGCAGGAAGAAGTTGTTCCAGATCGCGGTGAACTGGAACAGGAAGATGGTCACGAAGCCCGGCATCATCATCGGCAGGGCCACCGAGCGGAAGGTGCGGATCTCGCCGGCGCCGTCCATCCGGGCCGCTTCCAATACCTCTCCGGGGATGTATCCGGCGCTGAACACCCGCGCCAGGTAGACCCCGAAGGGGTTGACGATCACCGGGATGAACACCGCCCAGAAGGTGTTGACCAAACCCACCTTGGAGGCGAGCAGGTACAGCGGCAGAGCCACCGCGGTGGTGGGCACGAGTACGCCGAGCAGCACGCCGCCGAACAACTTCTCCTTCCCGGGGAAGTCGAACTTGTCGAACGCGTAGCCGGCCAACACGCTCACGAACGAGCCCAGGGCGGCGCCGACGCCCGCGTACAGCAGGCTGTTGAGGTACCAGCGCCAGTAGATCCCGTCGCTCTCGTTGTTCACCGCCTTGACGTTCTCGGTGAAGTGGAATCCGTCGAACGCGAAGCCGTCGCCGCCGAACAGGCCGCCCATGTCCTTGGTCGCGGCGATCAGCAACCAGGCCAGCGGCAGCAGCATGTAGAGGGTGGCCAGGACCAGGGCCCCGTTGACCGCCATCTTGGACATCAGCGCCTGGGTGGCGCGGCCCTTGGCGCGTGGGCGGCGGGCCGGTCGATCTGTGCGGGCGGGAGTCGGCGCGGGCGTGTCGGCCGCGACGCCGCCCGAGTGCTCGCCCGAGTGCTGCACGGTGGTGCTCATGCGGTCCTCCGTCCGGACGACAGGCGGGTGACGCCGAACGACAGCGCCGCGGCGAACACGGCCAGCAGCACCGAGGCGGCGGCGGCCAAGCCGAAGTCGTTGGCGCGGAAGGCGGCCGAGTAGGCGTACATGTTGGGCGTCCAGGAGCTGCCGACGGCCGGATTGGCGTCGCTGAGGATGGACGGCTCGGTGAACAGTTGCAGCGAGCCGATGATGGTGAACAACATCGTCATGGCGACGGCGGCGCGGATCATCGGGATCTTCACCGACACCGCGATGCGCACCGGCCCGGCCCCGTCGACGGTGGCCGCCTCGACCACCTCGCGCGGGATCGCCTGGAGCGCGGCGTAGAAGATGATCATGTTGTAGCCGATCCACTCCCACGTGGCGATGTTGACGATCGAGAACAGCGCGGTGTCCGAGGCCAGGAAGTCCCAGTGCAGACCGCCGGATTCGAGCAGGTCGATGATCGGGCTCAGACCGGGGGTGTACAGGTAGACCCAGATCAGCGCGGCGATGATGCCGGGCACCGCGTGCGGCAGGAACAGCGCGAGTTGGAAGAACCTGCGGGCCCGGGCCAGCGCCGAGTCGAGCAGCAGCGCCAGCACGAGTGCGGCGCCGACCATGATCGGGATGTACAGCAGGCAGTACAGGCCGATCGCGATGAAACCGTCGCGGAACTTGTCGTCGCCGAGCGCGTCGGCGTAGTTGCCGAGGCCGGTGAACACCCGTCTGGTGCCGCCGAAGCCCAGGCCCGAGGTCTTCTCGGTGAACAGGCTGAGCCAGATCGCGTACCCGATCGGCACGATCATGGTGGCGATGAACAGCACGTAGAACGGGGTCAGGAACAGGGCGGCGGTGGTCTTCCGGCGCCGGCGGCCGGCGCGCAGGGATGTGTTCATGGAGTGGAACTGCTTCCTGGTGGCGGTCCCCCGACGCGCGACGGCGCGGCGCGTGTCGGGGGCCTGCGGATCTCGGATCCGGAATCGTCGTCGCCGGGCGGGCCCGGCGCGAGGCGTCGACGGTCGGTCGGGCGGCGGACCGGATTCGGCCGGGTGCCCGACCGCGACTCGGTCGGCTGCTCGACGGGGATTCCGTCGGCCGCTCGAACGCGGTTCGGTCGGCTACTTGACCGAGATGCCGCGCTTCTTCAGTTCCTCGACGGTGGTCTTCTGGGCCTCCTCCAGGGCGCCCACGATGGTGCCGCCGCTGGAGAGCTTGCCGAACTGGTCCTTGAGGATGGTGTTCGTCTGCGTCATCGACGGACCCCACGTCCAACCGGCGCCGACCTTGCCGGCCGCGTCGGTGAACAGCGGGTAGATGTCCTGCTTGCCGAAGTAGCCGGTGTCGAAGAACTGCGAGGCGGTGGGCACCAGTTCGGTGGCGGCCGGGTAGGCGCTGGAGGTGCCGGAGGCGATCCGCGCGGAGATGCCCTCCTTGGTGGTGGTCATCCACTCGATGAAGGTGAGCGCGGCCTTGCTCTTCTTGCTGTCCTTGCTCACCGCGAAGGTCGAGCCGCCCAGCATGGCGTTGGAAGGGGTGCCCCAGTCGGGCAGCGGCGCGACGGCCCACTTGCCGGCCAGGTCGGGCTGGCTGCTCTTGAGCACGCCCGCGCTCCACGAGGCGCCGACGATGCCCACGGTGCCGCCGCTCTTGAGGTCGGCGTTCCACTGCTGGCTGAACGAGGGCTGCACGCGCACCAGGTCGTCGGAGACCAGCTTGTTCCAGTACTCGCCGACCTTGCGCGAGTTGGGGTCGGTGAGCGAGACCTTCCAGGACTCGCCCTCGGTGCCGAACCACGCGCCGCCGGCCTGCCAGGTCAGGCCGGCCATGGTGCTGGGGTCGTCGGGGTAGAAGGTGCCGATCCGGGCGTTCGGGTCGGCCTTCTTGACCTGCTCGGCGGCGGCCCGGTACTCGTCCCAGGTCTTGGGCACCGCGATGTTGTGGTCGGTGAAGAAGTCCTTGCGGTAGTACAGCGCCATCGGCGCGGCGTCCAGCGGCACCGCCCAGGTCTTGCCGCCCAGTTCGGTCAGCTTGTTGACCGACGCGGGGAACTTCGACTTCAGTCCGGACACCTTCGAGGTGATGTCCTGCACCGCGCCCTGGCTGACGAAGTCGGGCAGTTGCGGGTACTCGATGGTCAGCACGTCGGGGGCGTTGCCCGCCTTGACCGCGTTGGACATCTTCGCGTAGCCGCCCGCGTTGCCGGACGGGATCTGCTCGTACTTGACCTGGATGTCGGGGTGCGACTTGTTGAACGCGTCCACCACCTCCTGGGTGCCCTTGGTCCAGGACCAGAAGCTCAGCTCCTGCTTCTGCCCCGGGGCACCGCCCGCGGCGGGACCGGCGCCCGTGTCCTTCTTCTTGTCGTCGTCGCCACCGCCGCAGGCCGTGACGAGGCTCAGGGCAGTGACTATGCCGACGAGAGCCGTGCCGAGTCGGATGGATGTGCGCTGCATGGATGCTCCTGGGTCGAACCTGCATCGAAGGCGATAGCGAGCATCATTCGTTCAGGAGCGAACAGCGTCAAGAGCAAATGAACAATCGATGAAAAACGAAACTCGCAATGATCGTTCGATCACACAGGGGTTCGGTCGGTTTCGTTTGTTCGCGAGGGGGCGGCCGGGGTCGGTACGCCGGACAGGATCGCTCCGGCCGGCTCGGTCGGCGCGTCCGGGTCGGCCGGCTCGGTGGTCGCCCGCAGCCGCAGCCTCGGCACCAGCGAGATGTGCCGGGGCGCCCGCCCCTCGTCGCCGTCGGCGAGCCGCGCGGCCAGCAGTTCGACGGCGATCCGGCCGACCTCGTGCTTGGCCGGCGCGATCGCGCTCAGCGGCGGGTCGGCGAGCGCGGCCACCTCGTCGTCGTAGGCGATCAGCGCCAGGTCGCCGGGCACGTCCAGGCCGGCCGCCCGCAGCCGGGACACCAGCAGCAGCGCGTCCTGGTCGTTGTGCACAAGGGCAGCGGTGGCGGCGCCGGTACGGGCCGCCTCGATCACCCGCGTCACCGCCCGGTCGAAGCCGTCCGCGTCCTCGCCCGGATGTGGCGTCTCCACCCCGGCCGGATCCGGCGGAGTCAGCCCGAGCGCGGCCATCGCGGCGGTGTACCCGGCATGCACGGCGGGCGTGGTCGGGCTGCCCAACCGGGCCACCAGCAGGATGCGTTCGTGGCCGAGCGTACCCAGCCGGCGCACCGCCTGGGCGGCGCCGAGCGCATGGTCCGAGGCCACCCGGTCCAGGTGCTCGAGGCCGGAGCCGATCTCGGCGCGGCGCTCCACCAGGACCACGGGCACCGGCAGGCGCCCCATCCACGCGTCCTCGCCGCCCGGACCCGGCGCGCGCGAGGGGGTCAGCAGCAGCCCGTCGACGCCGCCGCGCAGGAGTTGGTCGACCTGGTCGCGGTCCTCGGCGGGCAGATAGCGCGAGATGCCCAGCACGAGCCGGCCGCCGATCGCCTCGACCGCGTCCCGGGCGCCGCGCACCACCTCCGGGAAGTAGTAGGTGGCGGACGGGACGAGCATGCCGATCGTCGGGCCCTCGTGCCCATTCGCGGGAGGCCGGCCGGGGGTGGGCGCGGCCGGACGCGCGTGCGGCAGCGTGGCGCCGCCGTGTACCCGCGCGAGCAGCCCGCTCGCCACGAGGGCGGTGACGTCGCGCCGCACGGTGACCAGGGAAACGCCCAGCTCCTCGGCGATCTCCACCACCTTGACGCTGCCCCGCTCGCGGGCCGTCCTGAGAATGAGTTCCTGCCGCTGTTCCGCCAACACCGTGGACGTCGTCCTTCCGAGTCGCGCACGCCTGCGCCCGGCGTGCCCCCCTGGCGTCCGGCTGCTGTCCGGCCGCCGCCTCAGCCTAGGGCATCGCCATTCGATTTTGATTGAAAAGGATCGTTCGATCAAACCGACTCTTGACCTGATCGATCGACCCCACCTAGCGTGTCGACGGCCGAACGGGTCGAACGGGTCGATCGGTCGGCGAGCACGCCGGACACCCCAGCCGCCGAGTCGAGGAGATCCGTGAACACACCGCACCCCTTCGTGCTCCCGCCGGAGGACCGCACGCTGAGCCCGTACACCGGCTGGACGCGCGCGCACTGGGAAGCGGTGGCCGACGGCCTGCTCGCGGCGGTGCGCCCGTACCGCTCCCCCGGCCGCGCGCTGATCACCCTGCCGGGCCGCACCAGCTGGTCGGGCGCACGCTCCGACGGCCTGGAGGGCTACGCCCGCACCTTCCTGCTCGCGGCGCTGCGCGCGGCCGGCGCGGCGGCCTCCGGCCGGCCCGTCCCGGCCGGACTGCTCGAGCCGTACGCCGACGGTCTGCGCGCGGGAACCGCCGCACCGGGCACGGCGGATCCGGAGTCCTGGCCGGCCGTGGTCGACCGCGGCCAGGCGATGGTGGAGGCCGCGTCGGTGGCGCTGGCCCTGCACCTGACGAAGGCGCACCTGTGGGACCGGCTGGACGAGCCCACCCGGGAGCGGGCCGCCGACTGGCTGGCCGGCGCGCTGCGGCACGAGCCGGTGGACAACAACTGGTGGCTCTTCCCGGTCGCGGTCGGCACGTTCCTTCAGGCGGCCGACCGGTACCCCGAACAGGCCCGCGCGGCGATCGAGCGCGGTCTGACCCGGATCGAGGACTGGTACGTCGGCGACGGCTGGTACACCGACGGCGCGGGCCGCTACTTCGACCACTACAACGGCTGGGCCCTGCACCTGTACCCGCTGCTGTGCGCGGTGGTGGCGGGCGAGCCGGTCGACGCGGTCCGGCGCGAGCGGCTGCGCACGTTCCTGACCGGCTACGGCCGCCTCTTCGACCGCGCCGGCGCGCCGCTGCACCAGGGGCGCTCGCTGACCTACCGGTTCGCCGCGGCGGCACCGCTGTGGCTGGGCGCGCTGGTGGACGCCACGCCCCACTGCCCCGGCACCACGCGGCGGCTGGCGAGCGGCGTGCTGCGGCACTTCCTCGATCGTGGCGCGGCGGGCCCGGACGGGCTGCTGTCCCTGGGCTGGTACGGCCCCGACCCGGCGACCGTGCAGTCCTATTCGGGCTCGGCGTCGCCGTACTGGGCGGCCAAGGGCTTCGTCGGCCTGCTGCTGCCCGAGGACCACGAGGTGTGGACCGCGCGCGAGTGCGCCGGGCCGGCCGAGACGGAGAGCGCCGAGACCGGCTTCGGGCTGCCCGGGCCGGGCCTGCTCGTCCACTCCGGCGGGGGCACGGCACGGCTGCTCAACCACGGCGCCGACCACCAGCCGGCCGCGCCGAGCGACGGACTCGCCCCCGACGATCCGCTGTACGCCCGCCTGTCCTACTCCGCGGCGACCGGCCCCACCCGTGCCGGCGACCTCGCGGACAACCACCTGGGCCTGGTCGTGGACGGTCGGATCACCGAGCGCGGCCGGGTCGAGCCGCTGGGCGCCGGGTCGGACTGGGCGGCCTCGGCACACGTACCCACGCTCGCCGGGAAGCCGGTACCGGACACCCGGGTCGTGTCGGTCGCCGTGGTGCGCGGTGCGTACGAGGTGCGCGTGCACCGGGTCCGGGCGCCGGCCGGCACGGCGGTGCGCGAGACGGGGTGGGCACCGGCGGCGGCGTCCGGCGCGGGCCTGCGCTCCTCGGTGGACGGGGTGCGGGCACGGGTGCACACCGACGCCGTACACGCCGCCCTCACCGGTCTGCTGGGCTGGGACCGGGCCACGATCCACCCGGCGCCGCACGGGACGGCGTTCGGCGAGGCGGCCGAGGTGCCCGCGCTCGACGGCGTCGCGACGGCCCGCCCGCTGGTCACCGCGCTGGCCCTGACCCGGGCCGACACCCCGCCCGGTCCGGCGCCGCGCGCGACGGAGACGGCGTCGGGCGCGGACGCCGAGTGGGGTGTGGACATCGGGTGGGGCGACGGCACCGTCGGCCGGGTCCGGGTGGCCGCGTCGGGCGAGTGCTCGGTCACCCACGAACCGGCCTGACGGCCGGGGAGGTTCAGCTCTTCGGCAGGCGGCGCACCATCAGCGTGTTGTCGACGCGGGTGACCGGCCGGCCCTCGGGGTCGTTCTGGACGCGCTCGTGCTCCTCGCTGCGCAGCACCTCCCATTCCCCGTCCGGGAGTTCGAGCGAGGCCAACACCTGGTCGGGTGTGGGGAGCGCCATGTCGGGCGTCGGGGCGGTCTCCCACGGCGGCAGTCCGCAGTGCCCGACGACCAGCAGCGCCCCGCCCGGGGCGACGGCCGCGACCGCCTTGCGCAGGATGCGATCGCGGTCGATGCCGGCGTGCGAGTGCAGGAAGTGCGCCGAGATCAGGTCGAAGTCGCCCTCGGGGAAGGTCTCGTCCAGGTTGTGCCACTGCCAGTCGACGAGGTCGGCGACCTGCGCCTCCTCGGCGTGGACGGCGGCCCGCTCCAGGGCGATCCGGGATACGTCGACGCCGGTCACCCGCCAGCCGCGCTCGGCCAGCCAGATCGCGTCGGCCCCCTCGCCGCAGCCCAGGTCCAGGGCGCGGCCGGGCGGCAGGTCGGCGGTCTCGCGGACCAGCGCGGCGTTCGGCTTGCCGCTCCAGATCCGCTCCTTCTCCGCGTAGCGCGCGTCCCACGACTCGGCGGGCGTGAGCGGGGCGGTCGACGGCTCGGCGGTCGAGGGCTTGTCGTCGGTCATCGCGGACGTCCTCCAGGGCGATGGCGGTGTGCCCGGTCGGCGGGACCGGGCGGGCGGCGCGTGGTCCGTCGCCCGAGCGCATGGTCCGCCCGACGGGGGTCGCGTGACAAACCTTGTTGCCGAGTCGGCAAACGGGGCCCGCCGGAGGAGGACACCGCGAACGCGCGTGGGCCGGTGGGCCGCCGAATCGCGGCGACCCACCGGCGCGTTCACGATCCGATCAGAACGTCACATCCGTGCACTGGTAGAAGGCGTTGCCGGTGTCCGCGATGTCCCAGACCGCGAGGACCACGGCCCGGCCGCTGCGCCCGCCGGGGACCGTGCCGGTGTGCGAGACGACGGAACCCGGCTGTACGCCGTTGTAGGGGACGGTCAGGAAGGGGGTGCTCTCCAACTGGGCCCGGGTGATCTTCTGGCTGGGCGACCAGCTCGCCTTGGTGATGAAGTAGCGGAACGACGTGGTGGCGTGCCGCGCGGTGAGCTTCCAGGTGAAGGTCTTGCTCGCGCCGGAGGCCAGCTGGGAGGTCGGCCACGCGCCGCCACGCGGGTCGTCCAGTTCGGCGAAGCGGCTGTTGCCGCCCGCACACAGGGTGCCGTCGGCGGGACCGCGGGTGGGGAAACCCTTGGGACCCTCGACGCTCTGCGGCTCCCACTGGATCTCGCCGCAGTTGGTGACGGTGCCGTTGGCGCAGTACGCGGCTCGGCTGGGCGGGCTGGTGACCCACCCGTGGCCGCTGGCGGTGCCGGCCAGGATCAGGGGAACCGAGACGGCCGGTACGGCCATCGCCGTCAGGATGGTCCTTGTACGCATGGAACTCTCCTTGGGGACGAGTGAATGCGAAGGACGTTCGAACGGTCCGGGTCCGCGTCGCACGCCTCATTTCACCGCGTGTTCACATCCGTATTACGTTCTTCAAGTTAAGAGGTCCAGACCAATCGGTCAATGGTTCGCACGCCGAGGTGGGCAACGAAGACCCTTTTGATACAGGGTGGTTGGTGATCTTCGGGGGGATATCGGGAGGTTGGTGCTCCCGACGTCAGCCGCGTCCGGCCGGTTGCCCGGACTCCGGTGCCAGCACCTCGAGTTCGGCCATCGCCCCGACGGTGATCTCCCGGGTCAGCCGCTCGGCGGCGGCCGCGTCGCCCTCGCGGATCGCCTCGGCGACCCGGACGTGCAGCGACACGGCCGGCGGGTCCGGGTCGGGGAACATCACGTGGTGGTGGGTGCGTCCGCTCAGCACCTCGGCCACCACGTCGCCCAGGCGGGCGAACATCTCGTTGCCGGAGGCGGTCAGGATCTCCCGGTGGAAGGCGATGTCGTGCACGAGGTACGCCGCCAACTGCCGGCCGCGCGAGGTGGAGACCATGCCGAGCGCGTGCTCCGTCAACGCGGCGCACTGGGCCGGCGTGGCGAACCGGGCGGCCAGCGCGGCGGCGACGGGTTCGATCGCCGAGCGCAGTTCGGTCAACGACCGCAGTTGACGCGGGCGGTCGGCGCCGGCCAGGCGCCAGCGGATCACGTACGGGTCGAAGACGTTCCACTGCTCGGGCGGGCGGACGGTGACCCCCACCCGCCGCCGCGACTCGACCAGCTGCATGGATTCCAGCACCCGTACGGCCTCGCGGACCACGGTGCGGGAGACCTCGAAGCGCTCTTCCAGCTCGTCGGTACGGAGCACCGTGCCCGCCGGGTGGGCGCCGGCCGCGATGGCGGGCCCGAGGGATTCCAGCACCTTCATATGCAAGCCCCGGCCCTCGTTCTCCATGGCGTCACCCTACTGGGCGGGGCCTCGCATGCCGATGAGATTATGTATGACTTAATTGCCTCGAAGGCTTGATTAAGTACTACCTATAGGTTTGGGTATGGGACGGCGCCCGCGCACGAGCCGGGCCGGCCGGGTCGAGACAGCGAGGTATCGATGAGCGCACCCCACGTCGTGGTCGTCATGGGTGTGTCCGGCACGGGCAAGTCCACCGTCGGTCGCCTCCTGGCCGCCGAACTGCGGGTGCCCTACGCGGACGCGGACGACTTCCACCCGCCCGCCAACATCGCCAAGATGTCGGCCGGGATCCCGCTGGACGACGCGGACCGCGCGCCCTGGTTGGACGCCATCGGCGCCTGGCTCGCCGCACACGCCGACACCGGAGGCGTGGTCGGCTGCTCGGCCCTGAAGCGGGCCTACCGCGACCGGCTGCGCCGCGCCGCGCCCGACGCGATCACCGTCCACCTCGCCGGCGACCGCGCGCTGATCGCCGAGCGGCTGCACGAGCGCACCGGCCACTTCATGCCGGAGACGCTGCTCGACTCGCAGTTCGCCGACCTGCAACCGCTGGAGCCGGACGAAGCGGGTGTCTCCCTCGACATCACGCCCGGCCCGTCCACCCTCACCGCCCGGGCCGTGGCCGCGCTGCGCCGCCTGGAGACACCACGCAATCCGGACACGCACCGGAATCGGAATCAGGGAACCCCATGAGCACCATCGACCTGCCGGCGCTGGCCGCGGCTCCGGCCGCGCCGATCACCTCGGCCGGACACGCCCAACTGGGCCTCGCCGTCCTGGTCGGCATCGGCGTCATCGTCCTGCTGATCGGCAGCCTCAAGCTGCACGCCTTCCTCGCCCTCACCATCGGCTCGCTCGTCCTCGGCGCGGTCGCCGCCGCGCCGATGGACAAGACGATCACGAGCTTCACCTCCGGGCTCGGCTCCACCGTCGCGGGCGTGGGCGTACTGATCGCGCTCGGCGCGATCCTGGGCAAACTCCTCGCCGACTCCGGCGGCGCCGACCAGATCGTGGACACCATCCTGGCCAGGGCGAGCGATCGCACCATGCCGTGGGCGATGGCGCTGATCGCGGGCATCATCGGGCTGCCGCTGTTCTTCGAGGTCGGCGTGGTCCTGCTGATCCCGGTGGTGCTGCTCGTGGCCAAGCGCGGCAACCACTCGCTGATGCGGGTCGGCATCCCCGCCCTGGCCGGCCTGTCCGTCATGCACGGCCTGGTCCCGCCGCACCCCGGGCCGCTCGCCGCGATCGACGCGATCGACGCCGACCTGGGCGTGGTGCTCGCGCTCGGCGTGGTGGTCGCCATCCCGACGCTGGCCATCGCCGGCCCGCTGTTCGGCCGCTACGCCGCCCGCTGGGTGGACATCGCGCCGCCCGAGCAGTTGACCCCGGAGCGGCCCTCGGAGGAGTTGGAGCGCCGGCCGAGCTTCGCCGCCACCGTGTCCACCGTGCTGTTGCCCGTCGTGCTGATGCTCGGCAAGGCCCTGGTCGACATCGTCGTGGACGATCCCGCCGACCGGGTCCAGCGGGTCGCCGACGTGGTCGGCTCGCCGCTGATCGCGCTGCTGTCCGCGGTGCTCGTGGCGATGTTCACCCTCGGCCGGGCGGCCGGATTCCGCCGCGACCGGCTCGCGACCACCGTCGAGAAGGCACTGCTGCCGATCGCCGGGATCCTGCTCATCGTGGGCGCGGGCGGCGGCTTCAAGCAGACCCTGGTCGACGTCGGCGTGGGCCGGATGATCCTGGACATCTCCGAGGACTGGTCCATCTCGCCGCTGCTGCTGGCCTGGCTGATCGCGGTCGCCATCCGCCTGGCCACCGGATCCGCGACGGTGGCCACCATCTCGGCGGCCGGCCTGGTGGCACCGCTGGCGGCGGACATGAGCACGACGCACACCGCCCTGCTCGTCCTGGCCGTGGGCGCCGGGTCGCTGTTCTTCAGCCACCTCAACGACGCCGGATTCTGGTTGGTCAAGGAGTACTTCGGGATGAGTGTCGGTCAGACGATCAAGACCTGGTCGCTGATGGAGACGATCATCTCGGTGGTCGGGGGCGGCTTCGTACTGCTGTTGTCGCTGGTGTTGTAGCCGGCGGCATAACCTGCCAAAGGTCTGGACCAATCGCTCGATGGGCGCCGCCGCGCCCGGCTCCGGGTCCGCCACAATCGCCCGGTCAGGCCGTAGGCTGCCGGTATGTCGGGTCCCCGGGATGCAGCTCGTGACGAGGACCGGGTGCGCGCCGCCGCCTTCCGGCTGGTGGTCGCGGGCGGCGGCGCGGCGGTCGCGCCCGAACTGGTGGCCGCCGAACTCGAACCCCCCGTGGCCGACCTCGGCCTCGCCGACGCCGACGACGTCCTGCTCGCCGCCGTGCACTGGTCGCACCGACGCATCGCCCGGCGCTTCTTCGACCTGACCGCCGGCCGCTTCGGCCTGGCCGCGCTGCGCGAGGGACTGGCCGATCTGCTCCCGCTCGACGCGGACCGGGTCGACGAAACCGTCCTGGAACTGGCCGTCTGGCACCGGGCCCGGGTCTGCGCCAAGGTCGCCGAGAACAACCGGCGCGAACGCGGGGACCTGAGCGTGATCGTGCGCGGCGTGCTGGCCGACGCCCGCGACGACGGCGAACTCGTCGACGGCGTCGACGTGGACACCGCCGCCGCCGGCCTGCTCGCGCTGATCGACGGATTGAGCGTGCACGTCCTGCTCTACCCCGAGCGCATGTCGGCCGAGACCGCCGCCCGTACGCTCACCGCCGAACTGGACCGCATCACCCGTCCCGCCCCGCCCGCCGAGGGCCGCTGAACAGCCGGGTGCGCCGGCGCCGGAAATCCAGGTGAACGAGGGGCGCCGGGTCGGCTAGCTTCCGGGCATGGTCAATCCGGAGAAGCTGCTCATCGAGCGGCTGGCCCCGGCGTTCGCACAGGTCGCGGGGACACCCGTCGATCCGTCGATTCGCCGCGGCCGGCACGCGGACTTCCAGTGCGACGGGGCCCTGGGTCTGGGTCGACGACTGAGCCGCGACGCGCGTGAGGTCGCGGCCGACGTACTCCGGCGGGCCCGACTCGACGACCTGTGCCCGACGGCCCGCGTCGCCGGACCCGGCTTCATCGAACTCGACCTCGACCCCGTCCGACTCGGCACACTGCTCGCCGGCATCGCCGCCGATCCCCGGCTCGGCGTGCCCCGTACCGACCGCCCCGAGACCGTCCTCGTCGACTACTCCGGCCCCAACACCGCCAAGGAGATGCACGTCGGCCACCTGCGCTCGACCATCATCGGCGACGCGGCAGTGCGGATCCTGGAGTGGCAGGGCCACACCGTGCTCCGGCGCAACCATCTCGGCGACTGGGGCACCCCGTTCGGCATGCTCATCGAGCACCTGCTCGACGTCGGCGAGGCCGAGGCCGCGCACGAGTTGTCGGTCGGCGACCTGACCGGCTTCTACCAGTCCGCCCGCCGCGCGTTCGACGCCGACGAGGCGTTCCGGGAGCGCTCGCGCAAGCGGGTGGTCGCACTCCAGGCGGGCGACCCGACGACGCTGCGTCTGTGGCACGTGCTGGTCGCCGGGTCCAAGGCGTACTTCACCGCCGTCTACACCCGTCTGGGCGTGCGGCTCACCGAGGAGGACTTCTTCGGCGAGAGCCACTACAACGACCGACTCCCTTCCGTGCTCGCGGAGTTGGCCGAGGCCGGGCTGTTGCGTGAGAGCGGGGGCGCGCAGTGTGTCTTCCCCGACGGCTTCACCAACCGCGAGGGCGAGCCGCTGCCGCTGATCGTGCGCAAGAGCGACGGCGGCTTCAACTACGCCGCCACCGACCTGGCCGCCCTTCGGCAGCGCGTGCGCGAGGCGGGCGCGACCCGGCTGCTGTACGTGATCGGCGCGCCGCAGCGCGAGCACCTGGAGATGGTCTTCGCGACCGCGCGGTCCATGGGCTGGCTCGCCTCGCCCACTCGGGTCGAACACGTCGACTTCGGCTACGTGTTGGGCGACGACGGCCGGATCCTGCGGACCCGGGCGGGCGCGTCGATCAAGCTGGGGGACCTGCTCGACGAGGCGGTGACCCGGGCGCGAGCGGTGATCGCCGGGAGCCCGGACCTGGACGCGGACACCCGGGCGGCGGTGGCCCGCGCGGTGGGCATCGGCGCGGTCAAGTACGGCGATCTGTCGGCGGATCGGCGCAAGGACTACCGCTTCGACTACGACCGTATGCTCGCCTTCGACGGCAACACCGCGCCGTATCTCCAATACGCCCGGGTCCGGAGCCTGTCGATCCTGCGCCGAGCCGGCGTCGAGACGCCGGGCGTCGGCGTCGTCCCGATCCTGGGCGAGCCGGCCGAGCGGGAGTTGGCCCTGCGCCTGCTCGCGCTTCCCGAGGTGATCCAGGAGGTGGGCGCGTCACTGGAGTTCCACCGGCTCACACGGTACCTGTTCGGCCTGGCCGGCGCGTTCACCACGTTCTTCGAAAGGTGTCCGGTACTGCGCGCGGACTCCGGGATCCGCGACTCCCGGCTGGCCCTGTGCGACCTCACCGCCCGCACCCTGGCCCTCGGTCTGGACCTGCTCGGCATCGAGGCGCCCGACCGGATGTAGCGCACGCAGCGCGAAAGGGCCTTCCCGGCAGGGGAGTCGGCGGGGGTGGAGACCCGACTCACCGACGCCGGGAAGGCCCTGCTCACGCCGCCGGCAACCGCACCGGCGTCGGCCCGGGTTCAGGAACGGCGCCGCCGCACCCGCACCACGGCGCCGCCCACACCCGCCACGCCGAGCAACCCGGCCGCGGCGAACGCGGTGGGCGCCACGCCGAACGGGTCGCCGCCGGCACCGGACCGCCCCGCGCCCGGGTCGGTGGGCCCGAAGCCGCCCGCCAACCCCTTCGCGTCGTAGCCGGACCCGGGCAACTTGTCGGCGTACGCCCGGTGTACCCGCCGCTGGTAGGCCGCGACGGTGGTCCCGCCCGCGCCGATCGCGTGCTCGGCGTCGGCGTTGAGCGGCGACACCCGGTCGCCGGCCTGTACGTACCAGGCGTTGATCTGCGGCTCGCGGAAGACCACCCCGCCGGGCGCCAACCGTGCCCCGGCGGCGACGTAGCGGGCCTCGTCGTCACCCTCGGCGATGTTGACCACCTGCGGGCCCTGCGCGGTGTCGGCCGTCCAGACCGACGCCCGGCGGCCGTCCGCGGCGACCGCCGTGCCGGCCAGGAACTCCCGCCGGGCGATCGGTACCGCCGTCGCGCCCGGTCGGGCCGCGACGAACTCCGGGGACAACGTGTACACGGCGACCACGTCGCCGTCGATCCTGGGTGCCGCGTTCGGCGCCGCGAGCGCGCCGTCCCGGGCGAAGAACCTGGCCAGCGTGTCCATCGTGCCCGGCGCGGCGACCGCGTCCCGGGCCGCGCCCACGCTCGCCGCGTCCGGCGCCGGCGGCGCGGGAACGGATGCGGCGTGCGCGGCCTGGGGGGTGAGCGTCAGGGTGAGCGCCGCGGCCAGGGTGCCGGCCGCGAACAGACGCTTGATGGGGCCTGTGGTCATGGCGTCACGCTCCGATCCGGTAGAGCGAGTGGGTCCAGGAGAACTCGTTGTTGTCCACGTACCAGTTGTGCGACGCCCAGTTGTAGCGGGTGCTCGACGGCCACGGGTCGCCCCAGTAGACCCAGCTCTGCGCGGTGTCGTAGCCGTAGATCACGTGCATGTGCCCACCGCCGGACGACCATTGGATCCGGGTCTCGATCGGCCGGTTGGCGTTGATCTCGGTCTGTACGGTGCTGTACTGGAGCCAGCCGTTCACATAGGAGCCGGAGTTGATCCCGGCCCAGCGCAGTGCGTTCTGCACGTTGCCCAGATTGGCCTGGGAGTTGGGGCATTCGGTGTTCTGCGATCGGCCGAATGCCGCGTTGCAGAACTGGTTCTGGTTGTAGCCGCGGCCGTACCAGGTCGCGATCGTGTTGCCGGCTCCCGCCCAGCACCAGTTGCTCTTCTGCTGGGCCTGCATGGTGATGTTCAGCCGCTTGGCGCCGAGCGCGACCGGCGCCGCGACGTCGGTCGCGACGGAGGCCGTGGCGGAGCCGGAGCCGGAGCCGGCGGCGGGGGCGGAGGCGGAGGCCGCCGACGGGACCGCGAACAATGCGGAGAGCAGGGCGACCACGGCGAGGGTCACCGCGGCACCGCGCCGACCGGACGCGGGGCCCGTACCTGGGGACGTTCGAGTCATGGCGTTCCTTCCGTAACGGAGGGACGGGGGGTGGAACGTGGCGCGCGTCCGGACGCTGCAAGGTGGAGCATCGGGTGTTGTCGCGGTGTCTTTCAAGACGCTTCAATGCGGGGTGAAGCGGTGGTGTGAACGCCTCGACCGGCGTGTGAACGACGTGCGACCGGTCGACCGGGACACCTCGGCCGGGACCGCCGGCCCCGACCGGACGGCCGTGAACGTTCACAAGGGAGGCGAGCGATGTCGCGGACCGATACCCGACCCGATCCGGTCGAGGCGGAACTGGCGAGGGCGTTGCGCGCGGGCCCGTTCCATCTGGCGCTGCGCGCGGCGCTGGCCGCGCGCGGACTTGCCCTGCACCGTGTGCAGCACCGGCTGGCCCAGCGCGGCGTACACGTCGGAGTCACCAGTCTCAGCTACTGGCAGCAGGGCGCCCGGCGCCCGCGGCGCGCCGAATCGTTGCGCGCCGTAAGGGCGTTGGAGGAGGTTCTGGAGTTGCCGCCGCGTGCGCTGACCAGGCTGCTCGAACCGCCGACCGGCGAGCGCACCGCGTCGCGGCCGTACCGCGCGGTGGTCGAGGAGTCCGGCTCGCTGGGCCGGTTGCTCACCGATCTGGAGTCGCCGGCCGACGGCGGACTGCACACCGTCTGCCAGTTGGAGCGGGTCCGGGTCGGCCCGGCCCGCGAACTCCAGGGCCGTGCCTCGCAACACGTGGTGCGCGCACACCGCGACGGGGTGGACCGCTATCTCGCCATCCACGTCGGCGACCCGGGCTGCGCGCCCGAGCGGGTACGGGTGCGGGCGAACGAGAACTGCCGGGTGGGCCGGGTGCGGTGGAGCGCCGATTCGGCGGTCCTGGTCGCGGAGTTGTTGTTCGACGCGCGGCTGCGGGCCGGTGACACCTACGTGTTCGGCTACGGCTTCGAGGACGGCACGGGCGGACCGAGCAAGGAGTACACCCGCGGCTTCACCTTCCCCTGCGGGCAGTACGTCCTCCAGGTGCGCTTCGACCCCGCCGCACTGCCGGTGCACTGCCGCCGCTTCACGCAGAGCACGGCGACCGCACCGCGCACCGACCGACGCGACCTGACCCTGAACGGCCGCCACTGCATCGTCCATCTGGCCGAACAGGACGTCGGCCCGGGCCTGCTCGGCATCGGCTGGGACTGGACCTGAGCGGCGGCCGACCGCGACGGGCGGGCCCGTTCAGGTGAGCTTCAGGTCCGTGGTGATCCGGTCGGTGCGGACCAGTGCCTGTTCGGCGCGGACGTCGGTCATGAACACGAACGGCGGGATGATCGGCGGCAGTGGCAGGCCGTCGGCGGCGAAGTCGAGGCAGAGCAGGCCCTCGATACAGCCGTGCAGCCTGGTCAGGTAGATCCGCACGTGCCCGTCCAGGTCGAGGCGGGTGGTGTCGATCCGCATCCCCGGTCCGGCGCCGTCCCGGGTGGACAGCCGGTAGTCGCGCAGACGGGCCGAGTCCATGGTCAACACCAGTACGCGCAGCGGCCCGCGCGCGGTGTCGAGGGTGGTCACCCCGGCCAGGGCGAAGCCGACCGGGGCGAAGAAGCTCGCGGTGATCGTCGGGGGTGTGGCGCCGACGACGATCCGCTCGGCCGGCGGCGCGGCGGTGGTGCCGGTCGTGGTGGCGGCGGGCGCCACCGCTCCGGCCCGGCTCTCGCCCGGGCCGAGGACGGACGCGACGAGCAGCAGGGGCAACAACACGGCCATCGCCGCCGTCTCCGCCTCTGCCGCCCGCTTCGCCTCCCGCACCCGGTTCGGCCGCCACGCGACGCCCATCGCGCTGCCGAGCACGCCGAGCAGCATGCCGAGCAGGAAGCCGCCGAGGTTGGCCGCCACGAACGACGATATCGATACGATCATCGCGAAGATCCCGACGAAGTGCCGGTGTCGGGCCGCGAACCACATGAACAGCCCGGCGACGATCAGGATCACCCCGATCGCCAGGCTCGCGATGCCGGCGATGCCCAGGCTGATCATCACCGGCAGCGGGGACAGCGGGACGGCCAGGATCTCCAGGCCGCCCGCGATCAGGTACATCCCGCTCCAGAACGGCCGGGTGCGCCGCCATCGGCGCACCACCCGCCGCTCGGCCCGAAACGGCAGGTACCGGTCCAACCTCGATCTGGGCTCCATGTCGTTGCGTCCTCCGGAGGTGACGTGCGAGCGCGAGCGGCGGCCGCGGCCGTGGAATCGGGATCAGAAGCAGCCGGCGCCGTCGAGGCTCACCCCGACGCGCAGGCCCCGGAGGTTGAACGTGCCGCCGGTGGCCGACCACGCGTGCGATCGCACGCCGGCCACCGAGACGTCGCCCGCCTGGAGGCCGAACGTGCCGCGTTCGCCCTGCGCACCGGGCACCTTGTCCAGGGTGGACGCGTCGCGGCCGATCTCCACGGTGCCGAACTGCGCGTCGCCGACCAGGTCTTCGGCGCTGATGATCAGGTTCTTCGCGGTCACCGCGCCCGCGTCGCCGCCGGCGGTGAGCTTGAAGGTGATCGTCCCCAGCGGCGTCTTGACCTTGGCCGACTGGCAGATGTCGCTCAGCGTCGCGTCGCCGACGGCGAGCATGGAGACCGGGTGTCCCTTGCCGTCGAGTGAGGTATTGGTGCTCACGTAGGACGACAGGCCGGCGCTGCTCAGCTTGCCCGAACTCACCTGGAAACTGGTCCCGGACACCGCGAACGAGGCGGCCAGGGCGCCCTGTGCCATGGCCAGGGTGAGGACGCCGACCACGCCGAGACCCACCGCGCCGAGCGCCGCCGCGCGCCGCCAACTCGTGCCGCCCTCGTCGGTCTGCGCCGAGGGGCCGCCCGTACCGAGGTCGAGTTCCGATGCCGAGCCGTTTCGTGCGGACACTGTGTTCCCCTCTCGTGGGACCGGGCCGTTCACGAGTCGCCGAGACAACGCGTACGCACGCGAGTGGGCCGGGACGCGTCGCGGGTCATCGGGCGGGGCAAGCGGGGCGGGGCCGGATTTCGGTGCCGCGGGCGATGCCGTGGGACGCGGAGCGGAGCTGCCTTCGACGCTGTGCGTATATACCGTGCCGGGGCCGAGAGTAGGCGCTGTTTTGAATATAAGTCAACGGACTTTCGGGAACTTTCCGGCGTCGTCCACACGCGCCGAACGGGCCGCGCTCCGGGGTTCGGCGCGATCGGCGCAATACGCGGTGTCCGTTTTGTGCAGACCGGGTACTACCACCGATCTCCGATATCACGGCGAGAGAAGTGTGCGATGGAGATCGGTACGAAGGTCAGGGCGATCACGGCGCTCGGCGGCGGACTTCGTCAGGAAGTGCCCGAGAACGCGGAGGGCTGGGTGGTGGCCAAACTGTTCGGCGGCGACATCGAGGTCGCCTTCACCCTCCCGGGCCTGCTCGGCGGCACCCGCACGGTCAACGTCCCCGTGGACCCGATCCACGTGGCGCCGCTCTGAGCGGTCCGACGCGCGAAGACCCGCCCGGCGTGTGCGCGAACCCGCCTCGTGCGCGCGGGGCTCACATCGTCGCGACCCGCCGGACGATGTCCCGGCACAGCGCGCCCACTTCGGCCCGGTCGTCGGTGTACTGGGAGGGCTTGACGCAGATCGTGCCGAAGCCGCGCGCCAGTTGGCCGGGGATGGACTCCAGGGCGAGCGCGATCGGTGCCGGACTGTGCGCGTCCGGGAAGGTGGGCCGGATCCCGCCGACCATCTCCAGGGCGTCCGCATCGCGGCCGGCCGCGGTCAACGCGGCGCGCAGGTCGGTCAGTTCGGCGTCGGTGGGCCGGCCGAGCGGATGGAAGCCGTGGCCGTACCGGACCAACCGGCGCAGCAGCGCGGGATGTACCGAGCTGCCGCCGATCCACAGACGCGGGCCGGATTTCCGGTAGGGCTTGGGCACCAGGTAGGCGTCCTCGAAGCGGTAGTCCTCGCCGGCGAAGGAGGCCGGGGTGTCCCGCCACAACACCTCCCAGGCGGCCAGGTG
Source organism: Embleya scabrispora (assembly GCF_002024165.1). Classification (NCBI taxonomy): domain Bacteria; kingdom Bacillati; phylum Actinomycetota; class Actinomycetes; order Kitasatosporales; family Streptomycetaceae; genus Embleya; species Embleya scabrispora. Next base: position 175,321 of record NZ_MWQN01000002.1, read on the forward strand.
TTCGTCCAGGAGCCGGCCGCGGCGCTGGAACGAGACGCCGAGCGCGGCGTATTCGGGCGGATGCCAACTCACGATCGGCTGCACCACCAGGCGGCCCTCGGCCAGCAGATCGAGGGTGGCCAGTTGCTGGGCCAGCGCGAGCGGGTGGCGCAGCGGCGCGATCACGCCGGCCGCGATCAGGCGCAGTCGGGTGGTCCGTGCGGCGATGGCGGCGAGCAGGAGCAGCGAGTTCGGCCACGGCGTCGCCGGGTCCTGGTTGCCGGGCAGGGCGTACTCGCGCGGGTTCGCCATCAGCCCGTCGATGTCCGAGCCGGGGCCGAGCACGATGTGTTCGCTGACCATGACGCCGTCGAACCCGGCGTCCTCGGCCTCCACCGCCATGCGGACGAGGGCGGGCAGGTCACGGGGGTCGGTCAGGGTCCAGTTCTCGCTGAGCACGAGGATCATGCGGGGCGCGGGCATGGCGGTCCTTACGTCGGGCATCGGGCGTCGGCTCGGGTTGGGCGGGTCCGGTCAGGCCGAGTACACGATCCGGCCGTCGAAAACAGTGAGCGCAACCGGTAGTTCGGCGATCTCGTGCGGCGTCGCCGTGGTGAGGTCGCCGGCCAGGACGCAGATGTCGGCGACCTTGCCCACCTCCAGGGAGCCCTTCCAGTCCTCGGCGAAGTCCTGGCGCGCGGCGTTGATCGTGTACGCGCGCACCGCCGTGGCCAGGTCCACACACTGCTCGGGGCCGCTGGGTTTGCCGGTCGCCTTCGACTCGCGCAGCATCATCGCGGACACCCCTCGGCGCCAGTCGGGGTGGGTGATCGGCGCGTCGGAACTCGCGGTGACCGCGATGCCGGCCTGCACCGCGCTGCGCACCGGCCACTGGTAGGCGGAGCGTTCGGGGCCGACCACGCCGTCCATCAGGTCGGCGATCGTCCACTTGATCGCCGGGTTCATGTTCACGCCCCAGCCGTGCTCGGCGAGGGTGCGCAGGCTGCGCGGGGTGCAGAAGTCGCCGTGGATGACGTAGTGCCGCTCGTCCTCGCGCGGGTGCGCGTCGGCGGCCTCCGTGAACGCCTCGACGAGGGCGTCGATCGCCTGATCGCCGGTGACGTGCACGCCGATCTGGTGGCCCGCCGCGTGGGCGTGGCGCACGATGGTACGCAGTTCGCCCACGCGCAGCGCGTCGGTGGATCCGTGCATGCACAGGCAGCCGTTGCCGCCGCCGACGTACTCCTCGTGCATCCACGCGGTCCGGCTCGGCGGGATCCCGTCCGCGAAGACCTTCACCCCGAGCACCCGCAGGAGCCGGGGGTCCAGGTCGCCGATGCCCTCGGGCAGCGGTGCGGAGAGGCGTTCGGGCAGGACGTCGGCGGCCTCGCCCATCGCCAACGGCAGCAGCAACACGCTGACCCGGGCGTCGAGTTCGCCGCTTCGCGCCAGGTCGGCGTAGACCGCCAGGGTCTCCGCGCCGGCCGCGCCCAGGAAGAGCGAGCCGCCGCCGGGGCCCAGGCCCGGCTCGGTGAAGCTGGTGATGCCCTCGGCGTGACAGATGGCCACCGCCGCGCGGATCGCCCGTTCCCGATCGGCCCGGGTCATCGGCGGTACGGCCGCGTTGACCAGGTTCTGCGCGCCCTCGCGGAGCAGGCCGGTGGGTTCGCCGTCGGGGTCGAGTTCGATGATGCCGCCGGGCGGGGCGACGGTGTGCCGGTCGATGCCCGCCAGTTCGAGGGCGCGGCTGTTCAGCCAGGCGGTGTGTCCGGTGAACTCGTAGAGCAGGACCGGGCGATCGCTCACCACGGCGTCCAGGTCCCGGCGATGCGGCGTGCGTGGACCGGCGCCGCCGGCCGCCGGCGGTGCGCACTCGGCCAGGTAGCCGACGTCCCAGCCGTTCCCGATCACCCAGGCGTCCGGCGGCAGGGTCGCCGCGTGTCGGGCGACGGCGGCCGTGATGTCGGCGATCGAGCCGACGGCGGGATGGGACACGTCGACCGCGAGCGGCGGACGAGTGGCGCCGAACGCGCACGCGTGCAGATGCGAGTCGTCGATGCCGGGCAGCGCACTGCGGCCGGCCAGGTCGATCACCGTCGTCTCGGGGCCGATCAGCGGCCGGATCTCGGCGTCCGAGCCGACCGCGACGATCCGGCCGGCCCGGACGGCGAGCGCCTCGGCGATGGTGAACGCGGCATCGACGGTGAGTACGCGACCGTTGATCAGGACAAGATCGGCGCCGACCGACATGGGGGTCTCCTAACGGCGGTTGCGCGGCGACGGGCCGGCGGTGGTCCGTCGGCGACATCGGGGGTCCGCACCCGATATTATTTGAGGCCAAACGATATGGATCGAACCCGGCCGCCACAAGACCTCGGGCCGGATTGACGGAAGGAGGGCTCCGGTGCGGGCCTTGATCGTGCGCCACGACCACCTCTCACACGCCGGATTCGTCGGGCTGCGACTGGCCGAGCGCGGCTTCGAGTCGCACGACGTGACCGTGGTCCCCGACGAACGTTTCCACTCCCCCGACGTCCGGTACGCCTTCCCGGGCCCGACCGACTTCGACGTGATCGTGGTGCTCGGCGCGCCGTGGTCGGTCTACGACACCGCGACGATAGGCACCTGGGTGGGCAACGAACTCGACCTGCTGCGCGAGGCGGTCGCGGCGGACGTCCCGGTCCTGGGCATCTGCTTCGGCGCCCAGGCGCTGAGCGCGGCGCTCGGCGGTACGGTCGAGCGGGCCACGGAGTACGAACTCGGGTGGCACCGGGTGGAGACCGACGAGCCGAACCTGATCGCCGCCGGACCCTGGTACCAGTGGCACTTCGACCGCTTCACCGTCCCGCCGGGCGGCCGGGAGATCGCCCGCTCGACGGTCGGGCCCCAGGCGTACGTCGTCGGCCGGTCGATGGGCGTGCAGTTCCACCCGGAGGTCACCCCGGACATCGCGGCCGCGTGGCTGGCCCACGGCGGTGCCGCGCAGGCCGCCGAACTCGGCCTGGACGTCGAGGACTTGCGGCGCAGCGAGCTGGGTGCGCGGCAGCGGGCCGCCGCGCTGGTGGACGTGTTCCTGACGGAGGTCGCCAAGCTGTGAACAACGCACACCCCGGCTGGGGGAAGCCCCGTCGCCCGCCTTCTCGTAAGCGGGTGACGGGGCTTCCGTCCGTGTCGTGGCTCGGCGGCCACGGACCGGGCCCGCGTGGGCTACGCGGGCGCGTCGGTGAGCGGGGTGCGGTCGGCGGGGGCGGCAGCCGGGGCGGGCTCGGCGGCGTTCGGGTCGGCGTCGGTGGCGGTGGCGGTGGCGGTGCTGGTATCTGTGTCGGTCACGCTCGTCCAGTGGATCCGCGTCGCGCAGACGGAGACCAGGAGGGCCGAGACGGCGACCGCGCCCATCCCCCACACGAGGCTGCTGCCGCTCGCGATAAAGCCGATCAGGGCCGGCCCGGCCAGCAGGCCGGTGGTACCCATCGCGGCGACCAGGGCCAGCGCGTCCGAACCCGCGCGCGCCGCCGCGACGTATACACACGGGGTGACCGCGGCGACGCCCAGGCCGACGCACGCGAAGCCGAGCAGCGCCGGCACCACGCCGCCGGCCAGGAGCGCGACCGCCAACCCGGCACCGGCCAGCACGCTTCCGGCCCGGACGATCCGCCCGTCGCCCCAGCGGGTGCGCCACCCGTCGGCGAAGACCCGGGCGAGCACCATCATCACCGACACCACGGCGATACCCAGCGGCGCCACCTCGGCCGACGCGTGCGCGACGTCCTTCATGTACAGCGCCGACCAGTCGTTCATCGCGCCCTCGGTCACCGTGCCGAAGGCCATCGCGCAGCCCATCCAGACGGTGATCCGCGACGGCATGCTCAACCGGCGCCGACCTGCGGGCGCCGGCTCGTCGGCGGCCGGCTCCGGTGCGGCCTTCGGCGCCGCCTCGTCCTCGGTCAACAGCCCGGGCCGGGCGTAGCCGATCAGCAGCGCCAGCAGTACGGCGGCCACCGCGAAGTGCGCGGCCAACGTCGAGGTGATCGCGTTCATCCCCGAGGCGAGCAGGGCGGCGCACAACGACCCGCCGCTGAACGTGGCGTGCAGCTTGGCCATCGCCGTGCGCTGGTACCGCACTTCGAGCGCGGCGCCCTGCGCGTTCATCGCGACGTTCAGGCAGCCGACCGCCACCCCGTCGAGGCAGATGATCAGCAGCGCCACGGGGTAGTTCGGCGCCACCGCCAAGGCGAGCAGCAGAACACCCAGGGCGAGTGCGGACAGCAGCGCGAGCAGGCGCGAGCCCAGGCGCCGGGTCAGGATCGCGACGAGCGGGAACGAGGCCGCGGCCCCGGCTCCGCAGGCCATCAGCAGCAGACCGACCTCGGCCTCGCCCAGGTCGAGCCTGCTCTTGATCGCGGGCAGCCGCGACGCCCAGGTGGCGTACTGGAGTCCGAGAAAACAGAACAGTGCTGCGATCGCCACCTGTGCCCGGCGGAAATCATCGCGAACGCGAAACATGTGATCGGCCTACTTCGTCATCCGAGGGTGATCCGCGCGACGGATCGTCGAGGGGTTGCGCCGGTGCGGGCGGGGGTCCGCGGCGACCGGCATGGACATGTACACCGCGTCCGGGCCGTAGCTCGCCGGCAGTGCGATCTCGCGCAGGGCGTGGAACCCGTGCGCCGACCAGAACCCCTCGCTGCCGCCGACGGAGACGAGGGAGATGCGCTGGTATCGCTTGGCGCGCGCCGCGGTGGTCACCCGGCGCAGCAGTTCGCCCGCCAAACCGTCACCGCGGTGCGCCTCGCCGACCACCAGGTCGTGCAGGTGCAGATTGCGCGAGTGGAAGACCACCTCCTCCTCGCGGTCCAGATCCGGGTATTGCCCCACCGGGTAGGGCAACGACAGTACGTAACCCGCCAGTTGGCGGCCCACGTCGACCACGAAACAGGTGGCCGGCGAGGAACGGGCGCGCGAGCGGAGCGCGGCCCGTCCCTCCGACAGTGCGCCGTCGGCATAGGTGGCGGCTTCCAGCGCGACGATGTCGTCCCAGTCGCCTTCGGTGATGTGCCGAATACGCACGTCGAGGTCCATCTACACCAGGCCTTCCACGGATACGTCGACGCAGGTGTAGGGCAGCGGGGCGAACCCGTTGAAGCCCTGTGTGGTGTAGCTGGTGGCGTAGGCGCCGCTGGAGAGGATCCACACCGGATCCCCCGAGGCGACCGCCCTGGGCACCTGGACGAGGTCGCCGTCCGACCCGAAGGCGTCGTCGCTGTCGCAGGTGGGCCCGGCGACCGCGGCGGGCACGTACTCGGCGCCGCCGTGCGTGGGGAACACCAGGCGGTACTGGAGTTCGTCCATCTCGTACAGGCCGTTGAACTTGCCGCAGGTCAGGTACAACCAGGTGCGGCGTTGCCCGTCGGGCTGTTCGCGCGTGGTCAGGCGGGAGACCCGGGCCCGGATCGCGCCGTTGTCGGCGACGAAGTAGCGCCCCGGCTCCATCAGGAAGTCGAGCGGTACGGCGGACACCCGGCGCAGCCGCCGGATGCCCTCGCGGATGACCTCGAAGATCTTGTCCAGCGGGGGTTCCAGCGGTTGGCCGTGCCGGTCGAGGTAGCCCAGCGCAGGGAGTCCGCCGCCGAGGTTGACGTGGTCGGGGTGGATTCCGCGCCGATTCAGTGCCGCGAGGGTGTCCGCGATCCGGTCGAACGCCTCCTGCCAGCCCTCGGTGGTCATCTGCTGCGAGCCGACGTGGACGGACAGTCCGGCGGGGACCAGGCCCTCGGCGCGGGCTCGTTCCAGTATGCGCAGGGCGTCGGCGCCGGAGCAGCCGAACTTGCGGCTGAGCCCCCACAGCGCGCCCTCCCCGCTGGTGGCGAGGCGGCAGAAGACCCGGGAGCCGGGGGCGTGCGCGGCGATCGCGGCGACGTCCTCGATGCTGTCCGTGGCGAAGTCGCGGATGCCGAGCCGGTACGCGTCGGCGATGTTCCGGTCGGACTTGATGGTGTTGCCGTAGTGGATGCGGTCGACGGGTACGCCGGTCTCGATCGCCTGCGCGATCTCCTGCGGGCTGGCCGCGTCGAAGCCCGCCCCCTGGCGGGCGAGGCAGCCGAGCACCTCGTCCACGGGGCAGGCCTTCATCGCGAATCGCACGGCGATGTCGGGGAGTTCGCGGATCAGCGTGTCGTAGCGTTCTTCGATGCCCGCGAGATCGAAGACGACCAGGTCGTCGTCGGCGGTGGCCAGGGCGGCGCGCATGTGTGCGTTTACGTGCATGATGTCGGTCCGGGTCCCACTATCCGTGTGGTTCGTGGAGGCTTGTGGTCCGGCTCGCCCGGACCAGCGAATCCCATGTCTCGATCAGCAGCGCGAAGTCCTCGATGTCCTCCTGGACCTCGTCGAGCAGGCGGGGGCCGCGAGTGGCGAGCGTGTCGGCGAACTCGGCGTAGCGGCCGCCCAGCCGCCGGTAGGAGCGGTCCAGGCTGCGCAGTCGGTCGATGTTGTCCGTGCGGTCCGCCCGGGTGCTCTCGCGGGCGAGTTCGGCGATCACCGAGGGGCGTACGTGGCGTTCGTCGTCCAGGAGCGTGTCGCCGGCCGCCGCCATGCGGTCGTAGATGAACTCGAAGTAGAGCATCGAGAGGAAGAACTTGGTCAACCGGGTCTGGTAGGCCGCGAATCCGGGGTCGGTGCGGCGTTCCGCGGTGTAGAAGTTCACGATGTTGCGGTTGTGCAGGACGCCGGGCAGTGCGGCGTCGTGGATCAGGTGCAGGAGGAAGTAGTCGCTGCCGATGGTGTCGGTGGCCGGCGGCAGCGGTACCCGCTCGTACACCGCGTGGTCGAACGCGACGTTGCACATGTCCACCCGCATCGGGTCGACGACGGTCAGGAGCGAGTGGTCCGCGACGAACGGCGCGGTGCCCGCGCCCGTGAACGACTCGTCGACCAGTTCCCGTTTGCGCTCGTCGGACCAGCCGGGCGGGGCCCACAGGCCGACCACGTCGTAGTACACCTCGGGGTCGAGGCGGCGGATCTCGCCGATGTCGACCGAGAGTTCGCCGACGAACGAGCTGCCGACCAGGACCACGGGTTCGGCGGCGAGGGCCGGGTCGAGGATGGTCTGCGACACGCCGGCGCTCGCCTCGCGCGCCGGTCGGCCGAGCGACATCAGCTCGTGGTGGATCGGGAAGACCGGTGTGCCGTCCAGCGTTTGGTAGGCGCTGTCCGAGTCCCGGCGGTGCATCGATCGGCAGCCGAGGGCGGCGGCGATCAGGAACGCGCGGTTGGTGCAGGCGCCGTAGGAGACCCGGTCCGGGAGCATCAGGTCGAGCAGCAGGTCCGGCTTGGGAGCGTCGGCGCGGGCGACGACCGCCCGCAGGAAGGCGCGCTGTTCACTCTCGTCGAGGTGGTGCACGACCACGTGCGGTGTCGCCGGCAGGGCGGCGACCGCCTGCCGGTGTTCGCTCAGCGTCGCCGGGTCGGAGGAGTCGAGGATCAGCAGGTGCACCTCGACGTCGAAGTGCCCGGCCGCGTGGGCCGCCTCGGCGGCGATCGCCGAAATCGTCGTCGCGCAGGCCCTGTTGGTGGGAAGGGTCAGGCAGATTGCGTGCATTGCGCTTCTCCGGTCGATGGTGCGGGTGTGTGCCCGCTCCAGGATTCGAGGCCCAGGAGCTTCCTGCCGAGGTCGTTCAGCGTCGCCGTCTCGTACCTGAGCGATTCGTGCTTGCGGGCGTCGCCGACCAGCGTCTTGTTCCAGTCGGGGGTGCGCAGGTGCCGCCAGGAGTCGACCCGGGATTCGGTCAGTTCCCGGTTGCTTTCGAGCGCGGGCATCATGGACAGGTACTGGACCGCGCGCACGCCGCGCTCGGAGCTGTTCCGGGCCACGCCGTGGGCGAGCAGTCCGTTCCAGATCAGCAGGTCGCCGGCCGCCAACTGCGGTCGTACGACCGGGTATTCGGCGCGATCGGCGTGCGGCCGGATCGGGTCGCGGTCCTCGGGTTGGCCGGACTTCCAATGCTCGAACCGGCGGAACAGCTCCGGCGAACACTGGAAACCGCCGTGGTCCGGACGGGTGTCGTCGAGCGCGATGATGCCCTGCACCCGCTGCGGGGGCGTCGCGAGGGTGGTGTCGACGTCCCAGTGCAGCTCGATGTCGAAGCCCTTGTCCGTGGGCGCGATGTGCGCGCGGTCCCGGTCGCGGATGTTGGGCGGGTTCAGGTTGAGCCGGTCCAGGGTCACCCACAGCTCCTCGCAGTCCCACACGTCGACGAACGCGTCGTAGACGCGGGCGGACTGGCGGCTGTCCCAGATGAGTTGGTGGTGATAGGCCTCGACGAAGCCGTAGATGTGCAACTCCTGATCGAGCGCGGAGCGGAACTGCCGGTCGTCCGCGTACCAGCTCTCGGGGTCGTTCGGGTCGAGCCCCTGGAAGTCCCAGGCGAATTCGAGGAGTCGCGCGGCGGCCTCGGCCGGGATGGCCTCCTTGACGACGACGTACCCGTAGGTCTGCCAGAAGTCGAAGTCGGCTTCGGTGAGCACCCGCAGGGGTCGGGTCTTCTTCAGGTCGCGCAGCGGTGTCGGGGCCAGGTAGGTCTCGCCGATCGAACTGAAGTAGGGGATCTCGGACGCGGCTCGGTACGGGTATGGGTCGGATTCGGGCGTCGGCATACGATCCCTCCAAGGCTCGAACAGGGCTCGATGATCTGGTCGGTATGGGGGCGTGGGGCATCGCGGTTCGGGCCGGCGAACCGGCGCGTCGGCGCGAGCGCCCCGCCCCGGCCGTCGCCGTCCGGGATCGACCGGGCGAGTCGAGGCACGGGCGGCGGTCGGCCGCTCCCGGGCATGGCGAAGTCGTGGCCGGGAAAGGGCGGTTCGCTCGTCGTCGGGCGGGCGCGGCTGCGCGCGCGCTCGCCCGGCCTGCGGGTCGCCTCGATCCGACCGAGGGCAGGACACATCGCAACCTCGCCTGCCTGCACGTGCCGCGAGGACCTGCCGGTCGCGGAACGTGTGTCGGGTGAGGCCGCCGATGTGGTGCCGTGTGCGGTGCTCGGGAGTTCGGCTGTGGGAGTCAGCCGTCAAAGATCGGCCGAGGGAGGTCGGCCGGGGGGTGTGGCGGTACAGGGGTGGTGGTCCGGGGAGGCCGTGATCCCCGACGAAGCCTCGATCGGGATTCCTACCTCCTCGTATCCGGTGCCGCACATCGATCGCGGACACCCAAAGCGAACGCGAGATGCCTCACCGACCGGCCGCGCTGCCACGCTGCGGCCATGCCGGGACACACACCTCTCCAATCCCCGTACCTCTAGGTTGGTCTAGACCAACTTTCAGTGTCAACCCCCACGATGATCCTTTTTGCAACGGCGCGTCTCCGCATGATCACGCAGGCGGAGCACGAACAACCGGCGCCCGACGGGGCGTTCGCCCGCCGTTCGGCATCGGTTGCCCGGGAGTTCGCTCACCACGTCGGCAACCGCCGCGTCGAATGCGCCCGCGCGGACGAGAATCGGCCGGCCCGACGTCGCCCCGTGACAGTCGGTCGCTCGTCTGGAACCGGCGGGACGAGGGCAGGGCGCACACATCTCGACCCTCGCGCGCCCTCCACAAACGTCGCCGCACGCCTGTCCGCAACCAGGCGCCCCCAACTTGTTGTTCGGAAAGCTCGTCGCCGGGCACTCGGTTACGCAGGGTTCGGACGCCGAACCCGCAGTCCGCCCCCTCCACCGTTGGGAACCGCCATGGGTGACCCGTACTTCCTCACCATTCAGAACAACTCCGGCCAGCCGAGGCTGACGTTCGCGGTGTTCGCGAAGCTGGACATCGGCACCGAGCCGGTGGCCTCCGACCCGTTCTGCGCGGCGTGGATCGTGCGCCGGATCGACGACGGCAACAGCTACGACTTCAAGTGGCAACTGGACTACTCCGTGGTCTTCGACACGAAGGGGTGCGACAGCGGGGTCACGTGGGAGGGGCACGGCGGACTCCCCATGGATCCCAAGGACTCCAAAAAGAGCCTGGCGAACTTCGCCTACGACGGCGACTACAACTTCGCCTACGGTTTCAACGACAAGCCCAGCGACTACAACCTCTATGTCGTCGACGACCCCGACATCCCGCCGTTCAACGAGCAGCCCGTCTCGGTGGGCCTGTCCATCGCGCTGCACGACGGGGCGAGCGGCGCGTTCGTCCCGGAGCCCGCGGTCGCCACGGACGGCGGCCCGAACCTGAAGCACACCTTCATCCTCCACCCGACCTACTACGTCGCGGCCGGAACCTTCGTGAAGGGCCAGATGGCGGATGTCTCCACGGTCACCTCGTACTACAAGATCGAATACACGGACGGTGTCAACGACATCATCGTGACGTTGGACAACGAGAACCAGTGGAGCCAAAAGCCGCAGGTCCCCTCGGCGACCCGGCGATGACGGCGTCCGACACCCGGCGACCGCCGCCCCGAGTGCCGTCCGACACGGTCACGTCCCTGTGGTACGTGCCGTACACGAGCGGTGCTTGGGGCACGGCCGCCAGGATCGGGAGCATCCCCTCGGCCCCGTACCCGGCCCTGGCCGGCTTCCCGACCCAGAACGCGCTGTACTGCCTGCATCCCGACGCCGGGGACGCGAGCATGCGGTGGACGGTCTACAACGGCGACGTCTGGTCCGGCGACCACGGCGACGACGAGACCCCCCACCACCTGTACGGCTCGGCCGTGGCGGCCTTCGGCGACCGCCTGTACTGCGTACACAGCAGACCCGACGACACGGGTCCGCTGTACTGCACCAGCACCGCGGAGGGCCGCAGGTGGACCCCGGACCGACAGATCGCCTCCGGCACTTCCGGCGCGGTCGCCCTGACGGCAGGCGCCGAACACCTGTACGCCTTCCATGCCCCGGGCTCGGGTCTTCAGGAGCAACACTTCGACGGAACGCGCTGGAGCGATCCGACGACGGTCGCCGACGGCTTCTCCGGATTCACCCCCGCGGCGGCGACCTATCGGGGCGTGCCACACTGCGTGGTGCTCGCTCAGGACCCGAACGGCGACCAGAGCCTGCTGTGGACGTCGCTGGTCGGGGGGAGATGGGCGACCCCCACCCGGATTCCCGGCACCACATACGACGCCCTGCCGGCCCTCGGCGTCTCGAACGACGACAGGCTCGTCTGTGTCTACTGCGCGTACGACGGCGACAACCAGTTGTGGTGGACCGAATACGACGGCGCCAAATGGTGGGACCAACCACGGAAGATGAACCTGACCGCCCACAACTCCAGCGCGACCCTGGCCGGTTACGACGGAATCCTCTACCTCGTATACAACCCCCTGACCGGGTAGGCGGAACCCACCGGCATTCCGCCGAGACCGCGGAACAGCCCGCCTGGTCCCACCAGGCGGGCTGTTCCGCTCGAAAAAAGGGCGGTGGGCCGGGTGGCCGGCGGGTGGCTCACCGTCTGGGGGCGCGGATTCCGCGCAGCTCCCAGTCGCCGCCGAGGGCGGTGGAGCGCACCTCTTCGGACTCGGTGGGCTGTGCGCCGCAGTCGGTACGGACGGGGGTCGGGCCGGTGACGATGTGGTTGGCCAGTCGACCCAGACCCTCCGCCTCGACCTCGACCACATCGCCCGGCTGTACGGGGCGCGAGCCGGCCGGGGTGCCGGACAGGAGCACGTCGCCGGGATCGAGCGTGATCGTGCGGGCGATGTCGGCGACGAGGTAGTGCATGTCCCACTCCATCTCGTCGGTGGAACCCTCCTGCGCCACCACGCCGTTGACGTAGGTGCGCAGCGCCTTGCCGCGGAAGTCCCAGCCCTCGACCAGGCCGGGGCCGAGCGGGCACAGCGTGTCGGAGCCCTTGACCCGCAACATCGAGCCGGCGTCGGTGTCCCGGAAGTCGTGCAGCCCGTAGTCGTTGGCGAGGGTGTACCCGCGGATGTACGCGCCCGCGTCGGCGGGGGCGATGTTGCGGCAGGTGCGGCCGATCACGATCGCGATCTCGCCCTCGTAGTTGAGGTATTTGCACCCGGCCGGGCGAACCACCGCGCCGCCGTGCGCGTTCAGCGACGACGTCGGCTTGTGGAAGTAGGTCGGCGCGGGCGGCAGCGAGGTGCCGAACTCCTCGACCCTGCTGCGGTGGTTCAGGTGCACCGCGACGATCTTGCCCGGTGCGACCGGCGGCAGGTGGTGCGCGTCGGCGGCATCGATCCGTCGGCCGTCGGCGGCGACCAGTTCGGCCCCCTCGCGGACGACCTCGACGACGGCGCCGTCGAGCAGGATGCGGCGGTACTCGGTGGTGGTCATTCGGCTCGTCCTCGGGAGGTGTGGGAGTCGGCGACTCGGGTTTGGGGGGCGGCGAGCCGTGGGGTGTGTGCGTCGGACGCCGTCCAACCGCCCGCCGGTCGGTCGAACCAGACGTGTGCCTGCCCGGTGCCGGTGGCGTTCTCGTAGTCGCCGACCAGCCGCCCCGGCGCGGTGCAGCGCTCTTCGCCGAGCGCGCCGAGCATCATAAGGTAGTGCCCGAAGCGGGCCTCGGGCTTGTAGCGCAGGAAGTCCGGCATGCCGGCGAGTACGCTCGCGTGGTCCCCGCGCTCCATCCAGGCGATGCGCTGCTCGTCGGCGGCGCGCGCCTGCGGGGTGCGCACGTGGACCGGGTCGGATGCCTCGTGGTCGCGCAGTTCGCGCAGGCTCCAGAACGTGTGCGAGAACGCGCCGGACGCGATCAGGAGCACCCTGCGATCGGTGACCGCGATGCCGTCGGCGAGCGCCCGGCCGAGCCGCAGGTTGTCCTCGACGTCGGCGGTCTGGCAACAACCGATGCCCAGCCAGCGTTTGCCGGGCACACCCAGGTGGTGCCACAGATTGACCGTGGCGTAGTGGATCGGCAGGAACGGATCCTCGATCGGGGTGATCCACGTGCCGTGCTTGGCCGCGAACCCGGCGGTGGCGTGGGCCAGTTCCGGGTCACCGGGGAAAGCGTAGGGGATCTGCCGCATGCCGCGCGGCAGTTCCTCCGAGGTGTACAGCCCGGCGCGGTGCGCCTGGGCGGCGATGACGAACTCGACGGTGGTCGCCCAGTGCGAGTCGAAGACCACGACGGTGTCGTAGTCGAGCCGTTCGAACACCTCGGCGCGCAGCCGGGCCAGAGCCGGGACCAGGCTGATCTCCCGTCCCTCGTTCAACTCGCGCCGCACGTCCGGGGGCAGCATGATGGTGGGCGAGTGGGCCAGGATGCCCGCGCCGACGATCTCTCCCATGGTCAGTGCCATCCGTTCGGCGAGGTCACGGTGTTCTTGACATCGCAGTAGAAGTCGAAGCTCCAGGTCCCGCCTTCGCGGCCGACGCCCGACTGCCGCGCACCGCCGAAGGGCGCCCGCAGGTCGCGGACGAAGAAGCAGTTGACCCACACCGTGCCCGCGACGAGCCGTGCGCCGACCCGGCGGGCACGCTCGCGACTGCCCGTCACCAACGTCGCGGCCAGCCCGAACCGGGTGTCGTTGGCGAGGGTGATCGCCTCGTCCTCGGTGGTGAAGGTCTGGAGGGTCAGCACCGGGCCGAAGACCTCCTCCCGGACGATCTCGGCGTCTTGGGCGACATCGGTGAGCAGCGTCGGGCGGTAGTACAGCCCGCCCAGGTCGGTGTGGGGGCCGCCGCCGAGCAGGGCCTTGGCGCCGGCGTCGAGCGCGCGGCGGACGAAGCCGTCGACTCGGGCGAGGTGCTCCGGGTGGATGTTGGGTCCCATGTCGGTGGCCGGATCGCGCGGGTCGCCCTGGACCAGGGTGCGGGCCTTCGCCAGGAACCGCGTGGTGAACTCGTCGACCACGGCGGCGTCGACGAGCAGTCGGGTGGCCGCCAGGCAGACCTGGCCGGCGTTGTCGTACTGCTCGACGGCCAGGTCCACGGCCAGGTCGAGGTCGGCGTCGGCGAACACCAACAGCGGGGATTTGCCACCGAGTTCGAGGCTGACCGGGGTGAGGTTGGCGGCCGCGGCGGCGCCGATGTGCCGGGCGGTGGGGACCGAGCCGGTGAAGCTGATCCGGCGCACGTCCGGGTGTGCGGTCAGCGCGGCGCCGACCTCCTCGCCGTACCCCTGGACCACGTTGAACACACCCGCCGGCAGGCCCGCCTCGGCGGTGATGTCGGCCAGGAGCGACGCGGTCAGCGGGGTCCACTCGGCGGCCTTGAGCACGACGGTGTTGCCGGCCGCGAGCGCCGGGGCGACCTTCCAGGTGGCCAGCATCAGCGGCGCGTTCCACGGCGTGATCAGCACGCACGGCCCGGCCGGGTCCCACGAGACCCGGTTCTCGTGGCCCCTGGTGTCGAAGTCGTCGTGTCCGAGCGAGTCGGTCAGCCAGTCGGCGAAGAAGCGGAAGTTGTGCGCGACCCGCGGCATCACCCCGCGCAGGTGCGAGCGAAGCAGCGCGCCGTTGTCCGTGGTCTCGACGATCGCCAGTTCGGCGAGCCGGGCCTCGACGCCGTCGGCGACGGCGTGCAGCAGCCGGGCCCGCTCGGCGGGCGGTGTGGCGGCCCAGCCGGGGAAGGCGGCACGGGCGGCGGTCACGGCCGCGTCGGCCTCGGCGCGCCCGCCCCGGGCGATCTCGCCGAGCACGGCGCCGTCGATCGGCGAGACGTCGGTGAAGGTGTCCGCGGACCCGACCCGCTCGCCACCGATCCAGTGCCGGGTGTCGACGGTGACGCCCGCGACGGTGACCTCGGTCATGGCTACCCCTCTAAGTCGTTTGATCCCAAACAATTTAGCCGGCGCCGAACACGACGGTCAAGCCCCCTCCCGGGGGGCGTTCCGCTGTATCGTTTGCCCCCAAACAACTACTCCGAGAGCCCTCGCGCGGCCGACCTCCCCGACGAAAGCGGACACCATGACGGAGCGCCCCCACCCGAACGAGCCGACCGACCCGCCGCACCCCACACACCACGACTGGCTGCGGCGCGCCGACCGCCTGCGTCCCGTGACGGTCCATCACATCGACGGCGAGGACCATCCCGGCGGCGGCGACACCTTCACCGTGATCGCCCCGCGCGACGGCACCCCCCTCGCCGAACCCGCCCGCGCCGGGCAGCGCGAGGTCGACCTCGCCGTCGCCGCCGCCCGCCGCGCCTTCGACGCCGGGCCCTGGCCCCGACTCGCCCCGGCCGAACGCGGCCGGGCGCTGATCCGGCTCGCCGACGCCGTCGAGGCCCACCGCGCCGACCTCGCGCTGACCGTCTCGCTGGAGATGGGCAAGCCGATCACCGAGGCGTACGACATCGAACTGCGCGCGGTGGCGGCCACCTTCCGCTGGTACGGCGAGGTCGCCGTCAAGCTGGTCGACGAGGCGCCGCAGACCCCCGCCGATGCCCTGGCCCTGGTCACCCGCGAACCGGTGGGCGTGGTCGCGGCGGTCGTCCCGTGGAACTTCCCGCTCACCATGGCCGCCTGGAAGGTCGCCCCCGCACTGGCGGCCGGCTGCACCGTCGTGCTCAAGCCGGCCGAGCAATCACCGCTGTCCGCCCTGCGCTTGGGCCGCCTCGCGAGCGAAGCCGGCCTGCCGCCGGGGGTGTTCAACGTGATCGCCGGCGAGGGCCCGACCGCCGGCCGCGCACTGGGTCTGCACCCGGACGTCGACGTGCTCGCGTTCACCGGCTCCACCGCCGTCGGCCGGCACTTCCTGCGCTACGCCGCCGACTCCAACCTCAAGCGGGTCTGGCTCGAACTGGGCGGGAAGTCCCCGTACATCGTGCTGCCCGACGCCGACATACCGGCCGCCGCGGCAAGCGCCGCCTGGGGCATCTTCTTCAACCAGGGCGAGATGTGTACCGCGCCGTCCCGACTGCTCGTGCACTCCTCGATCGCCGACGAGGTGGTGGACGCGGTGGTCGACCGGGCCCGCGCGCTGCGCGTCGGCGACCCGCTCGACCCGGCCACCACGATGGGCGCGCTGGTGACCGCCGAGCACCTGGCCCGGGTCGGGGAGCACATCGCCCGCGCCGACGCCGCCGGCGCCCGGCTGCGCACCGGCGGGGCCCGCCTCGATCGTCCGGGCCACTACCTGGAGCCGACCGTGTTCGACCGGGTCACCCCCGACATGGCGCTCGCGCGCGAGGAGGTTTTCGGCCCGGTGCTCGCGGTGCTCACGTTCGACACCGAGGACGAGGCGATCCGACTCGCCAACGCGACCGAGTACGGCCTCGCGGCAGGCGTGTGGACCACCGACCTCTCCGCCGCGCACCGCCTGTCCCGGGCGGTCCGCGCCGGCACGGTCTGGGTCAACTGCTACGAGGAGGGCGGCCTCAACGTCCCGTTCGGCGGCGTCAAACAATCGGGCCACGGCCGGGACAAGTCGCTGCACGCGCTCGACAAGTACACCGATCTCAAGACCACCTGGATCCGCGTGTGACGCCGCCGCCGGCCGGCAACTCGCGCGATCCTCAAGGCTGTTGGCCCCGAGCGGCCGGACCGCCGACCCCGTCCCCGCAACGCGCCACCGCCCCACCGCACCTTCGGAGACCCCCGTGCCCCGCCCCCTGATCGCCCTCCCCTGCCGGTTCGCCGCCACCACGTCCGCCCTGCGCTACGCCGCCGAGGTCACCGCCCGCGCCCTCGCCGAGGCGGTGTACCGGGCGGGTGGCGAGCCGTTCATGATGCACCCGGCCGAACCCGCCGGTGCCGCGGGCCGGTTGGCCCGCGCCGACGCCCTGCTGCTGCCCGGCGGCGGCGACCTGGCGCCGAGCACCTACGGCGCGGACACGACGCACGACGAGGTGTACGACGTCGACGCCGATCAGGACGCCTTCGACCTCGCCGCCGCCCGCCACGCGCTGGCCGTGGGCCTGCCCACCCTCGCCGTCTGTCGCGGCCTCCAGGTGGTCAACGTGGCGCTGGGCGGCACGCTGTCCCAGGACATGCCCGTCCACCACCGCCACGTCGTGCACTCTGTGGCGCTGACCCCCGACTCGACCACCGCCCGCGCCGCCGGCGCCGTGGACCTGGCCGTCTCCTGCTACCACCACCAGGCGGTCGACCGCCCGGCGCCCGGCCTCCGGATCACCGGCACCGCCGCCGACGGCGTCATCGAGGCGGTCGAACTCGTCGACCCGGCAGGCTGGTTCGTCGCGGTCCAGTGGCACCCCGAGGACACCGCCGATACCGACCCGGCACAGCAGGCCCTGTTCGACGCCCTGGTCGAGGCGGCCACGAAGTGACCACCCGCACCACGACACGGCGCGCGGCGTGCTACCGGGCGGCCTCGGTACACGCCCGCACCATGCGGTCGAACGTGGCGACCAGGATCGCCCGTCGCTCCCGCTTCCACTCCTCCGACGGCCCCAGACCGTCGATGGTGCGCTCCCAGACGCCCACGAAGGTCTCCTTCCACCCCTCGACCACCTCGGCGGCGGGCATGTGGTCGGCGACATAGCCCGCGTCGTACAGCGCGCACACCAGTTCCAGGTTGCAGGGGATCGCCACGCCCCAGTACTCGTCCGGCTCCAGCTGCACCGGATCGTCCGCCGCCATCACCTCGGCGACCTCGTCGACGAGCCGATCCACGATCATCGTCAAGTGCTCATGGGCGGGATCGCTGTCGAAGTTGCCACTGCCCCACGTACCCACGTTTCCTCCTCGTCCGGACCCACCCGCTCGACGCGGCGCACCGAGCGAAGCAGACCCGTCCGACATCCCCCCCGACCCCGCGATCCCGCCTAGCCCTTCGGGCGCCGCCCCCCGCGCCTCGGCTTCGGTTCGCCGCCGGCCAGGAGTTCCTGGCGGCGTTCCTCTCCCTTGGCCTCCACCTGCGCCACGATGCGACGCAGGCCGTCGGCCAGGGTGAGGCATTCGTCCGGGGTCAGGTCGTCGGCGACGAAGGCCTCCTCGGCGTTGAAGGCCGGGAAGACCCGGGCCATCAACTCTTCGCCGGCCGGGGTCAGCGAGAGCAGCACGAGCCGGCCGTCGGTGGCGTGCGCGGCCCGGTGGAGCAGCCCGCGCGTCTCCAGCGTGCGGGCCACGCCGGTGAGCGTGCCCTTGGAGATGCCCGCCTCCTCGGCGACGTGCCGGGTCTCGCTCTCGCCCCAGATCCACACCTCCCACAACACCGTGAACGCGGTCCAGGTGAGTTCGGCGTCGCGCAGCACCGAGTTCTCCAGGTGCTGGCGCACCGCGGCGGCCGCCCGGTAGATGTTCGACACCGCGGCCATCTGCTCGCGCCGCAGCGGGATGTCGCCCAGCCGGGCCCGAACGGCCTTCTCCGTCTCGGTGATGGACCGCTTGCCGACCAACGTGCCCCGCCTCATCTCGTCGTGCGCGTATCCGACCCCGGCCGGATACGCCCTGTGCACCGTGAAATCTAGCCCTTGTGAGGACCTGTTTGCATCCGTACGATCGGCGGCACCCACAGATCGTACGGGTCCAAACGAAATGGTTCCCGCCCGTTCCCACCCTCGGAGGCGCCGGACATGGCAGTCGGACAAGCGTCGACGAACGACTCCGCCAACCCCGACCCGGACGTGTCCTCGCGCGGTTCGCTCGGTGTCGCGCACATCGTCTTCTTCGTGGTGGCGGCCTCCGCCCCTCTCACCGTCGCCGCCGGCGGCATCCCGCAGAGCCTCGCGGTCACCGAGACGTCCGGCATACCGGCGGCCTACCTCGTCCTCGCCGCCCTGCTCGCCGTGTTCAGCGTCGGCTACGCGGCGATGAGCCGGCGGATCACCGGCGCGGGCGCGTTCTACGCCTACGTGGCCCAGGGCCTGGGCCGGGTGGCCGGCCTCGGCGCCGCGTTCGTCGCGCTGATCTCGTACAACGCCATGCAGATCGGCATCTACGGCCTGTTCGGGTTCACCACGGCCGACTTCCTGGACGCCAAGTTCGGCCGGCACGTCGACTGGTGGGTGATCGTCCTGGCCGGCATCGCGGTCGTCGGCATCCTGGGCTATCTGCGCATCGACCTCAACGCGCGGGTGCTGGCCGCCCTGCTGATCGCCGAGACGATCACCGTACTGGTCTTCGACATCGGGGCGTTCGGCCACGCTCCCGAGGGCGTGTCGCTGCACCCCTTCTCCTGGGACGCGCTGACCACCGGCTCGATGGGCGCGGCCTTCTGCTTCGTGATGGCCTCCTTCACCGGCTTCGAGTCGGCCGCGATCTACGGCGAGGAGTGCAAGGATCCCCGGCGCACCGTGGCCCGCTCGACCTACATCTCGGTCGGTGTGATCGGCGTGCTGTACGCGATCACCGCCTGGGCGCTGATCAGCGGGGCGGGTACCGACAAGGCGGTCGCGGCGGCGGCCGAGCACGGGCCGAACCTGATCTTCGTGCTCGGCGGCGACCGGATCGGCTCGGGGTTCGCCGACGTGGCCCAGGTGTTCCTGATCACCAGCCTGTTCGCCGCGCTGCTGTCCTTCCACAACGCGGTCGCCCGCTACTTCTTCGCGCTCGGCCGCGAGGGTGTGCTGCCGACCCCGCTGGGCCGCACCCACCCGCGCAACGACTCCCCGCACCTGGGATCGGCCACCCAGACCGTGCTCGCCGCCGCCGTGGTGCTCGTGTTCGCCGTGCTCGACCGCGACCCGATGGCGACGCTGTTCAACTGGTTCACCAACCTGGGCGCGCTGGGCGTGATGTTGCTTCTGGTGCTGACCTCGCTCGCGGTGATCGCCTTCTTCCTGCGGCACGGCGCCGACGGCGAGAACGTGTGGAGCCGGTTGCTCGCGCCCGCCGTCGCCGCGGTGCTGCTCGCGGGAGTGTTCGTCGCCGCCCTGGACAACTTCGGCGTGCTCCTCGGCGTCGACTCGGGCTCCGCGCTGCGCTGGGTGCTGCCCGCGCTGGTGCTCGGCGCGGGGGTGGTCGGCGCGCTGTTCGCGCTGTACCTGCGCGCGGCCCGACCGCACGTCTACGCGGGCATCGGGCGGGGTCGCGGCTGACCGCGGATATCCGAAGGACCCTGCCGGTCGGCAGGGTCCTGTACGCGTGTACTCCCGCCCGGCCTACACCGCGCCCGAGGCGCCCGACACCCCCGACGTGCCGCTCGCCAGCAGCGTGCCGCCGTTCCAGACCACGCCGACCTGGCGGTAGTAGGCGCCGATCGGCTCGACCGGCTCCAGCCGGGCCAGTTCCTCCGTGGGCGCCTCGAACAGGGTCAGCTCCGCGTCGCCGGCCCACGCCTGCCCGCCCTCGGCGGACTCGGCGCCGGTGACCACCAGTTCGTCCAGGGCCAACCCCCCGCCCGGTTCGATCGACGGCAACCACCGGTGGTGCGCCATCGGATGCCCGTTGACGAAGCCGTTGGTCGGCGCGGGCTCGCGCAGCGTCACCACCACCTCGGCCAGGCGCCGATCGGCGGCGGCGAGGGTGGCACCGAACCTCGCGCCCGCCTCGATCCGCGGCGCCGGGCCGAACGGGTGCGGGCGGGTCTGGTGGATCGAGCCCAGCTTCTTCGGATAGCCCTGGTGCAGCCCGCGTGCGATGGCGAAGTCCTTGTCCACCCATATGTACACGCAGCGCGAGTAGATCACCCCCGCGTAGCGGCAGCGCACCACCACGAAGCACTCCCGGTACTGCGCGCGCACCGGGTCCAGCAGTTCGTCCCGCCCGTCCGAGCAGGACTGCCAGTCGGCCCAGATCAGCGCGACCGCGCCGGGATCCTCGTCGGCGAGTTCGAGTTGCGGAGGCAGCAGTTCGGCGACCCGGGCCGGGTCGGTGCGGTATTCGACGGTGAGCAGGTCGCCGGAGTAGTGCCACGGAGGTGCGGGGATCAGCGACGACCGGCCCGTGCCGGTCTTGGGGTGGAAGAAACCGTGTACACCGCGTACGCCGGTCATGGCGCCTCCCTCTGCGAGCCCGAAACCGAGCCGAATCGATCGTTTGGGTCCGTACGATATGCCTCCCGCTCCGCGTTGTCACGTGCGCGAAAGGCGTGCCCAACCCCTTGTGCGACACCCGCGACGTCCATATGGTTTGGGCTCAAACGAATTGGCTCGTGCCGCCGCCGTCCATCCCGTGCGAGGAGAATCCGGTGAATCCATCCGAGTCGGACCGGGTCCACGCCGTCGTCGCCGACCTGCGGGCGCGCGGTATCGATGTGGTCCGGGTCGCCTATCCGGACCTGATCGGCACCGATCGTGGTCGCGACGTGCTGGTGGACCACCTGCCCTCGGTACAGGCCCACGGACTGGCCTTTTGCCGCGCGGTCTTCCACACCACGCCCCGAGGCGAGACCGTCGCGGTCACCGGCGGCATGGACGCGGGACTGCCGGACGTCTGCGTGTACCCGGACCTGGACACGCTGGTCGACATCCCGTGGGAGCCGGGCGTGGCGTGGTGTCTGGGCGAGACCGTGGACCCGGCGACCGGGCGGCCGGCCGCCGAGGCGCCGCGCTCGCTGCTGCGCGAGGTGCTGCGTCGCATGGCGGACGAGACCGGGCTGCGGCCGGTGGTCGGGCCCGAGTTGGAGTACTTCCTGTGCGAGCCGGACCCGGACGGACGGGGCGGGTGGCGGCGGTACGGCGACGCGCCGGGCAACGTCTACGTCGCGGGCCGGCGCGGCGACCCCGACGGCCACCTGCTGCGCACCCTGCGCCACCTCGGGAAGCTGGGCATCGGCGCCACCACCGGCAACCACGAGTTCTGCTCGGGCCAGTTCGAGATCAACCTGCACCACTCGGACGCGCTCGACGCCGCCGATCGGGCCTTCCGCTTCAAGGCATCGGTCAAGGAACTGGCCCGCCTGGAGGGCAGGTTGGCCACGTTCATGGCCAAACCCTTCGCGGACGAGGGCGGTTCCGGGTTCCATCTACACCTGAGCTGCGTGGACCCGGTCGGGGCCAACGCGTTCGACGACCCCGACGGGGCGCACGGCCTGTCCACGGTCGCGCACCACGCCATCGCCGGCGTACTCGCGCACGCCCCCGCGCTGGCCGCGCTGCTGAACCCGACGGTCAACTCGTACAAACGATTCGGCCCGGACACGCTCGCGCCGTGGCTGATCGACTGGGGCCTGGACAACCGCAGCGCGATGGCCCGGATACCGCCCGAGCGCGGCGCGGGCGCGCGCCTGGAGATCCGCCTCGGCGACGCGAGCGCCAACCCGTATCTCGCCGTCGCCGGGCTGCTCGCCGCGGTACATCTGGGCCTGCGCGACAAGGCGATGCCGCCGCCTCCGCTGGAGGGGTACGGCTACGACGCCGCCAAGGCACCGACCCTGCCCGCGACGCTGACCGAGGCGCTCGACGCCTTCGCGGCCGACGACGCGCTCACCGCGCTGCTCGGCGCGGAGTTCACCGACGCCTTCCTCACCTACAAGCGCGACGAGGTCGCCCGCTTCCACCGGCACGTCACCGACTGGGAGTTCACCGAGTACGCCTACCACCTCTGAGGAGCCTCCGTGCGCACCCCCACCACCGCCGCGCCGACGCCCGAGCCGATGCCGCTGGACGAGATCGACCTCGCGGACAACGACCGTTTCCTCGACGGCGAGACGCCGTGGCGCATGTTCCACACGCTGCGCCGCGAGGATCCCGTGCACTGGCAGCCCGAACCGGCGCCGAACAGCGGCTTCTGGGCGCTGACCCGGCACTCCGACATCGTCGCGGTCGACCGCGACCCGCAGACCTTCACCTCCACGCGCTTCACCAACCTGGAGGAGGTCGACGACTCGCAGATCGCCATCCGCCGCTCGCTCCTGGAGAGCGACGGCCTGCGCCACGGCGCCCTGCGCAGACTGCTGCAGAAGCAGTTCACGCCGCGCGCGATCGCCGACTACGGCACGTTCCTGCGCGGACTGACCGCCCGTACCCTCGACAACGCGCTGGCCAAGGGCACGTTCGACTTCGTGCACGAGGTCTCCGCCGACTTCCCGATCAACGTGTTGGCCAGGATGCTGGACGTGCCGGGCGAGGACACCGAGAAGCTGATCGACTGGGGCAACCGGATCATCGGCAACACCGACCCGGACTACACGGACGTACTGCTGGACAGCGCGGACAGCGAGCGGTATCGCGACCTGCCCTTCCGTAGCCCGGCCTCGCTGGAAGTCTTCGCGTACGGTCGCGAGTTGGCCGAACGACGCCGGGGCGGTGAAGGCACGGACCTGGTCAGCCGGCTGGTCAACCAGGCCCCCTCCGACGGTGTGCCGCTGTCGCGGCACGACTTCGACAACTACTTCCTGCTCCTGGTCGTGGCCGGCAACGAGACCACGCGACACGCGATCTCGCACACGATGCTGGCCCTGCTGCGCAACCCGACACAGCTGGAGCTGCTGCGCGACAACCTCGCGCTGATGCCGAACGCCGTCGAGGAGTTCCTGCGCTGGTCCTCGCCCGTCTACCACTTCCGCCGCACCGCGACCCGGGACGCCGAGATCGGCGGCAGGCGCATCCGCGAGGGCGACAAGGTGGTGATGTGGTTCGCCTCGGGCAACCGGGACGAGGCGGTGTTCGAGAACCCGTACGACCTCGACATCACCCGACGCCGCGTCGACCACCTCACCTTCGGCAAGGGCGGCCCGCACATCTGCCTCGGCAACGCCCTGGCCCGCCTGGAGATGCGGATCATGTTCGAGGAACTGCTCCCCCGGATCGCGGACATCCGCCCGGCGGGCGAGATCCGCCGGGTCCGCTCGAACTTCGTCAACGGCATCAAGGAACTCCCGGTGACGGTGACGTTGGCCTGAGCACCGACATTCGTTATGCCCGATCGCCCGAAAGAGGCGTCGCCGGCGAATTGTCGAGAGCCGTCGGCAAGCCGTGACAGCAATTGCCACGCGGAATATTCTCGGTGCAGAAGGTGTCGCTGAAATTGGTTAACAACGATTCACCTGAAATCGCCGTCCACGCCGACCCACCCCCTTGCGACAGGCGCCGAACGGCCCGCACCGCCTCGGCATCCTTGCAGGGTAGGAGCCTGATCGCGCATTTGGCAGGGAGATTTCGAGCCGGCACACATGGCCGGTAATCGTTCTTGTTCGGCCGCCTATCGCCGGCTTAGCGTCCTCCCCGAGATCAAACAGGTCTCAACGAATCGGCAGACTCACCGAAGTCCGCCGACCGATTTCGCGGGAGTTGTCATGACCGACAGGATTCTGCTCGAAGAAACCACCGAGACGCGCGACTTCGTCGATCTGGACCTCGACGTCCGTATCGCGGAAGGCGAGCTGCGGGCCGCCGACTTCGGCAAGGACTGCCCCGTCACGTACTCCCCGAACGCCACGTCCGGCGTGCAGTCGCGGTGTATCCCCTGCTGCTGATCGATCGTTACCGCTGATCGGTCCTTCCGGGGGCGGGCGTGTTCGCCCGCCCCCGGTTGTCGGTTTCCCGGCGCGAGCCGGTCCACACGGGTGATGGGGTCGGTGCGAGACGGTGCGACACTCCGAACACGAGCACGGGCGCGGCGACGGTCCGCACGAGGGATACGACGACGCGCGAGGCGACGAGGACACCTATCGGCCGGCCGGCCCGATCTTCGTGCGGATGGCGAGTGTGCCGTGCGCCGAGCCGGAGCCGGACGCCGTGACATCGAGCGCGGATCCGGCCGACGCCGAGACCCCGGCGGCCCTGCGGCGGGCCACCGCCGACCCGCTGTTCCGCGAAGCCCTCGGCATCGCCGGCGGCAGCCTGTCCGCGGCCCTCGATCGCCTCGACGCGGGCATCGACCCCGGCCCCAAGCGGCTCAGGGGCATGGCCATGTCGGTGTCCCGGTACGCGTTGCGGATGTCCGGCCGACCGACCCCGTTCGGCCTGTTCGCGGGCGTGGCCACCGGCCGGTTCGGACCGAACGCGCGCGTGGTCGTGCGCGGCCACGCTGCCAAGGCCGTGCGCCTGGACGCCGAACGACTGCACGAGCGGGTCCAGGCGTGGCTGGCCCTGCCCGAGGTCCGTAGTCGCGTCGACGTGGTGCTCAACGACCTGAGCCGGGTCCGGGACGGCCGACTGATCCTGCCCGGCCCCACACGCGAGTTGTCGGTGCGGCACAGCGCACTGGTCGAGCACGTCTGCGCGACGGTGACCCACCCCGTCCCGTACGAGAGCGTGCTAGATCGCACCGCCGAGGCGTTCCCCGACGCGCCCCGCGACCGGCTCGACGCGGCCGTCGCGCAGTTGTTGCGGTACGGCTTCCTGATCAGCTCGATCACCCCACACCGACTGGACGACGCCCTGTTCGATCGCATCGCCGGCGCGATCGAGGAACTACCCGAGGCGGCCGCGACGTTTCGGGCGACGCGGATCGCCGTACGCGAGTACGAGAAGGTCCCACCCGGCGAAGGCGGCGACGCCTGGCGGCGGTTGACCGCCCTGCTCGACCCGGACGCCGACACGGACCACCCCCCGGCCCAGGTCGACCTGCGGATGGATGCCGACATCGTCCTGCCGACCGCGGTGGGCGACGAGGCGGCCGCCTACGCGGACGCGATGTGGGCGCTGTCCGACGCGTGGGTCACCCACCTCCACATGCGCGACTACCGCGATCGTTTCCTCGATCGATACGGCACCACCCGGCTCGTGCCGTTGGCCGAACTCGTGGACCCGCACCGCGGTTTGGGTTTCCCGTCCGGCTACGAGGCGGCCCGCGCGGGCGGCGGGCCGGCGCCCGACGACTACCGGGCCGACCGCGACCGGCGGGTGCTGACCGCCGAGTTGGTCCAGGAGGCGCTGCTGGGCGACGATCGCGAACTACGGCTGACCCCCGACCTGATCGAGCGGCTGGCCGCCACCATGCGGCCCGAGGGCGACGTACCCGCGCCGCCGCCGAACTCGCTGGAGCTGAACCTCCAACTCCTGGCCGACGACACGGCCGCGCTCGACGAGGGCCGCTTCCGCCTGATCGGCTCCGCCCAGGCGGGCTCGTGGTTGGCCGGTGCCATGACCGGCCGCTTCGCCGAACTCACGGACATGACAGAGGAGTTGGCAGGTCTGGTGGCGGCTGCGGCGGATCCGGGCACGGTGCCGGCGCAGATCTCGTTCGCGCCCACCGGTCGCCGCGCGCTGAACATGTCCCAGGTACCCGAACTGCTGCCGTACCGGATCCCGGTCGGAATCCACGCCGACCGAAACGATCCCCACTGCCTGGACTGGCGCGAACTGCTGGTGGGCCTCGATCCGATCGGCCTGACGTTGCTCATGCCCGACACCGGCCGTCGCGTGTTGCCGGTGGTGCCACACATGGTGGCTCTGGACCACTGGGCGCCCGAGGTGGTCCGGCTGATGGTGGACATCGCCTTCGGTCGATCCCGGACCTGGACCGGATGGGACTGGGCCGGCCTCGAGGTACTGCCGCAACTGCCGAGGGTGACCCACGGCCGAGTGGTCGCCGCACCCCGACGCTGGATCCCGTCCCGCGCGATGCGCGCCTCGGTCGGCGAGCCACGCGAGTTCGATCGCGCGCTGCGCGAATGGAGCGATCGCTACGAAGTGCCGGATCGGGTGCAGCTGGTCGACGGGGACCGCGCGCACGGCCTCGATCTGGACAGCGCGTGGCACCGCACGCTGCTGCGCCACGAGATGCGCCGGAGTCGGATCGCCCTCCTGGAGGACCTGACCGAGCGGGGCCGAGGGTGCGGCTGGGCGGCGGGACACCGCACCGAACTGGTCGTCCCTCTCGTCCGCCGCCGACCGACCCGGACGACCCGCCCGGACGTCCCGGCAGTTCCCGCGCGGATCCCGGCCCCCCTGCCGGATCGCTACCATCTCCCGGGCGAGGACTGGCTGTTCGTCAAGCTGTACGCGATACCCGGCACACACGACGAACTGCTGCGGACACACCTGCCCACGCTCCTCGACACCGTCGGCGGGCACATCGACCGGTGGTTCTTCATCCGCTACCTGGACCCCCGGCCGCACGTTCGCGTCCGCCTGCACGGCGATCCGGCACGACTGCGCGAGGTCGTCCTGCCCGAACTCGCCAGGCGGGTGCGGGTGATGCGCGAACGAGGCGCGATCCGCTCGATGGCACTCGATGTGTACGAGCCCGAGACGGACCGGTACGCGGGGCCGGACGCACTCGTCGCGGCGGAACGCCTGTTCACCCTCGACAGCAGGTCGGCGCTGGCCCAACTGGGCATGCGGGCGCGCGGCGGGCTCGCGGTGCCGAACGAGGTGCTGATCGCGGTCAACCACGCGTTGCTCCTGGAGAGCCTGGGCGACTGGGACTGGTGCTCCTGGGTCGTGTCCGCCTTCGTCAAGGGTCCCGCCCAAACCGTGTTCCGCCGGCATCGCCCCCTGGTTCGGGAACTGATCCGCCCCGGCCGCACGGCGGCGGCGGTCGAACAGCGGTTGGGCGTATCGGCCCTGGCCGACATGTGGACCCGGCCGGCCGAGGGACGCGCCTACGGGAGGACCGTACTGTCCGACAGCGGTCGGCGACCCGCGAACGCCCGGCACGAGAACGCGCTGCTCGGCCTGCTGCACATGCAACACAACCGACTGCTCGGCATCGACCGGGCGAGCGAGGGTCGCGGCTACGCGATCCTGCGCGGCATCGCGAGCGACCATCTGGGCCGACTCGCACACCCGCCGCGCCAGTGGCCCACGGATGTCGAGGGAGACCGCCGCGATGACGGATGAGCGCAGGACCGACGTGGTCACCCCGACGAGGGGCGCCGGCGAACCTCCCCATGCCGAACGTGCGCGCGCGACCGTGGCCCGCGTACTGGATCGGCTCGCCGATCCGGCCGCCGTGGCCGACGACACCATCGCGATCGCGGCGCGGTCCTGGGCCCCCGAGTGCGCGTCGCCGTGGAGCGAGTTGTCGTTGTCCAGCGGCTGCCCCGGGGTGTCCTTGGCGTTCGGCGGCACCACCCCGCGCGGCCCGGAGCACACCGTCCGCGCGCATGCCTACCTGAAGCGGGCGATGGAGGTGATGGCCCGCGAGGACTTCCCCACCGGCGGCATGTTCGACGGCCCCGGCGCGGTCGCGGTCGCCACGCTGGTCGCACACGAGGCGACCGGCGGGTACGTGTCGGCCCTGGCCCGGCTCGACGACCATCGACGGCGGGTGATCCGGGCCACGCTGCCGCGCCCGCGCACCCATGTGCCACTCGTCTCGAACGCCGAGTTCGAGACGGTTCGCGGACTGAGCGGCATGGGCCGGTACCTGCTGGCGCGCGTCGACGGCGGGAGCGGTACGGACGCCGGTATCGACGAGGTGCGGATGGTGCTGTCGTACCTGGTCGGCCTCACCGAGGGGGAGATCACCCATCGCGGGCGCCGGGTGCCGCGCTGGTGGGCGTCGGGCGCGCCGAAGATCGGACAGGAGGCCGACTTCCCCGCCGGCCACCTCAACCTGGGCCTTTCACACGGCGTGGCGGGACCGCTGGCCCTGCTCGCGTCGGCCTGGCGAGCGGGGGTGCGGGTCCCGGGGCACCAGGCAGCGATGGAAAGCCTGGTGGCGCTGCTCGTCCGCTGCGCCGTCCCGACCGGCGAGGCACTGTGGTGGCCGCCGTCCTACAGCCTGGACCAGTGGGCGGCGGGGTCGCCCGGGCCCGATCCGAGGTTCCCGCGACCGTCGTGGTGTTACGGCGTACCCGGGGTGTCCCGGGCGATCCAGTTGGCCGCGCTGGCCCTCGATCGACCCGACTGGCACGAACTGACCCGGCGTTCGCTGATCGGCCTGTTGGCGACCCCGATCTCGGAGTGGGGTGTCGAGGACTCGGCGCTGTGTCACGGCCGGGCCGGGTTGCTGCACCTGCTCGGCCTGCTCGGCGAACACGTGGACGACGCGCGACTGCCGGTCGTCCGGGACGAGTTGGCCGCGCTGATCCTGGACGGATACGACGACGAGCACCGTTTCGGCTTCCGCGTGGCGATGACCGACGCGGCGGTGGGCGCGGACATACCGTCGTTCCTGGAGGGCGCGGCGGGTGTCGCGCTCGCGTTGGACGCGTATGCGGAAGGGCGGGCGAGGGCGGGCTGGGATCGGGTGTTGATGGTGGCCTGACGCACGGCTCGGGGCAATCGGCGGCAAGGGGTACCGGCCGGCCGGTTCGCGGGGGTCACATCGTGGGCGATTCCGGGTACGTTCCCGGACCATGGACTCTTCCGGCGGCGTCTCGGCCGCCTCTCTGGGATCTCCGGAACACCGCGGCACGCGCGGCGGGGCGCGCTCGATCGGCCGACCCGGACTCGGGCTGCTCGTCGTGGTGTTCGCCCTCCTGGTCGCCCTCCTCCCCGCCACCTCCTCCGCGGCACCCCTCACCGCCGCGGCGCAACGCTGGGGCAACGCCCGGCTGGATCAGGTGGGTTCGCTGACCACGCACAACTCGTTCACCAACTACGAGGACTCCCGATGGTCCTCGGTCAACCAATCCGAGTCGGTGCGCGACCAGTTGGCCGGCGGTGTGCGCGGACTGATGCTCGACACGCACTGGTACGAGCACAGCACCGCGCTGTGCGTGATCAGCTTCGGCAGCGACTGCTATCCGAGCGACGTCTATCTGTGCCACGGCGACTGCAAGGCATTCGCGGGAGTGACGTACGCACTGCCCCGGCAGAGCTTCGCGGGCACGATGCAGACCGTCGTGGACTTCCTGACCGCGAATCCGCTGGAGGTGGTGACCGTCTTCCTGGAGGACTACGTCGACACCGAGCAACTGCGCGGCTCGCTCGGCCGGGTGCGCGGACTGTCGGATCTGCTGTTCCGCCCGGACACCGCCGGGGTGCGCGACAACGGCTGGCCGAGGGTGGCGGACCTGGTCACCGCGAACAAGCGGCTGTTGATGTTCTCCGACCGGTCGGACAAGACGAGCCTCGGGGTGATGTACGACAAGGCGTGGACCGTGCAGAACCACTGGAGCCTGGGCGACCTGGGCAACGACCTCGCCTGTACGAGCCGCTGGTCGGACGTGCCGTTGGACCGGACCGAACCGGGCTTTCGCCGGTTGTTCGTGATGAGCCACTTCCGCAACGTGCCGACGGTGGGCACCGCGGCCCTGGACAACGGGGCCAAGCTCGGAAATCGAATCGCACAGCAGTGCGAACAGGCGGCGGGCCGAGCCCCGAACTTCGTCGCGGTCGACTTCCATCGCCTGTCGGACGGGAGCGGCCGGACACCGGCGTCGATCGTCGCCGAGTTGAACCGGCGGTAGCCGGGGCCGGGGCCCGCGTCGCGGCGGCGGGTGGGCCACGGCCGGGCTCGGGGCGGAATCGGCCCGGCGACCGCGGCGCGCCCCCCGGTCGAGAGTGATCGACCACACCGGGTGCCGCGACGGGTGGTCGACGAGATGGTGCTTCGGCGGGTCGCCCCGCCGGAGCGTGCGCGTATCGGGAAATGGGCCACCGTGCCGCCGCGGCGTGGCGGGCCCGGTCGGACCGCCCCGTGTGGGCGGTCCGACCATCGCATCCGACCGGGTTGGTCCTCAGACGCGGTTGGCGGTACGAGCGCCGGTCGCGCGCTTGGCCGCGGTCCCCTTGCGACCGGACGCGCCGCGCGTCGGCGGCTTGGCGGCCTTCTTGGCGCTGGTCTTCGCCGGGGTCGCCTTGGCCGTGGTCTTCTTGGCGGTCGTCTTCTTGGCCGTCGTCTTCTTGGCGGTGGTCTTCTTCGCCGCGGTGGTCTTGGCCGCCGGGGTAGCGCGGGTGGTGGCCTTCTTCGCGGTGGTCTTGCGCGCCGAGGAGGCGGCCGGCGCGGCGGCGCGCGTCGTGGCCTTCTTGGCGGTCTTCTTGGCGGTGGTCTTCTTCGCGGTGGTCTTCTTGGCCGCGGCCTTCTTGCCCGCGACGGTGGTGCCGCCGGACACGGTGCCCGGGGACGCCTTCTTGATCGCGGTCTCGCCCTTGGTCAGCTTCTTGGTGCCGCCGGTGAGGTCCTTGAAGCCCTGGCCCGGGCGGAAGCGCGGCACCGACGTCTTCTTGACCCGAACCCGTTCGCCCGTCTGGGGGTTACGGGCGTAGCGAGCGGCCCGGTCGACCTTCTCGAACGACCCGAAGCCGGTGACCGAGACCCGGTCGCCCGCGACGACGGAACGAATGATGGTGTCCAAAACCGCGTCGACCGCTTCCTCGGCCGCAGCCCGGCCGCCGAGCTTGTCGGCGATGGCTTCGACGAGTTGTGCCTTGTTCATGAGACGCCTTTCGTGGTGCGGGGGTACCGATCGCTGTCGACCGGCCGGACCATCCGACCGATCGGGTCGAACGCCGTTGCGCCAGTACCCATTTCCAGAACTGTAACTCTCCGTCACACGAGGGGCATTTCGAACTGCGGTAACGACGCGCTCGAAACACCCCCTTGGATCAACGACGAGGACCCCACACGGAGATCGGTTCGGCACCGACCAAATCCGCGTATCCGGTCCCGACGTTCGCCGCCCGAGGACCGTTTTCCCCTTGTGGGACAAGGCCCGAGGCCGCGCGAGGGCTCCCGGATCCGGCGCGCGAAACACCCCTTCGGCCCCCTGTCGGGGGTCCGGTAATCGGGAAATACGCGCCGACTCGCGGCCCGTCGAAACCGATTTCCCGCCCCGGCGCGCCAACGCCCGCCGGCGCGGGGGTCGGAACTCGGTTCCCCGGCGCTGCGAAAGCCCATCGCCGCCACGAACTCGGGACAGCGCGCGCATCCGTGGACCGGATCCGCTCCGGGACGGGGCCCGGACCCGGCGCCCAACACGGGGCGTCGGCCGGGCCGAAGGCGTGCTCACGGGCCGAAGTCGGGACATCGGACGGCCCCACGACGGGAGGGGAACCGGTGGCGGAGAGGCCGCGAGCGCACGCCGATCCGGGGCGCGCAACGGCGCATGGGCGGCCGGGGAGGTCATTCGTCGGCCCGCGGACGGGCCCACGCGCGAGACAGAGTCACTCGAAGCGCCCCGGCAGACCCCGGGGACGGGCGCTGGACTCCAGGCCCGTGGAGGGCGATTCAGGGCGGTCCAGGGCGAACCGGATCCCGGAGCGGGCGGATCCCCGGCGCACGAGGGCACGCCGAGCCGGATTCTCGACCCCCTGCGCCGAATCGGGCCGATCGTCCCCGGAACCCACCACGAAACACCGCGGATCAGCGTGTCCGAGGCGCGAATCCCGATGCCACGGAGGGCGCGTAGAGCCGCGGACCCGGCCCGACGGGGCACGCGGCCGGGGCGGTCCCGCAGCCGGCCCGGGCTCCATCCGGCGCCCCGGCCACGGCGGCGCGACCCCGTGAACCCGCAGCTCACCGCACCCGGCGTCACTCCGATGTCACGAAACAGGCGCTCCCGCCGGAGGATCGCCGAACGCCTGCCCTCGAACCGCACGGCGCCGTCGCGCCGCACTCCGACCGGTCGACGGCCCTCGGAGACTCACCCTCAGTCACCTTCGCTCCCGATCCGTATCGCCTCGCCCCACCCGTTCCGGAGATCCGACTTCGACACGCCGAAATTGCGGTTGGCGGGCCTGGGAAAGCGAACGAATGAGCGAGAAATCGAACGGGCCGGGGGCGATCCGCACCCCGACCGGGGCGAGGCGCAGCGTCCTCGACCCACGCTCGGAACGCCGCAGACGGGCGGATGACTCTCCACCGCCGCCCCCACGCTCCTCCGTGATCGCCCACGGCCGCGCGGCCCGAACCGATATCCGCCTGATACGTGCGGCCACCGTCGACGAGGCGGGCCGCCCCGGAGGCGACGTCGACGACCGCGACCACCCGGCAACTCGACGTGGCAATCGCCCAGTTGACCGAACCGGATCCGAACCGGCATGCGCGTCGGGCCGGTTGACGGCCGTCGCGGCCCGAAGTCCTCGCCGAAGCCCGCCAACCGCCGACCGCCCCGCGGGAGGGCACGGGATCCCCCGCTGCCACAGTGCCGATGACGGTGGATCACCCAAACGTCCCGCCCTTGCCCCGTCCGTCGAGCCTCCCACCGGGCCCGTCCTCATCGGTCCCGGTGATCCCCGTTGCGCAGGTGGGCGATGCCCAGGTCGAGCGCGGCCTCCAGGTGGGTGGTGGCGCCCGTGGTCAGCAGGATCAGCACCCCGCCCTGGATGCCGGCCA
Organism: Embleya scabrispora; assembly: GCF_002024165.1. Classification (NCBI taxonomy): domain Bacteria; kingdom Bacillati; phylum Actinomycetota; class Actinomycetes; order Kitasatosporales; family Streptomycetaceae; genus Embleya; species Embleya scabrispora. Next base: position 208,198 of record NZ_MWQN01000002.1, read on the forward strand.
ACAGCGCGGCGGCCTCGCGGTCGGCGTCCAGCGCGGGGGCGATCTCGCCGCCGTCCTGCATGTGCCGGATGCCCTCGGCCAGCTGCCCCTGCCACCGGTCGAGCAGTTCGCCGGCGACGCTCCGGCCGGCGTCGGTGGCCGTGCCCAGTCGGGACAGCGCCACGTGCAGGGGGCAGTCGACGCCCTGCGCGCGGTACCGGGCGAGGACCTTGTCCCGCCACCGGTACCAGGCGTCCCAGGAGGTGAGCGCGCCCAGCTCCGGCTGCTGGTCGTCGATCACCCGGGCCGCCTCGTGCCGGGCCACCGCGAGGAGCAGTTCGTCCTTCCCGTCCGGGAAGTAGTGGAAGAGCTGGCTCTTGCTGGTCGCGGTGCGGGCCATGACGTCCTCCAGCCGCAGCCCGAACACGCCCTCGGCCCGGATCTGCTCGGCGGCGCCCTCGATGATGCGCCGCCTGGTCGCGGCGCCCTTGCGGGTCAACGGCACGTGTCCTCCCGATGCGGTCGGTTTCCGGCGAACCGGGGCGGGCCCGGGCGGGTCACGGCAGGAGCAGCAGCTTGCCGGTGGTGCGGCGCGACTCGAGGTCCGCGTGGGCGCGGGCCGCGTCCGCGAGGGCGTAGCGGCCGGTGACGCGGGGGGTGAGGCGTCCGTCCAGGACCAGATCGAAGACCTCGCCGGTGCGCCGGAGCAGTGCCGCACGGGTGTCGACGTGGTGATGCACCACGGGATACGTCAGCAGGATGCTGTTCGGCAGGTCGGTGGGCCGCAGGGTCGGGACGCCCATGAACGGGCCGTAGTACGCGTGCACCCCGTGCGACCGCAGCGCCAGCTGGGAGGACCGGAAGGTGTCGGCGCCGCCGCCGTCGTAGACGACGTCGGCCCCCCGTCCGCCGGTCAGCTCCCTGATCCGGTCCTCGAAGCCGCCGCCGGAGTGGATCAGCACGTGGTCGGCGCCGGCCTCCTTCGCCGTGGGGACCTTGTCCTCGCGCGAGACCAGGCCGATCACCCGGCCGCCGCGCGCCTTGACCATCTGCGTGAGCAGCAGGCCGACGCCGCCCGCCGCCGCGTGCACCACGGCGGTGTCGCCCGGCGCGATCGGGTGGGTCTCGGTGCTCAGGTGGCTCGCGGTCAGGCCCTGCATCATCACGGCGGCGGCCGTCTCGTCGTCGATCCCGTCGGGCACCTTGACCAGCGACTGCGCCGGTACGACGAGGAGTTCGGCGTAGCTGCCCGGGTGGTAGAACCAGGCCACCCGATCGCCCTCGGCCAGGTCCCGGACGCCCTCGCCGAGCCCGGCGACGCGGCCCATGCCTTCGGCACCGAGGATCGCCGGCGCGGCCCAGCCGGGGCCACCCTGGTTGCGGGCGCCGATGTCCATGTAGTTCACGCCGGCGGCGCCCAGGCGCACCAGCACCTCGCCGGGGCCGGGGGACGGGTCGGGCAGTTCGGTCCAGCGCATGACCTCGGGGCCGCCGTGCTCTTCGATGCGGATCGCATGCATGGGTGAAACCTCTCCGGCAGTCCGCGCGAGCGGGCACCTCGTGGGGGAATGCCGGCAACCGTAGGTCGGCAAAAATGGACCGGCAAGTCCAAACCGGTGCCCCTGCCGGCCGGTCGCCCAGCGCTCGTCCCGGATCGGCGGCGCCGCTACCCGTCCTCGCGATTCCGCTCCCGCTGCCCCGGCCAGTCGAGCCTGAGCCGTTGCAGTCGCGGCAGCGAGGCGACCACCAGGTCGTAGGAGTCCTCGATCAGGTCCCGCACCATCGCCTCCGGCAACGAGCCGTCCAGGGTCACCGTGTTCCAATGCCGCTTGTTGAGGTGGTAGCCGGGCACGATCGCCGGATGATCGCTGCGCAGCCGAACCGCCAGGTCCGGATCACACTTCAGGCTGACCCGCAGCGGCGGCGTGTCGGTCAGCGTGGACAGCGCGAAGATCTTCCCGCCGACCTTGAAGGTCGACACATCCGGATTCCGTCCGAACGGAAACTCCTCGACTGCCCCGTTGAAGCCGAGGCACACCCCTCGAAGCCGCCCCGCACTCATCCCCGCCAACCGCCGCGCATCAGCCATCCCGCCAGTATGCCCAGGCCGGCGGCCGTCGAACGGCCTGCCCGACGACGGCCGGTCGACGGCCGCAGGGCGCGGCTACAGTGCCAGGGTTGCGGATCGGGTGGGTCCGCGTGTCGAAGGAGGACCATGTCCAACCCGCTGATCGCCGCCGTGGGCGGACGCGTTCCGCAGGTCGACCCCGCCGCGTTCGTCGCGGTGAACGCGACCGTGGTCGGCGCCGTCACCCTCGCCGCCGGGTCGAGCGTCTGGTACGGCGCGGTGTTGCGCGGTGACGCCGAGTCGATCGCCGTGGGTCCCGAAACCAATATCCAGGACAACTGCACCGTGCACAGCGACCCCGATTTCCCCACGGTGATCGGCGCGCGGGTGTCCGTGGGCCACAACGCGGTACTGCACGGCTGCACGATCGAGGACGACGTCCTGGTCGGGATGAACTCCACCGTCCTCAACGGCGCGCACGTCGGCGCCGGCGCCCTGATCGCCGCCGGCGCGGTGGTCCCGCAGGGCATGCGGGTGCCGCCGGGCGTGCTGGTCGCCGGTGTACCGGGCCGGATCCGGCGCGAACTCACCGAGGAGGAGCGCGCCGGCATCAAGGCCAACGGCGTCGGTTACCGGTTCCTGGCGCAGGCCCACGACGAGATCACCCCGCTCTGACCCCACCCGCATCGCCGACGGACCGCGCCCCTCGCATCGACCCGGGGCGCGGTCCGTGCGCGTATGCGGACTTTCCGGGCGGGCGACGGTGCTTCGCCGAGCCGATTCCCCCGGCGTCGCGGCCCGGCCGACAACCGTCGGGGGCGGCCGCTCGCGCGATGCGTCCGCGACGCGCGTAGACACGATTCGACGGGTTCCACCGACCTCCTCGGCGACGCCGTCGGCCGCCCGGGGCTTCCGACGGCGGTTCCGCGCGCCCTCCCACGCCGCGCTCCGCCGGCCGGAATTGCACTCCCACCTGGGGGTTTACCACTCCCATACGTGTACGTACGGCTGCGGAGAGTGTGGGTGGATTACCTATCAATCGCCGCATAAAAGACTTCTGTTGCTCCAGACCCGGAACCGGGCCCCCGACTTGACGGCGGGACGATGATCCGATGATCGTGTTCCGGCCGCCGGTGTTCCGCGATCGACTCGCGACGGACTCGCGACGGAACCGGCCGAGCAACCCTCTTGTGGAAGGGCTACCGATGGGCCGATTTTGGAATCCAACGACGCAGACCACATCCGACATAACGACGCCGACTTCATCCGGCACAACCTCGCGGTCGTCGCTCCTCGGGCCGCCGACGTCACGTCCCACTTCTACGCGCTGCTGTTCCTGCGGCGGCCCGAACTGCGCGACCTGTTCCCCCCGGCGATGGACGTCCAGCGCGATCGCCTGCTGCACGCACTGATCCGTATCGTCGGCGATCTGGACGACGCTCCCGCGCTGCACGGCTACCTCGGCCAACTCGGACGCGACCATCGCAAGTTCGACGTGATCGCCGAACACTACGACCTGGTCGGGGAATGCCTGGTCGCCGCCCTCGCCCGCTACAGCGGCGAAACCTGGAACGACGCGGTACAGGCGGCCTGGGTACGCGCATACGGCGCGACGGCCAAGATCATGATCGGCGCCGCCGACGAGGACGCCCGGACCAACCCACCGCACTGGGCCGCCGAGATCGTCTCGCACCACAAGGCCGCCGACGACATCGCGGTGGTCACCGTCCGCCCCGACGTCCCGTTCCCGTACCGGGCGGGCCAGTACACGTTCCTGGAAACCCCGTGGTGGCCGCGGGTGTGGCGGGCGTACTCGATCGCCAACGCGCCCGACCCCCGGGGCCTGCTCACCTTCCACGTGCGCTCGGTGCCGGCCGGCTGGGTCAGCAACGCCCTGGTCCACAAGGCCAAGCCGGGCGACCGGATCAAACTCGGCGCCGCCATGGGCGAGATGGTCGTCGACCACCTGGCACCCAACCCGATGTTGTGCGTCGCGGGCGGCACGGGCCTCGCGCCGCTGAAGGCGATGGTGGAGGAACTGGCCTACTACGGCACCGATCGGTTCGTCGACCTGTTCTACGGCGCCAGCGCGCACAGCGGCCTGTACGGCTTGGAGGACCTGCTGCGCCTGTCGCAGAAGGTGTCCTGGCTGCGGGTCAGACCCGCGCTCGACGATCTGACCCTGGCCGGGATCAGCGGAGGGATCTCGGAAGTGGTCGGCGAGTACGGGCCGCGCTTCGACTGCGACGCGTATCTCAGCGGACCGCCCGCGATGGTGCTCGACAGCGCCCGGGTGCTGCGCCGACTGGGCCTGAACGGAAGCCAGATCCACCACGATCCGGTCGTCGGCGCGTACGCCGCCGAGGCCGAGGTCGACGTACCGACCCCCGTCGCCGTCGACGCGCCCGGCTGATCCACGAAGCGTCCCCGCCGTCTCGTACCCCGCCCAGACCCGAAACAGGCTCCCGCGACCCCTCGTCGCGCCGCCGAGCCGGTTCCCAGGAGAACGTTGACCGAACACGGCAGCACCCGAATCCGCGAGGATCAGCCGTCACCCGTCGTGTCGCATCCCGAAGTTCCGTCACCGTCCGACGAAGTCGGCTGCCCCATGGGCGGATTCCCCGCCACGGCGGCATCGCAGCCCGCCCCGCCACCGCTGATCCACTCCCCGCGCCCCCACGGCGCCGTCGATCCCGAACGCGCCCGCTCCTTCCTGGAGCGTTTCCTCCGCGAGACCAAGTCCCCCGTGGATCCCACGAGTCGATGGCGCGAGATCGCCGAGCAGATCCGGGACACCGGTACCTACACCCACACCTCCGCCGAACTCACCTGGGGCGCCCGGGTCGCCTGGCGCAATTCGGCCCGCTGCATCGGCCGGCTGTACTGGAACAGCCTGGCCGTGCGCGACCGCCGGCACGTGAGCCGGCCCGACGAGGTCGCCGCGCAGTGCGCCGGGCACCTGCGCGAGACCTGGCGCGGCGGCCGAATCCGCCCGACCCTCACGGTGTTCGCGCCCGACACCCCCACCGGTCCGCGGGTACGGATCTGGAACGAGCAGTTGATCCGCTACGCCGGCTACCGTCGTGCGGACGGCACCCGGGTGGGCGACGGCCGCAATCTCGGCATCACCGACCTCGCCCATGAACTCGGCTGGCGCGGCGAGGGCACCGCGTTCGATCCGCTGCCGCTGATCATCGAGGGCAGGGACGGCCGGCTGCGGCCGTACGCACTGCCCCCGGACGCCATTCGCGAGATCGCGCTGTCCCACCCCGAACACCCGGGCTTCGCCGACCTGGGGCTGCGCTGGCACGCGGTCCCGGCGATCTCCAACATGCGCCTGGAGATCGGCGGCGTCTCCTACAGCGCGGCGCCGTTCAATGGCTGGTACATGGGCACCGAGATCGGCGCCCGCAACCTGGTCGACGCCGATCGCTACGACGCGCTGCCGGCGATCGCCGCGTTGTTCGCGCTGGACACCTCCAGCGAGCGCACGCTGTGGCGGGATCGGGCCCTGATCGAGCTCAACCGGGCCGTACTGCACTCCTTCGACACGGCGGGCGCGACCATCACCGACCACCACACCGAATCCGCCCGCTTCCTGCGCCACGTCGAGCGGGAGGCCGAGGCCGGCCGAGGCTGCCCCGCGGACTGGAGTTGGATCGTGCCGCCGGTCTCGGGCGCACTGACCCCGGTGTACCACCGCTACTACGACGCCCACGACGAACACACCCTGACCCCGGCGTACGTCCTCGACGAGGCGGCGACCCGGCGGGCGGCGGGCGAGGTCGGGGGCTCGGGTGGTGATCCACAGTTATGTCTCATCGGGACAATAGGGTGTTACGCTGCTGATATGAGCATCGACGACCCCGAGTCCGACGGCCGTCGGCAACGCACCCGGCGCAGTCGGGAGGCGATGTCCGACGCGGCCGTCGAGTTGCTGCTCGCGCACGGTCTCGACGGAGTCACCGTCGAGGCCGTCGCCGAGCGCGCCGGGGTCACGCGCCGCACGTTCAGTCGGCACTTCGCCGGCAAGGAGGACGCGATCCTCGCCGAGTTCCGGGAGAACACCGCCCGGATCAACGACGCGCTGCGCGCCCGTCCCGAGGCCGAACCGCCGCTGCTCGCCTATCGCACCGCGGTGGCCGACTGGCTGGCGATCGAGTACACGTCGGGCGACGCCCGGCTCGCCCGGCACCTGGAATTGTTCCGCCGGGTCGACGGCGAGCCCGCGCTGTTCGGCGCCTACCAGCGGATCCGGATCGAGGCCGAGGCCGAGTCCGTGCGGGTGATCGCGGCCCGTCTGGGCGTCGACCCCGACCACGACCCGCGCCCCGCGGTGGTCGTCGGGGCCGGTGCCGGCACCCTGGTCGCCGCGTTGCGGGCCTGGGCCCGGGCCGGCGATCCGGGCGCACTGCCCGCGCTCGCCGCGCGCTTCTTCGATGCCCTGGTCGGCACGCTCGCCGACCCGACGGGGGACGTCCATCCCACATCAGGCAACACCCGTTCCACAAAGGTCGTGAACCACCCATGAGCACCACCACTCCCGAGTACGCCGTCGAGTTCGCCGGCAAGGTCGCCCTCGTCACCGGCGCAGCCTCCGGCATCGGCCTGGCCATCGCCCACCGGCTCGCCGCCGGCGGCGCCGCGGTCGTCCTCGCCGACTTCAACGAGGCCGGCGCCCGGGAGGCCGCCGACGCCCTGTCCGCCGACGGCACCCGGGCCGCGGCGGTCGCGGTGGACGTGACCGACCCGGACTCGGTCGAGGCCGCCGTACGCTTCACCGTCGAGACCTTCGGCGCACTGCACCTGGCCGTCAACAACGCGGGCATCGCCGGGCCGAGCGACCCCACCGGCGCGTACGACGTCGCGGCGTGGGACCGGGTGATCGCCACCGACCTGTCCGGGGTCTTCTATTCGATGCGTCACGAACTGCCCGCGATCCTGGCCGCCGGCGGTGGGGCCGTGGTCAACATGTCGTCGATCCTGGGCACCAACGGCTTCGCCGGTCAGGCCGCCTACGTCGCCGCCAAGCACGGGGTGATCGGCCTGACCAAGACCGCCGCCGTCGAATACGCCGAACACGGCGTGCGGATCAACGCGGTCGGCCCCGGGTTCATCGAGACCCCGCTCCTGCGCGACAGCGACGAGGAGCAGCACTCGCTCCTGGTCTCGCTGCACCCCCAGGGCCGCCTGGGTACCGCCGAGGAGGTCGCCGAACTGACCGCGTTCCTGCTGTCCGACCGGGCCTCGTTCGTCCAGGGGAGCTACCACCTCGTGGACGGCGGTTACTCGGCCCGCTGAGCCGGTCCGGGCCGGCCGCCCGCGTCCGCCGCCCGCGTCCGCCGCGTGTTTCGCCGCCGGCCGGGCGGGAAATCTCGGGGGCCGCAGTCGCGACGAGGCTCCGGCGGACGCGCCCGTCGCGCGTCGTGGCATCAGATGAAGGAATGAACGATGGCAACAGGCAAGGTGAAGTGGTTCAACGCGGACAAGGGCTTCGGCTTCATCGAGCAGGATGACAACGGTCCGGACGTCTTCGTCCACTTCTCCGCCATCCAGGGCACCGGCTTCAAGCAGTTGGAGGAGAACGACAGGGTGGAGTACGACGTCACCCAGGGTCCCAAGGGTCCCCAGGCGGAGAACGTCACCGTCGTCCGCGACTGAGTCGCGGTCGCGCGCGAGCACACACACCGCTCGACCACCACGGACACCGGGGCATCGCCGGGACCACGGTCCCGCCGGTGCCCCGGCCGCGTTTCGCCCGGGCACCGCGTTCGACCCGGAAAGCGCTCGGGTCAGGGCGTCGGCAGGTCGAACAGCATGCACGTGCTGGTGGCGTGGGCCAGGAGGCGGTCGTTCGCGTCGTACAGGCCGGCCTCGGCGAGGGCGGTGCGCCGGCCCCGGGTGAGCACGGTGCCGATCGCCCGGACCTTGCCCGTGTCCACCGTCATCGGCCGCAGGAACCGGGTGGAGAGGTCGAGCGAGGTGTAGCCGACGCCCTTGGCGAGGGTGGTGTGCACGGCGCAGCCGGCGGCCGAGTCGAGCAGGGTGGCGTAGAGGCCGCCGTGCACGCTGCCGATCGGGTTGTAGTGCTCCTCGCCCGGGACGACGGCGAACACGGCCCGCCCCTCCTCGACCTCCTCCAGGGTGAAGGCGAGGTTGGCCGCGATCGGCGGTCCGGGCAGTCGTCCGGCCACCATCTCGCGCAGGAAGTCCAGACCGGACATGGTGCCCACGGCGTCCGCGGAAAGCTTCGGGTCCTGCCAGGTGAACGTGCGCGACCGAGTCATGTGCTTTCCGATCTTCTTCCCGACGACGAGGGCGAGGGCGGCGGCGCCGCATCCGACGACGAGACGCGTCGACGGCCACGACGATGCCGGGAACCTCTACGACGATGATGATCCAAGCCCTCGGCGGCGCTTCGCTCGACCCCGGGCAACGGCCGTCCCGACGAAGCAGGCCGCGGCGAGGGCGGCGGTGACCACGGCGGCGAGCAGCCAGAGGTCGATCGTGCCCTGGTGGTCGTTCCACGGGTGCGGCGGGACCGGCGAGCCGTCGCCGTAGGTGCTCGTGTCGCGCAGGGACCCGGCCACCCGGGCGCCGAACCGGACCACGACCGCGGCCACCGCGCACAGCACACTCGCCCCGGCCGCCGCGGCGGGCGCCGCGTACCGGACGCCGTGCGGCCGCGGGCGCGGCGGCTTTTGTGGCGGCCGCCACGTCGGATGCGGGTGGTTCGGGTACGCGGTGCGGTCGATCACGGTCGCCATCCTGGCCCCTCGGCCGGACGGGGGCCTGAGTACGCGTACTCGGTTTCCCGCCGAACCGCGCCCGGAACACCGCCGCGATCCCCCGGTGTTGCGGTGACGCTGTGCACGGTCGCGGCGACTCGCCGGTATCTTTCTGTTTCATGATCGTCTCGATGGTCGCGCGCTGCACCCGTCCCGTCGTTCGTCCGTCCATCCGTCCCACGACGACCCATGCATCCAGGGGGAATCCCGTATGAAGCGTTGGCCCGCCGCCCTTGTCCTCGCGTTCGGCATCACCATCGGCGCCGGCGGCGCCCAGGGCGCGGTCGCCGCGTCCGCGCACAGCCCGTCCTGCGTGGCCGACGCCTCGCCCGGGCACACGCGCCGGCATCTGCCGGTGGCGGAGGTCTTCGTGACCGACAACACCGCCGTGATCAGCGATCCGAACGATCCCCGGCTGCGGACGCGGCTGAACCGCTTCGCCTGCGAGGTGCGCGCGACGATCCGCGCGCACGGTGCCGACCCGGACAAGTCCTCGTTGCTCGACGGGGTGTTCTGGTCCGACGAGGCGCAGAACATCACGTACGAGCGCTCGCGTGAGTTCGACGTCGACGGCCTCGATGCCGCGCGGCTCAACCACATCGCCGACGTGCTGCGCAAGCGCTACGACCAGGAGTCGGTGCTCACCTTCGAGTACCTGCGCGCCGACTCCCCGCGTGTGGACGCGATCGAGGTCGAGGTGCCGGACGTGAGCGTGCGGCGGCTGCACGACGGATTGGCCGCCGACCCGGAGGCGCGCGAGCGCCTCTTCGGCGGCTCGGTCACGGTGCGCGGCGGCAAGCTGATCCTGGTCGCCGACCGCGCGGACGCGGCCTTGGTCGAGCGCTTCGTCGGCACCCTGGGCGGCGATTGGTCGCGGGCCACGATCCACTACGGGGACCGGGAGTTCGTCGGCTGAGGCGACGACCGGGCTGTGCGGTGCGGGATGGCGACGGTGGGCTTCGTCGCCATCCCGCACCGGCCGCGCGCGGCCGGTTTTGCCGCGACGGGTCGGGGGCGGAAAGCGTTTGCCGGATGCCTCGCGGCGCGGTATTGATGCGGATATGTCACGCACCTTTGCAGACCTGACGGCCGAGGCCGAGTCGGTGTCCGTGGCCGGCTGGGACTTCTCCTGGCTTGCCGGACGGGCCACCGAGTCCCGCCCCTCGTGGGGGTATCAGCGGCTGATGGGCGAACGTCTGGCCGGTGTGTCCGCCGCCCTCGACATCCAGACCGGCGGCGGGGAGGTGTTGGCCGGTGTACCGAAGTTGCCGCCCACCATGGTCGCCACCGAGTCGTGGCCGCCGAACGTGGCCAAGGCCACCGCGTTGCTGCACCCGCTCGGCGCGGTGGTGGTCGCCCACGCCGACGAGCCACCGCTGCCGTTCGCCGACGCCGCCTTCGACCTGGTCACCAGCCGCCATCCGGCGACGATCCGGTGGCCGGAGATCGCCCGCGTGTTGCGACCCGGCGGCACCTATCTGGCCCAGCATGTCGGCCCGGCCTCGGTGTTCGAGTTGATCGAATACTTCCTGGGTCCGCAGCCCGAGGCACGCGAGGGTCGACACCCGGACACCGAGAGCGCCGACGCGCGGGCCGCCGGTCTGGAGGTCGTCGATCTACGGATGGAACGGCTGCGGATGGAGTTCTTCGACGTCGGCGCGGTCGTCTACTTCCTGCGCAAGGTGATCTGGCTGGTGCCCGGCTTCACCGTGGACGCCTACCGGGATCGGCTCCACGACCTGCACGAACTCATCGAACGAGACGGACCGTTCGTCGCGCACTCGACCCGGGTGCTGTTCGAGGCGCGACGGCCCGGCTGAGCCGGGGGGAACGCGCGGGCTCCGCGCCGGGGACGAGCGCCGGGGTACGCCGGGGCGGCCCGTGCCCGCGCAGGCCCGGACGGGTGACATGGCGTAGCCCCCGGCCGATCCCGGCGTTGAGCACGGTATGACCCAGACTCGACGCATCCTCGCCGCCGTGGTCCTGGCGACGGGCGCCGCCGCACTCGCCACCCCCATCGCGAACGCGGGCACCCCGTCCCCGGACATCGCCCTCACCACCCCGGACAGCACGGCCTCTGCCGCCGACGGCGTCGACCCACAGCAGGCCCTGGGCACCGCCATGGCCTCCCTCGTCGGCGGCCTCGCCCACTGACCCCACGGTCATCGGCCGACGAGCCGCCCCGGGGCCGGGGGCTCACCCGGGCCCGAGGCCGCTTCGGGAAACAACGCGTCCAGGCGGGCGACCAGTTCGGCGTCCGGGAGGACCGCGCGGCGCGCGTCGGCGGCGATCGGGCAGGACGACATCACCCGCACGCCGTGGCGCAGGCCGTCGTCGTACCCGAACATCACGACGTAGTCCGCCTGGCGACCTGCCCCGGGGCAGGCGAGTCCGCCGGTGGGCAGGGCGGGTTGAGCCCGCAGCGCCCGGGCGTACTCGGCCGGATCCGGGAGGGCGCGCGTGCCGGCCAGGTCCGTGCGATGCCGCGCCTGTCGGTCGTCACGGGGATAGCGGCACACCACGGCGGAGCGCGGCGTACCGGGGACGAACGGGTCCGCCGGGGCGGCGTGGTTGGGCAGTCGCCGGTCGGGGGTGGTCGGGTCGACCCATCGGGGGCAGCCCTCCACGTCCACGGGGGCGGGCGGCGGCGCGGGGTCGACGCTCGCCGAAAACCGTGCGGGCGCGTCCCCGGCGGCATTGAGCAGCGCGGTCCCGCCGACGCCGACCGCGATCACGGCAACCGCCGGCGCGGCCCACCGGCGACGTCGGGAAACGCGCGGCGGACTCGGCCGATCGGCACGCGGCTTCTCCCCCATGACAGCACCCTGACACACGGCCCGGCGCGCGTGCGAAGGGGACCAACCGGCTTTCGGCATCGCCGGGTTGACCCCCGACACCCGGTATGCCCGCCGTCGAGAGCGCTACGCCCCGAACCGGGCCGGTGACCATGGGTGAGCGGCGCGGGTGCACAACCGGGCCGTCGGCCCCGTGTGCCGGAAGGGCCGCAAGCGGTGCGAAGCCGGTGCGAAAGCCCGAAGACACCGGTCCACGTGGCGACCGGCGCGAGGCGCGCCCGTCGACCGGACGGCCCGGGTCGTTTCGCCGGGTGGCGAAACATTCGGTGGGGCCGGGCCCGGCGGTCAGTCCGTAGCGCATGTCGATGATCGGTTTGCCCCGGCAGTTCGTACGCACTCGGCGGTTCACCTCGGGTCTGCCCACCGCGTTCACCGTGTCCGGCGACGGTGCGTCGGTGCTGTTCCTGCGCAGTCGTTCCGGGGAGGATCCGGTGGGCTGCCTGTGGTGTCTGGACCTCGACACCGCCACGGAGCGACTGCTCCTGGATCCCGCCCGCTCGGCGACCGCGGCCGGCCGGTCCGGGATCGCCGCCTACGCCGGCGACGACGCGGCTCGGCTCGCCGCGTTCGTACTGCCGGACGGCTTGTGGGTGGTCGACGTGCCGACCGGGCGTGCGCGTCGGCTGCCCGTCGAGGGGCCGGTCGCCGACCCCCGCCCCGTACCGACCGGGCGCCGGCGCCGAACGGCTCGACGGGGAGGTCGGCGTCCATACCGCCGTGCGCCGCGCCGGCACGCTCGTGCACACGGCCCGGACCCCCGATCGCCCCGGCGCCCGCACGCGCGTGCTGCGTGCGGATCGGCCCGCCGTGCCGATCCGCTCGTATGCGGCCGAGCCGGTCCTGCGGCTGCGCGCGGCCCGGATCACCACCACCGAACGCGGCCTGCACAGCCAGGTGTTGCTGCCGTCGTGGCATCGCGCGGGCGACCCGCCGCTGCCGGTGCTCGTCGACCCGTACGGCGGCCCGGCCCTTCAGCGGGTCACCGCCCAGCAGGGCCCGATGGCCTTCGTCTCCCAGTGGTTCGCCGAACAGGGATTCGCCGTGCTGATCACCGACGGCAGCGGGACGCCGGGGCGCGGTCCGGCCTGGAAGCGCGAGGTGGCCGGCGGCATCCTGGGCCCGGTGCTCGCCGACCAGGTCGCCGCCTTGACCGAAGTCGTGCGACAGCGCGGCGAGTTGGACGCCTCCACGGTCGCCGTGCGGGGTTGGTCGTTCGGCGCGACACTGGCCCTGGCCGCGATCCTGCGCCGCCCGGACGTCTTCCACGCCGCGATCGCCGGCGGCGCCGTCACCGACCAGCGCCTGTACGACACGCATTGGCGCGAACGTTTCCTCGGCCGTCCCGACGAGCACCCCGAACGCTACGCCGCCTGCTCGCCGCTGACCTCGGCCGCCGAGTTGCGCCGACCGCTGTTGCTGATCCACGGACTCGCCGACGACAACGTCTGGCCGGCCAACATGGTGCGGTTGTCCGGCGAACTGCTCGCCGCCGGACGGCCGCACGAGGTGCTGCCGCTGATCCGTACCGGTCACGCGCCCACGGACGAGAACCTGTTCGAGAGGTTGCCGGCCCATCAACTCGATTTTCTGCGACGGCATTTGCGGCTCCCGCCGCGCTGAGTACCGGGGACGCGGTCGTGGCGCCCAGGGTGTGCGGGCACGTCAATCGGCGGCGTTCGGGTACGGCCAGGGGTTGGCCTCGCACAGTCTGCCGTTGTCCGCCACCCGGGACTTGGTTTGCTGCATCATCACCGGTGCCAGGCCGCCGGCGGCACACCCGGTGCTGTGTCGGTGGCCCATGCGGTGGCCCACCTCGTGGTTGATCAGCATGTGGCGGTAGCCGAGGAGGTCGTCCCCGTACGCGGTCGAACCCTGGGCCCAGCGCCAGCCGTTGATCATCACCCAGGGTGTGCCGTTGGCATTGCAGGACACGTTGGACCTGCTGGTGTCGCCCACGATCGGCGAGCAGATCCGATGCAGGGTGCCGGGACTGGCCAACCGCACCACGAACGACGCGGCGCCGTCGGTGCGGGCGAAGGCGAGCCCGTCCCGGGACCAGCTTCGCGGATCGTCGAGGGTGCGCTGCACCAGGTCGGCGAACAGCGCGCCGTCCAGGGGGAGTCCCTGCTCGATCTCCACCCGATAGGCGACCCGCCGTCCCGGACGCGACGCCGCCGCCTCGCCGGGCACGGGAACGAACGTGCCGCCGAGCCGCAGTTCGGGGTCCAGGGCGAACGGCACGCTCGCCTGCGCCTCGGGATCCGGCGAGGCGGACGTCCGTACCGGCAAATCCCGTTGCGCCGACGGCTCGTCCGGTCCCGGGGTGGCCTCGGGCGGACGCCCGGTCGGTGCGTCGAGCCGGGTGGCGCCGGCGTCGACGATCGGCGCGCCACCGCCGGAGCCGTGCGGCATCAACGTGATCAGGAGCGCTACGGCGGTCACCGCCCCGGCCACGACCCAGGCGCGGGTCACCAGCCGCCGGCGGGCGTCCGAGCGGGCCCGCGCCCTGGCACGCGCGCGGCTCCCGGCCGGGGGGCGGAACTTCGAACGACGGCCCATGGTGCGCCCGCTCACCCCGTCCCCGGTTCGGCCGCCCGCAACTGCCGGGAGATGTCCGACCAGCGCGGGTCCCGCAGGATCGCCTGCGCCTGCTCGTCGGTCAACGGCATCGGTCGTTTCCCGTCCGGGGTCTCCACCCGGTCGAGCGGGCCGATGGCCCAGAACAGCCGGAAGACGGTCGGGCCCGACGGAATCCGGATGCCCTGCCCCCAGACCGCGCCGGCCCCGGTCGTGCGCACGGACTCCGACGCGAAGCGGCCGGCGTCCCGGAGCGGTCCGACGCACTTGAGGTGGTGCGTGCGCCCGTACTCGTCGATCCGGGCGGGTTCGGTGGGGGCGTCCGGGGCGCAGGCGGCCAGATCGCCCGAGCGCAGCGACATCGACACCCCGGCCGGTCCCTGGCCGTTGTCCCAGGTCAGCGCGGCCGAGATGCCGTACTCCGGCGAATACCCGGTCCGTACCGCCGACTTCGTCCCCTCCGGCGGCAGCAGGGCGACGAGCAGGTCCCCCAGTTGCCGCGCGATCACCTCCCGGGCCTTCGCGATCCGGACCTCGGCCGCGCGGGCCTCCCACCCGGGTCGCGACTCGGCCACACCGCTCGACGCGGGTGACATCGCCCGCCGCGAGTCGGCCTCGCCCGCGTCCGCGTCCGTGGCGATCGTGGCCGAGAGCACCCCGATCGTTGCCACCGCGGCCATCGACGCCACGACGGCGCCCGCGCGGATCCACACCCGCCGCCGGCCTCGGGCGGTGGCACGGGCCACCACCTCGGCCATCGGGCGGGCGTCCCGGCCGCCCAACTCGGCGTGCAGTTGCCGCCGGAAGGCCACCGCGAGTCCGGGGTCGACGTCGAGCACGACGTCGAGGTCGGTGTCCGCTCCGAGTGGGGACCCACGCCCCGACTCGGTCCCGGATCGTGGTGTCACCCGATCCGCCGTCATTGCCGCCTCCCGTTCCGGTCGACATCGGTTCCCGTATCGGTTCTCGTGTCGGCTTCCGTCTCGCCGTCGTTCCCGGTCCCGCTCGTCACCGCTCTCCTCCGCTCAGCCGATCAGGGGATTGACCTCGAGCGTTCCGCGCAACCGGGCCAGTGCGCGGGGGCCGGCGCTCTTGACCGCAGAGGTGGACATGCCGAGCATCTCGGCGACCGCCTCCACGCTGTGGTCCTCCCAATACCGCAGCACCACCACCGCCCGGTCCCTCGGCGGCAGCCGCATCAGCGCGCCGATCAGGGTCAGCCGTACGTCCGGGAGGTCGGCGTCGGCCGCCGCGTCGGGGCGGTGCTCCAGGCCCGCCGCGTCGATGCCGGGCAACTCGGTGGAACTGCGTCGGCGCCTGCGATCCAGGTAGGCGTTCAGGAGCACCCGCTTCGCGTACGCGTGCGGCTGGTCGGTGTGCTCTATGCGGCGCCAGGCCACGTACAGCTTCTCCAGGGCGATCTGGGTCAGGTCCTCGGCGAGATGCCAGTCGCCGCACAGCAGATACGCCGTCCGGCACAGGCGTTGCGCCGAGGACTCGGCGAACTCGGTGAACCCGTCGCGGCCCTGCCGTCCCATCCCGACCTCCCCTCCTGTCTCGTCCGTCCCTGATCCATACGCATCTCGAGGAGGGGCCGGATGCACGTGTCCTGCGTCACAGCGCAGGCGGGTCGGTCGGGGGCGCCCTCGCGGGGTCGCACGCGTGTCGCAATCGGTCCCCCAATTGGCATGTCGGGCCGGTCATACCGACATCGAACGGGCCATACGTTGGTCCGGCACCCGGGAACGGGCGCACCGTCGACCGATCCGGTCACCGAACCCGGCCACACCACCCGAAGGAGCCATCGCGTGCGCGACGTCAAGATCCTGGCCGTCTCCGGCAGCCTGCGCGCCGAGTCGCACAACACCCGACTGCTGCACGCCGCGCAGAAGTTCGCCCCGGGTGGGGTGGACATCGAGATCTACGAGGGCCTGCGCGAGATCCCCCCGTACGACATGGACCAGGACACCCCGGTCGATCGGCCCGCCGCGGCCGCGGATCTGCGTCGGCGGATCACCGAGGCGGACGGGTTGCTGATCGCCACGCCCGAGTTCAACTACTCGATCCCGGGCGTCCTGAAGAACGCGCTCGACTGGGCGAGCACCGACTGGAGCGGCACCGAGGGCCTGCCGCTGCTGCACAAGCCCACCGCGATCATGGGCGCCGCACCCACCAACTTCGGCTCCGTACGGGCCCAGTTGGCGCTGCGTCAGGTGTTCGTCTGGACGCACACCGACGTGGTGGTCAAGCCCGAGGTGATCGCGTTCCGGTCGCACGAGCGCTTCGACGAGGCGGGCAACCTCACCGACGAGACCACCATCGGCCTGCTCCGCGATCTGCTGGCCGCACTGCGGGACAAGATCGACGCGAAGTAGGCGTCCGGGACTCCTTTCGGGGGCGTGGGAGGGGTTTCGCCGTCACGGGGCGGCGAAACCCCTCTTTGCGTGTCCGGGGTTCACCAGGGTTCGTAATTGACCCATTGTTTCGATCCCGGAATGCACCATCCAGAGGGTCGAAAGCGACCGTAGATTGGTGTCAACGAACGGCGGGGCCGGGCGCCGAGGAGGCACCGAAGCACCCCCCACCGACCGTACGCGTCACCTCGATCGACACCGGTCGACCGATACACCGCTTTCCCGCACGCCCGTATGCAAGGAGCCACCATGTCCGCGAACACCTCGAACACCGCCGCCGCGACCGGCGAGGTCCCCGTCCTGGTCCGTACCCGGGACGCCGAGATCATCCAGGACGGTCCGACCAGCCTGATCACGCTGCTGGCCGACACCCCCGGGCTGACCGCGAACCTGGCGACGTTCAGCAAGGGCTCGCCGGGCGCGCCCGCGCACTTCCACACCCGGGCGAGCGAGATGTTCCACGTCACCGAGGGCACCATGCGCATCCTGCTCGGCGAGGAGATCGTGACACTGGAGACGGGGGACTTCCTCCTCGTGCCGCCGCACACCACGCACGCCTTCGCCCCGGCCCCGGACACCGAGGCCAAGATGCTGGTGGTCTTCACGCCCGGCATGGACCGCTTCGACTACTACCGCCTGCTGGAGCGGGTGCACCGCGGCGAGGCCGACTTCGCCGAACTGCGCGCGACGTCCGAGCGGTTCGACAACCACTACGTCGACAGCCCGGTATGGCGCGAGGCCATCGCCGGGAAGTGAACCCACACACCGACGCGGGACCCGGACCACCTCCCACATGGTCCGGGTCCCGCGTGTTTTCCGGCGACCCGGGTCCTTCGACCCGTGCTACGGGTGCATCGCGGCGCCCTTGCAGACCTTGTCCACCGCGTTGCGCGGCCCGTACACGGCGATGCCGACCAGGTCCAGATCGGCACGCGGCACCGCCCGCACCGCCGCGCGGTTGTCTTGGTCGTTGCCGGTGGCGAACAGATCCGAGGTGAACACCGCCACCTGCAGGCCCCGGCCGAGCGCGCGGGTGTGTGCCGTGGTCAGCATCTCCTTCCCGGCCTCGAAGACCAGTACCGGCTGACGGAACATCGGCAGGTACGCGGTGTCGTCGGCGTCCGTGTACGGCTCCCCGATCACCTCCGGTACCCGGGTGCCCAGACCGCCGACCAGGAACGCCGTCACGTTCGGTCGTTGCCAGGCGGCCAGGTCCTCGCGCAGCAGGACGGCGATCTTGGTGTCGAAACGGACGGGCGCGCTCTCGGATTCCATGCCCCGAAGTCTTCCGGGGCCCGCATCGGCCCGTCTTGTACGATCCTGACATGGTTGCCGGTGCGGAGCTCGTGGCGTGGCGGCCACCGGTGGCCGGCGTCACCGAGGTGCTGCACGCGCACATCACCGGCCACGCCTACCCGATGCACACGCACGCCGCGTGGACTTTGCTGATCGTCGACGACGGCGTGATCCGCTACGATCTGGATCGACACGAACACGGTGTGCTGCGACCGACCGTGAGCCTGCTGCCGCCGCACGTGCCGCACAACGGGGCCGCGGCCACGGCGGCCGGGTTCCACAAGCGGGTGTTGTATCTGGACTCCTCGCACCTGCCGCATTCGCTGATCGGCCCGGCCGTGGACCGACCGGTGTTCGACGATCCGGACCTGCGCCGCCGGCTGCACCGGCTGCACCTGTCGCTGACGTGCGCCGGCGAGGAGTTGGAGACCGAGAGCAGGCTCGCGTTCATCACCGAGCGGCTGCGCGTCCACCTGCGGGGCCGGGTCGGCGCCACCCCGGAGGTGCGCGATCCGGGCCTGGCCCGCCGGTTGCGGGACCTGCTGGACGAGCGTTACGTCGAGGGTGTCACGCTGCGCGAGGCGGCCGAGGTGCTGTTCGCGCATCCGACGCATCTGATCCGGGCCTTCGGCCGGGAGTTCGGGATGGGCCCGCACCAGTACCTGACCGGCCGTCGGGTCGACCTGGCGCGCACGCTCCTGCTCGACGGCATGCCGGCGCACACCGTCGCCGCCACCGCGGGATTTTATGATCAGGCGCATCTGAACCGGCACTTCAAGCGTGTACTGGGTACCAGCCCGGGCCGGTTCGCGCGGATCGGGGCCGGTGCGGTCGCGATGCGCGGGCGCTCGCCGGCGATCCCGACGAGCGCCCCGGGCGATCGCCGCCGACCTCGGCCCACGCCCCGGTCCGACACCCCTGCCGGCCCCTGACCGGTCCGCGACGGCCGATCGTCGGTGAGCCGTGGTGGGGTGGTCCTCGCGTTGCCCGCCCCGGAACCCGGGCCGGGACACGGCGGACGAGGGTGGGTCCGGCAGGCAAGGGGAGGCGAACAGTGACGCAGGGAGCCGCGCGGCGATCCGACCCGGCCGCGGAGGTGCTGCTCGGACTCGCGGTGGCGAGCGGCGAGCCGGGCGACGCGGGCCGGCTGCGGCATCGCCTCGGCGTGCCCGATCCGGCCTGGTTGGCCGATGCGGCGCTGCCGATCACCGCACGTCGTCGGGCGGTTCGCGATCCGGACGTGCCGGTGCGCCGCGCGGTGGCGCGCAACCCCCGGGCCACCCCGGCCGATCTGGCCGCGCTCCTGGAACGGCCCGACCCGGTCGTCGACCGCCTGGTCTACCGGCACGCCACCGCGCTGCCGTGGATGCGCCGGGAGATCCTCACCCCGGGCCGGCACCCGGATCCGAACGCCCTCGCGGTGTTGTGGGAGGAGATCCGCGCGTGTACCGAAGACCCGCCGGACCACCCGCACTTCGTCGGCGCGGCGGTGGTCTCCGGCATCCCGGCGCTGATCGAGCACGCGCTGCGCACCCAGGGCGCGCGGCTGTCCCGCGCCGAGCAACTGCGCGGCCTGCTCGGCCTGTTCGACGAGCCGGGGCGGCTGGGCGCGCTGCTCGGCGAGGTGCGGTTTCGACCCGGCGTGCCGTCCGAGCCCGGCAGCGCGCCCGGGCCCGACGTCGCCGACCTCGCCGCCGCCGCGCTCGCGTCCGGGGACGAGGGGCCGCTGCGGGCCGCGGTGCTCGCCGCGGAGGGCTCCGCCGGGCTGATCGCGGGGCTGCGGGCCGGCGAGCCGGAACCGACCTGGCGCCGGCACGTCGACTGGACCCGGCTGCCGGCCGCGCACCGCGCCGACCCGCTGCCCGAATCGGCCGCCGTCGCGCTGGCCGCCCGGCCGGACTGCCCCGAGGTGCTGCTCGCCGAGCTGTATCGGGCCCACCCGGCCGCGGTGGCGCACGTCGCGCGCCCCTCGGTCGCCCTCCTGGCGGCCGCGGTGCGGTTGCCGGGCCATGTCGAGGCCACCCGGATCGCCGCCGCTGCCGCCGCGTCCGGGCTGGTCGACGAACGACACGCCGCGCCGATACCGAGCCGCGTCGCTCCGGCCCGCGTCGCGGTGGCCGTGCTCGCCGAACTCCCGCCCGGCCGCGCGCTCGCCGAGCTGATCCACCGTCACCTGGGTTGCTCGGCCGACCGCTGGGCCGCCCTGCGCGGCGCGTTGTCCCGGCATCGGGGCACCCTGGCCGACCTGCTGGCCGGCATCGCCGACGGCTCCGTGCCCGGCCCCCGAAACGCCCCTCCCCCGGCCCTGTCCCGGCCCTACCGCTTCCTGCTCCACGCCGCCCCGGCGGAGGATCTACGCGCCCTGCTGCCGCACCTGCCCGACGAGTTGCTGCGCGACCTGCTCGGCCGCGGCCCGCTCCCCGAGCACGTCTTCGAGGCCGCCCTCGCCGGCCGCGATCCGAGGGTCTGCGCGGCCTTGGCGGCCAACTCGGGCCTGGATCCACGCCGATTGGGCCGGCTCGTCGGGCTGGACGAACCACGCGTGAACGCGGCGGTGTACCGCAACCACCACAGTCCGCTCACCCTGCGCCGCCGCATCGCCTCCGGTGCGCCGTGCACTCCCGGGCGGAGCGAACCGGTACCGCTGGACCCGGTGTTGCGCGCCGAGCTGCTCGACTGCGCGGACCGGCGCCGGCTCACCCCGCTGGTGGTCAGCGGTGACCCGGAGCTGGTGCACGCGGCGCTGTACGCGTTCCCCTCCGCCGACGCGCGGGCGTTCGCGTTCTCGAAGGTGCGGCAACGCGGCGGCCCCGACGCGGCCCGGCGCCTGGTGGGACTGATCGGCGGACTCGCGCCCGCGCCCCGGGCCGACGCCCTCCCGGACCACCTCGAATCCGGCGACGGCCCGGGCCGGTGGGGCGAGGTGCGGATCCCGTACGAGGACCCCGACGCACTGCCGGGCGTGCTGGCCGCCGCGCGCGGGCGCAACGCCACCCGCCGGCTCCTGGCTACGCTGGTGCACGAGCCGTACACGTACGACCTGCCGCGCCTGGTCGCCCGGCATCGCGAGGCGCCCTTCGCGCCCGAGTCGATCGACGAACTCCTGCGCCACGAGGACGCCGTCGGCGAACCGGCCCGCCTGCTGCGCCTCGCGGTGGTCAACCGGGCCTGCGGGACGACCGCCGAGGACCTGAACCGCGAGCCGATCGACCGGCTGCGCGCGGTGGCCTTTCGCCGCACCGACGCCGGCTGGGTGAACGACTGCGTCGAGCACGAACTGCTGGACCCGATACGCCTGGTGGACACCGCCCGCCCGGCCGGTGAGGTGTTGCGCGCGCTGCCCAAGCTGACCCGGGACGCCGTCGCCGCGCCGATCCGGGCCCGGATCGGCACGCTGGTGCGGACCCGTCTCGCCGGGCACGTCGAGGCGACCGTGATCGCGCTGGGCCTGCTCGACTCGTTCACCGGCACCGTCGGCGAGCTGATCGAGGTCGCCGCACAGGCCGCCGGACCGCCGCCCGGGCCCGAGCAACGCGCCGCCCACGACGCCGAGATCGCCGAGTCGGCCCGCGAACCGGCCGTGTCCACACCGGCGACGCGCACCCCTGAGCAGGTCGGGCCGATGTTGCCGACCCGGTGCGGGCGGCGCAGCACCCCGGACCGCGCCTGTGCGCTGGCCGCCGCGCATCTACTGCGGTCGATGGTGCCGGGCGCGCCGATCCCCACCGATCCGGCCGTGCTCACGGTGTTCGCGGAGACCCCGGAGGCGGATGTCCCCGGGCTGGCCCACCCGGACTGGTTGCGCGCGGCGTGCGCGGCGGCCCCGGTGGATCTGCCGCGCGAGCGGTTGGCCCGGCGCGATCCCGTCGGCTTCCGCGCCGGCGCCTCGGCCTCGGTACGCTACCGCGCCGGGCTCGTCGGCCCCGCGGACTTGATCGCCGACACCCCCGCCCGCGCGTTGAGCGCCGCGCGGCCGGGCGAGTTCTCCCAGCTCGCCCGGGCACCGCTGACCCGGGCGGTGCGCACGCTGCTCGCCGAACGCCTCGGCCACGACCCGCGCCGCTGGCTCGCCGCACTGGCGGTGATGGACAGCGACGGTGGCGAACTGCCGCTGCCCAAGCTGCTGGAGCGGGCCACCGCCGGCGCGCCGGAGCCGCCGGGAGACGGGCCGCCGCCGGTGCTCTCCGCCGCCGGGTCGGCCCTGCTCGTCTACGCCGACGTGCGGGTGCTGCGCACCGTCCTGCCGCTGCTGGCGCCCGGTGCGCCGAGCGTCCTGGCCCGGGACGCCGAACGGGGTCGGCATGTCACCGTCGACCTGGTCGAGTACGTGCTCGGCCTGACCGACGTCGAGCCCGCGCTGATCCTGGCCGAGGGCGAGGCTCGCTCGCCGCACACCCGACACGTGCGCGAACGCCTGCTCGCCCGGCGCGATCCGGCGCTGGACGATCGGCTGTACGGCGATGTGAAGCGGCGCGGCGACGTGGCCGAGCGGCGGCGGATCCTGGCCCGTGCGGCGGACGACGTCCGGCCGCTGTCCGCCGCGCTGCGGGCCCGGCTGCTCGAACCCGGCGTGTTCTCCGCGCATTGGGTGGACGCGCTGCGGGTCACCGTCGAGGCGGCCGACGCGGACGTGGTCGAATCGGCCCTGGCTGCGATGTCCGGGAAGTTGTCCCTGCTCGACCGACTGATCGCGGCCCACAACGTGTTGCGCTTCGGCGGCGCGCACCGGCTACGTGCGGTGATCGACGGCGGCCTCCTGGGCAGCGGCGCCGCCAGGGTCGCCGGCAAGGCCCTGGAGGCGCACGATCGGGCGCTCGACGCCCCGCCGGCCGGGGCGGGTGCCGGGCTCGACGCGCCGCCCCCGCCGGCGCGCGCCGCGCTCGACGCCGGGCTCGCGGTGCTGAGCGAGCGGATCGAGCGGGAGTCGTCGCCGGCCCGACTGGTGGCCCGGCTGCGCGGATGCCGACGGCTGCCGGACGCGGAGCGGGTCCTGGATCGGCCGTACCGGCGCGACTGGGCGCTGCTGGCGCGCGAGCACGCGCGCGAGCCGTGGCCGGCGGGGGTGCGGCACGCGCTCGCGAGCCGGCCGGACGCGCCCGACGAGATCGTGGTGGCGATGTCGGCCGACCTGCACCCGGCGGAGGCGTTCGCCGCGGCCCGGCGCGGTCCGCGCACCGCACGGGCGGTCGCCGCGCGGGTGGTGCCCGACGGCGGCACCGCCGAGTGGCACGCGGAGGTGGAACGCCTGGTCGAGGCGGGCCTGTTGACCGGCCGCGACCTGGTGCACGAGGTCGGCCACGCGGAACGGGCGCTGCGCTACCTGGCCGACGCCCGGGCGCGGGCCGACCTGTCCGGGCCGGTGCGCGCGGCGGTCGACGCGGCATACGTGGAGGTCGCCGCGCTGACCGTCGACCTGCTGGGGACCGAGGACCGCTCGTGGCAGCGCCTGTTCGCGGCACTGACCGAACGCGACGAACACTGGCGCCGCGTCCACGGCCCGGCCGCCGGAATCGCCGGCCTGTTGACGTACGCGGCCCGCGAACCGCTGGGACCGGCCTGAGTCGGCCCGGCCGGCCCCGCCGTGAGCGGCTCAGCCGGCCAGGTTCTTCTCCAGGTCGCCCAGGATCGAGTTCGCCGCGACCACGCCGAGGCCCAGGTACCAGGTCTCGTCGGGGACCGTGACGGCCTTGCCCTTCTCCACCGCGCCGAGCTTCTTCCACAGCGGGTTGTCGGTGACCCTGCCCTGCGCGGTCTTGTCCGCCGGGCCGTAGGTGCCGACGAAGATCCGGTCGGCGTCCGCCTCGGTGATCCGCTCCTCGGACAGCTCCACCGCCAGGTCGTCGATGTTCTGGTTGGCCGGGCGCGGCAGGCCGACGTCCTGGAGCACCGTGCCGATCAGCGACTTGTTCGCGTACAGCCGGATCTTGCCCGGCATGAACCGCACCATCGAGATGGTCGGCTTGTTCGGACCCAGCTTCTCGCCGAGCGCCTTGGCCCGGGCCTGGTAGGCGTCCAGCTGCTGCTTCGCCTCGGCGGTCTTGTCCAGGGCAGCGGCGTTGAGCAGGAAGTTCTCCTTCCAGGTGTAGCCGGGTCGCACGGAGAACACGGTCGGCGCGATCTTGGCCAACGTGGCGTACTGCTGTTCCGCGCGCAGCTTGCTGCCCAGGATCAGGTCCGGCTTCAGGTTCTCGATCGCCTCGAGGTTGAGGCTGTTGATCGTGCCGACCTTGGCCGGCTTGCCGGCCTTGCCCTCCAGGTAGGCAGGCAGTTCCTGGGAGCCGTCGGTGAACGCGACGCCGACCGGCTGCACACCGAGCGCGGCGACGTTGTCCAAC
Source organism: Embleya scabrispora (assembly GCF_002024165.1). Taxonomy (NCBI): domain Bacteria; kingdom Bacillati; phylum Actinomycetota; class Actinomycetes; order Kitasatosporales; family Streptomycetaceae; genus Embleya; species Embleya scabrispora. Next base: position 232,510 of record NZ_MWQN01000002.1, read on the forward strand.
TCGCCGGTGTCCAGCACGACGACCCGCTTGGGCTGCGCCTTCAGCACCACGTCGCCCATCGCGGTACGGATGGTGCGCGGGTACTGGCCCGGCGCCGCGTCGGTGCCCAGGCCCGTGGTGACCTGGCCGGCGTTGCCGAACTCCTTGCCGCCGGCGGCGACGGCGGGCTTGCCGCCCTTGTTGCCGTCGGACGAGTCCGAGCTGCCGCAGGCTCCGGTGAGCAGGGCGGCGGACAGGGTCACGGCGACGGCGGCGATCCGGCGGCGGGGTATCGGCATGGGTCCAGGTTCCTTGGCGCGTGGGGGACGCGGGCCGAACACCGCGGTGCGGCGACGATCGACCCGCCTGTGTTCAGGTAAGGCTTACCTTTCCTCACCCTAGAGGATGGTTGGCGCGGAACCGCCATCAGGGGTGAGAACGGGCATCCGGAACCCGCCGCGTCCGTATCCGTTGACGTGCGCTCCGCGCGGGCGCGAGACTCGGACGTCCGGGGGGGTGGGGACCGTGGCAATCGCCGAGCCGGCCGGACCGCCGGACTTCGAGGCGATCCGCCGCACGGAATACGGCTACCTCGACGAGCAGGGCCTGGTCTACCTCGACCACACCGGCGCCGGCCTGGCCGCACGCCGCCAGTGGCAGGCGCACGCCGCACGCATGGCGGACCGAACCTACGGCAATCCGCACTCCGAACACCCGGCCTCGGTCGCCTCGACGCATCTGGTCGAGCACACCCGCCGGGCGATCCTGGCGCACTTCAACGCCGATCCGGACCACTACGCGGCGGTGTTCACCGCGAACGCCACCGGCGCCTGCCGACTGGTCGGCGAGGCCTATCCGTTCCGGCGCGGCACCCGGTTCGTCCTGCCGATCGACAACCACAACTCGGTGAACGGGATCCGGGAGTACGCCCGCGCGCGCGGCGCCCGCACCGAGTACATCGGCCTGTCCGGGCCGGAACTGCGCCTGGACGGCGAGCGATTACACGCCACGCTGGCCCGCCGTCGGGGCCTGTTCGCGTTCCCCGCGCAGAGCAATTTCACCGGCGTGCGCCACCGCCTGGACTGGATCGACGTCGCCCACGAACACGGCTGGGACGTGCTGCTCGACGCGGCCGCGTACACCCCCACCAACGTGCTCGATCTGGCCGTAGTACAACCGGAGTTCGTCGCCGTCAGCTGGTACAAGGTGTTCGGCTACCCGACCGGCGTGGGCACGTTGATCGCCCGTCGGGACGCGCTGGCCCGGCTGCGTCGGCCGTGGTTCGCGGGCGGCACGATCGAGGCGGTCAGCGCGCAGGGCGGCTGGCACCGCATGGCCGACGACGAGTCCGCGTACGAGGACGGCACGCTCAACTTCCTGGCCGTGCCCGACGTGGCGCGGGGCCTGGCCTGGATCGGGGAGGTGGGCATGGCGGCGATCCACGAGCGGGTCGCCGCGTTGACCGCGCATCTCCTCGCCGGGTTGGCCGGGTTGCGGCATTCCGGCGGCGAGCCGCTGGTGCGGGTGTACGGGCCGGGCACGACGGACGAGCGGGGTGCGACGGTGGCACTCAACGTCCTGGACGCCGCGGGGCGGGTGGTGGACGAGCGGGCCGTGGCGCGCGACACCGCCGCCGCCCGGATCTGCGTGCGCACCGGCTGCTTCTGCAATCCCGGTGCGGGCGAGGCGGCGTTCGCGATCGGCCGACGCACGCTGCGCGGCGCGGTGATGCGCACTGCCGCGTCCGGCGGCACCCTCGACGACTATCTGACCCGGCTCGGTCTGCCCTCGGGCGGCGCGGTCCGGGTCTCGCTCGGCCTGCCGTCCACCCACGCCGACGTGGACGCCTTCCTCGACTTCCTGGTCCGCACCTACCGCGACCGACCTGCCGACCCGAGCGGACTGGCCCCGCGACTGCGCTGCTGATCGCGCCGGCGTGCGCTCACCGCCCGGCCCGGGGGCAGCGGCGGGCCAGCACGGCGCAGGTCGCGGCGACGAACAACGCGGCACAGCCCGCGAGAACGGCCCAGCCGAGCAGCGGCGAGTGGTCGAAGCTGTCCCCGTACGAGGCGAGCAGCGGCGGCCCGAGCGGGGAACGGCTGTGCGCCCAGCGGCCGGACAGGTCCAGGTCGCTGCCCAGGGCCTCGAACGCCCACCGGTTGGTCATCGCGTAGCTGAGCGTGTGCCCGATCGCGGGCATCCGGGGCACCGGTACGAACGCGCCGGAGAAGAGCACCTGGGGAAAGCACAGCAGCGGCAACATCAGGGTGGCCTGGCCCACTTCGGTCACCGCGGCGGAGGTGAGCAGCCCGAGCGCGAGCGCGGCAGCCGAGGCGAGCAGCAGGGTCACCAGGAGGGATCCGTACACGCTCCAGGACGCGGCGGGCAGCCGGTTCATCCCGCGCAGCACGGCGAGCAGCAGTACGTCGGCCAGCACCAGGATCGGCAACAACACGGTGAACTTGGCCGCGAGGTACGGTCCGATCCGCAGCACGGTCAGCCGTTCGCGGCGCACGATCGGCAGTTCCACGCAGATCTGCAACAGCCCGTAGGTGAGCCCGAAGAAGAAGCCGCCGAACGCGATCCAGAACAGGATCATCGCCGCTCCGGACGGACTCGGCGCGAGCGGGTCGAAGGCGCCGGGGCGAAAGAGCATCGCGAACATGGCCACGATCACCAGCGGTGAGCCGATCAGCATCGCGGCGGTCAGCCGGTCCCGGGTGATCAGTTCGAGGTCGCGGCGGGCCAGGATCGACCATTGGCGCAGCGGGTGATCGGCTCTTCCCGCGGCACGGGCCGGACCCGGCCTGCGGACGGCCGCGGGTTTCGCGGGGGCGGGACGTGCCTCGGCCGCGCGAGACCCGGCAGCCGGGTCCGGCCCCCCTACCCCGGCAGATTGCTCCAACTCGGGCTCCAGCGCGCCCAGTTCGGGCTCCAGCTGCAACTCCGGCTCACGGCCCGCGTCCACGCTCGCCCCTCGGGAGGCCACCGCGGCGTACACGTCGGCGTCGGTCGCCACGCCGAAGTGCGCGCACATCGCCCGGGGATCGCCGACGTAGGCGGGCCGTCCGTCGGGCGCCAGGAAGGCCACCCGGTCGCAGCGGGCCAGGTCGGCCGGGGCGTGCGTGGTGAGTACGACGGTGGTGCCCGCGCGGGCCAACGCCTGTAGCAGGGCCATCAGTTCGGCCGCCGCGGCCGGGTCGAGGCCGGACGTCGGCTCGTCCAGGAACAGCACCCTGGGCCGGGTCAGCAACTCGACCGCGATGCCGGCCCGCTTGCGCTCGCCGCCGCTGAGCGTACCCACCCGCTGACCTGCCCGCTCGGTCAGCCCGAGCGCGGCCAGGGTGCGGTCGACGGCATCGGCCGGCCCCTCGCCGGCCGGTACGCGCAGCGCCGCCGCGTAGCGCAGGCTGTGCGCCAACGGCAGCGCGCGGTGCAGGATGTCGTCCTGCGGTACGTAGCCCAAGCCGCGTGCGTCGGGCCGCCCGCCGTCGTGCCGCACCTCGCCCGCACTCGGCGGCCGGATCCCGGCCAGGGTGTCCAGGAGCGTGGTCTTGCCCGAGCCGCTGCCGCCCGCGATCGCCGACACCTCACCGGCCTCGGCGACCAGCGAGACGCCGCGGAGCACGGTCCGCCCGCCCACCGTTCGCTCCACGTCGCACGCCGCGACCCGGATCCCGTGCCCTGTCATGAGCGCCCCCCGACGACTGCCCCCGAACCATCGACGCGTCATGTATAGCCCGTGCGCCCTGCCCCGGGCACCCCGCCGGGGACGATCGGTGTCGGGTTCGCCGAGGTTCGTCGGCGCCGGATCAGTCGTCGAGCAGCCGCATCCGGTGGGCCAGTGCGGCGGCCTCGCCGCGGGTGGCCACCTCCAACTTGGCCAGGATGTTGGACACGTGCACGCTCGCCGTCTTGACGCTGATGAACAACGTCTCGGCGATCTGCCGATTGCTCCGCCCGTCCACGAGCAGGCCCAGCACCTCCTGCTCTCGGGGCGTCAGATCGCCCGCCTGATGCGTCGATCGACCCGCGGTCGACGTCGCGCCGGCGCGGCCGAACGGTTCGAGCCGGGCCCGTCGGGCGAGCAGTTCGATGCGTTCGCGCAGCGGCACGGCGCCCAGGCGCACCGCCGTCTCGTGGGCCCGGCCCAGCACCTCGGCGGCGGCCTGCCGTTCACCGGCGGCCACGAGCGCGGCGCCGAGGTCGGCCTGTACCTGTGCGGTGGGATAGGGCTGCGTGGTCGCCTCCCAGCCCGCCACCACCTCGCGCCACCCCTCCACGGTGTCGGTGCCCTCGGCGCGGTCCAGGTACGCGGTCAGGGTGCGTGCCTGGGTGCGGTCCAGCGCGCAGTCCTGGGCCAGCGCCGCGCCGGCCGCCCGAATCCGGGTCAGGTCCGCCCGGAACGCCTCGGTCGGCTCGTCGTCGGCGTACGCCCGTGCCGCCTCGATCAGCAGCGGGAGGGCGAACCGCTGGTTGCCGACGCCGAAGCCGGCCCGCAGTTCCGCGTCCAGGATCTCGGCCACCTCGGCGCGCCGGCCCCGCGCCCGGGCCAGCGCGATCGCGGCGCCGGACTGCGGGATGCGGTGTTGCGCCTCCTGATGCCTGCCGCGTGCGCTCTCGCGCGCGTGCGTCAGGGGGGCCGCCGCCTCGGCGATGTCGCCGCGGACCAGGCGGGTCATGGCCGACATGCGTTCGGCGTGGCCGGTGGCGCAGCCGTCGGCGTTGTGTTCGCGGATGTCGTCCACCGTCCGGGCCACCTCGTCCCAGCGGCCGAGCGAGAACAGGCTCTCCGCGAGGTTGCCCAGGAGGAACGCGCCGGTGTTGCGGACCACCCCGCGCTCGCGGGACAGGTCGAGCGCGCGCTCGAGCGCGGCCACCGACTCCTCGTGGCGGCCGACGCCCTCCAGGACGGAGGCCCAGTTGCCGAGCACGTAGATCAGCGTGTCCGGCTTGCCGCCCCTGGCCGCCTCCGCGACGTGGACCGCCTCGAGTCCGTACGCGAGCGCCTGCGTCTCGTCCGGCTCGCCGGACCCGGTCAGGAACCAGGACAGCGCCTGGAGCGTGCCGGCGATCATGTCCTGGTCGTCGAGTCGGCGGGCGATCTCCAGGACCTGCCGGGCGATCCGCAGGGCCTCCTGGACGTGCCCCTCCAGGAAGTGTGCGCGGGCGCTTCGCAGGGCCACCTCCGCGTACTCGATCGAGTCGGATCGATCCTGCAACAGGCTTTCGGCGTGCTCCAGTTCGGCCATGCCGGAGCCGCGGCCCAGCCGGTTCAGCGATTTCGCCCGCTGGGCCCAGAGCAGCGCCGCCCGGAGCGGATCGCGTTCCTCGTCGACGAGGTCCAACGCATGGCGCAGCAGGGCGAGTTCGCGGTCGCCGGAGTTGTCGTAGCGGGCCGCGACGATGGCGCCGTCCAGGACCTGCGCGAGCGTGGTGCCGGTCGACTCCTCCGGATCGGGGACCATGTCCCACATCGCGATCGCCCGCTCGTACAGTTCCCGGGCCTCGCCGAAGGCGTATCGATCGGCGGCGGCGACCGCCGCGGTCAGGCTCGCGGGCAGCGCCTCGGCGGGGCGGCCGGCGGCGGTCCAGTAGCGGGCCCGGCGCTCCACGTGGTCGCGGTGCGGGGACAGTTCGCCGCGCTCCAGCAGGGTGTCCTGGGCCCGGGCGAACGCCGCGTACATCCGGGTGCGTTCGCCGGGCAGCAGGTCGCCGAGTGCCGCCTCGCCGACGAGCGCGTGCCGGAAGGTGTATCCCTCGCCGTCCGCGTCGGAGACCAGGACGTGCCCCGACACGGCCGCGCGCAGCGCCGTCTCCAGGGTGTCCGGGTCGAGACCGGCCACCTCGGCGAGCAGCCGGTGCTCCACGCCGATGCCGCCGACAGCGGCCAGCCGGACCACCCTGCGGGCCTGTTCGGGCAGTTGCTCGATCCGGATCAGGAGCAGGTCGCGGAGCGTGTCGGACAGGTCGGTGAGCCGCCCGTCGCGGATGCCGGCGGCCAACTCCTCGACGAAGAACGCGTTGCCCTCGGAGCGTTCGAAGACCTGCCGGGTCAGGGCCCGCGAGGGGGTTTCGCCGAGCAGGCCGGTGAGGTGCTTCTCCACCTGCGGCAGGGTGAGCCGGCCCAGTTCCACCCGGGCCACCGAGCGGATGCGTTCCAGTTCGGCGACCAGGCGGCGCATCGGGTGGCTGCGGTCCATCGCGTCCGCGCGCAGCGTGCCGACCAGCAGGATCCGCCCCCGACGCAGCGAGCGGACCAGGAAGGCGAGCAGTTCGCGGGTGGCCGAGTCGGCCCAGTGCAGGTCCTCGAAGGCGATCACGAGGGTGCGGTCCTCGCCGGCGCGCTCCAGCAGGCGCAGCGCGGATTCGTACAGCCCGGCCCGCTCCGGTGCGGGTCCCACGACGGGTTCGGCGGCGAGCGTCGGCGAGATCCAGGCCAGTTCGCGGCGACGGTCGCCGACCATGGCGTCGAAGTCGTCGCCGAGCGTGGTCGCCAGCGCCCGCAGGATGGCCGAGAACGGCGCGAACGGCAGCCCCTCGGCACCCAGTTCGAGACAGGCTCCGACCGCGACCACGGTCGGCTGCGACCGCCCGGCGGCCTCGGCCAAAAACTCGTCCAACAACCGGGTCTTCCCGACCCCGGCCTCCCCGGTGAGCAACACGACCCGGGGCTCCCCGCGGTCGGCCTCGCCAAGCGCCTCGACAAGTCGCCCCATCTCGGGCTCACGACCAACAAACAGCGGCATCCCGACAAGAACAGTCACACAACGCAGCTTCCCACGCCCCCCACTCGGCCGAACGGATCGGGTGGCGACAACGAGCCCTGCCGAGCGGGCGGACCGCCGGGGGCCGGGGCCGGATGAGCGGGCAGCCGGGCAGCCGGGCGAACGGACCGGCGGCCTGATGGGCGGGCGGCCTGACAGCCGGCCGAGCAGGCGGGCGGGCGGCCGGGGCCGGATGGGCGCGCAGCCGGGCAGGCCGGCCGGCCGCCGGAGGGGCGGGGCCGTGGCGGCCGGCGTGCGGGGGTGGCGGGGCCCGTCAGGTGAGGGTGGGCCGCGTTCGGAGGAGCCATTCGGCGCGGGTGATGGTGTATTCGACCTCGCCGTGTTCGGAGCCCTCGATCGGCTCGGGCCAGTCGCCGAAGTATGTGCGTCGCAGGGTCAGGCCCAGCTTTTCCAGCACCCGTCGCGAGCCCCGGTTCACGGACATCGTGTTCGCCGTCACCTCGCGCAGTCCCGGCTCGGCGAAGCCCCGGTCGAGCAGCGCCCGCGAGCCCTCGGTCGCATAGCCCAGCCCCCACGCGTCACGACGCAGGCGATATCCCAGCTCGACCACATCGACGCCGTCCTCGGCGAGCGGACGCAGCTCGAACCACCCCACGAACCGCCCGCCGTCCCGCTCCCGCGCGGCCCAGAAGCCCGGGAGGCCCCACGCCGGGTACACGTGCCGCAGCCGCGGCAGGACCCGCTCCCGAACGGCCTCGACCGACGTCGGCCGCCCGCCGTCGATGAAGCGCATGACCTGCGGGTCGCCGTCCAGCTCGACCAGATGCGTCAGGTCCGACTCGACGAACGCCCGCAACTCCAGCCGGGGCGTCTCCAGAAAGATCGACATCCCGCCATCCTGGCCGACGGCCCGGCGCCGTGCCGGCCGATTTTCCGGGCCCGCGACTGCGTCGACCCCGGTGCGCGCTCGGCCGCTCGGCTCTCGTACCATGGCCGGCGATCCTCTCGCCGCTGGGCGCTCATGGCGGACAGTCTCCCTGGAAGGACCCGATCCATGGCCGCCGTCGAGACTCGGCTCCGCATATCGGCCCGCCTCGCGCGGGGCGGGCGCATACCCGGCGTGCGGGCCGGTGACCGGTGGGTCGCCATGGGGTTCCTCGTGCTCGCCATCTGGCTCTACCACGACCTGTGGGCCGATCTCGATCACGCCTACCTGGCCTCCGCGGGCCAGGACCAGAACATGTGGGAGTGGTTCTTCGACGCCACCGCCGACGCGGTGCGCGACCTGCGCAATCCGCTGATCTCGGACCTGCAGAACCACCCGCTGGGCGTCAACATGATGGCCAACACGGCCATGCTCGGCCTCGGCGTGCCGCTGACCCCGGTCACCCTGCTGTTCGGCCCGACCAGTACGTGGGCCCTGGTGCTCACCGGCGGCATGGCCGCCAGTGCCTTCGCCTGGTATCGCCTGTTCATCCGCCGGCTCGTGCGCCACCGCGCGGCGGCGGTGATCGCCGGCGGGTTCTGCGGGTTCGCGCCGCCGATCGTCGCGCACGGCAACGCGCATCCGAACTTCGTCGTGCTCTTCGTGATCCCGCCGATCATCGGCGTGCTCATCCGGCTGTGGCGCGACGAGCGCCCGGTGCGCAACGGCATCGTGCTCGGGCTGCTGATCGCGTTCCAGATCTTCATCGGCGAGGAACCGCTGGTATTCGCCGCCACCGGCCTGGTGGTGTTCGGGTTCGTCTACGCACTGGCCCGCCCCGAGGCGGCCCGGGCGGCGGCCCGACCGCTGGGCACGGGACTGCTGATCGCCGCCGCCGTGTCGTTCGCGCTGGTGGCGTATCCCCTGTGGGTGCAGTTCTTCGGTCCACAGCACTACTCCTCGCTCGAACACGAGTCCGGCAACGACCTGGCCGCGTTCACCGCGTACGCGAGCGATTCCCTCGCCGGCGACCGGAGCGGCGCGGCGGCGCTGTCCGAGGGCCCGACCGAGGAGAACGCGTTCTTCGGCTGGCCGCTGGTGATCCTCACCGGATTCCTCGTCGTATGGCTGCGCCGCGAGGCGGTCGCCCGGGCCGCGACGATCACCGCCCTGGTCGCGGCACTGCTCTCGCTCGGGCTGCGGATCGTCGTCGACCACGAGAACACCGGCATCCCGGGGCCGTGGCAGTTGGTGAACAAGCTGCCGCTGTTCGAATCGATCCTGGAATCCCGGTACGCGATGGTCTGCGTTCCCGCGATCGCGGTCCTGTTGGCGATGGCCACCGACCGGGTACTGACCTCGGTGCGGGATCGGCCCGTCGCCGAGCGGGAGTTGCCGGTGCGGCTGATCTGGGCCGGCGTGCTGACCATGGCCCTGCTGCCGATCGCGCCCACCCCGCTGGACGTGGTCGACCGCCGCCCGGTGCCGGCCTTCTTCGCCGACGGACGGTGGCGCCCGTACGTGGACCACGGGTCGGTGGTCGTGGTGCCGCTGCCGAGCGTGGTCGAGGCGTCCGCGCTGCACTGGCAGAGCGTGGCCGATCTGGGCTTTCCGCTCGCGGAGGGCTACTTCGTCGGCCCGTGGGGTCCCGATCGGGTGGGTGTGTACGGCGCCGACTACAGCCCGACCTCGGCGCTGCTGGGCCGGGTCGCGTCCGAGGGCAAGGTCCCCGAGATCACCGACGACCAGCGCCGCGAGGCCCGCGAGGACCTGACCCGCTGGCGCGCCGACGTGGTCGTACTGCCCCCGCACCCGCACGGCGCGGAACTGACCGGGACGTTGACCGCGCTGCTCGGTCCGGGTCGACGGGTCGCCGACGTACAGGTATGGGACGTACGACCGCTCGTGGCGGCGGCCCGGGCCGGATAGGCCGGGCCCGAAACCGCGCACCGGATCAGCGGTATCCGGCCTCGATCTCGGCGAAGTACGCCTTCGCGATACGTGTCGACGCGGTGCTCGATCGAGGCCCGACACGCATCGATGTAGGTCTGGTCGTAGCGGTTCACGCACACCACGCCCGCCACCTCCCGACCGATACTCGACGGCGTCATCCGACTGACGCGCCTCGTCCCGCGAATGTGACCACGGATGTCGGGCTAAGCTGCCGGATGTGCGTCCCGATCTGGTGTGGTATGTCGCGTACGGGTCCAACATGCACGCCGCCCGCCTCGACTGTTACCTGCGCGGCGGCCGACCGCCCGGCGGCGTCCGGGACTATCCGGGATGCCGGGACCCGGCCGCACCGCGCGCGACGCGGCCGGTGGTGATACCGGGCCGGATGTACTTCGCCCTCGAGTCGAAGGTATGGACCGGCGGGCTCGCCCTGTACGACCCGCTGGACCCGGGCCGCACACCCGGCCGGGCATATCTGCTGACGCTCGGGCAGTTCGCCGACCTCGCCGCACAGGAGATGCACCGCGCCCCCGGGCTCGACCTCGACCTCGGCGACGTGGCGACCACCGGGCGGGTGACCCTGGGCCCGGGCCGCTACGAGACGGTGGTCCGCGTCGGTACGGCCGACGGCCTGCCGATACTCACCCTGACCTCGCCGTCCCGCAGCGCCGACATGCCGTGGAACGCTCCCGCAGCCGCATATCTGCACCACCTGAGCGCCGGTCTCGGCGAGGCGCACGGCTGGTCCCGCAGACGCGCCGCCCGCTACCTCGCCGGCTGCCCGGGCGCGGCCGGCACCTGGACCGAGGACACGATCGCCGCGCTGCCGAGCCCCCCGGACCCGCCGAGTCGACCGCTCCCCGATCCGGCGTCATCCCCCGATCGTCCCCCGCGATGTCCACGGATCGGTTGATCACGGCGAGCCGGTGGTCTTGGATGGCCGTGTATCGCGCATGTATGGCGCGTATCGCATCGGGAACTCGGGGGTTACGGCATGACGACCGATTTCGACTCGATACTCAATCCCGGGCTACCCCGGGTGAAGGTGAACGACAGTACGTTCGCCGCCACGAACACGCCCGACCCGCGCCCGGGTTGCGCACCGCAGGCACCCGACGTACACGTCGAGCCGGGCACACTGGACACCGCCGCCGGCCGACTGCGGGAGATCGCGGGGGACTTCCGCACCACCGGCCTCAAGGGCGTCACCGCGCTCGAACCGGTGTCCAGGGCACTCGGCGGCTTCGACCTGGCCAAGGCGGTGGACGCCGCGCACACCGCGTGGCACGACCGCACCATCGCGGTCGCCGACACCCTCGCGGGCCGGGCCGGCGACCTGAACACCGCGGCGACCACATGGCGCAACACCGAGGGATCCGTCTGCACGACCTTCGGAGGCTGACGTGGTCGATTTCATCCACCTGCGCGACGTCGACCTGGGCGCACTCGTCACCGCGGCCGAGATATGGGCCACGCTGCCCGACCGCATGCACACCCAGCACGGCGACGTGGACCGCGACGTGGTCTCCCCGCTCGCCGGCGGCGCCTGGAAGGGCGCCGAGGCCAACGCCGGCATCGGCGAACTCCGGGCCATGTCCGGCCAGATGGAGGACGCGCACACCGAGGCGGCGGCGCTGCGCACGGTGCTGCTCGACGCGGCGAGCGACCTGAAGACCGCCAAGGAGCACCTGACCAAGGCGATCACCGACGCGGCCGACCAGAAGTTGACCGTGGACGACAGCGGCGGCGTGCACTGGACCGCGCCGTCGTACGCCCGCAACCTGCCCCCGGACGACTACGACGCGGTGACGAAACCGCTCGAGGAGGCGGCGAGGGGCATCGCGGACCGGATCGGCCGGGCGCTGACCGAGGCCACCGCCGCCGACCAGCGCGCCGCCTTCGCGCTGAACGCGGACACGCGCGGCGACGATCCGAAGAAGTTCAACGGCAAGGCGGTCGGCGCGGGTCCGGCCCAGGACGCCCGGCGCGCCACCGACCTGGCCAACCGGCTGATGATGCTCGACCCGGCCGAGCGCGGCGAACTGCGCAATCTGCTTGCCGCCAACGCCGACGACCCCACGTTCAGTACCCCGTTCCTGAACCAACAGGGTCCGCGCGGCACGCTCTGGCTGGCGGGGATGATCGCCAAGCTCGGCGGTGTCGATGCACCCAAGGGTTTACAGGAGGACCTGAAGGCGATCCAGGCCGACCTCGGTCGGGTGCTGGCCGCCGGTACCGGAAAGGGTGCCGGACCGCACGTCGATCGCGCGTGGGTCGACGAACTCATGCGGGCGGGCCGGGAGAAGACCGACATCGGGCTGTATTCGTTTCGGCCCTACGGATACCAACTCCTGGGCACCCTGCTCGACACCGGGCATCAGGACACCGATTTCCTGCGCCTGATCGGTCAGGACATGCGCGCCATGGAGCGGGACGATCCCGCCGTATGGATGAGGAACACGCCGTCGGGCGCGATGTACAACGGGTTCCGACTCGACATCGCCGACGGACACGGGGCTGGGCTCGACCCGATGACCGGCCTGATGGCCGCCTTCGGCAACAACCCCGAGGCGTCGAAGGAGTTCTTCGACCCGGCCAAGCACCCCGGCGAGGTCGGCTACATGCTCAAGCGGCACTGGTTGCCGGACTGGGCCGGTGCGGGGCCGATCCCCGAGGGGTACGACCCGCCCGGCCTCGACCAGTTGGGCCGGGCGCTGGAGGCCGCCTCGACCGGGCGGACTCCGGGCGGCGGCTACGGACTGCCCGGCGGCCCGCATCCGCCGCACGACGAGACGATGCGGCAGATCATGCGGGACACCGTCGCCACGCTGGGCGGCGAGGACGGCCTGCGCGGCACGTTCGCGGCCAACCTGCGGGACAGCGTCGGCAACATGGTCGCGTCCTTCATGGGCGACGGCGTGTACGACCAACTCGTCGCCAAGGACGGGCAGAACGGCTCGATGTTCCACGACCGGGACCTGATGCGGGTGATCACCGGCGCGGGCAACGACCCCGAGGCGTTCGCGGTGATGCACGGCGCCACCGTCGAGCACGCCGCCGGCGTGCTGGCCACGCACCCGGTGGTCAAGGCGCCGGGGGCACTGCCGGCGATGGACGTCGAGGCCCGGCAGGCGTTCAACGCGCTGGGCACGATGGACGGTCTGCGTGACGAGTCGATCGTGGCGGCGCGCGAGGCGGGGGTCACCGAGGCGACCTGGAACCGCAAGTACCAGACCCTCGCGAGCGCGCAGATCCTGAGCTACATCCCGCACGTCGGCATTCCCGCCGGCCGGATGATGGACATCTACACCGCACACGCCCTGGCCGCCGACACCGCCGCCCTCGAACACGGCTCCGGGCTCAGCCGGACCGAGAACTACTGGAGTGGCTGGTCCAGTTCGCAGGCGATGGCGGAGGAGTACGCGCGGGCGAACACCACGAATCCGGAGGAGATCGCCGATCTGGCCGAGGACCGCCGGGCCCAGGCGATGGACACCGCCGCCCGCCGACTGGGCCGCAAGTAGCCCGATCGAGCCCGCCGCCCACTCCCCCGGGCGGCGGGCTCACCCGGATCCGCCGACGGCCCCGGCGCGCGACGAAGGCGATCCGGGCGGCACGAGCCCCGGCGGCGGCGTTCGGCCGCTCGTGCCGTCGACGCGCACATGGGGGCGGTCCCAGGGGCGGTCGGCGGCCAGGTGCGCGGCCTCGGCGGCGCGCCACAACCGCCAGAACCAGGCGAGCCCGGGCCCGTCGCGCTCCAGCGCGCGGGCGGCGGCGACCTCGTCCGGGGTGTCGACCAGGATGCGCAGCGCGGTGACCGTGCCGAGTTCCCGCCGGGCCGCGCCGACGCCCTCCAGGACCACCACCGGGGCGGCCGGTATCTCGCGGTAGCCGCCGATCCGATAGGCGGGCCAGTCGTAGCTGTCGCACCGCGCCGCCTCGTGCCGGGCCAGCGGCGCCAACAACTGCTCGCGCAGCCGCGGCAGCCAGCCGAAGAAGTCGCCGGGCCGGGCGAAGTCGTCCAGCCGCACCACGGGAGCGCCGGGCACGTGCGCGGCGAGCGCGTCGGCGAACGTGGTCTTACCGGAGCAGCCGATCCCGTCCACCACGATCAGCCGGGTCCCGCCGACGGACGGCGGGAGCGCCATGGCACGCGCGGCCAACCGGGCGGCCGTCGCGCACCGGCGCGGATCGGGCCGTTCCGGCCGTTCGGTGGACATCGGCGCAGCCTACCCATCACCACGAACACACCCGCCGGGGGCCGGCGGCCACGCAGCCCGTTCCAGTACGTTTGTACCTGTACATCTGTACAACTCGGTGGGGAGGGTGCGTGGCCTGGTTGTTCCTGGGGTTGGCGATCTCGTGTGAGGTGATCGCGACCAGTCTGCTCAAGAGCACCGACGGCTTCACCCGGCTGTGGCCGACGCTGGTGTGCCTGGGCGGCTATGCCGGCGCCTTCTACCTCCTGACGCTTTCGCTGCGCCAATTGCAGGTGGGCACGGCGTACGCGATCTGGTCGGGGCTCGGGACGGTGGCCATCGCCCTGGTCGGCGCGGTGTTCCTGAACGAGCCGATGACCCTGCTCAAGGCGTTCGGGATGGCCCTGGTGATCGCGGGCGTCGTGGTGCTGAACCTGGGCGGTGCGCATTGACCGCGACCCGGGATCCGGAGGGCCGCCGGTTGCGGATCGTGCGCGGCGCCGTCCAGGCCATCGCCGAGGTGGGCGTCGGCAACACCACACACCGCCTGGTCGCGGCGCGGGCCGAGGTCCCGTTGGGGGCGACCACGTACTACTTCGCCTCGCTCGACGACCTGGTCGCCGCGGCGTTGGCGTACGCGTCGGCGGAGACCGTGCGGATGGTGGACGACTGGGCGGCGCGGATCCGGGGCAGCGACGACGTGCCCGGCGTGCTCGCCACGCTCACCGCCGAATACCTCGCGGACCGCCCTCGGGCGCTGGTCGAGTACGAGTTGTATCTGGCCGCGGCGCGCAGCCCCGAGTTGCGCGGCTTCGCCCGGGCCTGGGTCGAGGGGGTCGGCGGCTTCCTGGCCGACCGGTTCGGACCGCCCGCGGCGGCGGCGGCGGTCGCGGTCCTGGACGGCACGATGTTGCAGGTGCTGACCCTGGGCAGGCCGCTGGACGAGGAGCAACTGCGCTGGTCGCTGGCGCGCTGCCTGGCGTCGTGAGCCGGATTCGGGCGCGCCCGGCGCTGCTCGGGCGGGGCGTCCGCGTGCGGTAGGGTCGCAGCAGCGAAGGGGAGTAGCCCCGCGAACCGGTCGTCGACATGCTGGAGCCCTCGGGTTCCCGGTGGCCGGGCCCGGTCATCCCGGGTGGGCGAGACCTTCGGCCAGGCAACGACGCGTCCGCGTTCCTCGCGGACGCACCCCGTCGTGCCGGGCCGAGTGGTCCTCCAATCCGCCGAGCGGCGCTTCGTGAAGACCCGGGGCCCGGCTCTCGCAGAAAGCCACCCGGAATGCACCTCGACCTCCTGGCGATCCTGACCGCCTTCGGGCTGATCTTCCTCGCCGAGCTCCCGGACAAGACCATGTTCGCGTCGCTCGCCATGGGCACCCGCATGCGCCCGCTCTACGTCTGGTTCGGTACCTCGACCGCGTTCGCGGTGCACGTCGCGCTCGCCGTCGGCGCCGGCGGCCTGCTCGGCCTGCTTCCCGGGTGGATCGTCAAGCTGGTCTCCGCCGCGCTGTTCGGCTTCGGCGCGTTCATGCTGCTGCGTGGTGGTGGCGACGACGAGGACGCGGACGGCGGCGGTGCGCGGATCACCGGTTTCCGTGCGGTGTTCTCCACCGCCTTCATGGCCGTGTTCATCAGCGAGTGGGGCGACCTGACCCAGATCACCACCGCCAACCTGGCCGCCACCAACGGCACCTGGTCCACCGCGATCGGCTCGGTCGCGGCGCTGATGTCGGTGTCCGCGCTGGCGCTGCTCGCCGGCCGGTTCATCGCCAAGCGCATGCCGTTGCGGACCGTGCAGCGGATCGGCGGGGTGTGCATGCTCGGCCTGGCGATCTGGTCGCTGGTCGAGGTGTTCACGGGCTGACCCGTGCGGGTTCAGGTCCGGGCGGCCGGGTCGTCCGCCGACTCGGGGGTGGTGCGGCCGAGCAGGCGTTCGTAGCGCTGGCGGGCCGCCTGCGGGGTGCCCAGGCCCAGGCCGAAGGCGATCTCCTGCCAGGTCATCTCGCGCCCCCGGGCCATCCGCAGCAGCCCCGCCTCCAGGTCGTCCATCTCGCCCCGGGCCATCGGGATCAGGCTCAGCGCGGCGGTGATGTCGGCGTGGTCGACCGCCGGCTCGCCGTCGGCGGGCTGGGCGATGCCGCCGAGCAGGAACGACACCAGGCGGATCGCCTCGTGCGGGCCGAGCATGTACGGGTTCACCTGCCGCGCGCGCTGCTCGTCGGTGGCCGCGTGCCGCTCGGCGATCCGGAACAGGGAGGCGTGTACGCGCCGGGCCCGCGCCTGCTCGGGGTCGGGCGCGCTGAAGGGATCGTGGGATTCGGGGGTCTCGAGGGTGTCCGAACTCGACGTCATGGGCACAGCATGCCGAGAGGCACGGAAAGGTGTCAACGAATCGTGTCGCACAGTCCATGTTGAACATCTTGTTCATATGAGATTTCGCCCCCGCCACGGGCGCGGCCGGCCCGCCGGGCGAATGTGATGTAGCCCGCACGGATAAAACGGACATAAATTATATAGCCGACTTCGAGCGGCAATTCATTTCCGGTGGCCGGCGACGGATCTCGACTATTTTCCGTTACCGCTCCGTCACGCCACTCTCCGAGATATGCCCTCGTCATCGCGGGTGCTTCCGACCGAAGCCGGCCGAGATGTCGCCTTTATTCCGCCTTTACGCTCCGGGCAAAGGCTGCGATTCGGTTGTGATCTCCCCATCGCATTGCCTACCTTTCTCGCCGATTCACCTTTCGGGTGAACCCTGCCGCCGGTACGCCGAATCCCGTCGCCGGCAGCGGGATGTCTACAGCGAACAATCCGACGGGAGCGGGGGAACCAGGTGAATCGCCGTGGCCGGGATCGTTCCGGTGACGGCTAGGGGTGAAGTCGCGTGAAGCGACCGGGCTGCTCCAGTCCGAATCCGACAGCTCACCTCGTAGGCGACAGGAGAGGACCCCATTTCATGCTGTCCGCAAACGCTCGCCATCGAGCCGCTCGCCCCGCCAACGTCCGCCGCTTCGTCGCGGCGGTGGGCATCGCCGGCATGGGAGCCGTCATCCCGGTCGCCGGCGCCGGTGCGGCCCACGCGCAGGTCCCCACCACCGACCAGACCCCCACCGGCGCCTCCGCCGTGCTGTCGGCCACGCCGACCGCCGCGGTCGAGAGTGCCCCGGTCCAGGCCGAGGCCGCCGCCCCCGCGGCCGCCACCGCCGCGGACAAGGCCCGCTACCTGGTCCAGGCCGGTGACACGCTGTCCCAGCTCGCGCTGACCAACAAGGTCTCCGGCGGCTGGCAGAGCCTGTACCAGCTCAACCGCGACGTGCTCCTGTCCGGCCCGGACCTGATCGAGATCGGTCAGACCCTGCGGCTGACCGGCTCGGCGCCCGCGCAGCCCAAGGCGGACGCTCCGGCCAAGCCGAGCATCCGGGTCCAGCCGAAGACCACGGTCACCGGCAAGACCGCGCCGAAGCCGACGAGCAAGCCGGCGGTCGACGTCGCGGCCAAGCCCGCCGCCAAGCCCGCCGCCAAGCCCGCCACCGGTGGCTCGAAGGGCAACCAGGCGCCGACCGGCGGTTCCTCGAACGCGTCGAGCAAGGCCGCCCAGGCCGTCGCCTTCGCCAAGGCGCAGGTCGGCAAGCCGTACGTGTACGGCGCCACCGGCCCGAACGCGTACGACTGCTCGGGTCTGGTCCAGGCCGCGTACAAGGCGGCGGGCATCTCGCTGCCGCGCGTGACCAACGACCAGTTCGCGGCCGACCCGCACGTGTCGATCGCCAACCTGCAGCCCGGCGACCTGGTGTTCTTCTACTCGGGCATCAGCCACGTCGGCATCTACATCGGCGACGGCAAGATGGTGCACGCCGCCAACTCGCGCAAGCCGGTGGAGATCGCCTCGATCAACACCATGCCGATCGCCGGCGCCACCCGCCCGAACTGATCGCGCGACCCGGCCGCGGCGGCGCCCGGGTGACCATCGCACAGCAGTGGCGGTGGCAGTAGTGCTCGGCGCCGTGCCCCCGACCGTGGTCGGGGGCACGGCGCCCTCGCGCGTGCGGTGCCCTCGTGTGCTCGTACGTGTGCCCGGTGCTAGCCCTGCGCGGGACGCGGTCGGGCGGTGAGTACCGCCATGTCCAGCGGCAGCGGGCGCAGGTCGAGCAGTTCGAAGCCGCCCTCGGCCAGCAGCGCGCGATACTCCGCCACCGTGCGCTCGCGGCCCCGGGCATTGGTCATCATCTGGATGTCGAAGCGCAGCGGCAACACCGACCCGCACGCCTCCACGATCGGCCGTTCGACGATCGCCAGACGTGCGTCGACCGGCATCGCCCGGGCCAGTGCCCGCAATACGACCAGGCACTCCGGGTCCGCCCAGTCGTGCAGGATCCGGGCCAACAGGTACAGGTCGCCGCCACCGGGCAGCGGATCGGTGAAGAAGTCGCCGACCACCGGGTCGCACCGGTCCCCGCCCGCCGACGCGGCGAGCAACTCCCGGGCGGCGTCGACCACATGCCCCCGCTCGAAGAGCACCCCGCGCGCGGTCGGATGGTCGCGCAACACGCGCAGAAGCAACTCCCCGTCGCCGCCCCCCACATCGACCACGGTCGCGGCCGGCGGCAGGTCCAGGGCGGCTGGCACCGCGTCGAAGACGATCGTGCCGAACGCCATCGCCTCCCGGAACAACCGGGCCTCGTCCGGGTGTTCGGCGAAATACTCGAACGACTCCCGGCCGTGCACCCGGGTGAACGCGTCCTCGCCGGTGCGCACCGTGTGCTCCAGGCCGAGATACGACGTGAAGAACAGACCGCTGTACAGGTCCGCCAGCGCGGCCAGCGAACCGTCCCGATCGGTGCGCAGCAGCGCGCCGCGCTCGGTGAGCCGATAGTGCCCGTCCGCCTCGGCCCGCACCACCCCGTGCCCGGCCAGCAGGCGCAACAGCCGCCCCAGGCGGTCCGGTTCCGCGCCCGCCACCTCGGCCAGGTCGGTCACCGACCGGGACCCGTCACCGAGGTGGTCGGCCAGGCCCAGCCGCGCCGCGACACCGATCGCCTGGGTCACCCACGCGCCGGTGACCAGGTGCAACATCTCGCGTGTCGGGTCCTCGCGCGGCGGGTCCTCCTGTGTCGTGTCCTCGCGCGGCAGGTCCTCGCGCGGGGGCGAACCGGCTCGACCGGCCGCGGGGTTCGAAGCCGCGTGGCGCCGCAGCACCTCGGGATACGAACCGGTGGCCAGGATCTCCAGCCGGCGCGGCCAGCGGTCCGAGGCCGGTTCGCCCGTGCTGCGGAAGTACAGCACGAAGGTGTCCTCGTGCGGGTTGAAGCCGCCGCCGTCCCGGAGCACCTCGTCCCGGGACACCAGCAGGTCGTGCAGATCCAGCAGGGTGACCGGAGTCGGCTCGACCACGCGGAAGGCGAAGTGTGTCTCGCCGTTGCGGGCGCGCTCCTCGGCGCGCAGTCGAGCGAAGTCGGCTCCCGGGACCGGTGCCACGGCGAACAGTTCGAGGTTGCGGCCCTCGCAGGCGGCGACCCCGTCGCCGGGCAGGGCGCATCGGACGATGTGTACCTCGACCGATTCCGCGCGCAGGCCCAGGCGTTCGGCGATCCGGTTGCGCACGACCGTGCTGGGCACGACCTCGGTGGTCCGTAATCCCCAGTGCGGCAATCGGTCGAGCAGGTCACCGAGCCGCTCCGGGAACACGAGCAGCGCGGCGTGGTCGAAGCGGCAGTGCCGGGACACCATGTCCACGACCGCGTCGGGAACTCCCGGCGGCAGCGCGGCCCGGAGGATGTCCGCCGCGCCGTGTCCGCAGACGTGGTCGATCAACGCGCGGATACGCTCGGCGTCCGGATCGGACAGGTGCTCGGGGGCGATCCCGGTCGGGACGGCCGTCGAAGATGCAGGGTTCATCGAAGCTCCGTTTGTCCGTGGTCCGAGGGGTGGTGCGCGCGTCCCGAACGGCCCGGCGGGGGTGCGCGGGTCGGGGCGGGGCGCCATAAGGAGGGAATGGGGAGTCAGGGGGGATGCCCGGGGAGGTGGCCCCGGGGGTGGCGGGGCGTCACGTCGTCAGGTCGCCGATCGGGTCGTCCCCGGCCAGGGCGCCCCGGACCAGGCCCGGCGGTACGTCCAGCAGGTCGATCAACGCCCGGGCGTGCGGCGCCAGTCGGGCACACACGGCGTCGATCCGGGCCGACAGGGTGCGGACCTCGTCGACGGTGAGCAGGCCGGCGGCCAGGAGCCGGCCGTCGTGCGCCGAGACTTCCTCCAGGACCCGGAGCAGGCACAGGTCGTCGAGCACCGGCTCGGCCACCCGGTGCCCGAACATCGAGCGGGCGTCGTGGATCAGCGCCTCGACCGTGATCCGCGCCGCGTGTGCCTCGCCCAGGCGCTCGGCGGCATCGGCGCAGTCGTTGCGCAGGACGAACGGGTCGGTTCCCCGCTCCGCGCCGATCCGCAGCCGCTCGACGAGTTCTTCGTGCAGCAGTCGCTCGCGGGCGCGGAACAGGCCCGCCCAGCCGTGGCGTTCGAGGGGCGCGGCGGAGCGGCCCGAGGCGTCGGGGGCTTGGGGATCGTCGGGAGCGGCCGGGGGCTCGTACTCGACGCCGGTCGCCATCGACCAGCCCGCGTCGAGGAGGATCAACTGGTTGTCGCCGCCCGCCGCGTTGAAGGCCATCGCCAGGCCCTGGTAGTCGATCAGCCGGTTTTCCGCGAAGAAGCCGAAGGCGCCGCACGCCCGCCGGCAGCGCGACACGGCCTGTTCGGCGAGTCGGTCGGTGGTCACCTTGAGCAACGAGGCGGTGCGCATCGTCGCCGGGGGCAGACCCCGATCGGCCGCCCGGTGCACCGGCAACCGCCAACACAGGTCGGTCGCCCGCCGGGCCAGCACCGTCGCGGTCAAGGCCGCCGCGTGGGCGCCGAACAGTGCGCGCTGCTGGTTGCGGTGGGCCAGCGCCGGGGTTTGCGGATCGAAGCGGCCGACCGTGCGGCGCCGGTGGGCATGGGCGAGGGCGATCGCTGTCGCGGCGCGCGTGACGGCGGCCATCCCGGTCGCGATCGCTCCCCACGCGAACCTGCTCTGGCCCTGGCTGCGCCGGCTGCGGGCCGCCGGGTCGAGCGGGTCGTGATGGCCGCCGGGTACCGTGATCGTGGCCCCGTCGCGCAACCAGCGGGCGGCGGGCACCCGGACGTGGTCGAAGCGTACGGCCGCGTAGTCCAGGGGCAGCAGACCGGTCGGCGGTCTCGGCGTGATCACCACCCCTTGGCACGGGCCGGCCGCGTCCCGCAGCGGCACCAGGAACAGCCCGGTGCCCCGGCCGACGCCGTCCACCACGATCCGCGCGCCGACGACCGCCACTCGGGGTACACCGCGAAGTCCCACGTTGGGCGGATACTTGCTCGCTCCGGCATCCGGGGTGTGCAGGTCGAACGCCTCGCCCACCGGGTCCCAGACCGCCTCGGTACGGATGCCGGCGGAGCTGTTGCCCAGGCCCACCTCGGTCATCAGCGCGGCGCCGATCGCGGGGCCGAGGGCCAGTCCGGCGATGTCCTCGGGGCTCGCGCCGAAGTCCAGCGCGGGGCCGAGGGTCATGCAGTGGTGCAGGAACAGCACGTGGAACACGCTCGGGTCGACCATCGCGGCGAGTTCGAGCAGTTCGCGCAGGTACGCGGGATGGTGCAGGAGCGGATCCTCGCCGGATATGCGCTCGTGCAGCCACCGCACCCGACGGTACGTCAGCGCGTCCCGGGCCGGTCCGGCGATCGCCGCGTCGGGCCCCGCCGGCGGATCGAAGAGCATGTCGGCGAACAGCTTGGCGGGGTCGGGGAAAGCGGGTTCGGGGGGCGGAGCGGGGGTGTGTCCCAGGGCGGCTCGCCTGGCGTGCTCGGTCATCCGAGTGGCTCCTGACACAGGGGGTGGCCGCACGACGCCGGGGGCCGGCGGTGCGGTGGTACGACGGGCGGACGGGGTGCGGACGGGGTGGTCACCGATCCGCCGCGTCGAACGGGAGCCGGAGCAACCAGGATTCGACCGCCGCGACCACCGGTCCGGCGTGCGCGTCGAGCACCGAGAAGTGGTCGCCGGGCACGTCGACGCGGGTGTGCGGGAGCGCCCAGTCGGCGGCCCCGACGAGCGGTCGTTCGGCCCGGAGCAGCAGCGTGGGCGTGCCGATCGGCTCCGGTTGCCGGGCGGTCAGGATGCGGAGGTAGGCGCCGGTCGCGGTGAGCCGGGTCGGGCCGGCGTCGAGCGGGTCGGCGGCTCCGGGGCGGGCGCCGGCCCCGGCCTCGGGGCCCGACTCGGGCCCGGCCGTGGGCGCGGCGAGGATCGTCGGCAGCGCCGTGGCGAGGAGGGCGGGATCGGGACGGGATGTGTCCAGCAGGACCACCCCCTCGGCCGGTCGGCCCAGCGCCTCCAGACGGCCGGCCACCGCGTGGGCGATCAACCCGCCGGAGGAGTGCCCGCACACCACGAAGGGCGCCGAACCGTCGCGGCGTTCCAGACCCGCGACGTGTGCCGCGACGAGGGCGTCCAGGTCGCGCGGCAGCGGTTCGCCGGCCAGGAAGCCCGGTTGGGACAGGACGTGGACCGTGCGCACGCCGGCCCAGTGGGCGACCAGGCGGGCGTACTCGTGCGGCCCGCTCATCGGCAACACCGAGGGGAGCCACACCAGATCCGGGTGCACCGCGCCCCGGGCCCGGGTGCGGCCGATAAGAGCGTGGCCGGACGCGGTCGCCGTGTCGAAGGTGGGGCGCAGTCGCGACGCGCTCGCGAGGATGTCCAGGGCGACGGCGGCCTGTCCGTCCGCGCAGGCCCGGCGCACCAACGCGGCCAGTCCGTCGGGCAGTTCGGGACTCGGCACGGCGGATGGGACGGCGTCGACGATCCGGGTCCAGACGTGGGCGGCGAGTCGGGCCGGGGTGGGGAGGTCGAACACGACTCCGGCGGGCAGCCGGACACCGAGCAGATCGGTGAGCCGGCGGCGCAGGCGGGCCGCGGCAAGCGAGTCGAACCCGTGCTCCTGGAAGGCACGATCGGCCGGGATCTCGTCGGCGTCGGGGTATCCGATCACGTCGGCGGCGATCCGCCGGACCAGGTCCGACACGGCGATCCGGCCCTCGGCTTCCGGGAGGGCGCGAATACGGTCGGCGGTTCCGGCTGCGGTGTCGGCGTCGGCGGGTCGGGCGGGCGCGGGCGGCAACGGGGTGGCGGGCGTCGACGTGTCGGGCAGCCAGTACCGCTCCCGCCGGAACGGATACGTGGGCAACTCGACCATGTCCCGCGCCCGCCCGGGGCAGACCGACCGCCAGTCGACGGACACGCCCTGGACATACGCGTCGGCCATCGACAGCAGGAAGCGACGCATCCCGCCGTCGCCCCGGCGCAGGCTGCCCACGGCCACCACGTCCCGCCCGGCCGCCTCCGCGCTCTCGTGCACGGCGTGGGTGAGCAGCGGATGCGGGCTGGGTTCGACGAAGCAGCGGTGGCCGTCGGCCAGCAGCTTGCCGACCGTGGTGTCGAACGCGACCGGCAGGCGCAGATTGCGGTACCAGTACTCGGCGTTCATCCTCCGTGTGTCCAACCGGCCGGGGTCGACCGTGGAGTACAGCGGGATCCGTCCGGCGCGCGGGGTGATCCCGGCGAGTTCGGCGCGCAGGCGGTGTTCGGCTTCGGCCACGTGCGCCGAGTGTGAGGCGTAGTCGACGGGGAGTCGGGCGACTCGCACGTCCTCGGCCCGCAGTTCGGCCAGCAGCGCGTCCACCTCGGGGGCGTCCCCGGCGAGCACCACCGAACGCGGTGCGTTGACGGCGGCGATGCTCACCCGGCCTTGCCGAAGCGCGGCGCGGGCCCGGAGTTCGTCGGCGGACAGCGCGACGGAGGCCATCGCACCGCCCGCGAGTTCGCGCACCACCCGGCCCCGTACGGCGACCACCCGGGCGGCGTCGGTGAGCGACAACGCTCCGCTTATGTACGCGGCGGCCACCTCGCCCTGGCTGTGCCCGACCACGGCGGCGGGTCGTACGCCGTAGGCGCACCAGAGTTCGGCCAGCGAGACCTGCGTGGCGAACAACACCGCCTGGATCACCTCGACCCCGTCCGCCGGGGGGCCGTCGGCGGCGCCGCGCAGGACGGCGAGGGGGGACCAGTGCAGGTGTTCGGCCAAGGCCGCGTCGCAGGCGTCCATCGAACGGGCGAACTCCGGTGACTCGGCGAGCAGTCCGTCGACCATGCCGGCCCACTGCGACCCCTGGCCGGGAAACACGAACACGGCTTCGCCGACCGGTCCGGCGATCCCGCCGACCAGCTCCGGCGGGTCCTGCCCCGCGGCGAACGCGCGCAACGCGGCCCGGAAGGCGGCCGGTTCGTCGGCGATCACGACGGCGCGGTGCTCGAAGCCGGTCCGGGTGCGGGCAAGGGTGTGGCCGACGGCGGCCGGTGTGACGCCGGCCCGGACGGTGGGGTGATCGGCCAACCGCTCGGCGAGCGCCCGCAGCGCGGCCGGGGTCTTCGCGGACAGGACCCACGGTACGGGTCGGCCCGGCGCGGCGGGCCGCGCGGCCGGCGCGTCGTCGGCCTCGTCCGCCTCCGCCACCAGGACATGGGCGTTGGTGCCGCTGATCCCGAACGCCGATACCCCCGCGACGCGCGGGCGGGCGGCGGACCTCGGCCACGGGGTCGCGGCCGTCAGCAGCCGAACCGTGTCGCCCGACCAGTCGACGTGCGGGGTCGGCGCGTCCACGTGGAGTGTGCGGGGCAGGACGCCGTGGCGCAGCGCCAGCACCGTCTTGATCACCCCGGCGATCCCGGCGGCGGCCTGGGTGTGGCCCAGGTTCGACTTGATCGAGCCCAACCACAGCGGAGCACCCGCGCGGCGCCGGCTGCCGTAGCCGGCCAGGATCGCGCGGGCCTCGATCGGGTCGCCCAGCGGGGTTCCGGTGCCGTGTGCCTCGACCGCGTCCACCTGGTCGGCGGTCAGCCCGGCGTCGGCCAGGGCCTGGCGGATCACCTGCTCCTGGGCGCCGCCGTGGGGCGCGGTCAGCCCGTTGCTCGCACCGTCCTGGTTGACGGCGGAGCCGCGCAGTTCGGCCAGGACGGGGTGGCCCAGGCGCCGGGCGTCCGAACGCCGTTCCAGGATCAGTACGCCCGCGCCCTCGGCCCATCCGGCGCCGTCCGCCGCCGCCGCGAACGCTTTGCAGCGGCCGTCGGCGGCCAGCGCCCGCTGCCGGCTGAACTCGACGAACGAGCCGGGGCCCGCCATCACGGTCACCCCGCCCACCACGGCCAGCGCGCACTCGCGGCGGCGCAGCGCCTGACCGGCCAGGTGCAGGGCGACCAGCGACGACGAGCAGGCGGTGTCCACGGTGAGCGCGGGACCGGTCAGGCCCAACTGGTAGGCGATCCGGCCGGACGCCACGCTCGCGGCGTTTCCGGTGAGCAGCCGACCGTCGAAGCGCTCCGGGGCCTCGCCGACGCGGGGCGCGTAGTCCGCGGCCATCATGCCGACGTAGACGCCGGTGGGCGTACCGCGCAGGGAAGCGGGGTCGATGCCGGCCCGCTCCAGCGCCTCCCACGTGGTTTCCAGGAGCAGCCGCTGCTGCGGGTCCATGGCCAGCGCCTCGCCGGGGCCGATGCCGAAGAAGCGGGCGTCGAAGTCGGCGGCGTCGGAGAGGAATCCGCCGTGTCGGACGTAGGAGGTACCCGGGTGGTCGGGGTCGGGGTGGTACAGCCGCGCCGCGTCCCAGCCGCGATCGGCGGGGAACTCGGTAATCGTGTCGCGGCCTTCGTCGAGCACGCGCCACAGGTCGGCCGGGGAAACGATCCCGCCGGGGAAGCGGCAGCCCATCCCGACGATCACCAGGGGCTCGCCGTCGTCCCCGGCGGCCGGCCGCGGCACGGCGGTGTCGTCGGGTTCCGTCTCGTCGCCGAGGGCGAGCAGGTGTCGGGCCAGCGCACGCGGGGTCGGGTGGTCGTAGACCACGGTGCTGGGCAGCGGAACCCCGAAGGCGTCCGACAGACGCAGCGCGAGCCGCACCGCAGCCGCCGACTGCAAACCGAGCGACCCGAACGTGGCGTCGGCCACGACGGGCCCGGCCACATCGCCACCGACCGCGTCCGCCGCAAGCCCCAGAACCAGGTCGAGCACGTCGACCGATCGCCCCACCCAAACCGCCGACCCGGCCGGCTCGGCCGGCTGCGCCGGACAGCCCGAGTCGGCCGGGTCAGTTGGGTCGGCCGCGTCGGCCGCGTCGGCCGCGTCGGTTCGGCCGGCCGCGTCGGCCAGGTCGGTTGGGTCCGTTGGGTCGGTTGAGCTGGTTGAGCCGGTTGGGTCCGCTGGGCAGGCGGGGCGGGCTGGGTGGGCCGGGTCCGCTCGGTCGGCCGAGCCGGTCGGGTAGGGCGGGTGCGCCGGGCAGGCCGAGTCGGTTGGGTCCGCCGAACCGGCCAGGCACACCGTGCGGGCCGAGTCGGGTGGGTCCGCCGAACCGGCCAGGCACACCGAGCGGGCCGAGTCGGGTGGGTCGGCCGAGCCGGCCGGGCAAGCCGGGCAGGCCGAGTCGGTCGGGTCGGCCGGGTGGGCTCGGTCGGTTGGGTCGGTCGGGTCGGGTGTTGTCCGGGTCGGCCGATCTCGGTGGGGTGTCCCCCTTCGGCCCGGCCCGGTCGCGTGCTCCGCACCACTGCCCCGGGTGCCGCCGGATGTCGCGTCGGTTCGGTTCGCCAGCAGCTCCGCCAGCCGGCCGCGCGCGATCTTGCCGGTCGGGGTGACCGGCACCTCGTCGACCACGATCAGCGCCAACGGCCACTTGTACTCGGCGACCTCCCGGCGCGCCAGGTGTGCCCGGATCCCGTCCAGGTCGATCGCGGCGCCCGGGCGCAACGCGGCGACGACACACGGGTATTCGCCCAGCCGGGCGTCCGGGCGCGCGCCGATCGCGACGGTGGCGAACTGCGGCAGCTCGTCGAGCACCGCCTCGACCTCGGCGGCGCCGAACTTCAGCCCGCCGACGTTGATCGACTCGGCATGCCGGCCGTGGAAGGCCACGGTGCCGTCCTCGGCGAGCGCGGCCCGGTCCCCGGTGCGCAACCAGCCGTCGGCGGTCATCGCGGCGCGGGTGAGTTCCGGATCGCCCAGATAACCCCGGAACAAGTGCGGCCCCCGGTACTGGAGTTCACCCACCTCACCCACCGCGCACGGCGCACCGCTCTCGTCCAGCACCCGCACCCGGGCGTCCTGGAGCGGGCGACCGATGCTGCGGGCGGCGACCTCGGGGGGATCGTCCGGGAGCGTGTACGTGCCGGCGCCGAGTTCGGACATGCCCCACTGGACGATCGTGCGGGCCCCGGCGACACGTCGCAGTTCCGCGACCAGCCGGCCCGGCACGGCGGCGCCGCCGGTCCGGACCTCGCGCAGCCGGATCGGCGGGTGGATCCCGGTCCGGCCCACCACGTCGCGCAGTTGCGCCGGGACGGCGAACAGCACCGTGGCGTCGACCCGGGCGGCCAGGTGGGCGAAGGTCTCGACGTCCCAGGCGGGAAGCAGTCCTTGACGGTGGCCGACCAGCACCGACAGGTGGATCGACAACAGGCCGAACAGGTGGGTGAACGCGCTTGCGCTGACGATCGTGTCGTCCGCCCGGACGCGCCCCTCCCGGGCCACCGTCGCGGCGTTCGCGAGCAGTCCGGCGTGGCTGTGCAGGCAGAGTTTGGGCCGGGTGGAGGTGGTTCCGGAGGAGGGCAGCAGGACGAACGGCTGCTCCGGACCCACCGGAACCGGGCGCGGACGGCGGCCGGCATATGCGCGCAGCAGCGCCGCGAACGAGCGCACGTCGGGGGTCTCGGTGACCGTACCGGTCACCAACAGGCGGGTGGGGACGGCCAGTCCCGTCGATATTCGCCGCGCGTCCGCGAGTTCGTCCCGACCGCGCCACTCGGCCGGCAGCACGAGGACCCGGGGCGTCACCCGCTCCAGCAACGACCGTACTTCGCGCGGGCCCAGGGCCAGGTGCAGCGGCACCATGACCGCGCCCAGGTCGGCGATCGCGACATGCGCGAGCAGGAACTCCCAGGAGTTGGCCAGCCGTACCGCCACGGGATCGCCCGGGCGCACGCCGAGGTCCTGGAGCCCGGCGGCCAACGCGTGCGACTCGGCCCGCCATTCGCGCCAGGTCCGGACGTGTTCCCCGTCGGACACGGCGGGTGCGTCGGCCCACGCGGCGGCGGCCTCGGCGAACAGGTCGGGCAGCGTACGCGGGTTCTCGACCCGGTCGTGCATCGTGTCGTCGATCAGGTAGTCGCCCACCGTGATGGCCATCCGCACCTACCCCCGCACACCGAATGGGCCGCCACCCGCCGACCGTTGCGCACACAGGCGGTGACCATGGCGCGCGTATGCGTGTGCATGGTGCGGGTGGGGCGCACATCTTGTCAAGACGAAAGGGTCTTATCGGTCGATCATTTCGATCGGGATGCGGAAGCCGACGTGCGGCGGGCGTTCTCGGCGGCCGACGGAAGTCGCCCGGCATCGGCCCCGAGCGGACTCCGGTCGCGGCGATTTCGGAGCGCCCGTTGTCCGGGTGGGGACGAATTCCGACGCGCATATCGCGCGTGCCGCGCCCGAATTCGACTCCGGTGTGAAATCGACGCAGGCGAACCTGGTACACGTTCCGAATGCGGTCCGGGCGCATTCGGAACGTGTACCGGGCGGATCGCGAGCGCACTCGGTACGTTCCCGGCGCCCGCGTGCCGGACTAATTCGATCCGCAATTCCCCTGTCGTCCCGTCCGATTCCGGACACGTATCGAGCCGGGGCACTCCCTCATGGTCGCCCGACATTCGACGTCGCTCCGGCGGCGGCCGTCCGCACGCGGGGCGATTCGGCGGCGAGCGAAAGGGCGCCCCGCAGGGAGGCGTCCTGGAGGAAGCGGGCCGGGACGACCACCGGCGGGAAGGGCACGGCGGTGCGGATCCGGGCGCGCAGCGCGGCCAGAACACGCGGAGCGGATCGCATCAGGCCGCCGGTGATCGCGATACGTTCCGCGTCGATCGTGATCGCCAGATTCGCGACGTGGAGGGCGAGTTCGTCCAGCGCCTCGTCGACCAGGGCCCGCACTCGCGGATCCGGGTCGGTGAACAGGGCGGCGGCGTCCAGTTCACGGCCGAGCAGTTCGCCGCCGCGCCGGCCCAGGCCGCTGCCGGCGGCGTACTCCTCCAACGGGGCGCGCCCGGCGCCGAATCCGATGTCCGCACGGTCCCGAAGCAGGTAACCGATCTCGCCCGCCGCGCCGTTCGCCCCGGCCAGGACCCGCCCACCGAGCACGATCGCCGCGGCGATCCCGGTACCGAGAGTGAGCAGGATCGCCGGATCCGCCCCTCTCAGCGCACCCCAGCGGGACTCGGCCAGGGCCGCCGCCTTGCCGTCGTTGCCGACCGCGACCCGCTCGGGGTCCAAGTCGAACCCCTCGGCCAGGGTGGTCGCGAGCGCCAGATCCTGCCAGCCGGGCACGTTGGGCGCGAGCAACACCCGGTCGGGCAGCACGATTCCGGGACTGACCGCGCCCACCGCCGCGCAGTGCCCACCGGTGTCGGCCGCCGTCCGTGCGACCAGGTCGCGCGCCGCGTGGATCGCCCGCCGCACCGCCTGTTCGGCGCCTTCACGTGCGTCGGTTTCCAGCCGCTCGCCGGCCAGCACCGTGCCGTCCGGCCGCGCGGTCGCCACCGCGATCTTGGTGCCACCGAAGTCGATCCCGCACACGAAGGACTCCCCCGCCCCCGCGCCCCATGCCTCGGCCGCACCGGGTGCGCCGGGAGCGCCGGATGCCTCGGCCACACCTGGCGCGTCCGGAGCGCCGAATCCCTCGGCGGCAGCGGGATTACGATTCCCGCCGATCGCCCTCATGCGGGCTCCGCGACGCCGCCGCCGGTCGCACCGGCTCCACCCGGCCCGACCTCGCTCGCCGCCGCGGCCGGTGCCGGCTCGCCCTCGTTCTTGCCGTCCACATCCGCCTCGTTCCGGTTCAAGTACACCTCGTCGATCTCCCTCGGCCCGAACGGCCAGGTCCGCTCCACCTTCGCCCAGATCAGGAACGCCAGGCACCCCAGCGCCACCCACGCAAGCGACCACTCGATCGGATGCCGGTCGGGCGAATTCTTGTCCGCGTAGCAGAAGATCGCTATCCACCCGACCAACGAGACCACGGCCGGCACCGGGTAGAGCCACATCCGGTAGGGCCGGCGCAGCCCGGGCTGCCGGCGGCGCAGCACGATCAGCGCGGCGACCTGGGACACCGCCTGCACGATCACCATCACCGCGGTCAGCAGCACGATGATCGTGTTGAAGTCGGTGTGGTTGCCGATCAGGAATCCGGCCGCCGTCACCACGCCCATGGTGACCAGTCCCACGGTCGGGAACCGGTGGCGCGGGTGCAGTCGGGCGAACTGCTTGAAGAACACCCGGTCGCGGGCCGCGTCGTAGGGTACCCGGGAGCCGCCGAGCAGGCCGGCGAACACCGACGCGAAGGCGGTGATCAGGATCAGTACGGTCACCGTCTGCGCCGCGCCCTTGCCCCACGCCTTCTCCAGGACCAGCGAACCGATCGAGGACGAACCGGAGATGGCGTCGGTGTCGGTCACGCCCAGGACGCCGATCTGCATGATCAGGTAGATCCCCATGATGCCCACGATCGAGTAGACGATCGAACGCGGCAGTACCCGGCCGGGGTTCTTGATCTCGGCGCCGAGGTAGGCGGTGGTGTTGTAGCCGAGGTAGTCGTAGATGCCGATGTTGAGGCCGCCGACGAAGGCCAGCCAGAACCCGGTGGTGCCCACGTCGAACGCGCCGTCGGGATAGGTGAAGGCCAGGTCGGCGTCGAAGTTGGTGTAGCACGCGATGATCACCGCACCCACGCTGATCAGCATGACCACCCACATGACGGTGCTGAGCAGCCCGATCGACTCGATCCGGCGCCACAGCAGCAGCACCACGAGCACCACCACGCCGACGCCGACGACGTCGCCCTCGGTCTGCGACATCGAGGGCCACAGGTATTGCAGGTACTGCACCATGCCCAGCACGCCGGTGGACATGATCAGCGGGATGAACAGGATGGCCGTCCAGACGAACAGGAACGGCATCAGCCGGCCCGTGCGGTACTGGAACGCCTCGCGCAGATAGATGTACGTACCGCCCGCGCCCGGCATGGCGGCGCCGAGTTCGGCCCAGATCAGGCCGTCGGCGAGGGCGAGCAGCGCGCCGGCGAGGAAGCCGAGGATGGCCTGCGGACCGCCGAAGGTGCCGACCATCAGCGGGATCGTGACGAACGGTCCGATGCCGCACATCTGGCTCATGTTGATCGCGGTTGCCTGGAACAGGCCGATCCGGCGGACGAATCCGCCGTCCGACGTGGTCGTTCTCGGGCCGGCGCTCATCGTGGACCTCCTACAGAGGGGTACCCCCGGGGACCGCCGGGGGCCGGAACGATGGTGCGGAGAAAGGGAATTCGGACAGCCGCCGAGTGCTCGGGGCGGTCGGTTCGTTAAGTTAAATTCCTTAACTAATCGTCGTCAAGAGCGCCCGGGGATCGAGGCCACATCTTTGCCCTTCCGTGGCGGTTACAGTGGCGCGACCACCTTCGATGCCGCTGACGGAGAGCCGATGACCCCAGGAGGTATCCCGCCGGAACCCGACGCGCCCGCCGTGGCGCACTGGAACCGGGGCGTGCTGCGCAGTCACAACGAGCGCGTGCTCCTGGACCGGGTCCGCGCCGCCGCACCCATCTCGCGCGCCCAACTGGCCCGCGACACCGGCCTTTCCAAGCCGACGGTGTCCACCGCCCTCGATGCGTTGGAACGCGCGGGACTGGTGCGCCCGGTGGGCCTGGAGACCGGCGCGCGGGGTCGGGCCGCGCTGCTGTACGAGCCCGATCCGACGGCGGGCTACGTGGTGGGGATCGACGTCGGGCGGTCCTGGATCCGGGTCGCGGTCGCCGACCTGGACGGCCGGCTGCTGGCCCGGCAGGACCGGCACAACCGGGCCCGTACCTCGGCCACCATGCTGACCACCGCCACCGACCTGGCGCGGACCGTGGTCGCCGACGCCGGTTTGGAGCCGACCGCCGTGGTGCACACCGTGATCGGCTGCCCGGGCGTGTACGACCGCGCGGCCGACCGGATCCGGTACGCGGTCAACCTGCCCGGATGGGGTCGCCCGGGGCTGCGCGGCCGGATGGAGGCGGCGCTGGGCACCACCGTGGAGATCGTCAACGACGCCAATCTGGCCGCGCTCGGCGAGTACCACGGCGGCGCCGGGGCGGGCTGCCCGCTGTTCGTGTACGTCACCGTCGGCACCGGCCTGGGCATGGGCATCGTCGCCGACGGGCGGCTGTTCCCGGGCGCGGGCGGCGCGGCGGGCGAGATCGGCTTCCTGCCGCTGTCCCCGCGCCCGTCGGACCGGGTCGGGCACGGTGCGAGCGGCCCGGTACCGCGTCGCGGCATGCTGGAGGACGCGGTGTCCGCCGACGCGGTCGTGCGCGGCGCGCGGGCGCTGGGGATGACCGGACCGCTCACCGCGAAGACGGTCTTCGACGCCGCCCGGCGGGCGGAGGAGCCGGCCGCGAGCGCGGTCCGGCACGAGGCGCAGCGGCTCGCCCACGTGGTGGCCTCGGTCGCCGCCGTGCTGGATCCGGAGCTGGTGGTCCTCGGCGGCGGGATCGGCGCCAACGCGGACCTGCTGCTCGGCCCGATGACCACCGAACTGCACGAGTTGACCCCGCTGCGTCCGCGGGTGGCCGCGAGCGGCCTCGGCGAGGAGGCGGTCCTGCTCGGCGCGGTGGCCACGGCCGTCGCCACCGCCCGCGACCGGGTCTTCACCCACCACACGATGGGCCAGGGCTGACCGGAGGCCGGCCTCATCCTCGGCCGACGACCAGCGGTCGCGGTTGCCGCGCCACCTCGCCCAACCGGCCGATCAGGCCGCGCAGCACCTCCGCGTCGTCCCCGCCGGCCGTCCGGAGGCGATCCCGCAACACCCGCACGGCCTCCGCCCACGTGCCGTCGGCGACCCAGCGGCGCCGGCACGCGGCGACCGTCCGCCACGGCCCGAACCGGGGTGGCAGGTCGGACCAGCGCACACCGGTCCGCATCCGGTACAGCACACCGTCGACGACCCGACGCAGCGCCGGTCCCCGGTCGCCGCCGGGCCCGGATCCGGGCCAGAGCGGCGCGAGCAACGCCCACTCCCGGTCGGTGAGTTCGGTGTGCTCGCCGACCACCGACAGGGTGATCAACCGGTCCGTATCGGCGCTGTGCCCGGAGGCGTCACCCAGGAGGTTCGCCCGCCCCCACGCGCCGAGCGGGCGCAGTGCCCCGTTCAGCGACGTGCCCAGCGGCGTGAGCGAATACTCGACCCGCAAGGGCAGTTCGTCGAACTGCTCACGACGCACGATGCCGTCCTGTTCCAACTCGCGCAGATGCGAGGCCAGTACCTTCTCGGTGATCCCGGGCACCAATCGGCGCAGCTCGCCGAAGCGACACGGGTGCTCGTTCAGCGCCCACAGGATGAGCACCTTCCACTTTCCGCCGACCACCCCCATGGCCGCGTCGATACCGCAGACGTACGCCCCGGGCCTGCCCCTGCTCCCGCCCGTTCCCGTGTCCGTGCCCGTCATGTCGTCCGTCCTCCGCCCGCTCGTAACCCGTGCACCGTCCCCGCTTCGGCACCGCTCGGGCCGTCCCGGCGACCGGCGTCGCGCGAGTACCCACTTCCAAGTGCGTACTTGCCCGCCCGGACGCCCGTGACCAGCCTGATCGGCATGGAACCCGACATCGGTACGACCGATCCCACCATGCCCGCGCCCACCCCGAAAACCCCACTCGCCGTGCTCGGCCTGGGCGCCATGGGCGGCGCACTGGCCCGCGCCTGGCTCGCCGCCGGACACCCGCTGACCGTCTGGAATCGCACTCCGAGCCGGGCGGAGCCGTTCGCCGCCGCGGGGGCGACCGTCGCCGCGAGCGCCGCCGAGGCGGTGGCCGCGGCCGAACTGGTCGTGGTGTGCCTGCTCGACCACGCCTCGGTCGAGGAAGCCCTGGCCGGTGTGGACCTCGCCGGCCGGGATCTGGTCGACCTCACCACGACGACCCCCGCCGAGGCCCGCGCCGGCGCCGCCCGGGCCGCCGAACGCGGGGCCCGTTTCCTGGCCGGCGGGGTGATGGCGATCCCGCCGATGATCGGCGTCCCCGGGGCCGGCGGCTACGTCTTCTACAGCGGCTCCCGGGACGTCTTCGACGCCCACGGCGACACCCTGGCCGTGCCGGCGGCCGGCCGCTACACGGGCGCCGACGCCGGTTTCGCCGCGCTGCACGACGTGGCCCTGCTCAGCGCGATGACCGGGATGTTCGCCGGCATCACGCACGCCTTCGCACTGGTGCGCGAGGAGGCGATCGAACCGACCGCCTTCGCCCCGCTGCTCGCCGAATGGCTGACCGCGATGGCGCCCACGGCGCACCGCACGGCGGCCCAACTGGTGGCCGGCGACTACGTCTCGGGCGTGGCCTCCACGCTCACGATGCAACTCGCGGGCGCGCCGACCCTTTTGCGCACCGCCGCCGAGCAGGGCGTCAGTCCCGAACTGCTGCTCCCCTACCTGGCGCTGATGGAGCGTCGCGTCGCCGGCGGACACGGGAACGAAAGCGGGACGGGGCTGATCGACCTGCTTCGCGGCTGAGCCGGGTCCGGATCCCCCGCCCATCCCGGACGCGGGGGTCCGAGCCGGCCCGGATCCGCACCGCCGATCCCGAATGCGCGGAGCTCGACCCGAATGCGCGGAGTCGAGCCCGGCTCGACTCCGCGCACCCGAATTCCCTTGCGCCGGCGCCTGTTCGATCACTCGAATCGGTAACACCCGGTTGGTATCCGGGCCGGTCGGCCCCGTTCCGCTTGATTCGAGGTCTGGACCAATAGTCGGTTTGGTATAGACCATTGACACTGTGTCGATGGCACTCCTAGCGTGGCCGACGCACGCCACGGGGGCGGACATCGATCGGGCGACGACAGGTCGTCCGACACGCCGCCGTGCCGCGAGCCGACGGCCGCGTCGGATCGCGGAAACGGGATGACGGCACGGCCGTTCGGTCGGCGCGTGACATCCCTCGGGCGACGGTGGCGAGGGGGTCGACATGGACGACGAGTACACGCTTTCCCGCACCGGGTCGCGGGAGCGGACCGAGCCGACCGGGGGCGCCGGACCGCGTGCCGGGGAACGGGTCGGCGGATTGTCCTTCGGCCAGGAACGCCTGTGGTTCCTCGACCGCTTCGAACCCGGCGACGCCGCCTGGAACATCCCGTGGTCGGTGCACCTTTCCGGCCCACTCGACATCGAGGCGCTGCGTGTCGCATTCGCGGGCGTCGTCGCCCGACACGACGCGCTGCGCACCCGATTCCCCGACGACGAGGGACGCCCCGTCGCCGTGGTGGCACCGCCCGGCCCGGTCCCGATCGAGATCGTGGACCGGGCCGGGCCGAGTGCCGACGCAGCGGAGCGCATACTCGCCGAGCGGGTCAACGCCGGCTTCGACCTCGCCGCCGCACCGCCGCTGCGGGTGACCCTGATCCGGCTGGACGACCGCGAACACGTGTTGTGCGTGGTGCTCCACCACATCCTGGCCGACGGCTGGTCGCTGAATCTGCTCCGCCGCGAACTGGAACTGCGCTACCGGGCGCACCGCGACGGCGTGGAACCGGTCTTTCCCGCACTGCCGTCCTACCTCGACCACGCCGCCAGGCAGCGAGAGCACGACCCCGACACCGAACGGGCCGTCGACTACTGGCGCCGGCAACTCACCGACCTGCCCGCACTCGACCTGCCGCTGGATCGCCCGCGCACCGCCGCGCCGTCCTCCGCGACCGCCTTCCACACCCGGCGCCTGACCGGCATCGGCCCCGCCCTGGACCACGTCGCCCGGACCCGGCGCTGTACCCCGTTCATGATCCTGCTCGCCGGCTACCAGGCCCTGCTGCACCGGTACGGCGGACAGCGCGACTTCGCCGTGGGCGCGCCGATCGCCGGCCGCGGTGATGTCGAACACGAGGGCCTGATCGGCTACTTCTCCAACACCCTGGTACTGCGCGCCGACCTGCGGGGGGAGCCGACCTTCGGCGAACTGCTGCGCCGCACCCGACGGACCGCGCTCGGCGCGTACGGCCACGACCGCATCCCGTTCGAGCAACTGCTCGCCGAACTAAGGGTGGACCGCGATCCGGCCGCGCCCGCCCCGCTGTTCCAGACCCTGCTCACGGTGCACACCCAGGACGAGGACACCGGGCCCGCCCGCCGCTTCGCCGACCTGGACGCCCGAGAGGTGGACGGCGGCCACCGCGCGGGCAAGTTCGACCTCTCCGTGGACATCCGACGCGACGGCGACGACCTGGAGGCGGTCTTCGGCTACCGCACCGCGCTGTTCGACGGGTCGACCGCCGTCGCCCTGGCCGCCCGCCTGGAAACCCTGCTGCGCGGCGCCCTCGCCGACCCGGACACCCCGGTACACCTGCTGCCGCTGCTGACCGACGCCGACCGCGACCGACTGCGGATCCGACCCGAACCCCTCGCCGAATCCGTCGAATCGGTCCCGGCGGCCATCGCCCGGGTCCCCGGCGACGGCATCGCCCTGCGCACCCCCGACGGCCGCGTCACCTACCGCGAACTCGCCCTGCGCGCCGACGCCCTGGCCGCCCGACTCCGCACCGCCGGGGTCGAACCCGGCGCCGTCGTCGGGGTGATGTGCCCACGCGGCGCAAACGCCGTCGTGGCCATGCTCGCCGCCTGGCGCGCGGGCGCCGCGTATCTGCCCCTGGACCCCGATTACCCGCCCGCGCGCCTGGAGTTCATGCTCACGGACAGCGGGACCCGGGTGGTGGTCACCGATGTCGCGCACGCCGAGGGCCTGCCCGCGACGATCACACCGGTGCTCGCCGACGCCGCGCCGCACGGCTCACCCTTCACGCCCGTCGAACCCACCGCCCAGTCCCCCGCGTACCTGATCTACACCTCCGGCTCCACGGGCACCCCCAAGGGAGTCCTGGTCCCGCACGGCGCGCTCGCCGCCCGGGTGCGCTGGATGCGAACCGGCTACCGGATCGAGCCGAGCGACCGGGTCCTGCAGACCGCCTCGCTCAGTTTCGACACCCACGCCGAGGAGCTGTATCCGACCCTGGCCGCCGGCGCCACGCTCGTCGTGCCCGCGCCCGACGCCACCCTGCCCGACGTACTCGCCGCCGGCGACGCGGACGACGTCACCGTGCTGGACCTGCCCACCCCCTACTGGCACGAACTCGTCGCAACCGGCCCCGACACCATCGCCTGGCCGCCCGCGCTGCGCCTGCTCATCCTCGGCGCCGACCAGGTCCGCCCCGGCGCGGTCGCCGCCTGGCGCGCCCGCTTCGGCGACCGGGTCCGCCTGGTCAACTCCTACGGGCCGACCGAGACCACCGTCATCGCCACCACGGCCGACCTCGGCGCCGCCGACACCCGCACACGCCCGCCGATCGGCACCCCGATCGACGCCACGCACACCGTCGTCGCCGACGCGTACGGCAACCCCGTCCCGCCCGGCGTACCCGGCGAACTGCTGATCGGCGGCGCCGGCGTCGCACACGGCTACCTCGGCCGCCCCGGCGCCACCGCCGCCGCCTTCCGGCCCGACCCCGACGGCCCGCCCGGCGCCCGGCGCTACCACACCGGGGACCGGGTGCGGCTGCGCGCCGACGGGCGGTTGGAATTTCTCGGCCGGCTCGACGCCCAGGTCAAGGTGCGCGGCTACCGGATCGAGCCGGGCGAGGTGGAGGCCGCCCTCCTGGCCCACCCCGGAGTACTCCAGGCGGCCGTAATCGCCCGGGACGAGGCACTGGTGGGCTACGTGGTTCCCACCGCCGACCTGTCCGTGCCCGAACTGCGCGCCGACCTCGCCGGCCGACTGCCCGCGCACCTGCTGCCCGGGGCACTGGTCCGACTGGACCGGCTCCCCCTGACCCCGAACGGCAAGCTCGACCACCGCGCCCTGCCCGCCCCCGACCGGCGCGCCGAACAGGCCCACGGCTACCTCGCCCCGCGCACCGACGCCGAGGAACTGGTCGCCGACATCTGGATCGACGTGCTCGGCCTGGACAAGGCCGGCGCGCTCGACGACTTCTTCGAACTCGGCGGCCACTCGCTCCTGGCCACCCGCGTGGTCGCCCGGATCGCCGCCGCCACCGACCTCGTCGTACCGCTGCGCACCCTGTTCACCCACCGCACCCTCGCCGGATTCGCCACCGCGATCGAGGAGCTTTTGGTCGCCGACCTCGCCGCGCTCGACGACGACACCGCCGAGCAGCTGCTCTCCGCCGAGAGGAACCGTTCGCAGCCATGAGCACCGAGTCCCCCGCGCGCGACACACCGCTGTCCGCGACCAAACGCGAACTCCTGGAACGCCGGCTGCGCCGCCGCGTGCCGACCGGCCCGGTCATCCCCCGCCGGCCCGAGGGCACCGTGCCGCCGCTGTCCTACGCCCAGGAACGCGTCTGGTTCATGGAGCAGTTCGCACCCGGCACGGCCGCCTACACCATCCCGGTCGCCCGCCGGCTGCGCGGTGCGCTCGACGTCGACGCCCTGGAACGGGCCCTGGCCGATCTGGTCGACCGCCACGAAACCCTGCGCTCGCGCTACCTCGTGGACGAGGACGGGCAGCCGTTCCCGGACATCGCCGCGACCCTCCCGTCGGTACTCACCCGCGCCGAGGCGGCCGACACGGCCGAGGCCGAGCGGCTGGTCAACGCGGGTGCCGCGGCGTCGTTCGACCTGGCCGAGGGGCCCCTGCTGCGGGCGCTGCTGATCCGCCTGACCGACACCGACCACGTGTTGCTGCTGACCGTGCACCACAGCGTCAGCGACGGGTGGTCCAGCGAGATCATGGTGCGCGAGATACTGGCCGGCTACGCGGCGCATGCCACCGGCAGCGCGGCGCGGCTCCCCGAGTTGACGGTCTCCTACGGCGACTTCGCTCTGTGGCAGCGCGAGCGGCTGACCGGCGAGACGCTTGTGCGCGAGACCGCGTACTGGCGAACCGAGCTGGCCGGCGTCGAACCGCTCGAACTGCCCACGCGCGGACCACGCCCGGCCCGGCAGACCTTCGCCGGCGCCGGACACGCCTTCGAGATCGACCGCGAACTCCTGGACCGGCTCACCGCCCTGGCCCGCGAGCGCGGCGCCACGCTGTACATGGTGCTGTTGGCCGCCTTTCAACTCATGCTCGCCCGGCACAGCGGGCAGCGCGAGTTCGCGGTCGGCTCGCCGGTCGCCGGTCGGCCGCATCCCGAGGTGGAGAACCTGGTCGGGATGTTCGTCAACGTGGTGGCGCTGCGCGCCCGCACCGGGGGCGATCCGACCTTCGCCGAACTGCTCGACCGCACCCGGGAAACCTGCCTGGAGGCGTACGCGCACCAGGAGTTGCCGTTCGCCCAGCTGGTCACCGAGCTCAACGTGGCGCGCGACGTCACCCGGTCGCCCGTGTTCCAGGCGGTGCTCGCGGTGCAGAACTACACCACGGCGAACGCCGGCGACGACCGGACCGGGTTGACCGTCGAGGCCTTCGGCCTCCAGGCCGGGGGCACCCGGTTCGACCTGGAACTGTTCCTGATGGAGTGGCCGAACGGCCTGTACGGCGCCTTCAACTACAACACCGATCTGTTCGACGAGACGACCATCGCCCGCCTGGGCCGGCATCTGGGTCGGCTGCTCGCGGTACTCGCCGACCGGCCCGACGTCCCGGTGTCCACCCTCGACGGTCTCGACCCCGACGAGCGCGACCTGGTCCTGACCCGATGGAACGACACCGCCGCGCCGGTCCCGGAACAGGCCACGCTGGTCGACCTGATCGCCGACCGCATCGCCCGCACCCCCGACGCTACCGCCGTGGTCCTGGACGAACACACCCTGACCTATCGCGAACTCGACGCCGCCGCGGATCGGGTCGCCCACCGCCTCCGGGCCGAGGGGGTCCGCCCCGGCGACCTGGTGGCGGTCGGCGCCGAACGCTCCCCCGAACTGGTCGCCGCGCTGCTCGGCGTGCTGCGCGCCGGCGCCGGGTACACCCCGCTGGATCCCGAATACCCTTCCGAGCGGCTCGCGTTCATGCTTGCCGACTCGGGCGCGCGAGTCCTGCTCACGCACCGGCGGCTGCCGATGCCCGCCGACTGCGCGGCCGCGGTGATCGCCCTGGACGACCTGGCCGACTGGCCCGACCCGAAGCCCGGCGCCGGTCCCGCCGACCTCGCCGCGCCGACGCCCGACGACGTCGCTTACATGATCTACACCTCCGGCTCGACCGGCCGCCCCAAGGGCGTGCCCAACACCCACCGCGGGATCGTCAACCGGATCGCCTGGATGCAGGACACCTACCGGCTGGGCCCCGACGACGCGGTGTTGCAGAAGACCCCGGCGAGCTTCGACGTATCGGTCTGGGAGTTCTTCTGGCCGCTGACCGCGGGTGCCCGGCTGGTCCTCGCCCGCCCCGGCGGGCACAAGGACGCCGGCTACCTGCGCGACGTCATCGCCGAACAGGGCGTGACGGTGGCGCACTTCGTGCCCGCGATGCTGACCGTGTTCCTGGCCGAGGAGGACGTCGAGCGCTGCGCGACGCTGCGCCGAGTGGTGTGCAGCGGCGAGGAGTTGGCCCCGGACAGCGCCCGCGCGTTCCGCGAGCGGCTGCCGGATTGTGCGCTGGCGAACCTGTACGGGCCGACCGAGGCCGCCGTGGACGTGACCGCGTGGGAGTGCGCGGGACCGCTCGCCACGGTGTCGATCGGCGCGCCGATCCACAACACCCGGGTGTACGTGCTCGACGACGCGATGCGACCCGCACCGCTCGGCACGCCCGGCGAGCTGTATCTGGGCGGGGTCCAGGTCGCGCTGGGCTACCACCGACGGCCCGGACTGACCGGGGAACGCTTCGTCCCGGACCCGTTCGGCGCGCCGGGTGCCCGGCTCTACCGCACCGGCGACCTCGCCCGGTGGCGACCCGACGGGACCCTCGACTTCCTCGGCCGGATCGACGGCCAGGTCAAACTGCGCGGCCTGCGGATCGAACTCGGCGAGATCGAGGCGGCGTTGCGGGCCCGCCCGGAGGTGGACGAGGCCGCCGTGGTGGTCCGTGAGGACGCCCCCGGCGACAAGCGCATCACGGCATATGTGGTGCCCGCGGTCACGCGACCGGCCGTGGGTTCCGCCGGCAGGGCCGAGATGCCGGGCTCGGGTCCCGCCGTGGAGGCCACCAACCCCGACCCGGACCTCGACGCCGACGACTTCGACGCCGACGACATCCGGGCCGCGCTCAAACGCACCCTGCCCGACTACATGGTCCCCGCCGCGTTCGTCGCGCTACCGGCGCTTCCCCTGACCCCCAGCGGCAAGCTCGACCGCAAGGCGCTGCCCGCGCCCGCCGCGCGCCGCTCCAAGGGAGCCGCCGCCGCGCCGCCGACCACCCCGGCGGAGCTGCTGTTCGCCCGGATCTGGTGCGACGTACTCACCCTGCCCGAAGTCGGCGTCGACGACGACTTCTTCGACCTGGGCGGACACTCCCTCCTCGCCACCCAGGTGGTCGCGCGAGCCCGCAAACAGCTCCCGGAGATCGGCGGCCGGGCGGTCAGCGTGATGGACGTCTTCACGCACAAGACGATCCGCGAGATCGCCGCCCTGTCCACCCTGTCCGCGGCCGAACGCGGCCCGGCGCGGCTGCTGTACCGGCTGAGCAAGCCCGTCCCGGCGGCACGGCGCACCCTGTCCCTGGTCTGCGTGCCCTACGGCGGCGGCAGCGCGGTGGTGTACCAGCCGCTGGCCGACGCGCTGCCGGACACCCACGACCTGTGGTCGGTGGCCATCCCCGGACACGACGTGGGCGTCACCCAGGAGCGGCTGCCCTTCGACGAACTCGCCCGGCGAATCGTCGCCGAGGTGCAGGAACGGGTCGAGGGGCCGATCGCGCTCTACGGCCACTGCGGCGTCGGCAGCGCGCTGATCGTCGCGGTGGCCCGGCAACTGGAGGCCGCCGGACGAGAGTTGGACGCGGTGTACATCGGCGCCCAATTCCCCTTCGCCCGCCCTCGCGGGCGGGTGTTGTCCGCGCTGAGCAAGGTGGCCGCGCTCGAACCGCTGCTCGGCGACCGGGTGTACGCCAACTGGCTGACCTCGATGGGCGCCGACATGGCGGACCTGGACGGTGACCAGATGAGGTTCATCATCGGCAACATGCGCCGCGACTCGGTGGCCGCCGAGGAGTACTTCACCGAGGCGCTGTCCGACAACCGCCCCCGGCTGCGCGCGCCGATCGTCTCGGTGATGGGCGACCGGGACCCGGCCGCCGACTTCCACGAGGAGCGTTTTCGCGAATGGCGCACCATCGCCGACCGGGTGGCGCTGGTGATGCTGGACGAGGCGGGCCACTTCTTCCTCAAGCACCGCGCGGACGACCTCGCCGAGGTGATCACGCGCGTACATCCGGCGGTGGACGCGGGCCGCACCGATGCGCTGCCCACCCGCGAGGCGGACGGGCCGTGGTGGTTCCACGGCACCGCCGGACCACCGGACGACCCCGGCCCGGACCGCGCCGGTGCCGGTGCCTCGCCCGGCCGCGAACCCCAGCCCGGCATGGGCCGGTTCCTATCGGTGGCGTTCAGCCAACTGGTCTCGATCACCGGCTCCGCGCTCACCGAGTTCGCGTTGCCGATCTGGATCTACCTCGAGACCGGCTCGATGGGCCGCTTCGCGCTCTACGCGGTGATCGGCATGTTGCCGGGCATCCTGATCGGCCCCCTCGCCGGGGCGATCGTGGACCGGATGGACCGGCGCAGGGTGATGCTCCTCGGCGACCTGGCGGCCGGCGGCACCCAGGGTGTGCTGTTGCTGCTCCTGGTCTCGGGTTCGCTGCATCCGTGGCACATCTACGTCCTGCTGGGCGCGCTGTCCATGGCGCTCACCTTCCAACGCCTGGCCTACGCGTCGGCGGTGCCGCAACTGGTCCCCAAGCAATACCTCGGACACGCCAACGGCATCGTGCAACTGGCTGGCGGCGTCGCCCAGTTCGTGGTTCCACTGATCGCTGTGGGGCTGATGGCCGGCATCGGCCTGCGCGGCATCCTGATCCTGGACGTGATCAGCTACACGATCGCGATCACCATCATCGCCTTCGTGAAGTTCCCGCGCACCCTCCCTTGGCGGCGGCGCGAATCGCTCACCGCCGAGATCAAGCACGGCTTCACCTACTCGTGGCGCCATCGCGGCTTCCGGGCCATGCTGCTCTGGTTCGCCGTGCTGAACCTGTTCCTGTCCCCGCTGTTCCTGCTCACCACGCCGCTGGTGTTGTCCTTCGACTCACTCGGCGGCGCCGCCCGGGTGTCGATGGCGGCCGGCGCCGGGGTGATCGTGGGCGGCATCGCCATGGGCTTCTGGGGCGGCCCGCGCCGGCAACGGCTGCGCGGCATGCTTTGGTTGGCCGCCGTCCTGGCCGGGGCGTCCGCGTTCACCGGATTGCACGCGAGCCTGTGGGTGGTCGGGATCGGCGCCTTCGGGATGTCCTGCGCACTGTCCCTGGTCAACGGCGTCTACACGACCATCGTGCAGGTCAAGGTGCCCCAGCGGTTCCACGGCCGGGTGTTCGCGCTGAACACCCTGGTCGCCTGGTCCACGCTGCCGATCGGACACGGCGTCATCGCGCCGCTCGGCGCGAAGCTGTTCGAGCCGCTGATGACCGACGACGGGCCGCTCGCGGGCTCGATGGGTCGGCTGATCGGACACGGCGAGGGGCGCGGCATCGGCC
Source organism: Embleya scabrispora (assembly GCF_002024165.1). Taxonomy (NCBI): domain Bacteria; kingdom Bacillati; phylum Actinomycetota; class Actinomycetes; order Kitasatosporales; family Streptomycetaceae; genus Embleya; species Embleya scabrispora. The sequence continues at coordinate 276,099 of NZ_MWQN01000002.1, forward strand.
TGCTCTACCTGGTGTTCGGCGCCGCGATGCTCGCCCTCGTGCTGATCGGCCTGCGACTGCCGGTACTTGCCCACTTCGACCGGGACGTCCCGGACGCACCCGCCGACGACGAGGTCGGCATCCAGGAACGCGAACGTCGGATCCGGGCCCGGGCAGCCGAGTCGGCGCCCGCCCTCGCGGAGGTGTCGAGATGAGCATCGGAATCCGACCGCGACCGCCGGCCGCCGGCCGCCGCGCACCGGAGAGCCTGCCCGCACTGCTCGCGCATCGCGCCGAGATCGAGCCGGAGCAGCCCGCGATCCTCAGCGGACGCGAGAAGTTGACGTTCGGCTCCTGGCACTACCGCGCGGACGCGGTCGCCGCCGGGCTGGCCGAGCGCGGCATCGGCGCGGGCGATCGGGTCGCGCTGCTGTACGGCAACGGCGACTGGATCGACTACGCGACCGCCTATCTGGGCGCACAGCGCGCCGGGGCGGTCGCGGTGCCGATGTCGGACCGGCTCGCCCCCGCCGAGGTACGGCACCTGCTCGCGCACAGCGGCGCGGCGGCCGTGCTGCACCGCGCCGAACTGGTCCCGCCGGACGCGGGCACCGGCGCGTGGACCGCCCCGGTCGAGGACATCGAGACCTACCCCGTCGGCGACCTGCCCACCCCGTCCCCCGGCGACCTCGCGCAGATCCTGTACACCTCCGGAACCACCGGCACACCCAAGGGCGTTGCCGCGACCCACGCCAACCTGGCCTACGGGTGCACGCTGGACGCACGGCGTCGCCCGCTCGGCCACTCGGCGCACTTCCTGCACGCGTATCCGGTGGGCACCAACGCCGGGCAGACCATGCTGATCAACGCGCTCGACGCGAAGGCGACCGCGATCGCCGCCCCGCGCTTCACCCCGGGACACTTCGCCCGCCTGATCGAGCGACACGCGGTGGGCAGCGTGTTCGTGGTACCGGCGATGGCCATCGAACTGCTCGGCGCGGACCAGGCGCACCGCCACGACCTGTCCAGCGTGCGTCTGCTCGGCTCCACCGCCGCCGCCCTGCCGCGCCGGGTCGCGGTGGGCCTGGCCCGGCTGTTCCCCCAAGCGCAGATCGTCAACTACTACACCTCCACCGAGGCCGCGCCCGCGCAGACCACGATGTTGTTCGACCCCGAACACCCGGGCTCGCCCGGCCGACCCGCGTCGCTGCGCGACCTGCGGGTGACCGACGAGCGCGGGCGGGTGTTGCCGGTGGGGGAGACCGGGGAGGTCTGGCTGCGCACTCCGACCACGCCCCGCTCCTACTACGGCGAGGAGGGCGACTCCCGGGTGTTCTCCGGGCGTTGGGTGCGCATGGGCGACCTCGGCTATCTGGACGCGGAGGGTTTCCTGTACCTGGTCGACCGCGAGCGGGACGTGATCAAGTCCGGTGCGTACAAGGTCTCCACGTTGCAGGTCGAGGACGCCCTGCACGAGCACCCGGGCGTCCTGGACGCGGCCGCGTTCGGTGTACCGCACCCCGTGCTCGGGATGACCGTCGCGGCCGTCGTGGTGCCCCGGGGCGAGCTGACCGCGACCGAGCTGCGGGTGTTCCTGATGGAACGGCTCGCCGCCCACGAACTCCCCGGGCACGTGGTGTTCCGGGAATCCCTGCCGCGCAACGAGGGCGGCAAGATCCTCAAGCGCGAGCTGCGCCGGCTCCTGGACGACGAGGTCCGACCATGACTGTGACGAACGATCAGATCCCCTGGAACGATCGTATTCCGCCGAACGATTCCCGGGTCCCGGGGGCCGGGGGCGTCGACACCGGCGCCGACCCCGGTCCGGCGCTCGACACGCTGCCCTTCGTGCCGTTGTCCGCCGCCCAGTTGGGCGTCTGGGTGACCGAGCGCACGTTGCCCGCCGAATCCGCCTACCACCTCTCGGTGCTGCTGCGTTTCGACGGCCCGCTCGATCCGGACGCGCTGGCCCGCGCGTGCGCCGCCACGATCGAACGGCACCCGATACTGGCCGCGGCGGTCGGGGAGGCCGACGGCACGCCGGGCCTGGTGCCCACGACCCCCGCGCCGATGCGCCGGGTGCCGGCCGACGAGGCGGATCCGGACACGCTGATCCGGGCCGAACTGGGCCGCCCCTTCGACCTGTACGCCGGTCCGCTCGCCCGCTTCACCCTGTTCTCCCTCGCGCCGGACCGGCACACGCTCCTGGTGACCGCGCACCACGTGATCTTCGACGGCACGTCGAAGGAGATCGTGGTGGCCGCCCTGGCCCGCGCCTACCGCGCGGCGCGCGAGGGCGGGACCCCGGTCGGCCCGGCAGCCGCGGCCTCGGACGGGCGCGGCGCGGTCGACGAGTTCCGGGCCGGGCCGGCGCCGGCCGATCACCCCGACAGCACCGGCGTCTGGGCCCGGCACCGCGAGGAGCCCGGCCGGGCGATCCTGCCGGGGCTGCTGCCCACCACGCGGGCCGGCAGCGAACCGGCGCCGGGCACCACGATCCCGTTCACCCTGGGCCCCGAGACGGTCGACGCACTGCACGAGACCGCCGTACGACTGGGCGTCACCCACTTCGAACTGCTCCTGGCCGCCTGGCACGCGCTGCTGTTCCGCTACGGCAACGCGCGAGTGCGCACCGCGCTCGAACTCACCACCCGCACCCCGGCCGAGGCACGCCGCGTCGGGCTGCACGTCAACGAGCTGCCGGTCTCCTCGCGGCCGCGCGCCGGACAGGGCTTCGGCACGTTCGCCCGCGAACTGCGCGCCGAACTGCGGGCGATCTACGCCTTCCGCGACGTGCCGTACAGCCACACCGTGCGCGGTCTCGGGCCCAGGACCGCGCTGACCGAGCTGACCGTGAGCTATCGGCGGCGCACCCGCGTGGTCGAGCCGATCTTCCCCGGGGTGGAGACCCGGGTCGAGTGGATCGTGCTGCCGCCGACCGCGCGCAACACCGCGCATCTGCAACTGGTCGAGGGCCGGGACCGGATCGACGGCGCGCTGCACGTCCCGACGGACGGCTTCGTGCCGGACGCGGCCGCGCGTATCCCGGGCCACTTCGCCACCCTGCTGAACACCGCGCTGGCCGACCCCGAACTGCCGCTCGGCGACCTGCCGCTGTTGTCCGAGCGGGAGTTGGTCCGGGTCCTGCACACCGACAACGCCACCGACACGCCGTATCCGGCCGGGGACACCGTCGTCGAGTCGTTCGCCGCGCGCGCGGCGGCCGCCCCCGACGCGGTCGCCGTCGTGTGCGCGGGCCGGTTCCTGACCTACCGCCAGGTGGCCTCGGCCGCCTACGTGTTCGCCGAGCGCCTGCACCGGGCGGGGATCGGCTCGGGCGACCTGGTGGCGATCGAACTGCCGCGCACCGGCGAACAGGTGGCCGCCGTCCTCGGCGTGCTCGCGGCCGGCGCCGCGTACCTGCCGCTCGACCCGGGATATCCGGCCGAACGGCTGGCCTTCATCCGGTCGGACGCGCGCATCGCGGCAATCGTCCGGGACGCGGGTGCGGGAGCGGGTGACGGTCCGGGCGACTCCGCCGCACCCATCACGTCCGACCGAGTGCCGGACGTACCCGCGGAGTCGGTCCGGCTCCGCCTCGTCGCCCCCGTCGAACCGCTCGTCCTGGCCGCCCCCGACCTGAACGGGCCCGACCTGTTCGCGGCCGAGCCGGGCCGGGTCCGGCCGCCCACCCGGCCCGCGCCGAGCGATCCGGCCTATGTGATCTACACGTCCGGCTCGACCGGTCGGCCCAAGGGTGTCCAGGTCCCGCACCACGCGCTGGCCAATCTGCTCGCGAGCATGCGCGATCGGCTCGGCGCCGGTCCCGGCGACCGCTGGCTCGGGTTGACCTCGCTGTCCTTCGACATCTCCACGGTCGAACTGCTGCTGCCGCTGACCACCGGCGCCCGGGTGGTGCTCGTGCCCGACGACCGGCACCGGGACGGACCGGCGCAACTGGCCCTGCTGGAGCGGCACGCCGTCTCACACGTGCAGGCCACCCCCAGCGGCTGGCGGGTGCTGCTCGCGGCCGGCCTGCACCGTCCGGGGCTGACCGCGATCACCGGCGGCGAGGCGCTGCCCGCTGCGCTGGCCGCCGAACTGCGCGGCGCGGTGGGCCGGTTGATCAACGTGTACGGGCCCACCGAGACCACGGTGTGGTCCACCTACGCCGAGGTCGACACCGAGGCCGCGCCCGGAATCGGCCGGCCCCTGGCCAACACCCGCGCGTACGTGCTCGACGGCCGGCTGCATCCGGTCCCCGAGGGCCTCGTGGGCGAGTTGTTCCTGGGCGGGGACGGCGTCGCGCACGGCTACCTCGGCCGCCCGGGGCTGACCGCCGAGCGGTTCGTGGCCGACCCGTTCGGGCCGCCCGGCGCCCGCCTGTACCGCACCGGCGATCTGGTCCGGCACGCGCCCGGCGGCGGGCTGGACTACGTCGGGCGCACCGACGCCCAGGTCAAGCTGCGCGGACACCGGATCGAACTCGGCGAGATCGAGAGCCGGCTCGCCGCGCACCCCGGCATCGCCCAGGCGGCGATCCGGCTGCTCGACCCGGACGGCGAGAACGCCCGCCTGGTCGGCTACCTGGTCCCCGAGCCCGGGCAACCCGCCATCGCACCCGACGAACTGCGCGCCTTCCTCGCCCACACCCTGCCGAGCGCCATGGTGCCCACCGGCTTCGTGGCCCTGGACGCCTTCCCGCTGACCCCCAACGGCAAGCTGGACCGGGCCCGCCTGCCCGAACCGGCGCCCACCCGGCCCGAACCGGGCGACCCCACCGACCCGTTGCGCCCGGCCGACGAACTCACCGAAACGGTACGGGCGATCTGGGCCGAGGTGTTGCGCCTGGACGACATCGGCGTGGACGAGGACCTGTTCGACCTCGGCGGCCACTCGCTCACCATCACCCAGATCGCCGCCCGGATCCGCAAACGCCTCGGCGTCGAGGTCCCGCTCGACGTCTTCTTCGACACCCCCACCGTCGGCGGCGTGACCGACGCCGTTCGCGACCTCCAGGAGCCGTGATGCGCAACGATCCCGAAACCACCGCCCCCGAGACCGACCAGGAGACCTACCGCGTGGTCGTCAACGACGAGGAACAACACTCGTTGTGGCCGCTGCGCACCGAACCGCCCGCCGGCTGGGTGCCCACCGGCTTCGTCGGCACCCGCGAGGAGTGCACGGCGCACATCGACCGGGTCTGGCCGGACATCCGGCCGCTGAGCCTGCGCCGGCGACTGGCCGGGGACGCGGCATGAGAGCGGACCCGCTGCGCGAACGGGTGGCCACGCTGATCGCCGACGTGAGCGGCGGCGAGGTGAGCGCGCACGAGGTGTTGGAATCGACCGGCTCGCTGACCGCGTCCGGGGTGAGTTCACTGACCTTCCTGCGCCTGATCGACGCCCTGGAGGGCGAGTTCGACGTGTTCTTCGACCTGGACGCCGACCTGGACTTCGTCGAGGACCTGGACTCGCTGGTGGCACACCTGACCCGACACGGCGTGGCGGTGGGCGATGGTTGAGGACGAGTCGGCGAGAGCCCGGGTCGCGGCCGAGGCGCCGGTCGCGGCCCCCTACGAGGTGCCGGCACCCTTCGCGGTCTCCGCCGACGACCCGGTCCGGGCGCCGCTGACGTGGGGTCAGCGGGCCATCTGGCAGGCCATTCGGCGCACCGCGCCCAGCGACCACTACTTCAACATGACCCGCGTACTGCCGATCGCCGACCGCGGAGAGCCGGTGGACGTGACCCGGGCGAGCGCCGCGCTCGGCCGGCTGATGGAGCGTCACGACGCTTTGCGCACCCGGCTCGTGCCCACCGACGGCGAGCCCCGACAGGCCCGCCACTCGGTGGGCACGCTGCCCGTGGAGGTATTCGAGGCGGCGCTGATCGAGGACGCGGACACGGTCGCCGCGGCGGTGGCCGAACGCCTCGGCGCCACCCGCTTCGACTACTTCGACGCCTGGCCGATCCGGGTCGGCCTGGTGGTGCACGGCGGCCGGGTCCGCTACATCGCGCTGGCCCTGTGTCACGTGGCCACCGACGGGCACGGCGTCGAAGTCCTGGTCCGCGACCTGCGGTTGCTGATCCGGCGCGGGTCGGCGGGCGGCCCGGCCGCGGGCGGGCCGCTGGACCTGGCCCACGAACAGTCCACGACCATCGGACTGCGCCGGGGCGAATCGGCCCTCGCGCACTGGGAGACGCACTATCGGCGGATCGCCCCGACGGTATTCGCGGACGTGATCGCCGAACCGGCGGCGCCGCGCTTTCGCACCGTGCGCCTGGTCTCCCCCGCGCTGGCCCGGGCCGCCGACGCGGTCGCGCTGCGGCATCGGGTCAGCCCGTCCGCGGTGCTGCTCGCGGGCGCGGCCGTGTTGGCGGCGCGCGCGGGCGGCCGGGACACCGCGGTGATGTTGCCGATCGTCGCCAACCGGTTCCGGGCGGACAGCCGCGATCTGGTCACCACGCTGTCCCAGGAGGGGCTGTTCGTGCTCGACCTGGACCTCGGCGCGCGCTTCACCGACCTGCTGCCCGCCGCGTGGCAGGCGTCGCTGCGCGCGTATCGCAGCGCGGGCTACGATCCCGACCGGTGGAATGCGCTGATGTCCAGGATCACCGCCGAACGCGGCACCCCCATCCGGCCGTTCTGCTGCTTCAACGACATGCGCCTGGTGGAGCGGCCGCCGGAGCCGGGACCGGAGCCGACCGCCGCCGAACTGGACGTGGCGCGCAGCCGCAGTCGGGTGGAAACAGCCGGCGGACACGAGTTCATCGCCTGCCGATACTGCATGCACGTGGTCGCCGAGGGCGACGCGCTGGCGGTCAGCGTCACCGGCGACACCGCCTATCTGCCCGTACACGCGCTGGAGGCACACCTGGTCGCGCTGGAGGATCTGCTGGTGCGCGCCGCCGCCGGGCGGGAGGTGCCGATCGGCGCGCTGACCGGGTTCGCGGAGCGGGTGGCGGAGCCGGTCGCATGAGCGTCCTGGCGTATGCCGGCGCCACGTCCGTCGCGGCGGGCGACCGGCTGCGCTTCCACCTGGCCTCGACCGACGGCGGCCCGGTGCGCGGCGAGGTCACCGTCATCGACGCGACCACCGACCACGTCCTGACCCGGACCCGAGTGAGCGGCGAACACTGGGAGTTGTCCGTCCCGCCGGATTGGCCCAGCTCGCTGTACCGGGCCGTGTTCGACGACGGCACACCGCTCGCCGGGGACGAACCCCTGGACCACGAGGCCTGGTTCGTGGTCCGCGCGGCGCACCCCGGCACGGCCGCGTCGATCCTGGTGTCGGTGCCGTTCGCCACCTGGCAGGCGTACAACCGCTCCGGCATGCCCGGCCGGGGGCTGTACTACGCCGAACAGCCGGACCGGGCCGCCCGGGTCACGTTCGACCGACCCGGCGGCGGACCGCCGCCGGAGCGCTGGGAGGAGGGCCTGCTGCGCTGGTTGCGGGCCACCGGCCGGCCGGTCGAGTTCTGCTCCGGCCTGGACCTGCACGGTGGGAACGAACTCCTCGCGCGCTACCGACTGTTGGTGATCAACGGGCACGACGAGTACTGGTCGCGGGAACAGCGCGACACCGTCGAGGACTTCGTCCGGCGCGGCGGCAACCTGGCCATCTTCGCCGGGAACACCGCGTGGTGGCAGATGCGCCTGGAGGACGACGGCCGCACCATGGTCTGCCATCGGGACGCGGTCGCCGACCCGATGGCGGCGATCGATCCCGAGCGGGTCACCGTGGAGTGGTCCAGCGCACCGGTACACCGGCCGGAGAACACGATGACCGGGCTCAGTTTCCGGCGCGGCGCGGGTGCGTGGGGCGAGGGGATGAAGGTGATCCGCGAGGAGGCGTACATCGCGCGGTTCACCGACCACTGGGTGTTCGCCGGCACCGGCCTTGCGGACGGCGACAAGTTCGCCCAGGGTGCGCTCGGCTACGAGACGGACGCCGCCGAACTGGACTGGAGCACGGGTGTCCCGCGCGCCACGGGCCGCGACGGCACCCCGCCGTCGTTCGTCGTGCTCGCCACCGCCGACCTGCGGCACTGGGCGCGCTACGGGCAGGGCGGCGACGCCGTGATGGGCACGTTCCGGCTCGGCGCGGGCACGGTCTTCAACGCGGGCACCATCAACTGGGGCAGTGCGCTGGCCGATCCGGTGGTCGACCGGGTCACCCGCAACGTGCTGGACCGGCTCGGCACCGCCGCGCAGCCGCAGTGGGAGGTGATCGGCCCCGCCGCCGACATCCGCGCGCTCACCGCCTGCGAGGACGTGCTGTTCGCGGTGGACACCGAAGGGGCGCTGATCTGCCGGGACACCGGCGGGCAGAACCTGCCCTGGCGGGCGATCGGCGCCGCGCCGGGGGTGCGCGCCCTGGCCGCGGCGCGGGAGGCGGCCGGTCCGCTGCCGCTGGAGGTGTACGCGGTCGGCGGAGACGATCGGCTGCTGCGCCGGCCGCCGGTGACCCGGCCCGCGCCGTGGATCCCGGTCGCCCGACTGCCCGAGGGCACCCTCGCGCTGGCGCTGTGCGACGGCGGCGTCTTCGCGGTGGACGCCGCCGACACGCTGCACCACGTGTACGCGACCGAGCTGCCCGCCGACCCCGACGCGCCCGCGCCCTGGCGCGTGCTCGGCCCGGCGGGCGGCGCGATGGCCCTCGCCGCGATGAACGGCCGGCTGTACGCCGCCGACGGCGCCGGCCGGCTGCACACCCGGCTGCCGATCGTGGGACCGGCCGCGTTCGTCCCGCTGCCCGGTGAATCGGCCCCGCCCGACACCTGCCGCACGCTGACCGGCCACGCCGGGAGCCTGATCGTCACGGCACCGGGCTGCCGGATCCGCCGGCGCTCGGCGGTGCCGCCGCCGACGCGGGGCTGAGCGCCTATCCGCCGAGGTCGACCCAGTGGTTGTCGTGACGGAGGAAGAACCGGGCACGTTCCTTGTCGGTGAGGTGTTCCAGCTCGGGGATGCCCTCGAAGTAGGCCTCTCGGGGCGCTCCCGGGGCGAACTGGAGCAGCATCGAGGCCGGCTCGCCGGATTCGTTCCGGAACGCGTGCAGGCCGCCGACCGGTACGTAGAGGAAGTCCCCGGCCCTGGCGTCGCGCCAGTCCCGGCCGTCGAACAGCCGGATCGTGCCGGAGAGCACGAAGAACGACTCGGAGATGGTCCGGTGGAAGTGCGTGCCGGGACCGCTGGGCACCGCGTGCATGTCGACCCGGTACAGGCCGTACTCGCCGTCCGTGGAGTCGGTGGTGGCCAGGTAGTGGTAGGTCGCGCCGGCGGTGATCAGCTCGGGCGGGTGCTCGGCGGGGCGGAACCGGGCGTTGACCTCGCCGGAGTCGCCGCGGTAGCGGGTCCCGGGGTAGCCGAGGCTCTGCGGATCGTCGGGGACGTCGGGGAAGGACATCGCGGGCTCCTCGTCGGACGTGCCACACGGTCGCGTCGCGTGCGGTCGGGTGACGTGTGGTCGGGTGGCGTGTGGTCGGGTGGCGTGTGGTCGGGTGGCGTCCTTTCGTAACGCATGCGGGTGGGTCGGGGCGGGAATCGTCGGGGATCGATCGAAGAATCGCGCTCGGGTACTCCCGGTCGTCCCGGCAGCCCGGTCGGTCTCGGTCGCTCCTCATCGCTCCTCATCGCTCCCGGACCGATGAGTTTCCGGTGGACGCGCAGTCGAAGCATGTGTCGACTCGAAAAGCACGGGACCAACACGGCGACACCGCGACGAAGGGCAGCGCCATGAAGATCACCCTCACCACCTTCCTCACCATCGACGGCGTCTACCAGGCCCCGGGCGGCCCGGAGGAGGACCCCGCAGGCGGCTTCGAACACGGCGGCTGGTCGACGCCCTACGGGGACGACGACTTCGGCCGGTTCATGGTCGGGGTGATCGGGCGTGCGGAGGCGTTCCTGCTCGGGCGGCGGACGTACGACATCTTCGCGTCCTATTGGCCCGCGATCACCGACCCGGCCGACCCGATCGCCGGGCCGCTGAACACGCTGCCCAAGTACGTGCCCACCAACACCCTCACGTCGGCCGATTGGCACAACACCCGGCTGCTGCACGGCGACCTCGCGGAGGAGGTCGGCACGCTCCGGAAGCAGGACGGCGGCGAACTCCAGATCCACGGCAGCGGCGCGCTCGCCGGGGCGCTGCTGCGGCTCGGCCTGATCGACACGATGCACCTGCTGACGTTCCCGGTCGCCCTCGGCGCGGGCAAGCGCCTGTTCGAACCGGGTGTACTGCCGACCGCGTTCGCGCTCACCGGTTCGGAGGTCACCGGGAAGGGCGTGGTGATCACGTCCTACGAGCGTCGGGGCGCACCCACCTACGGCAGCTACGAGCGTCCCGAGCAGGGGTAGCCGGGGGTGGCCGCGAGCCCGGAAGCACACGCACCGACGGCGCGCCCGACACCCACGGGGGGTGTCGGCCGCGCCGTACGGATCGCGGGGCCGGGAGTCCGGTCCCGGGAGCCGGGCCGGGTTCGGCGTTCCCGGGCCACGACTCGCGAGCTGCCGGGCCCACGACGCTCCGGACTCAGGCCTCCTGGATGAGACCGATCGGGTTGTCGTCGGCGTCCTTGAGCACGGCGGTGCGCTTGCCGCCGCCGACGTCCCTGACGTCCTGGACGGGCTGCGCGCCGGCCTCGACCAGGGACGCGAAGGTCGCGTCGATGTCCGCGACGTGCCAGTAGGAGATCGGGCCGTGCTCCCACTTGGCGTGGCCGTTCGGGTCCAGGCCGATGTCCTGGCCGTCGACGTGGTAACCGACGTAGTAGGACTCGTCCATCACCGGGTCGACGCCGAGGATCCGGCTGTACAGCTCCTTGGCCTCGGCGAGATCCCGCACGGGGTAGATCACCGTTTTGATGCCTGTGGTCATACTGCGCTCCTCGGGAGGGCCGGCCGGCGCCCGGGTCCGGGTGCGGTTCCGGGTGCGGGTCGGCGTCGGGGGCTTTCGCCTTGACGGGTGCGGGTCCGTTGTCGGTCCGTCGAGGGGATGACCCGCGCGGGCGGAGAAGTGTGACCGGTCCGGTGAAGTTCTCCGGGGCGCTACGGGGTGGGGCCGGGCCGCCTATGGGGCCCCGCCGTGGGGTCCGTTGCGGGCCCGCTGTCGGCCCGCCTCAGCCCTGCGGCGAGCCCGCCCGGATCGGCGCGCCCGGCCCGGCCCGCTCGCCGGACGCCGCCGCCGCGTACAGCACCTCGCGCAGCCCGGGCAACGTCTCGCGGTCGGGGCGCCAGACCAGGCGCAGGGTGAGGTCGGGGGTGTCCAGCGCAAGCCTGACCAGGGTGCCGGCGGCCAGTTGGTCGGCGACCGCGAAGTGCGGCAACAGCGCGATGCCCAGCCCCTGTTCGGCCCACGCCCGGGTGACCGCGACACCGCCGGCCCGGACCCGCTCCACCTCGGCGCCGAGCAACCGATCGCCGGCCAGCCGGAACGAGCAGGCCGACGCCCCGTTGACCAGCAGTCGATCCTCGCGCAGATCGGCATCGGTGATCCGGTCCCGGTCGCCCAGCGCATGCCCGGGCGCGGCGACCAACGCCAGTCCGACGGGTTTCAGGTCGACGAACGCCAGCGCGGCCGGCGGTGGTTCGAACCCCAGCTCGCCCAGCCAGGTGCCGGTGTCCAGGAGCAGCGCCGCGTCCAGCCGACCGGCCACCACGGCGGCCAGGAGTTCGCCCCGGTCGGTGTCCGAGACCACCTCGACCCGCAGATCGGGCCGGCGGGCGGCGAGCCGGCCGAGCACCGGGGGCACGTGGGTCACGGCGATGCTCTCCAACGCCCCCAGCCGTAGCAGCGGCGCCGCGGCGGCCACCTCGCGGCGGGCCTGTTCGGCCTGGTCGAGCAGCCGGTGCGCCCACTCCCGCATGCGCTCCCCGGCCGCGGTCGGCGTCATGCCCCGGGGGCCTCGATCGAACAGGAGTACGCCTACGGACTTCTCCAGGACCCGGATCTGCTCGGAGACCGACGACGGCGCGATGTCGAGCGCATTGGCGGCCGCGGTGACCGTGCCGAAGCGGGCGACCGCCTCGAAGGTGCGGAGCTGGCGAAGTTCCATGGCGGGGCAACCTCCCCCGAGCATTCGGATATTCCGAACGGGGCGTACGGTCGGGCCGGTCGAGTCGAGACCGCCGGTCGGCGGACAGTGGTGCACCGCGATCCTCGGCCTCTCCCGGGTCGCTCCCCACCGCCGCTCCATTCCAGGAGAACCCTCGATGCCACTCGTCGATACACCCGTCGCGACCTCACACGCCATTACATCGAGGTCGCGCACCCGAGCCCTGATCGGCATCTCGCTCGGCTACTTCATGGTGTTGCTCGACATGACCGTGCTGTCCGTGGCCGAACCGGACCTGGCCCGGTCGCTGGGCGGTTCGGTGGCGGGGCTGCAGTGGACGGTGTCCGGGTACACGGTCGTCTTCGGCGCTCTGCTGCTGACCGCGGGGGCGGTGGCCGACCGGTTCGGCGCGCACCGGGCGTTCCGGGTCGGCATCGTCGGGTTCGGTGTCGGGTCGCTGCTGAGCGCGGCGGCGCCGAACCTGTGGACGTTGGTGGCGCTGCGCGGGCTGCTCGGGGCGGCTGCGGCCGCCTGCGTGCCGGCGTCGATGGCGATGATCACCCGGCTGTTCCCGATCCCCGCCGAGCGGGCGAAGGCGGTGTCGGTGTGGGCCGCGCTCAGCGGCGCGGCCCTCGCGGTGGGCCCGCTCGCCGGCGGCCTGCTCGTGGACGCGTACGGCTGGCGCGCCATCTTCTTGGTCAACGTCCCGATCGCCGCGCTCACCCTGGCGCTGACCGCCGGCCGCGCGGTGCGGTGCCCCGGGGCGGGCGGCCGATCGACTGGGCATCCCAACTCGTGGTGTGCGGGGCGCTGGGCCTGGCCACCGATGCGCTGATCGCGGCCGGGTCGGGGTCCGGGACGCACGCGGCCGGCTCGGGGGCGGCGGCGGTGCTCGCCGCACTGGTGTTCGTCCGGGCCGAACGGCGCAGCCCGCACCCGGTGCTGCCGGCGGCCGTGTTGCGCTCGCGCGCCACGAGGTCGGCGCTGCTCGCCGGGGCGGCGGTCAACTTCGCGATGACGGGGCTGCTGTTCGTCCTGCCGCTGCTGTTCCGGCAGAACCTGCACATGTCGCCGATGCGGACCGGGGTGGCGTTCCTGCCGATGACGCTGCCGTTCGCGGTGAACCCGCTGCTCACCGGCCGGATCCTGGCGCGGTCCGGGCCGCGGGCCCCGATGCTGGCCGGCCTGGGACTGCTGACGTCGGGCTGCGTGGTGTTCGCCGTCGCGGTGCTTGCCGGCTTCGGGTATCCGGTGCTGGCGATCGGGCTGGTGTGCACCGGCTTCGGGGTGTCCTTCGCGCTGCCCGCACTGGTCGGCACGGTGATCGCCACGGCGCCGGAGGGCACCGCCGGCGCGGCCGGTGGCCTGCTCAACGCGGTCCGCCAGATCGGTGCCACGGTCGGAGTCGCGGCGATGGGCGCGTTCGTCGGCGTCGACGGCGCGACGGGCACACACGATCCGGCCTGGGCCCTGTTGCTGCCGGCCGCGCTGTGCGCGGTGATGACAGTGGTGGTGGGGCGGCGGGCCTGACCCCGCGGGCGCGCCGGATCCTCGCCGGATGTCGGCGCCGTGTGCGAAGCTGCGTGCGACCAGCGGGTACGGAATCCTCACGCTTCCAGAAACGAGGGCTGCGCAATGGGCAGGGGCACCACCGCCACCGGGACATTCGAGCTCACCTCCTTCCAGCCGGAGGCGATCGACGAGGCCCCGGGCGCCGCACTCGGCCGGGTCGTCATCACCAAGGTCTTCACCGGCGACCTGGCCGGTGAGAGCACGGTGCACATGTCGTCGGTCATGGACGTCGAAGGCGCCCCTGCCGCCTATGTCGCAGTGGAACGCTTCACCGGCGAACTGGCGGGCCGCAAGGGCTCCTTCGTCTTTCTGCACTGCGCACCGGGCACCGCCGGCGAGGAACTGGCGATCCGGGTGGTCGCGGGTACCGGGACGGACGAACTCGCCGGGATCACCGGCTCGCTGGACATCACACGAACCGAGGACGGCGGTCACACGTACGTCCTGGACTACATACTCGGTTGACGTCCCGCTCCGGGGGTCGGGCGCAGGGGACGCCTCGACGCTCCGGTGTCGCCTTGACCCGGGAGCGGCGGCGACCTACGCTCCGAAACGGAAACGGGAAAGCGCTTTCCATATCGACGTGGAGCCCGCGAGGCGAAGGATTCGAGGACACGTGAGCACACCCGAGCGTCCGAGGTGGGCCTTCAGCACCCTCGGCGCCCCCGGCCGGCCGGTGCACGAACACCTCGTCCGCGCCCTCCGACACGGCTGCACCGGCCTCGAACTCCGGGTCCACCAGGACGAGTTCGTACACGTGGACCTGCCCCCGGGCGAGCGCCGGGCAATCCGCGCCCGGATCACGGACGCCGGCCTGGCCGTACCGTGCCTGGCCGGCTACGCGGGCATCTGCGCACCCACCCCCGACCCGGTCGTCCTCTCCGCCATCGACCGCCTCCTCGACCTGGCCTACGACCTGGGCGCATCGGCCGTCCGCATCTTCCCCGGCGGCACCGGCGACGGCGACACCGAACGCGCCCAACGCAGGCTGGCCGCCCTTCTCCCCGACGCCCGCGCCCGCGGCGTCACCATGCTCGTCGAAACCCACGACTCCCACCCCACGGGCACAGCCGTCGCAACCCTGATCCGCCCCTTCGCCGGCGCGGTCGGGGCGATCTGGGACGCCCTGCACCCCTGGCGCCACGGCGAACAACCCCCCGAAACCGCCGAGGCACTCGCGGGATTCCTGCACTACGTGCAAATCAAGGACGCGGCCTCCACGGTGGACACCACCCCGGTCCCCCTCGGCACCGGAGCGGTACCACTGACCACCATCGGCACCACCCTGCAGGAACACGCCTGGCAAGGCTGGGTCTCCCTGGAGTGGGAAAAAGCCTGGTACCCGGAAATCCCCACCCTCGACGAGGTCCTCCCAGGCGCAGCCGAATGGGTAGCCACCTACTTCTGAACCCACCCCGCCGAACGGCCCCGTGCCCACGCCGGGATGGCGCCCGAAGACGCCGAGGACCGAGCATGCTCGGCCTGTCCCGAACACCCGAGACCCGGCCCGCAACCGAGCAACCGACGTACCGCACGCCCCGACGCCTCGCATAAGGCCCGGCAACCCGCACCCGCCTGGCGCGATGCGGCGCCGCGTCCTCGGCCTGGGTGGCCGGGGGCGGCGCCGCGTGCGGGGGTGCGTGGTGGTCAGGCGATGGTGCGTCCGAGGAAGTCGCGGATCAGTGCCGCGATCTCCGGGGTGTGGGTGGCGAGCGCGAAGTGTCCGGCGTCGAGCAGGTGGATCTCCGCGTCGGGCAGGTCGCGGGCGAACGCTCGGGCTCCGTCCGGGCCGAAGATCTCGTCGCCGGCACCCCACGCGACCAGCGTCGGCGGCCGGTGGGTGCGGAAGTACTCCTGGAACGCCGGGTAGCCGTCCAGGTTGAACTGGTAGTCCCAGAACAGTTGCAGCTGGATCTCCTTGTTGCCGGGACGGTCCAGGTACGCCTGGTCCAGAACCCAGGCGTCCGGCGCCACTCGGGCCAGGCGGTCCGCCGGAATGCCGTGCGTGTGCTGCCACTTGGTGGCCTCGGCGGTCAGCAGCTCGCGCACGGCGGGCTCGTGCGTCTCGCGGTCCTGGGCGTGCGCGAAGAGGACGTCCCAGAACGGGGTGAAGCCCTCCAGGTAGGCGTTGCCGCTCTGGCTGATCAGCGCGGTGACCCGCTCGGGATGCGCGGCGGCGATCCGCAGGCCGATCGGGGCGCCGTAGTCCTGGATATACAGCGCGAACCGGTCCAGTCCGAGGTGGTCGACGAGCTTGACGGTGACCTCGGTCAACCTGTCGAAGCTGTACGGGAAGGCGTCCACCGCCGGCGCGTCCGACTGCCCGAAACCGATGTGGTCGGGGGCCACCAGGTGGTACTCGTCGGCGAGTTCGCCGATCAGGTCGCGGTACATCGCGGAGCTGGACGGGAAGCCGTGCAGCAGAAGCAGCGTGGGGTTCGCCGGGTCGCCGGCCTCGCGGTAGAAGACGTTCAGTCCGTCGATCTCCACGGTGACGTGGCGGATGGCGCGGTCGGCGGCGGGTGTGGTGGTGGTTGCGGGGGTGGTGACGGCGTTCATGGGGATCGTCCCTTTCCGGGTCACGAGGTGGATGCAGAGGATGCGAGGGATGCAGAGGACGCGAGGGATGGAGTCGACGCGAGGGATGGAGTCGGCGAGGTGGTGCGCGCGGCGGGGCGCGCCGCGCTCTCGGCGGTCGAGGTCAGGACGGCGGCGAGCAGGCTGAGCCCGACGCCGGCGGCGAAGTAGGCGCGGTAGCCGCCGGTGGCCGCATGTACGGCGGCAGCCAGGGCGAGGCCGAGTCCGGCCGAGCCCTGGTGGACCATCCAGGCGGGGGCGAGCGTGCGGCCCAGGCGTGCCGGGTCGAGGCCGCGGGTGACGATCGCCATGGTCAGTGGGATCACCGTGAACGACGCCGCGCCGAACAACACGGCGGCGACGACGAGCAGTCGCGGGTCGGGAGCCGCCGCCGCGAGCACGAGGGACATCGCGCGCAGCACGTGCATGACGGGCAGCAGGCGTTCGGGCGCGGTGTGACCGACAAGGCGCGCGGTCACCGCGGACGACACCGCGGCAGCGGCGGCGGCCACCGCGACCAGGCTGCCGCCGGCCGCGGCCGACCAGCCCAGTTCGACGGCGTGTTTGGGGAGCAGCAGGACCATCGCGTACAGGGTCGCGGCATGCAGCCCGAACGCGGCGAGGATACGCCCGCGACCGCGCAGCGATTGCCGCTTCGGCAGGTCCGGCCCCGCTCCCCCGGTCGCGAGGGAGGCGCCGGAAGCACCCACGGCCCCCGCAGTCCCGGCAACACCCGGCACGCCTGCGGCCCGGCGGTCCGGCGGGAGCGCCGCCGCGAGCACCGCGGTGGCGGCGAGCCCCGCCACACCGATCGCCACGTACGTACCACGCGTGCCCAACGGCCCGAACAGCCCGGCCGCCGCCCACGGGACGACCAGTTGCCCGAGGTTGATGCCGATCGCGGCGCGGGCCAACGCCGGTGCCGCACGGTCGCCTTCGGCCCGGGCGATCAGGGTGCTGACGGCGAGGCTGGAGGAACCCGCGAAGCCGAGGCCGCCGAGCACCACGTACGCCGCCACGAACTGCCCGGCACCGCGCGCCGCACCGAGCGCCGGGTAGCTCGCCGACAGCAGCAGGAGCGCCGCGACGATCACCCGCTTCGCGCCGAGCCGGTCGAGCAGGACGCCGACCAGCGGCTGGGCGGCGCCGGTGACCACCGTGGACAGCGCCGCCGCGACCGCGAGGGTCCCGGCACCGATGCCGTAGTCCTCCGCGACCGGCGCGAAGAACACCCCGGCGGAGAAGTTGAGGCCGAACGACACGGTCATGGCCGCCAACCCTGCCCCGGTACTGCCGATGCGCGGCACTACGGCCACCCCCTCGTTTCTAACGTCTAACTCGATGCTCAGACATTAGACAGTCGGAATCTAACCTGTCAACACACATTCATCGGTTAGATTGACCGGCATGGACATCCGGCCGCTGACCGGCGAACCCCTGGCGCTGGACCTCGCGAACACGCGTTGGCCGCTGCGCGGCGCCCTGCACGACCACCTGGACGACCCGGCCCTGCTGCGGGCCTGGCTGGCCGAACACGCCTTGGACGAACGCCCCGACACCACGCCCGAGGCGGCCATCGACGCGGTGCGCGACGCACTCGTCGCCACCCGGGAGGCGATCCGCGCGGCGCTGGAGGAAGGGGCGTACCAGGACCTGGACGCGGTCCTCGCACGCGGGACGGTCCGCCTCGGACTCGGCGCGCAGGGCCCGACCGAGCAGGTGGACGTCGTCGACCCGACCTGGCGGCCGGCCTGGGAAGTGGCGCGCGCCTACCTGGAGTTGCTCCGCACCGCGGATCCGGAGCGGATCAGGCGCTGCGCGAACCCGGAGTGCACGCTCTGGTTCGCGGACGTGTCGAAGAACGGACGGCGGCGGTGGTGTTCGATGGCCGAGTGCGGCAACCGGGCCAAGGCCCGGACGCACTACGCCCGGAGCCGGTGACCGCCGCCCGATCCGGGCACCCGAAGGCGGCCCGGGACGGCGCCGGGACGCGGCCATGGCCGTCGGTGGGGGCTTGTCGGATGCGGTTCAGGCCACCGATGCCGAAGCGGCGGCATGCGTGCAGCGGCGAGGCAGACGAGGCGAACTCGACGCCGCTCTCTCGGGTTTCACGCGCGGCCTACGCTCATGGGTATGACGACACCTTCCGAGACCTGCTTCTCCTGCCGGCAGAACGCCTCGTACGACACCCTCCCGCCTCGCGAGCGCATCGTTTCCGACGCACTGTGGAGGGTGACACACGCAGTCGGCACGAGCCTGCCGGGCTGGCTGGTCCTGGTCCCTCGGCGCCATGTGACCTCGATCGCGGACCTCACCGACGACGAGGCCGTCGGTCTGGGGTTGTTGCAGGTCCATGTGTCGCGGGCGCTGCGGGAGGTGACCGGTTGCGCCAAGACCTACGTGGCGCAGTTCGCCGAGAAACCGGGGTTCGAGCACGTGCACTTCCACATGGTGCCCCGTATGGCGGGCCTGGTTCCCGAGTTGCGCGGGCCGGGCGTGTTCGCCCTGTTGAACCCGACCGAGGCGGAGCAGGTGTCGACCGCGGAGATGGACGGCGTGGCCCTCGCGATCCGCGGGCACCTCGGCTCGGTGCCGAGCGCGCCAACGCCGTGAGTACGGCGGCGGACCGGTAGTCGCATATCGCGGCAACGCGGGCGGACGAGGACGGAGACGAGGCCGACCACCCGCCGACGCGACCTCGGGTCGCTGTCCCGAACACGGGACGAAGCCGCCGGTGAAAGTGACCAGGGCCACACGCCGAAATCATCGCCCACGCACGTTAGTCTCGGCCTCGACGGGCCCTGAGCTGGGCTTTTGCGTCGGCCGCAGGGGTGTGTTCGCCGCGGCACAGGTTTTCTCCGGAGGTTCGCATGACCGATCTGGCGTTTCGTTCCGCAGGCCGACTCGCCGCCGCCGTCGCGGCGAAGGAGGTGTCGAGCGTCGAGTTGCTCGACCACTACCTCGCCCGGCTGGAGCGGCTCGGCCCGAAGGTCAACGCCATCGTCGCCCGGGACGAGGAGGGCGCACGAACCGCGGCGCGGGCGGCCGACCTCGCGGTCTCGCGCGGCGAGCCGCTCGGCCGGCTGCACGGCGTCCCCGTAACGATCAAGGACAGTCTCGAGGTCGCGGGCATGCGGACCACCGGGGGTTCGACCCGCTGGGGACATCACGTCTCGACGCGCGACGCCGAGTCGGTCGCGCGGCTCAGGAACGCGGGAGCGATCGTGTTCGGCAAGTCGAATCTGCCGGCCGACGCCCGGGACTGGCAGACCCACAACGAGATCTACGGAACCACGAACAATCCGTGGGACCCGACCCGTGGAGCCGGCGGGTCGTCCGGCGGGTCCGCCGCGGCGGTGGCCGCGGGACTGACCGGCCTTGAACTCGGCGGCGACACGGCGGGCTCGATCCGGGTACCCGCCCACTTCTGCGGCGTCTACGGACTGCGCCCGTCGTACGGGATCGTGCCGAGGTACGGCAGCGTCTCGGGCCACGCACCCGGGACACTGGCGGACTTCGACATGGCGGTGCTCGGCCCGCTCGCCCGGCACGCCGACGACCTCGACCTGGGTCTCGACGTCCTCGCGGGGGCGGACCACGAACGCGCCCCGGCATGGCGGCTGGAGCTGCCCGCCGCCAGGGCCGGCACGCTGCGGGAGTTCCGGGTCGCGGCCTGGCTCGACGACCCGTTCTGCCCCGTCGACCGCGAGTTGGTCGCCATCATGCGGGCGGCGGTGGACGCGGTGCGGGCCGAGGGCGCCGCCGTGGTGGAGGGCGCGGGGCCGGTCGGGCTCGACGAGACGATGGCCCTGTACCAGCCGCTGCTGATGGCGCAGAGCGGATTGGTCGAGTCCGACGAGTCGTACGCCGGGCTGGTGGAACTCGCCGCGGCGGAAGGGCCGGCGGGCGGATTCGCGTCGGACCTGACGCTGCGCTTCCGGGACTGGCACGCGCTCGACGAACGCCGGCAACACTCGCGCCGCCGCTGGGCCGAGTTCTTCCGCGACGTCGACGTGCTCCTGTGCCCGGTGAGCCCGACGGCCGCCTTCCCGCACGACCATCGGCCCGACCCCGCCTGGTCCGTCCGGACGCTGCGGGTCGACGGCGCCGACCGGCCGTATCGCGAGATGCTCACATGGATGGCGCCTTCGGCGGTCAACCACCTGCCCGCGGCGGTGGCGCCCGTCGGGGCGACCCGGGACGGACTTCCGGTCGGCATCCAGGTGATCGCGCCCTACCTGCACGACCGCACGGCCGTTCGGTTCGTACAGTGCCTCGCGGAGGCAATCGGCGGGTTCCGCCGTCCTCCGGGGTTCTGAACACCGCCGACCACTCGCACCGGGACCGCCCGACCGGGCGCCCCCCGGCCCCGCCGGCGCGGGCGCCCGGGTTCCCTCTCGACGTCTCGGACGCCGACGCACCGCTCATCGGACGCCCAGCACGTCCAGGGACAGGCGTTTGGCGCGGTCCAAATCGGTGTCTTCGCCGAAGAGTTGGTAGCGGGTGTTGGCAGCGCGCAGGTACGCGTCGATGCGGAAGGCATCGTCGGCCGGGAAGCGACTGCCGCCGGCGGACAGTTCGGACTCCAGCAGGTGCAGCCACTCGCGGACGAGGTCGCGGACCGCGTCGGCGACGGGCCCTTCGCGGCGGCCGTATTCGACCGAGGTCGAGGTGATGAAACACCCGCCGGGAAAGACGCCGTCGCGCAGGTAGGCCACCCAGTTGTCGAGCAGGGCCCGGAGCCGGGGCCGGCCCGGGGCGGCGGGCCACGACGGCTCGACGACGTGCCGCAGGTACAGGGCACGGGCCTCGGCGACGGCGGCGATCTGGATGGCTTCCCGGTTGGCGAACACCGTGAGGATCCCGCTCTTGCTGTGCCCGGTCCGGGCGGCGAGCGCGCCGACGGTGATGGCGTCCAGCCCGTACACGGTCGCGGACATGGCGGCCTGCCGGGCGACTTCGTGCCGGGTCCGATCACCCCGGGCACGGCGGCCGTCGGCACGCGGCGTGGGGGAATCCGCGGCGGATTCGGTGGTGTCCTGGGCCATGGGCCGATTGTATGCGATCGATCGGTCGTGTAGCGTGCCGCGATAATCACGACCGATCGATCGCATAGCGGAGTGTGGATCATGAGTGTCGACGGCGGTGCCGTGCTGGACGGCTTTGCGAAACGCGTGGTCTCGCTGTCCGGAGGCGAGAAGACCGTCCACGTGGCCGGGAACGGGCCCGCGGTGGTCGTGATGCCGGAGATGCCGGGTATCAGCCCCGACGTGGTGCGCTTCGCCGGGTGGGTACGCGACGCGGGGTTCACCGTCTACGTGCCCTCGCTCTTCGGTGTCGACGGGGCGTATCCCACCGTCGAGCTCGCCGAGCCGATCCTCGAACGGGCGTGCGTCAGCAAGGAGTTCAGGGCGTTCGCGGGCGGCGGCACGAGCCCGGTGGCGGTGTGGCTGCGCGCGTTGGCCAGGACCGCGCACGACGAATGCGGCGGACCGGGTGTCGGCGCGGTGGGAATGTGCTTCACCGGCAACTTCGCGCTGAGCATGACGCTGGAACCGGCCGTCATCGCCCCGGTCCTCGGCCAACCCTCGCTACCGCTGGACGACCCGGCCGCCCTGGAGCTGTCGCCCGAGGACGCGGCCGCCATCCGCGAGCGGTTCGAACGCGACGGGCTCACCGCACTCGGCCTGCGCTTCGACAACGACAAGTGGTGTACCGGCCAACGCTTCGCCGCCTACGCGCGGCTCCTCGGCGACCGCTTCGACGGCCGCGTGCTCCCCGGCGAGTACGCGAACCCCGAGCCACCGCCGTTCTTCCGCGACCTGGTCCAGACCCCCCACAGCGTGGTCACCGCGCACCTCGTCGACGAGGAAGGCCACCCCACCGTGCGAGCCCGCGACGAAGTCCTCGCATTCCTCCGCGCCCGCCTGCTTCCCGATCGCACCACGGCCTGACGGCCGGGGGCAGCTCGAGCGGGAAGTGATTTCGGCAGGCGATGCGTCGCGCCTCCTTGCAAGACCCGCGCGCAACCCCGTGCGTCCCGGCCCGTCGAACCGAACCGAAGCGGGCCGGGCGTGGGCTGAATACCCTGGGTCATGCCATCGATCAGACTGAACAACGACACCGCCGAGATGCTGGCGATCTGGGTCGAGCCGTGGGGCACCGACCACTGGATGCGACCACACGAGAAGTTCACGCTCCTCACCGGCGACGGTCCCGAGCCGGATCCCGACGATGTGCCCTTCGACGTCGTCTTTCACGACGAGGGCGTCAGCGTCTGGGTCAACGGCGCCTACGAGGCCACGGTGCATGACGAAGCGGGTGCCGAGGTGTCGTGCGGACACCAGCGCCCCCTCGACGTCATGCGCGCCTGGACCGAGTCGGCCGAGGCGGCAGCGGTCGCCGACCGTCCGTACCTCACCCCGGATATCCGGGAGATGGCCCGGCGCCACGCCCAGGACATGCGCCGCGCACTCACCGAGGCCGAAGCGGCGGCGGCTGCGGCCTCGGCCCAGGCCGAAGTGGCGGCGGAGGTCGAGGCGCCGGCCGGGGCCGAACCGATAGCGGAGCCGGAGCCGGAGCCGGAGCCCTCAGTCGAAGCCGACACGACCGAACTCCGCGCCCACCCCGAGACCATCGCTCCGAGCGGGGCCGACACAACGGCCGGACACTGAGCAACCGAGAATCCGAGCGGCCAAGGATCCGAGCAGTCAAGAACCTGGGCGGCTGAGGACCGGAGCGGCTGACCTGGACGGCCGAGAACCTGAGCAGCCAAGGACTCGAGCGGCTGAGGACCCGGGCGGCCAAGGCCTTGAGCGGCTGAGGACCCGAGTACCCGAGCACGCGAGAACCCAGGCGCCAAGCCCCCACGGTCCCCAAACCCGCCGCCGCCCCACCCCGAAGCCGCCAGCCCAAGTCCCTTGCCCCGCCCGTCGCCCGCCCAGCGCCGACAACCCCACCACCCCGGGGCCGCCGGCCCCCTACTCCGTGGCCTCCGGCCTGACCTTCGTGGCCAGTTCGGACAGGCCCCGCAACACCCGGCGGCCCTCCTCGTCCGGCTCCTGCGGCTGGTAGATGGTGATCCGCTGGCCGCCCTCCATTCGCAGCACCTCGAACGCGAGTGTGATCTCGCCGAGTTGCGGATGCCGGTACGTCTCCTGGTCGCTACGCCGCCGACGTACGTCGTACCGTTGCCACTGCACCGCGAACTCGGGACTCCCCTCCGTGAGTTCGTCCACCAGTGCGGCCAACTCCCGGTCCCTGGGGTCGGCGGCGAGCAGCGAGCGCAGTTGCGCCGTGGTGCTGAGCGCGGCCCGCTCCCAGTCGGCGAACAACTCCCGTGCCATCGGGTGCAGGAACAGGTACCGAATGCTGTTGCGCCGCTCCGGCGCCCAGTCGGCCAGCCCGGGCAGCAGCGCGAACACCTCGGGGTTGGCGGCCAGGATGTCGCTGGTCCGACCGAGCAGGTACGCCGGCCAGGGTCGGACCCGCTCCAGAAGCGCCCGGATCGCCGGCCGTACCTCTCGATCGGCGGGCACACCACCGGCCGGCACCCGCTCCGCCGCGTGGTTGGCCAGGGCGTACAGGTGCGCGTGCTCCTCCTCGTTCAACCGCAGCGCGCTCGCGATCCCGTCCAGGACCGCACCACCGGGGTTGTTCTCGCGGCCCTGCTCCAGGCGCGTGTAGTACTGGATGCTCAGCCCCGCCAGCGCGGCCAGCTCCTCCCTGCGCAGCCCCTGGGTACGACGGAGTCCGGTGCCGGCGGGCAGCCCGACGTCGCCGGGCTGGAGACGGGCACGGCGGGCCTGTAGGAACTCTCCGAGCGGATGTGGTGACGTCACCTCTCGATTGTCCCAAAGCAGGGGTCTCGGTGCGTGTTCCCCACGGGGACAGGCAGGGCGGGCCGGCACCGGCACAGGGGTGGCCGTGCCGCCACCAGTCCCGGCACCGCACTCGCCGTTGGCGCGAATGACACGGCCTTCATGGCGACCCCGGCACGCGCGAAGCTGACAGCGCCGCCCCGGGCCCGGCTCCCGGCCCGACCTCCGACGCGACACCCGACCCGCATTCCGACCCGAATCCCGGCCTCCGCAGAACGGACGTGCCCGCCGCCATGCCCTCGACGGATCCGCTCCCGCTCCCGACACCCGCGCGCCGGCGCCGCCGATTCGCCGGCCCCGCCCCCGAACAGGCCGGATTCGGGGCCCGGTTCACCGCGGCAGCCGCCCTCGGATCAGTGCTGAATCCGATCAACTCGTCCATCATCGCGATCGCGCTGGTGTCGATCGGCCGGGCGTTCGGCGTGGACGCGGGGGCCACGACGTGGCTGGTGTCGGCGTTGTACCTGGCCACCGCGATCGGGCAGCCGACGGCCGGGCGGCTCGCGGATCTGTTCGGGCCCAGGCGGGTGTACCTCGCCGGCATGGCGCTGGTCGCGCTCGGGGGGCTGATCGGTTTCATGGGCACGTCGATCGGCATGCTCGTGGTCGCGCGTGTGGTGCTCGGGCTGGGTACGTCGGCGGCCTATCCGGCGGCGATGACGATGGTGCGCAGGCAGTCCGAACGCCTCGCTCGGCCCGCGCCGGGACGGGTGTTGAACGCGCTCGCGGTGGCCGGGCAGACCACGATGGCGATCGGGCCGCCGCTGGGCGGGCTGTTGATCGCGGTCGGCGGGTGGCGGTCGATGTTCCTGATCAACATCCCGCTGGCGGCGATCGCGGCCGGGTTCGCGGTGTGTTGGCTGCCGGCGGACGAGCGCCGGCGGCGTACCGGCTCGGCGGCGCGGGAGCTGGATCCCCCGGGCCTGCTGCTGTTCGCCGCGACCTTGACGAGCGTACTGCTGTTCCTGATGCGGCCCACCGCGTCGAGGTGGTGGCTGCTCGCCCTCGGTCTGCCGGCCGGACTGGCGCTGGCCCGTTGGGAGTTGCGTGCGTACTCGCCGTTCCTGGACGTGCGGATGGTGGCCCGCAACGGCGCGCTGACCAGGACGTACCTGCGACAGGCGGTGGCGATGGCCTCGACCTACTGCTTCATCTACGGCTGGACCATGTGGCTGGAGCAGAGCACGGGCCGATCCGCGTCCACCGCCGGACTGCTGATGACGCCGTCGTTCGTGGTGGCCGCCGGGGTCTCGGCCGTGCTGACGGGACCGGGGCTGCGTACTCCCCTGCTGGCCGGTGCGGGCGTGCTGACAGTGGGCAGTGCGACCCTATTGCTGCTGCGCGCCGACTCGCCGCTGTGGCTGCTGCTCGTGGTGAGCGTCGTCTTCGGACTCCAGAACGGCCTGGCCAACACGGCCAACCAGCGGGCGATGTTCCGCCAGGCGCCGGCCGCCGCGACGGGCACGGCGGCCGGGCTGCTGCGTACCTTCTCCTATCTGGGCGCGCTGGCGTCGGCGAGCCTGATCGGCGCGACCTTCGGCCCCCGGGCGACCGACGCGGGGCTGCACCATCTGGCGATGATCCTGACGGTGATGTCGGTCGTATTGGTGGCAGCCACCGCGCTGGACCCGGCGCTGCGCGCGGGGCGGGGGGTCGAGGGACCGGGTGCCGGGAAGCCGGAGGCCGGAAAGCCGCGCTATGCCCGGGCGCGGCGGTGGGCGGCGACCCGTTCGCGCGTGGCGCAGCGCCGGGAGCAGTAGCGGCGGGGCGGCCCTCCGCCCTCGTCGACGAAGACGTGTCGGCAGGTCGCCGAGGTACAGACGCCGCCGGGTGGGCGTTGCCGATCCCACAGCAGCATGGTCAGGGCCAGGCAGGACGAGGCGAGGAACCATTCGCCCCACGGCGCGTCGTCGTCGCGGTCGAGGTGCGGATGCCACGGGCTGCGACCGGCGTGCGAGGTGAGCCGAAGCCTGCCCCGGCCCCGACGAAGCAGGCGATTGAGCGCGTCGGCGGCGGCGTCGACGTCCTCGGCGGCGAAGACCGCACGCAGCAGCAGGGCGGCGGCACGCAGGTCGGCGACATCGGTCGGGGTGAGCTCGATCGGACCGGACTCGCCGTGTTCGCGCAGGAGTTCGGCCACGGCGGCGGGGGACGGGTCGGGCGTCGGATCATCCGCCGTCAGCGCGTTGACCAGGGCGACGGTGCGTCGGGTGACAGCCTGGACGGAGTGGCGGGTGGCCCGCTCGTCATTCGAGTGCAGCACCCGCCAAATGTAACGCATCTAGCCAATGATTGAGTTACTTACGTAACGTGCTGATCATGCAAAAGCGTTACGGAGGAATATGGCCCTACATCGCCGGAGCGGCCGCGGCGCGTACCGGTGACGAGATGTCGGGCCCGGCCCTGCTGCTGGCCGGCTTGGCGGCCACGGGGTCGGCCGCCACCGCCTCGGCACTCCTGGCCGCCGTCACCGCAGCGGCAGCACTCGGCGGTCCCGTCTTCGGCGTACTCCTGGACCGCACCCCCCGACCGGGCCGCCTGCTGACCGTCACGCTCGCGGGCTACGCGGCGGCACTCGGGGCAATCCTGGCAACGCTGGGCCGAACCCCGATCGCGTTCACACTGCTGATCGCCCTGACCGCAGGACTGGCCGGCCCGGCCCTGACCGGCGGCTGGACATCCCAGCTGCCCCACGTGGTCACCCCAGCCGACCTACCGCGCGCAACGACGTACGACGCAATGACATTCAATCTGGCCGCCCTGACCGGCCCGGCCCTGGCCGGAATCATCACGACCCTGGCGGGCGCACAGGCCGCAATGACAACGGCGATCGTCCTGATCTGTCTGGCCCTACCGGCCGCCCGAGCACTACCACCGGCCCGAACGCGGATGCCGTCCCGCACGCAGATGCGGCGGAGGCGCCCGACGCCACCATCAGCCAAGACATCACCCGACACCGGAGTACAGACCCCCCGGAACCACACGGCGCCACAACCGACCAAAGCGTCGCCCTCCACCCGCAGCCACGAACCCCAGGAGCACCCAGAACCACCGCCAGTTCCCGCCCCCACGCCCCGGAACGGCATCGGCGCCGACCTCGTCGCAGGCTTCCGGGCCATCGTGGGCTCACCATCCCTGGCCAGGGCCACGGCGGCGTCGATGTTGTCCTGTGTCGGACAGGGCATCCTGCTCGCCGGCAGCCCACTCCTCGGCGAACGCGCTTTCGGCTCAGCCGCCCACGGGACGACCTTGCTCTCACTGCTCGCCGCCTCGGCATTGGCAACCAACGCGCTCCTGGCCCGCCGACCGCGCCCACTGCGCCCGGAGACGGTGATCCAATACAGCACGCTGGTCCTCACCGGCGCCCTCCTGCTCGCGGCAACCGCCCACCCGATCCCACTGATCGCCGCGATGCTGCTCGCCGGCATGGCCGAAGGCCCGCAACTCACAGCCCTGTTCACAATCCGACACCGCGAGGCCCCCGAGGCCCTACGCAGCCGCATCTTCACCACCGGCGCGAGCCTGAAGATCACCACCTTCGCCCTCGGCGCAGCCCTCACCGGCCCCCTCCTCGCCCACTCCCTCACCACAGCCCTGGCCACGGCAGCCTTGTTCCAGACCCTGGCCACACTCAGCCTCACCGTAAAAATGCCGACCCACCAGGAAGGCGAAAGAACAAACACCGGACCCGAGGCCGAGTAAGTCGAAGATGCCTTCCGGGGTGGGTAAGGACGTATTCGGCGGACGCCGCACTGTCGGTTGCGGAGCGCCGGCGCGGGACCGGCCCGGCACATGGGTGGGCGGCCGTCGGCGTGCAGGACTCGGAGGCTCGAGTTCCCGACGAGGCGGCTGCGTTGGTTGGCGAAACCCGGCCGGCAGCGGGGAGCAGGGTGGGTGGTCGGGTCGAGCCGGGTCGCCGAGTCGCTTCCCCGAGTGGACCGGGTGCTTTGGGCGGGCGTCGCGCTCGTGGTCGCGGGTGGCCGGTGCGGGGTGTGTCCGAGTCGGTGGTGGGCCGCCGCCGGCGTTCGGGGCTCCAAGACAGGTGTTCCCGACGAGACCGGTGTGTTGCTCACCGAAAACCGGCTGGCAGCGGGGGGCAGAGAGGGCTGTCGGGTCGAGTCCCCGGGGTGCCTTCCCGAGTGGGTGGAGCGTTTCCGGCGGGCGTCGCGCTTGTGGTTGCGGGTGGCCGGTGCGGGGTGTGTCCGAGTCGGTGATGGGCCGCCGCCAGCGTTCGGGGCTCCGAGACCCGAAGCTCCCGACGAGATGGGCGCGTTGGTCGGCGAAAACCGGCTGGCAGCGGGGGGCGGGGAGGGCTGTCGGGTCGAGTCCTCCGGCGAGCCTTCCCGAGTGGGCCGGGTGTTTCCGGCGGGCGTTGTGCTTGTGGTTGCGGGGTGGCCGGGTTGGGGTTCGGAATCGGATCTCGGCGGGTGGTTGTGGGCTTCGAGTTTCTGTGACCTGCGGTTTTGTGCAGTCGTGGCGGAGAGTCGGGTGTCGGGTGCCGGTTTGGGGTGTTCCGGTCTTTTCGGTGCGCGTGCGGAGACCGGAACTGCCTGGTCGGCAGTCGGTTTCGCGCGCGGCGACGTCGTGGAGGCCGTCGAGGAGACCGAAAGTGACCACCGAGAGCCGAAACCGGATCCCGAGGCACCTCAAACGCCTCCTCCTTGACGCTGACCTGCGGTTATCCCTCACACCGACGCCACGGCACCTCACACCGTCCGGTTTCGTGAACCCTCGCCACCCACACGCCGACCGCACACCGAAACACCCGACCCACCCGGGAAGGCTCCCCGGCGAACTCAACCCGAGCCCCCTCCCGCCCGCCGCTGCCAGCCGGTTCTCGGTGATCAATGCGCCCGTCTCGTCGGGAGCTTCGGGTCTTGGAGCCCCGAACGCTGGCGGCGGCCCATCACCGACTCGGACCAACCCCGCACCGGCCACCCGCAACCCAAAGCGCAACGCCCGCCGGAAGCGCTCGACCCACTCGGGAACGCTCGCCGGAGGACTCGACCCGACCACCCACCCTGCCCCCGCTGCCAGCCGGTTTTCGGTGAGCAACACGCCCGTCTCGTCGGGAACACCTGTCTTGGAGCCCCGAACGCTGGCGGCGGCCCACCATCGACTCGGACCAACCCCGCACCGGCCACCCGCAACCACAAGCACAACACACGCCGGAAACGCTCCACCCACTCGGGAACGCTCGCCGGAGGACTCGACCCGACCGCTCTCCCCGCCCCCCGCTGCCAGCCGGTTTTCGGTAAGCAACACACCGGTCTCGTCGGGAACACCTGTCTTGGAGCCTCGAACGCTGGCGGCGGCCCACCACCGACTCGGACCAACCCCACACCGGCCACCCGCAACCCAAGGCGCAACGCCCGCCGGAAACACCCGCCCACTCGGGAACGCTCGTCGGAGGACTCGACCCGACCGCTCTCCCCGCCCCCCGCTGCCAGCCGGTTTTCGGTAAGCAACACACCGGTCTCGTCGGGAACACCTGTCTTGGAGCCCCGAACGCCGGCGGCGGCCCACCACCGACTCGGACCAGCCCCGCACCGGCCACCCGTGACCACAAGCGCAACGCCCGCCGGGCACACTCCACCCACTCGGGAAGGCACCCCGGGGACTCGACCCGACCGCCCTCTCTGCCCCCCGCTGCCGGCCGGTTTTCGGTGAGCAATGCGCCCGTCTCGTCGAGGACTTCGGGTCTCGGAGCCCTGAACGCCGGCGGCGGCCCATCACCGACTCGGAGCGGCCCCGCACCGGCCACCCGCGACCAGAGACGGAACGCACGCCTGACGCGCTCGGCATTCCCGTCGACCTGACCCCGCCCGACCGCCAACCCTGCCTCCTGCCGGCCGGTTTCGTCAGCCAACGCACCGCCTCGTCGAGGGCCCCGGGTCTCCGGGCTTTGCACGCCGGCTGGGGGTGCCTGCCAGAGGGGAGAGCTTGGCCGGCCTCTCCCCTCTCCCTCATGCCCCCGGCCCAGTCATCGCACGGGCCAGTGGACGCCACCGGCCGAGGTTCGGTGGGTCGGGGGGTTTGGGGCGTCCGTCGCACGGGGCCGGCTGCGTGGCCTCCCTGCCTTGGCGGTGTCGGGCGGTGCCGGGGTCGGTGATGGGGGCATGGTTCGTTGCGCCCGGTGGGTTGCCCGGATTGTGGGTGGGGTGTGGGGGTCAGGGCTGGGGGGCGGGGGCTGTGCTGCTTCTGGGGACCAGTTCCGCGTCCACGTCCACCGTGCGTGGGGTGACCGTTGGGCCGGTGAGGATCATGTGCATGGCCTGGGTGCCGATGTCGGCCAGGGGGAGGCGGATCGTGGTCAGCGGTGGGTTGAGGTCGGCGGCGAAGGGGACGTCGTCGAAGCCCACCACCGAGACCTGGTCCGGTACGCGCAGGCCCAGGTCCTCCCGCAGGGCGGCCAGTACGCCGGCGGCCATCACGTCGTTGAGGACGACGAGCGCGGTCGGTGCGGACGGGCCGGTCAGCAGGGTGCGGGCGGCGGTCCGGGCCTGTTCCCGGGTGAACCCGCCGTCGACCACTTGACCGGGGGTCAAGGGAAGTCCCAGCGCCCGGAGTTGCCGCCGGGCCCCGTCCAGGCGATCCCGGACCGTGGTCAGCGAGCGGGGGCCGGACACGATGCCGAAGCGCCGGTGGCCGAGGTCGTACAGGTGGCGCACGGCGAGGGCGGCGCCGGCGCGGTTCGCCGGGCGCACCGTGTCGGCCGCGATCCCGTGTGAGCCGACCGCGATGACGTGGCCGCCGTCGGCGCGGTAGGCGTCCGCCTCGGCGGCCAGGCGTCGGGTGAACTCGCGGTCGGCGAAGCCGCTGCCGGCCAGGATTACCGCGCGGGCGCGTTGGGCGCGCAGACGGGCCAGGTAGTCGAGTTCCAGTTCGGGGTCGCGGAAGGTGGCGGCCAGCATCACCAGCAGCCCGTGCTCACGCGCGACGCCCATCGCGCCGGCCGCGATCGCCGCGAAGTACGGGTCGGCGACGTCGTGCACCACCACGCCGACCACGCTCGTCGTGGAGCGGGCCAGTGCCTGCGCCGGGGCGTTGGAGACGTACCTGAGTTCGCGGGCGGCGTCGAGTACGCGCTTGCGCAGTTCCTCCCCCACGATCCGGGTCCCGCTGCTGCCGTGCAGAGCGCGGGAGGCGGTGGCGGAGGAGACCCCGGCGCGCTCGGCCACCTGCTGGAGGGTGACGGGGCCCGCCGGTCGGGCCGCGGGCGCGTCGGGCGTCGGAGTCGGCATGGGCACAGAGTAGCGATTGGAAAGCGCATACCCAAGTGGATGCCGGGAGCGGCATGCGGACAGTGCACCTCCGGCCCGACATCCCTTGACCTCGACGGCCACGCGCCCTAGCTTACGGGAAAGCGCTTTCCCATCCCGGTCCACCGCCTACCGAGAGGCCCCCATGACCACCCACACCCTCGGCGTCGTGATGAACGGCGTCACCGGCCGCATGGGCTACCGCCAGCACCTGGTCCGCTCGATCCTGGCCATCCGCGAGCAGGGCGGCGTGGCGCTGGCCGACGGGTCGCGGGTCGTGCTCGAGCCGGTGCTGGTCGGCCGTGACGCGGACAAGTTGCGCGCGATGGCCGACCGGCACGGCATCGCCGCCTGGACGACGAACCTGGACACCGCGCTCGCCGACCCCGCGAACACGATCTACTTCGACGCGCAGGTGACCACGGCGCGCGAGAAGGCGATCCACGCGGCGATCGCGGCGGGCAAGCACATCTACACCGAGAAGCCCACCGCCGAGACCCTGAGCGGCGCGCTGGACCTGGCCCGGGCCGCCGACGCCGCCGGGGTCAAGCACGGCGTGGTTCAGGACAAGCTGTTCCTGCCCGGACTGCTCAAGCTCCGCCGGTTGATCCAGGGCGGCTTCTTCGGCCGAATCCTCTCCATACGCGGCGAGTTCGGCTACTGGGTGTTCGAGGGCGACTGGCAGGCCGCACAGCGGCCGAGCTGGAACTACCGGGCCGAGGACGGCGGCGGCATCGTCGTGGACATGTTCTGCCACTGGTCGTACGTCCTGGAGAACCTGTTCGGCCGGGTCGAGGCGGTCACCGCCAAGGCCGTCACGCACATCCCCACCCGCTGGGACGAGCAGGGCCGGGAATACCCGGCCACCGCCGACGACGCGGCCTACGGCATCTTCGAACTCGCGGGCGGGGTCGTCGCGCAGATCAACTCGTCCTGGGCGGTGCGGGTCAACCGCGACGAACTGGTCGAGTTCCAGGTGGACGGTACCGAGGGCAGCGCTGTCGCCGGGCTGCGTCGATGCCGGGTCCAGCACCGCTCGGCGACGCCGACTCCGGTGTGGAACCCGGACCTTCCGGTCACCGAGTCCTTCCGGGACCAGTGGCAGGAGATCCCCGACAACGCGGGCGACAGCGGCTTCGACAACGGATTCAAGGTCCAGTGGGAGGACT
Organism: Embleya scabrispora; assembly: GCF_002024165.1. NCBI lineage: Bacteria > Bacillati > Actinomycetota > Actinomycetes > Kitasatosporales > Streptomycetaceae > Embleya > Embleya scabrispora. The sequence goes on from NZ_MWQN01000002.1 coordinate 308,598, forward strand.
TCGTCCGGCACGTGGTGGCCGACGCGCCGTTCGCCTTCGACTTCCTCGCGGGCGCGCGGGGCGTACAGCTGGCCGAGTGCGGCCTGCGCTCCTCGGCCGAGGGCCGGCGCATCGAGCTGCCCGTGCTCGACGGGAAGTCCGCATGACCGCCCGCCTGTTGCTGCCCACGATGTCCGGCACGGTCGAGCCGTACGACCTCACCGGCGTGCACCTGGGCGCGGCCCCCGGCGGCCCGGCCTTCCGCGAACGCACCGCGTACGCCGCCGCGCACGTAGTGGCCGACCCGCTCGCCGACAACACCCCGGGCCGGCCGGCGGCACCCGACTGGGACGCCACCCTCGCCTTCCGGCGCCACCTGTGGTCGCACGGCTTCGCCGTCGCCGACGCGATGGACACCGCGCAACGCAACATGGGCCTGGACTGGGCGGCCACCGCCGAGTTGATCCGCCGCAGCGCCGCCGAGGCGGCCACGATCGGCGATCCGTACGCGCTGATCGCCTGCGGCGCGGGCACGGACCACGCCGGCGTCGGGCTGACCGTGGACCAGGTGATCGCCGCCTACACGGAGCAGATCGCGGTGGTCGAGGAATCGGGCGCCAAGGTCGTGCTGATGGCGAGCCGGCAACTGGCCGCGGCGGCGCAGGGGCCGGAGGACTATCGGCGGGTGTACGACGCGCTGTTGCGCCAGGTACGGCGGCCGGTCGTGCTGCACTGGTTGGGCGAGGTCTTCGACCCGGCGCTGGCCGGCTACTGGGGCTCCGCCGACGTCGACGCGGCGACGGAGACGTTCCTGGATCTGGTGCGCGAGCACGCCGATCGGGTCGACGGGGTCAAGGTCTCGCTGCTCGACCGCGACCACGAGGTCCGGCTGCGCGCACAACTCCCCGCCGGAGTACGCCTCTACACCGGGGACGACTTCCACTACCCGGAGCTGATCCGGGGCGACGGGCGGCACTTCAGCCACGCCCTGCTCGGCATCTTCGACGCGATCGCGCCGGTCGCGGCGGGCGCGCTGCGGGCGTTGGACGCGGGTGACACGGATCGGTACGAGGCCCTGATGGCGCCGACGGTGCCGTTGTCCCGGCATCTGTTCGCGGCGCCGACCTACCACTACAAGACCGGCATCGTGTTCCTCGCGTGGCTGACCGGTCGTCAGTCCGCGTTCACCATGGTGGCGGGTGCGCAATCGGCGCGCTCGGTACCGCACTTGGCCGAGGCGTTCCGACTGGCCGACGCCGCGGGCCTGTTCCCGGATCCGGAGTTGGCGGCGTCCCGGATGCGGGCGCTGCTGATCGTGGCGGGGGTGGCATCGTGAGTGCGAACGAGGCGATGGGCGCGGAGGCGCGGGACGTGCCGGCAGCGGCAGGCGCAGCGGCGTCACACCGAACCGCCTCCGACGCGACGGCGCTGGACGTCCCGAGCGGGCGACCCGCCGGCGTGCCCACGCCCGCGGTCGGCGACGCGCGGCTGGCGCGGCTTGCGCTCAACCAGTGGACGACGCGGGAGTGGTCGCTGCGCGAGGCGGTCGAGGGGTGTGTACGAGCCGGGCTGCCGGCGATCGGGCTGTGGCGGGACAAGGTCGCCGACGCTGGGCTCGCCGAGTCGGCGAAGCTCGTGCGCGAGGCCGGGTTGCGCGTCTCGTCGTTGTGCCGGGGCGGGTTCCTGACCGCGAGCGAACCGGCCGCGCGGGCCGAGGCGATCGCGGACAACCGTCGTGCGATCGAGGAGGCCGCGGCGTTGGAGGCGGCCTGTCTGGTCCTGGTCGTCGGCGGACTGCCCGCCGAGGAGCGGGACTTGCCGGGGGCGCGGGAGCGGGTGGCCGAGGCGTTGGCCGAACTCGCGCCGTACGCCGGGGCGCACGGGGTTCGGCTCGCGTTGGAGCCGCTGCACCCGATGTACTGCGCGGACCGCGCGGTGCTCTCCACCCTGGACCAGGCGCTGGACCTGGCCGAGCCGCATCCGGTCGAGCAGGTCGGCGTGGTCGTGGACGCGTTCCACGTGTGGTGGGATCCGTACCTGCCGGCGGCAATCCGTCGGGCCGGCGCGCGGATCGCCTCGTTCCAGATCTGCGACTGGGTGCTCCCGCTGCCTGCCGACACCCTCCTCGCCCGGGGCATGATGGGCGACGGCACGATCGACTTCCGCGCGATGGCGGCGATGGTCGAGGCGGCCGGGTACCGAGGCGACATCGAGGTGGAGATCTTCAACGCCGACGTCTGGTCCGCCGACCCGAACGCGGTCGTGGACACGATGAAGCGCCGGTACGTGACGGAACTGCTGGGCTGAGCCCGCGAGTCGGCGGCTCGGCGGCGTACCGTCGACCGGCTCGCGGATCGACCATGGTCCGCACCCGGTCGGCCTCGGGGTCGAAGCCGAGGACCGGGTATCGATGACCGAGCCGCCGTCCGAGCCTGCCGGGGCGACACCCGCAACCGTGGACACTCGGCGTCGGCGGGGCGGGCGAGGATGGTCTCGGGTCGAGGCAGTGGCCTGGGGTCGAGGCCTTCCGAATACTCGTACGGCCACCCGTCCGCCACGACCACATCGAGCACCGCCTGCCAGTCCCGGACCGAGGTGTCGGGGATCCTGAGATCCGGTAAGGCGCCCATCAGGGCCGGGTCGAAGAGGTCCTCGACCTCGGTCCAGAGCAGTTCGGGCATCGGGCCATCCTGCCCGGGGCACGCCGGCCCGGGCGAAGCGTTTTCGGCGCACGTCGCCGTACCGATACGAAAGTGGACCCGTCTTCATGCGCATCGTGCTTGCTCCCGACTCGTTCAAGGGGACCGTCGAGGCTTCGGTGGTGGCCGAGGTGTGGGCGGAGGGGTGGTCGCGGGCACGGCCGGGGGACGAGGTGGTGTGCGTGCCGTTGGCGGATGGGGGTGAGGGGACGCTCGATGCGGTGGCGCGGGCCGTGCCGGGGGCGGTTCGGGTGCCGGTGGGGCCGGTGCCGGGGCCCGATGGGCGGCCCGTGGACGGCGCGTGGTTGCGGCTGCCGGACGGTACGGGCGTGGTCGAACTCGCCGCCGTGTCGGGGCTGCCGCTGATGGCCGCACCCGATCCGACCGGGGCGCATACCGCCGGCCTCGGCGTGGTCGTCGGCACGGCGCTGCGGGCCGGCGTGTCCGCCCTGGTGGTCGCGGTGGGCGGTTCGGCCTCGACCGACGGCGGCACCGGCGCCCTGGCCGCGCTCGGAACCCGCTTCCACGACTCCGACGGCCGGGAACTACCGTACGGCGGCGGCCCCTTGGCCCGACTCGCCGGCATCGACACGAGCGGCCTCGCGGCGCCTCCGCCCGGCGGCGTACAGATCCTCACCGACGTCACCAATCCACTGCTCGGCCCGACCGGCGCGGCGGCCGTCTTCGGCCCGCAGAAGGGCGCGACCCCGGCCGACATCGCGGTCCTGGACGCCGCCCTCGCCCGCCTGGCCGCGCTCCTCGGCGGCAGCCCGTCCGCCCCCGGCGCCGGTGCGGCCGGGGGTACCGCGTACGGCCTCGCCACCGCCTGGAACGCCTCGATCGTGCCCGGCGCCCTCCGCGTCGCCGAACTCGCGGGCCTGCCGGACGCGCTCGTCGGCGCCGACCTCGTGATCACCGGCGAGGGCCGCTTCGACGCCACGTCCGCGCAGGGCAAGGTGGTCGGCACGGTCCTCGACCTGGTCCACCACGGGGCCGGCGTCCCCGTGGCCCTGATCGCCGGCTCGATCGCCGCCCCCTTGCCTCCGGGCGTGCCGACCGCCATCGACCTGACCGCGTTGTCCGGCTCCTCCACCGAAGCCCGAACCAACCCCACCCACTGGCTCCGCGAGGCCGCCACCCGCTTGGCCGGCGAAGTCCGCCCCACGGCCGCAACCTGACCGCCCTGCGGCCGATTTCGACGCGGCGGCCATGGCGAGCCGACCTCGCGCCGGACCGGCGGCGGGGCGGATGAGGGTCGACGCGAGCGCCGAGGAGCGCGCCGACGAAGGTCCACCGACCCCGGCCGTGCCGGCGGGAGCCGATTCCGGGGCGCGGTGCCGTGGCCGCCCCGAGCCGGATGCCCGTCGGCCGCCCCCGGACCGGCTGCGGCGGGTCGCCGAGGTCACCGCGTCGCCCGACCGCGCAGCCCCGAAATCCGGCCACTCGGCGGCCCGGCGGCCCGGCCTGCCCCACGGCCCCGCGCATGCGTCCGCGTGGCCGGTGCGGGCGGCTAGGGTAAAGGGATAATGAATTGGTTTTCTGCGCCTTCGGGCGAGTTCGAGCTCGGCCGGTACCCCGAGGATCCCCGTGATCTGCTGCGCGCCTGGGATGCCGCCGACGAGTACGTTTTGCGCTACCTCGCCGGCATCGACGACGCCGCGCCGACGGACCTGTCCGGCTCCGTCGTGGTCGTGGGCGACCGATGGGGTGCCCTGGCGACCGCGCTGGCCGAGTCCCGGCCGGTACAGATCAGCGACTCGTTCCTCGGCCAGGAGGCCACGCGGGCGAATCTGGCCCGCAACGACGCCGACCCGGATTGGGTGCGGCTGCTCTCCACGCGGGACGCGCCGCCGGAGCGGATCGACGTACTGATCGTCCGCGTCCCGAAGAACCTGGCCCTGCTGGAGGACCAGCTGCACCGGCTCGCACCCGGGGTGCACGCCGACGCCGTGGTGGTCGGCACCGGGATGACCACCGAGATCCATACGTCCACGCTCAAGCTGTTCGAGCGGATCATCGGCCCGACCCGGACCTCGCTCGCGGTGAAGAAGGCCCGGCTGATCTTCGCCACGCCCGACCCCGCGCTGCCGCGTACCCCGAGCCCGTGGCCGCACGGCTACACGTTGCCGGACGGCCTGGGCGCGGCGTCCGGAATCGTGACCGTCAACCACGCGGGCATCTTCTGTGCCGACCGGCTCGACATCGGTACCCGCTTCCTGCTGCGCAACCTGCCGCGTCGCGTCGGCCGCGACCGGGTGGTGGACCTGGGCTGCGGCAACGGCGTGGTGGGTACGGCGGCGATGCTGGCCAATCGGCGCTCGGAGGTGTTGTTCGTCGACGAGTCGCATCAGGCGGTGGCGTCGGCGCGGGCCACCTTCGAGGCGAACCTCGGGACCGACGCGGGCGCCGAGTTCGTGGTGGGCGACGGGGTGACCGACGTGGCGCCCGAGAGTGTCGACCTGATCCTGAACAATCCGCCGTTCCACACCCACCGGGCCACCACCGAGGGGATCTCGTGGCGGATGTTCGCCGGTTCGCGCGCGGCACTGCGCTCCGGCGGCGAACTGTGGGTGATCGGCAATCGGCACCTGGGCTACCACGTGAAGCTGCGCCGGTTGTTCGGCAACTGCGAGATCGTGGCGAGCGACCCGAAGTTCGTCGTGCTGCGGGCCGTGAAGAAGTAGCGGTCGGGGCCGTCCCTGGGCGGGCCGCAGGGCCCGCCCGGCTTGCCCCGCCCTGGCCGGCCCCGCTCAGTCCTCGTTCTCCACCCGCAACAACATCCGCTTCAGCAGCGCGTTCAGTACATCCCGATCCGCCTCGTCGAGCGGCCCGGCCATCGCCCGCTCGGCCCGGTCGAGCAGTTTCATCGCGGCCGTCCACCGCTCGCGGCCGGTGTCGGTCAGTTCGACGTCGACCCGGCGGCGGTCCTCGGTGCCCCGGATGCGGCGGATCAGGCCGGCCTTCTCCAGAGTGTCCAGCCGCCCGGTGATGCCGGCGGGCGACACCATCAGCTCGCCGGCCAATTCGGACGGGGTGGCCCGGTACGGCGCGCCCCGCGAGGACAGTCGGTGCAGCGTCTCGAACTCGAAGCCCTGGAGCCCCACCTCGGCGAGCACGCGTTCCTTGACCTGTCGCATGTGCCGGTTCAGCATCTGGATGCGGGTGACGATGCCCTCCACCCGTTCGTCGAAGGGCGCCTTGTCCCGCCAGCGCGCGATGTGCCGGTCGACCGAGTCCTCGGTATCGGGCGGCCTCGGCTCCGCGCGCTCGGCGCTTCGCGTCCGCCGATCCTGGTCCGGTGTCCGGTCCCGACGCTCACCTTCCATCCGCTCATTATGCTACGCGGTCGCTGATTCGCTGGCGAAAGATTCGCTGACGAATTATATTCCGGGCATGACGTCCTCGACCCGACGGCTGGTCCTCGGCCGCTCCTGCGCGGCCTTCGCAACCGCGCTGATCCCGACCACGCTGACCCTGGCGCTCGTACACACCGGTTCCAACGGCGATCTGGGCCTGGTCCTGGCGTGCGAGCTGATCCCGATGTTGCTTCTGCTGCCGGTGGCCGGGGTCATGGCGGACCGCTTCCCTCCACACCGGGTGGTACTGATCGCCGACCTGGTACGCGCCGCCGCCCAGTCGGCGATCGGGGTCGAACTGCTCTCGGCTCCGCCCCGGATCGCCGACCTGGCCGTACTGTCCGCGCTCACCGGCGCCGCCGTCGCCTTCGGCACGTCGGCGATCCATACCCTCGTGGTGTCGGTGGTGCCCGAGCCGGAGCGGATGCGGACCAACTCCCGCCTCGGCGTGGTCCAGGGCCTGGCCCAGATGGCGGCGCCCGCGGCCGCCGGCGGGCTGATGCTGGCGGTCGGCGCCGGCTGGTCCTCGCTGCTCACCGGTCTGCTGTTCGTCGGATCGGCCTGCACGTTCGGCGGCCTGCGTCCCGAGCGGGTCGTGCGACGGGCCGAACCGGCGCCGTTCCTCAGCGAGTTGCGGGCCGGGTGGCAGGAGACCAGGCGCCATCCCTGGTTCCTGGCGAGCGTGGTCACGCACGGCGTCTGGCACTTGGCGGCCGGCTTTCTGCTCACCCTCGGGCCGATCATCGCGGTGGAGCGGCTCGGTGGCGACCGGTCGTGGGTGATCATCGCCCAAGTGGGCACCGTGGGGCTGCTGTTCGGCGTATGGGTCTGCTCCCGCCTGCCGATTCGCCGCCCCTTGGTGGCCGCCTCGTTCGGCGCCGCGCTCTACGCCGTCCCGCTCGGCACGCTGGCCCTGCATGCGCCGATGCCGGTCGTCGCGGCCGGCTACTTCGTCGCCATGCTCGGTCTCGGCGTGCTCAGCCCGCTGTGGGAAACCACGGTGCAGCGCCGGATCCCGGCGGAGGCGCTGGGCCGGGTCGGCTCGTTCGACACACTGATCTCCTTCGCGGCCCGCCCGCTCGGCCTTGCCGTGGCCGCTCCGGTCGCGGCGGCGATCGGCAGCACGACACCGCTGCTGGTGGCCGCCGTGCTCGTACTGGCCTCGAACCTGGCCCTGTTGCTGCTGCCGGACGTCCGGATGACCACGCATGCGCCGGAGGACGCCGTCGTGGCGGAAGCCCCGGCCGGGGCCGTCCCCACGAAGCAGGCCTGATCCACCCGACGCGGACCGAGCCACGCCGAAAATGCGATTGTTCCGCCCCCACATCCACCTCTAGCCTGAGCCCGCAACCACGACAACGGCGTGTAGCTCAGCAGTAGAGCACCGGGCTTCGGACCCGGAGGGCGCGGGGGCGGAACCCGCCATGCCGGCTATGGACCACAACGAAGAGCAGCGACAGGGGCCCACGCCCGAGAGCGCCGGCGGCAGCTATGTCGGTGGGCAACTGGCCCGAGCCCTCCGCACCGCCACGACACACGAGGACGCGGACACCCGCCGCCGTGCCGAACTCCGCCTCGGGCGTTGGCGCCGAGTGCTGGACGGCCTGCGCGACGGGTCGTTGCACATCGGCTCGCGTACGCCCGTCGCCGGCTTCCCGGCCTGGGTGACCCCCGAGGTCGTTCGCGGCGGCTTCGCCACCGGAGCGGCGAGCGCCGGCGGCCCGCTGCTGCCGCACGAGGTCGAACTCGCGCGCCGCGCCGGCGTACCCGCCGATCGGCGCGCCCTGTTCGAGTACCACCTGAGCGATGCGGGTCTGGCCGAACTCACCACGATGCTCGACGGCGGGCATTACGAGGTGACCGTGCCGGAGGAGGCCGCGCTGCTCGCGGTGGCCTGGCTGGCCCGGTCGGGTGAGCGGGCTGCGGCGCTCGAACTCCTGGAGGCGATCGCGCCGTTCTCGGACCGTCTGCGCTTTGCGCCGCGCTCGACGTCCGCCCCCGCGCCCGACCCCTCGACGGCCTGCCGGCGTACGGTCGGCGAGGCGCGCGCCGACGTGGCCCGGCGGCAGCCGAAGCACGCGGTCGAGGCGATGCGCGAGGCCCTGGCCGTCTGGAATCCGTTCACGGACGAACTGCTCACGCTCTGGCTGGATGTCACCGACGTCGACACCGGCCATGTGCTCACCCGCGAGCCCACCCCGGACTGGCGGCTGCGCGGACGGGAACTACTCAACCGTTACGAGAAGCTGGCCGCCGAGCATCGCCTGTGCGGCAAGCACCGCGACCCGAAGCAGAACCAGAGCATCCTGCGTACCGCCCTCGCGGACACCCTCGCCGGACGCCCGCTCGACGCGCGCCGGCTCGGACTGGTCCGGCACGGCATCGTGTCGATGGTGGGTCGGCGCGGACTCCCCGGATCGTCCGAACACACACGGCTGCGCGAGTGGCAGGCGGCCGATGCGAAGCGACCGACCCACCACGACTTGGCTCGCGTCGTGGTGCGGCGGCTGGCCGACCTTCCGCAGGATGCCGGGGCAACCGACACCGGCGCGCTCCTCGGGCCGGTGACGACGGCCGAGCAGGCGGCGACCGGTGTGCCGGCCGACGCGGAAATCCCGGAGACGATCCGGCGGTTGGTCGAGCGAGCGCTGAGTGCGCCGATCGGGACGCTGATCGAACGCGGCATCGTGCCGTCGGCCGAGGTGCTGGCCGAGTTGGTACCGCAGTTGGTCGCCTCGACGACCGCGCAGGCGTACCCCGACGCGTCGTTGCGGGCGCTGATGAGCGCGCATCACCGGGCGTTCGGCAGGCGTCGCTCGTTGTTGCTGGTGAATCTGCACCATCAGGTCCGGGCCGAGGAACTGCCCTGGGTGGCGGCGGTGTCCGGACAACGCGAGCGCGGCATCGAGGCCCGGGGGCAGGCCCGTACGGTGCTGACCCACGTCGGCGAGTTGGCCCTGACCGGCTTTCCGGCGACGATCCTGCCCAACCCGATGATCGCTCGGCTGTCCGCGCTCGCCGACGGCGCGGAGGTGCGGATGCCGTGGGTGGAGGAGTTGGCGGCGGACATCTTCATGGGCCGGTTCTCCCGGAAGTTCCTGGGTGCCGCGGTGCTGGCCGGCGGCCTCCTGGAAGGGTCGTTGTACGAGCGGTACTTCGGTATCGACTACGCCGCGATGGCGGCGTGGGTGAACGGGGACCCGGACTGGCGTGCCTACTCCGACGCGTCGGTCGCCCGGTTCGGCGAGATGTGCCGGTCGCGGGGCGATATCGGCACGGAGCGGTCCGTGGCCGCGAACGGCGTGGTGATCGAGCAGTCGCAGATCCTGACCACACACAACCTGGCGGCACTCGCCGGACCGGTCGGGGCCAAGCCGAACTGGGCCGACCTCGCGCGGCGTTCGTTCACCGCGGTGTGCCGGTTGACGGCCCGCACGCAGGGCAACCCGCGGCCGCTGAGCACGGTGAAGGACGCGGCGTACGCGTGGCGGCAGATGGTATTCCACCTGTCGCTGTGCGGCGAGGCGGAGCGGGCCGAGGTGGAGTCCTGGTTGGCCGACGAGACCGCCCGGCACCCCCACCACGTGGGCCGACGGCTCGCCCCCGCGCTGCGCGGCCTGCGCGCGGTCACCGCCGGCGCACACTTCAACGCCAGAGGCACCGTCGACAACGACACGGGCCGACGGCTGGTGGGGTGGACGACGAGCCGGCACTGGTTGTTGGAACCGCGGTAGGGGCATCGGGCCGATTCGTGAGGAGTGCGCGAAATCGGCCCGAGCCGACCCGCGGCAGCGCGCGGACTGCTGAGGTTTGCGCTTGTGGTCGAGAGAGGGCGCTCGGGTCGAGTCCTCCGAGGGACCTTCCCGGGTGGGCCGGGTGGCTTGGGGGTGTGGTGGGTGTGTGGGTGACGAAGGTTCACGGAGCCGGACCGCGTGAGGTGTTGTTGTCTCGCGTGAGAGAGAACCGCGGGTCAGTGCAGGCGGGCCGACCGGTTTTCGCCGACCGATGCACCCGTCTCGTCGGGACCCCGACTCTCGGAGCCCCGAACGCCGGTGGCGGTCCACCCCTCGACCCGGCCGGGCCCCGCATCGGCGTCCGCGATCCGAAGAGGCGCAGGGCTCGCTACGCCGGCGGGAAGCCGTTGGTCAGGGCCGTGCGGGCCTCGTCGATCGAGGGGATGATGCCCTTCGCGGCGGCCGCTTCGGCGAGTGCGCTCGCCTCCTCGATCAGCGTGAGGGCTTCGTCGCGGCGGTCCTGGCCGGCGGCGATGTAGGCCAGGCCGACCAGGTTGGCCGCGACCCCGGCGGGGAAATCGAGATCGCGGCGCAGTCGGGTCGACCGCTCCAAGCGCTCCCGTGCCCGATCGAGCCGGCCGGCCCGGTGTTCGGCGATGCCCAGGTGCCGGAGCGCGTACGACATGGTCCGCCGGTCGTCGGCGCCCGTGGCCAACTCCAGGGAACGTTCGAGTGCGGGCACCGCTGCGGCGTCGTCGTCCCGGATCACCTGGTGCAGCACGCCGATCCAGAACAGCGCCTCCCCCTCGCCGCGTTCGTCCCCCAGGTTGCGGTACAGCTCGGCGGCACGTTCGAACAGGGCCGACTCGCGGGGGTCCTCTCCGTCCGCCCGGCGTTCGAGGAAGCGTGCGTGCAGGACACGGCCCCGAGACAGAGCCAAGTCGGCCTCGATCGCGTCGAGTTCCTGATCGGCGGCAGCCAACGCGGCGGCGTCGCCGCCGAATACCGACCGCTCGTAGCACAGCCTCGCCCGCTCGAAACGTTCGTCGACGCTCATCAAGTCCCCCAGACGTGCGCGGATCGGAAGGCGCGAGTCTAGTGGCGACTGGGGCGCGACGGGAGGGCGTGACACCGAGGGTGATGTAAAGAAAACTGGACTCCATGTCATGCTTGCTTTACATTCGCGGGTGTCATCGTTGTTGTGACCGGGAGTCGGCGTGGCATTCGAAGAGAAGCGTGCGTGGATCATGGCGGCGGTCACGGTCGTCGCCTACGGGGCCTACGTCGCCCTGATCCTGGGCCGGGCCGGGGACACCCCGCTCGCCGAGGTGTCCTACGCGGCGATCCTGCTGTGGTGCGTCGGTGCCGCGATCGTGGCGACCATCGTGCTGCACATCGTGGTCTCGATCGTGTCCCCCGAGGGGGCCGATCGGAAGGACCAACGCGACCGGGAGATCGGCCGGTTCGCCGAATACGTCGCCGGCTCGTTCGTGGTGGTCGGCGCCGTGACGGCGCTGGGTCTGGCGCTCGTGGAGGCGGAGCCGTTCTGGATCGCCAACGCGATCTACCTGGGTTTCTGCCTATCGGCGGTGCTCGGTTCGGCGACCCGGATTCTCGCCTATCGACGGGGTTTCCTGCCGTGGTGAACAAGCCGACCCGGGTCACCAACACCATCCGCGCGTTGCGCTTCGCCCACGGCGAGATGACCCAGGCCGACCTGGCCGGTCGGATCGGGGTCACCCGCCAAACCGTCATCGCGATCGAACAGGGCCGCTATTCACCGTCGTTGGAGATGGCGTTCCGGATCGCGCGGGTGTTCGGCGTGCGACTCGACGAGGTCTTCCAATACCCGGACGAGACAGAGGAGTTGCCGTGAGAGCCTTCGTACAGGACGAGTACGGGCCGCCGGACGTGCTCCGGTGCGCGGACGTCGAGCGGCCGGTGGTGGGCGATGCGGACGTACTGGTGCGAGTCCGCGCGGCCGGCGTCGATCCGGGTGTGTGGCACCTGATCACGGGTCGGCCGTATCTGCTGCGGCTCACCGGGTTCGGTCTGCGCGCGCCGAAGGTGAAGGTACGCGGCGTGGACGTCGCGGGCGTGGTCGAGGCGGTCGGCCCGAAGGTGACCCGATTCCGGCCCGGAGACGCGGTGTTCGGGACCTGCCGAGGCGCCTTCGCCGAGTACGCGTGCGCGGAGGAGGACAGGCTCGCGCCGAAACCGGCGATTCTCGACTTCGAACAGGCCGCGGCCGTCGCGGTATCCGGCTACGCCGCGCTCCAGGCGCTGCGGGACGCGGGGCGGGTGCGGTCCGGGCAGTCGGTGCTGATCGTCGGCGCGGCGGGCGGCATCGGGACGTACGCGGTCGGGTTGGCGAAGGTGTTCGGCGCGCGGGTCACCGGCGTGTGCGGCGCGGGCAAGGCGGACCTGGTGCGCTCGCTCGGTGCGGACGAGGTGATCGACTACACGCGCGAGGACTTCACCGACGGAGCACGCCACTGGGACCTGATCGTCGACACCGCGGGCCACCGCCGATTGGCGGACCTGCGCCGCGCGCTCACTCCCCGGGGCACCCTCGTACTGGTCGGCAGCGAAACCGGGGGCCGATGGCTCGGCGGTACCGACCGCACCCTCCGAGCCGTGCTCCTGAGCCCGTTCGTCCGCCATCGCCTGCGCGGCCTCGTCTCCACCGAACGCCCGGACGATCTGCGCTTCCTCCGCGAAACGATCGAGAGCGGCCGACTGACCCCGGTACTCGACCGCACCTTCCCCTTCACCGAAACCCCGGAGGCCGTACGGTACATCCACGCCGGCCACGCACGAGGCAAGGTCGTCGTGAAGATCCCTTAGCCCACGGGCCACTCCCGACCGAGCCGAAGCCGGGGCGCCCCGCCGTGCGAGAATCTCGCCATGCGTCGGCGCTTGGTGCTCTTCGACCTCGACAACACCCTGATCGACCGCTCCGCGACATTCACGCGCTGGACGGCGGAGTTCGTGAGCGAGCGCCGATTGCACGACGCGGCGGCGGCCTGGTTCGCCGACAACGACGGGGACGGATTCGTGCCCCGGGAACGGCTCTTCGCCGAGGCGCGGATCCGATTTCGGTTGCCGGATAGCGTCGAGGCGCTGTGCGCGACGTATCGCGACCGGATGCCGCAACTGGCCCACTGTCGGCCGGAAGTGCTCGCCGGGCTTGCCGACTTGCGGCGTGCGGGTCGGCGGGTGGGCGTGGTGACGAATGGTCATCCGCGCCAACAGGTTGCCACGATGCGATATACGGGTGTGGCCGAGTGTGTCGACGGGTGGGCCGCCTCGGTCGAAGAGGGTGTCCGCAAGCCCGCGCGGCGCCTCTTCGAGATCGCGGCCGCGCGGTGTGGCGTTGCTTCGCTCGCCGACGGTGGGTGGTGCGTCGGGGACGACCCGACGGCCGACATCGGGGGCGGGCGTGCGGCCGGGCTGGACACGATCTGGGTGCGACGGGTCTCGGAGTGGCCCATCGGGCCGGCTGGTGCGGAGGATCCGCCGGACCATCAGGTCACGGACGTGGTCGACGCGTTCGCGATCATCCGCGCGGAGGACGCCACCGAGGCGTCGTCCCGATCCGGCGGCTGAAACCGGGGCGCGGTCGAACGCCCGCGCGTTTGGCGCTGGTTCGGGCGAAGGCCGCAACGTGGCGTCGAACGCCGCCGAAGCACCCCGTAGTTCGTGAAGCATCTCACCCCCAGCCGACCCGTCCATCGATGCGACCCAGGTCGAGGCCGGCCATCCGCCCGTCACCCTCCGGTCGGACGACTTCGTGCGCCACGAAGCGCACTCGGCTCAGCCCGGCGAGCGATCCGCGAGCGCGTCGCCGGCTGCGACCTTGGTCGGCGAACGGGTCGTCCGACGTCGGCCCACCGAACACGGGGATCCCACATGCAACCGCTGCACCACACCGAAGCGCGAGACGGAACCCCGTCCCCTTCCACCGCCGCCCGCTCGGGTCGACTTCGCGCCGCGTGGCACGCCGCCCACGAGCCCGTGCCCGGCGTGTCCCGTCGCACGCAACTCATCGCCTATGTCGTCCCGTTCACCGTCCTGCCGGCCGGCCTCTGGCGACTGGCGGCGGTCTTCGACGGCAGCATCGGCATCGGCGAGCGGTGCTACATCGTCTTCCTGTCCGCCTTCTCCGAGGCCGTCGCCTTCACCGCGGTCGGCCTGGTCGCCCGCTGGGGCGAGGTCTTCCCGCGTCGGATCCCGATCCTCGGCGGCCGTCGAGTACCCCCGAAGCCGGTCACGATCGTCGCCGCCCTCGGCGCCACGTTCCTGACCCTCCTATGGACGGTCCTGACCCTGGTCACCGAAATCATGGGCACCACCATCCGCGGCGACGACCTGCCCGACGACTTCCCGAGCCGGGCGGGCGGCTGGGAAGCCGCCTCCTACTACATCTGCTACGCCCCGCTGATCCTGTGGGGCCCGCTACTCGCCGTCCTCACCATCGCCTACCACCGCCGCCGGAAGTGACCCGAACGGCCCGACCGGATCGTCGAAGCCGTGCACGTCAGTCGGCATCCGGCCACGCGCGACCCGGACCGGCCTTGGCCAGGTACGCCTCGGTCTCGGCCCGGGTCCTCGTTCCAAATCCACGAGCCATCCGCCCCGCACGGGTTGAACACCCCGGTCGCCTGCAGGCGGGTTCGGGTGTGGGTGGGGACTCGGCCGGGCAGCAGGCCGGGTCCTCTCCGTGTCGGGTGTTCGGTGCCTGTGGTGCCGGGCGCCGCTCGTCGGGTGCGGGGGTGCGGGGGTGTCATGGCCGGAAAAAATCCGCCGCGCTCCGGCCGGGCGGGTTGGTACGTTCGCGCGGGCGCGAGTGGTGGTCGGCGGTGTGAACGAGTGCCTGGAGGACGCGGTGGGCCGGTCGTATGTGAACTGCGGAATCCTGGGCGACCTGTACGTGCGGTCGGGTGGGACGTCGGTGACGGTGACGCGGCCAGTGGTACGCGGTCTTCTGGGGACCCTCCTGATCGCGGAGGAGACGCTCTCCGTCGAATGCCTGACCACCGCGGTGTGGGGCCCCGGGGGGTGCAGTCCGGGCACACTGCACACGACCGTCTCGCGATTACGCGAATGGCTCGCGGAACACTGTGGTGATTCCGTGACCGTCAGCAGGAACGAGCGCGGCTACCGCCTGGACTACGTCCGCGCGGACAGCGATCTCCGCGAATATCGGCGCCTGGTGGACGGGCCCCGCCCGAGCGATCCCCGCGAACGGAAGCGGATGCTGCATCGCGCCCTGGACCTGTGGCGCGGGCCCTTGTTCGCGAACGGACCACACGGACTACGCGACGATCCGCTCGTGGTGCGGTGGGAGGCGTCCCGCATCGCACTGGCGCTGGAACTCGCCGACGCGACGGTCGAGGCCGGTGATCCCACGGATCCGGTCGTCGAGCGCCTCGAGTGTCTGGCGAAGGAATACCCGTACGAGGAGCGCGTGTACGCGGCGCTCCTCCACGGCCTGCGACTCGGCGGCCGGCGAGCGGAGGCGCTGCGCCGATTGGAGTCCGTACGGCGGATGCTCGCCGACGAACTCGGTATCGGCCCGGGCGTGGTCCTGGCCGAGGCGCAGGCGGAGCTGCTGCGGGATTCCGCTCCCCCGCCGGCGGCGGGCTCCCGGTACCGGACGGATGCTCCGGCGGATGCCCGGGGTTCCGTGCCGACCGCGCGGGACGGCCGGCTGGTGCTCGGTTCGTTCGAGGCCCAACTGGCCCTGCCACACGTGCGCGCGTTGATCTCGGGGGCGCGGGAGCGCCACCCCGGGGTCGTGGTCGAGGTTCGTCATCTCGATTTCGTGGGACAGACCGCCGCCCTCCTGTCCGGGGAGGTCGACGTCGTTCTGTGTTATCTGCCGGTCGCGCCGGGGATTCGCGCGGAGCCCCTGGTCGTGGAACCACGGGTCGCATGCGTGGCCGCCGCGGATCCGTTGGCGGCATGTTCCGAGGTCGCGTTCGCGGATCTCGCGGACCGCACGGTGGTGAGCGTCGATCCTCGTGTGCCCAGGGAGTGGCGGGACTTCTGGGCGGTCGACCCCCGCCCCGACGGCGGGCGCGTCGTCTACAGCGACGACCGTGTCTCCAACGTGGAGGCCCTCTTCGCCGCCGTGTCCGCCGGGAACGGCATCGCGTTCTTGCCCGCCGCCGGGCGCCGGTTGTACCCCAGGCCGGGCATCGCGTACGTCGACGTCACGGGACTCCCGCCGTGCACGGCGGGCGTGGCCTGGATACCCGACCGTGAACGGGACGCGGTCCGGGCCTTCGTCGAGGGCGCGCGTGCTCACGTCCTCGCGGGTGACGGCGAATCCCCGGGCCCGGCCGAGCGGTAAGTGAACGGTAAGCGTGATCGGACAGAGTGTTGCCGCGCCCGATGTACCCGGGCGCCGCGCCGCCGGTCCTGCCCGGCCGGCGCGGACGGACCATCCGGTGGACGTGTCGACGGGGAGCGAAGCCTCGGCCCCCGCTCCGGTGGACACGACACGATCGAAAGGAGATGCCATGCCTGCCATGCGCAAGACTCTGCTCGCGGCCGCGGCCACGGCTCTGGCCGGCACGTTCGTCATCGCTCAACCGGCATCCGCTCACCAGACGTCCGCTCAGCCGTCGTCCGCGCGACTCGCGGCCGGGAGCTGGACCGGCTGGGCCGGTACCAATTACAGCGGTCTGGACAGGTCGTGGTCCGGAGACGTCGGCGTGTGCAATTACGTCGGCGACAACTGGAACGACAAGATCCGTTCGGCCAAAACCGCGAGCGCCACCACCAGGGTGGAGCTGTGGGACACGTGGAACTGCAACGGTGGTGCGATCGTCATCGACGGATCCGGCTACTACAACATCGGAGCGTGGGTCAGCTCCTACAAGGTCACCGCCGTCTGACCGAAACCTGGAGACGGTTCGACCATCGTGGGTACCGGCCCCACGCGTGCGAGCGTCTGCGACGTGCGGACCCACCGGCGTCGTCGGAGCATCACACCCGGGCACGACCGAGGCCGTCTCTCGCCACCCGCGAGAGGCGGCCTCGCCTCGTCGACGGTCGTGTACGGGACGGCCGGACAGGTCGGCCCGCGGATGTGGCCGGTGATCCCGCGACAGCGCCCGAGGCCGGATGGATATCGGCCCGGCGGAGTCGAGGAGTCGCGTGGCGAAGGAGGCTTGCGGCAGAAAGCGGCCGCCTCGCCCGGGGGGCGAGGCGGCTTGGTCGGAGGGGCTTCGGTTACATGTTGATCATGTGGCCGGCGAGGCCGTGGATGGCTTCCTTGACGGCTTCGCCGAGGGTCGGGTGGGCGTGGACGTTGCGGGCCACCTCGTGGACGGTGAGGTCCCACTGTTGGGCCAGGGTGAGCTCCGGGAGGAGTTCGGTGACCTCGGGGCCGATCAGGTGGGCGCCCAGGAGTTCGCCGTGGGTGCCGTCGCTGATCACCTTGACGAAGCCGACCGGGTCGCCCAGGCCGTGGGCCTTGCCGTTGGCCGTGAACGGGAACTTGGCGACCTGTACGTCGAAGCCCTTCTCCCGCGCCTGCGCCTCAGTCCAGCCGAAGCTGGCGATCTGCGGCTGGCAGTAGGTGGCGCGCGGGATCATCGGGAAGTCGAGTTCCATCGTCTCGGCGCCCGCGATCGTCTCGGCGGCGATCACCGCCATCGACTCGGCCGCGTGCGCGAGCATCAGCTTCGCGGTGACGTCGCCGATCGCGTAGATGTGCGGGACGTTGGTCCGGCCGCGGCCGTCCACGTCGATCGCGCCGCGCTCGGTGAGGGCGACGCCGGTGTTCTCCAGGCCGTATCCGCTCACGCGCGGCGCGAAGCCGATCGCCTGCAGGACCTTGTCCGTCTCCAGCACCTGCTGCTGCCCGTCGCGGGTCACGGTGACCCGGACCTTGGCGTTCGGGTCGCTGTCGTCGATCGACTCGACTCGCGTGGAGGTCAGGATCTCGATGCCCAACCGCCGGTAGCGCTTGGCCAGTTCGGTGGATACCTCGACGTCCTCGAGCGGCACGACCCGGTCGAGGAACTCGACGATGGTCACCTTCACGCCGTAGTTGTGCAGGACGTACGCGAACTCCACGCCGATCGCGCCGGCGCCCGCGATGACGATGCTCTCCGGCAGCCGGTCGGTGAGGATCTGCTCCTCGTAGGTGACCACCCGCTCGCTGAGCGAAGTGCCGGGCAGCAGGCGGGTGGTGGCGCCGGCCGCGATGATGCAGTGGTCGAAGGTGACGGTCTGGACGCCGCCCGCGGTGAGCGACACGTCCAGGGTGTGCGTGTCGACGAACGTGCCGAGCCCGTCGAACTCGGTGATGCCGTTCTTCTTCATCAGGTAGTGCACGCCGTTGACCCGGCCGTCGGCCACCTTGCGGCTGCGCTTGAACGCGGCCTCGTAGTCGAACGTGACCGAGCCCTCGACGCGGATCCCGAAGGCCTTCGCCTCCTGCGTGAAGATGTGCGCCAGCTCCGCGTTGCGCAGCAGCGCCTTGGACGGGATGCAGCCGACGTTCAGGCAGACGCCTCCCCAGTACTTCTGCTCGACGACCGCGACGCGCAGTCCGAGTTGCGCGCTGCGAACCGCCGCGGTGTATCCGCCGGGACCGGCACCCAGGACGACGACGTCAAAGTGATTGCTCATGATCCATACGATATGCCGCCGGCGTCGGGCCCGGGACGGCCGGGGCGCCCTCGCGAGCATGTGTTCCGGACGCCCCGATCGGGCCCGCTACGCCTCCCCCGCCGGCGGCCGTACCCGCCGCCCCGTCATGCGCTCGGCACGGATCCGGATGCACACGTCGCGGCGCCCGGCCGGCCACGGGCCCTCGTCCGCGCCCGGCGCGTCGGCGGGGTCGTCGTCGGGCTCCGCCGTGCCCCGGATCAGTACGCTCCAGCCGATCCGCGCCGCGCCGACGATGTCGTCCACCTCGAACAGCACCGGGCCCGCGACGCGGGCCAACGACGAGTCGGCGGCGGTGCAGAACACCACGTCGCGGCCGAGCAGGACGTAGTTGACCGGCAGTACGAACGGATCCGGAGCATCGAGCGCGGCCACCCGGCCGACCAGTTGCAGGGCGATCCGAGCCAGGCACTCCTCCTCCGTCATCACCACCACCTCCCGCTCCGGAGCCGGCTCCCGACCCGGCGGCGCGGGCGCGAGCCGATGCGTGAAGGCCGCGGACGACGGGGCCAGCAGGTCGTCGACGGTGGTTTCGAGCGCGTCGGCGAGTCGCGACAGGGCCGGCGCCGACGGCGCGGTCGAACCGCTCTCGACGGAGTGCACCCACCCGCCGGGCAACCCCGTACGTCGCGCGATGTCCGTGACGGACAACCCGAGTTCGCGCCGCCGGGCGCCCACCCGCTCGGGCAACGCGTCGGTGGATGGACGGACGGTACCCGCAGTCTCCTCTGTCATCACCCCAGCCCACTCCCCACGACCCGGTTCGACCGGGCATTGCGCCGATCGGCGGCGCGCCCCCTCGGGCGGCGGCCGTACACCGCGCGTCGATCTCTACAGACATCCCGCACCCGCCGCGCTACCGTGCCCGAACCCCCGGTCGAAGCGCGTGGGAACACCGCCGGATCGGGTCGTGATCGATCGCGTCGAGAAAACGATCGGGAGGCACGAATGGGCGGATTCGCGGACGGGCGGCCGGCGGCCGAGGTCCTGGCGGAGTTGACCGCGCTGCACGCCGGGGACGAACCCGCGCGCGGGCGGCCGGGAGTGGCCAATACCTTCGACTCGGGCTCGGCCTCGGTCGAGGACGTCGCGGTCCGCGCGTTCGAGCTGTATCTGCACGTGAACGGCCTGTATCCGACCTCCTTCCCGAGCGTGGCCACGCTGGAGCACGAGGTCGTCGCGATCGTCGGCGGGCAACTGCACGCCCCGCCGGGCGCCGCCGGGAGCTGGACCAGCGGCGGCACCGAGAGCTGCCTGCTCGCGGCGAAGGCGGCCCGGGACGCGCGCCCCGACGTGGCACACCCGCGCATCGTGTTCGCCCGCTCGGCACACGCGGCCTGGGCCAAGGCGGCCGGATACTTCGGTCTCGACCCTGTCATCGTGGACATCGACCCCGTCACGATAACCGCCGACGTCGCCGCGATCGAGCGGGCGATCGACGACGACACCGTCCTGGTGGTCGCCTCGGCGCCGTCCTACGGCCACGGCGTCGTCGACCCGATCCCCGAGATCGCCGCGATCTGCGCCGGGCGCGGCGTGCGCTGCCACGTGGACGCGTGCATCGGCGGCTGGGTGCTGCCCTTCGCCGAACAGCTCGGATACCGCGTCCCGCCCTGGGACTTCCGGGTCCCCGGGGTGGATTCGATCTCGGTGGACCTGCACAAGTACGGCTACACGCCCAAGGGTTGCTCGATCCTGCTGTATCGCACCGCGGCGCTGCGCCGGACCCAATACTTCGTCGGCTCCGACTGGACCGGCTATCCGGTGGTCAATCCGACCATGCAGAGTTCCAAGTCGGGCGGACTGATCGCCGCCGCGTGGGCGGTGCTGCGCCACCTCGGGGCGGACGGCTACCGGGAGTTGGTCAGCCGGACGCTGGCCGCCACCCGCGAACTGGTCGAAGGCCTCGGCGAAATCCCGGAACTCCGCATCCTGGGGACCCCCGCCGCCAGTCTGGTCGCGGTGACCACGGACGGCGTCGACTTCTTCGCCTTCCTGGACGAACTGGAGCGCCTGGGCTGGGCCGTGCAGCCCCAGCTGTCCCAGCCGAACATACCGCCGACGATCCATCTGACCATGACCGCGACCCACGGCCCCCACGTCCCGGATCTGCTCCACGCGCTCCGAACCGCCGCGCGCACCGCGGCCACCCGCGAACCGCTCCCCACTGCCGAGCAGTTGTGTGCGGTCGACCGGCTCACCGCGCTCGCCGTCGCCGACGGCGGGGTGTCGCCCGACGCGCTGACCGAACTCATGCTCGGGTCCGGCCTGTTGACCGACGGCCGACTGGCCCCGGTGCACGCGCTCCTGGACCATCTGCCGCCGGCTCTGCGCGAGGCCGCGTTACTCGCCTTCTTCGAGGGCCTCAACCCGCCCCTGTAGGCCCGGCCCGGCACCCGCGCGCAGCCGCCCACCAGGCCCGGCCGAACCGCTGCCGGCCTGGTCATCACGGCGATTCGCCAGGCTTCGCCACCCGCACCGAGCCGATTGTGTCCTACCGCCGGAACCTGAGCGCCGACTAGCGTTTCCTCCGGTACGACAGGAGCCGATGCCGTCGATCGGCAGCCTCGGGCGTGGGGCCGGCCCGGAACATTCTCGCCGTCGACCGCCTCGCCCGTGTCCGTGTACCGCCCCCCTCTCCCCGTCCGGGACACATCCATGACCCGCCAAGGAGCCACGCCATGTCCGTGAACGCCGCTCTTCTGGACGAGATCGTCGATCAGACCGCCCGACTCATCTCCCTCGACGTGACCCGGATCGACCCCGACGACACCTTCGCCGAACTGGGCGTGGACGCGACCCTCGCGGTCGAGTTCGCGGCCGTGCTCGGCAAGCGGTACGGCATCTCCGTCGCGCCGGCGGCGATCCTGGCGCGGGTCACGCCCAGTGGCCTGGCCGAGTTCGTCGACCAGGTGCGCGCGGGCGGCACGGCCTGACCGCGGAGCGGGCGGCCGGCGATCACCGCCGCGCTCGGCCCGGGCGGACACTCCGTTGCGCCCGGACACCCGCCGGGCATCACGACACCGCCGGCTCGTCCGCCCGCTCGACCCGCGCACCGGCCGCCCGAGCCGCGAGCGCCGCGTCGATCTCGACCAGCCAGTCCAGGTTGGCGTCCGGGTCGGGACAGTGTTGGAGCCGTGTCAGGATGCGATGCCAGGTGCCGTCGTTCCCCCACACGGTGTACCGGTGGTAAACGGTCCGCCACGGGCCGAACCGATCCGGTAGTTCCCACCACGCGCACCGGCGCTCGTATTTCCAGGCCACCGCGTCGATCACAGCCCGCCGATCGAGCCATCGGCCGCCCCGCCGCCGCGCCCGTTCCGGCAGCAGGGGCTCGACCAGCGCCCACTGACCATCCGTCAGCCCATCCCAACGACCCACACCCCACCAACGACGCACCCACCCGTCCGACACGGCATCGATGCGGGGATCTCGGACGGGGCGGCGTGTTCGGTGGGGGTGAGCATGGAAGTTGGTTAGAGTCCATGGGGCGACTTGCACGATTTTGTCGATTTTGTCTATCCCCAACCCCGTGGGCGAAGGATGGTGATGCGATGCACAGGCAGGACATCGGACCTCGAATGTTCGGCGATCGACTCGGCTACAACCGGGCCGTCTCGGTGGACCGCCCGGATCGGTGGCTGGTGTTGGCCGGTCACGAATCCCGCGGCCCCGACGGTGCGATCGTGCATGTACGGGATCTGCGCGGCCAGATCGAGACCACCTTCGACCGGATCGCCGAAACTCTGGACGAGGCCGGCTTCACCTTCGCGGACGTCGTGCAACTGCGCTACTTCGCGCTCGACGTCGCCGCCGTCACCGCCCACTTCGACGTGATCACCGCCCGCCTGGAACGCGAGAACTGCCGCCCGGCCACGGTCCTGGTCGGCGTCACCGCCCTCTCCGACCCGGACATGCTGATCGAAATCGAGGGCCTGGCCGTCCGATAGGACCGGGCCCGGCCCGGGAGCCGTACGACTCCCGGACCGAACCCGAGGGCCGTCGTTCACCGTCACCCGTACAGAGCGCCCGCCTCCTCGAAGTCCGCAACGCCCTCGGCCGCCCGGCCCACCGTGGCCAGAAGCAGGGCGTGGTCGGTGAGGGCACGGACCAGCAACGGCGTGCCGACGTCCGGATCGGCGACGGCGAACGCCCGCGCGTGGTCGACGGCCTTGGCAAACGCCGGCACGAGCCGATCGGTCACGTCCGCCCGGGGCATGAACGCGAACGCGGCCCGGACGTTGAGCCGACGTTCGAGCACAAGGCGTTCGGCGGCGCCGGTGGTCGAGGCATCGAGCGCGTCACGAAGCGCGGGTTCGGCCCGGACATACCGATCCAGGCGTGTCGGCGACCAGTGATCGCGAGTCGTGGCGCACGCAACATCCGCCGGCTCGTCGGGGGCGCCGAAGACGGCCAGGTGGTGGGCAAGTTCGTCGTGGCGCAGGCTGTGTACCGAACTGCGGAACGGGCCACGAACCGGACCCCGATCCAGGCCCGGATCAACTCCTCGGCGATACACCTCGACGGCACGCGCAAACACCGTCCGCCCCTCCGCGTGCCGTTGCGCGGCGGCCAGCAGATGGGCGCCGTAGAGCAGGATCGGCACTCGACGGTCCTCCGGCATGGCGGCGGCGGAACCGGCCACGCCACTGCCGCCACCGCCGAGTAGTGGGGCGTACACCTCGGCCGCCTCGGCAAAGCGGCCGCGCGTGGCGAGGTGGCCCGCGTGGGCGGTGACGTACCAGTGCCGGTCGGCCGCCAACCGGTGATCCCGCCGCGGCCCGGCGGTGACCACGACCGCCTCGGCGAACAACGACTCGGCCTCGTCGTCCCGTCCGTCCTCGACCAGTCCGACGGCAAGACCCAGGATCGCCTCCGCCAGGACCCGGCGGTCACCCCCGCCGGCGCGGGCGAGCACAACGAGTTCGCGTCGCACGGCAAGTGCCTCCCGTCGCCGCCCGTAGCGGTACAGCGCCCATTGGTGCGTGGCCTGTATTCCCCGCAACACCGCGTCCCGATCCCGGTGTTCGACCGGGTCCAGTCCTCGGCACAACTCGATCGCCTCGGTCAGCCGCCCGAGGGCGAGGCCCATGTCGGCCCCGTGCCGGGTGAAGACGTGCCCGGTCGTGTGCAATGCCTCGGCCAACCGGCGCGCATAGTGCCGCGGCCCGTCGACCTCCCCCAACACTCGGTAGATCCCGACCAATCGCTCCGCCGACAACTGCTCGACGTCGAACAGCGCAACTCGCGCACGAGCCACCACATCGGAATTCGCCACATGCACCCCTGTTGTTCGTGTCCACCCCGTCGCGCCACTCGGCACGACACCACAACGCACCCCGGAAACGCGCATGCCGTCGAAACCGCCGGACTCCCCCGGCGGCACGATCGATCCGACATGTACGAACACCCGATGCCGCGCCCGTCCCCGGCGGCTCGTTGTCGCGGAACCGTACAGCGAGCGATGCGCCTTCAGGCCGCACGCAAATTCCCATAGGGTAAGGGCGTATCAACCCCGAGGCCCCGAGGCCCCGAGAGCCGCGCGCCGGTTCCCGGAACCACGCTCGACAGTTGGCAGCCGGCAGCGTCAGGGCACCTGGCGGAGGTAGAGGGCGCCGCACGTGTGGCAGACGGGGTGGATGGTGCCCCATTCGAGATCCGACCTGGTTTCGGCGTGCGGCCGGAGGGCGCGGCCACACAGGGCGTCGGTTCCGGCGTTGCGGATCATGTGCCAAAGCTTGATCGGGGTGGCGGTGTCGCCCCCGGCGGCTCCGGCGGCCCCGGCATATTCGGCGTACTCAGCGCACAGTTCGTAGACCACGAGCATGATCGCACCACCTCTGCGGGGGCTCGGCCGGGTTGCACATCTCACCCTTTCATCCACTTTTGCACGCAGTGCCTCGATAGACGACCAAGAGCTGTCCATGTTTCCGATGAGGCGTCAAAAAACGTCCCTGACCTGCAACTTGCATGGCGAGCTACAACGGAAGCTGCATCAAAGGATGTTCGGGAGATAGCAGCGGCACTCGCAACGCACAGTGCAACGAAGCATGTAGCGACATCCAGAGCGCCGACCGCAACGGCGTTGGCAACGGGGCCGGTTGCGGTCGCCTCCAAACCGATTACCGACCCGGGCGAACACCGGGTCGATGAACGCTGGTTCGAGTGAGGCGCAACAGCTCGTACGCCCGATATACCACGAACCAACCGTACTGAGGCAGGAATCGTGGTATCTGGCGCAATCCGTTGCGAATCCTGGTGGGGTACGGGCCAACAGGTCGCGTGCGCCGACGCGACGGGGGGACATCCGGCCCTCCCGGGGCCATCTGGCGACCTGCGGAGGCTGGTCTGATGAGAAAGACGTCCTGGTATCTCGGTGCCGCCGCCACATTGCTGGTGACGGCGAGTGCGGTGACCCGGTTCGCCGTGCTGCCCGCCGTGCACCAGGTGCCCGACGACGCCGACTTCACGATGCACTTCGCCGGCGGCATGACCATGTTGGATCCCCAGGCGTTGCAGGCGGGCAATCTGTCCGGGGCCATCGTGCGCGATCTGCCGGTCAAGGTGGACCGGCACGTGCGCGCCGTGCACACCTCCGGTTCGACGATCGTGCTGAGCGACCGGACCGTGGTGTCCGGTCCGCAGAAGCAGACCCTGACCGATGTGGACAACCGCTGGGCGGTGGACCGCAAGACACTGCTGGAGCGGTCCATCCCCAAGGGTGTCCGTGCCAATCCGCACAAGGGTCTGACCGCGGGCTTCCCGTTGGAGCCGAAGAAGAAGAACTATCCGTTCTGGGACTCGCCGACCCAGACCACCGTTCCGGCCACGTACATCCGCACCGAACAACGCGCCGGCCGCGAGACGTACGTGTTCTCGATCCGCACGAGCGGCCCGCTCGCCGATCCGGACACGCTGCGCTCGCTGCCGGCCGCGATGCCCAAGGCGGCCGTGCAGGGCCTGGCCGGCGTCGCGTTCCCGAATCGGCCCGCGGATCTGACCGGCGGGGCCGATCCCACGCCTCTCGCGTACACGTCGACCACCGACCTCACCGGCTGGGTCGACAGCGAAACGGGCACCACGGTGGACCTCGAATCCACCCAGTCGGTCACCGCGACCGCCGTGACCGCGAACGGCACCCCGACCGAGGTCTTCCCGGTGGTGGGGCTGAAGATGACCACCACACCGGCCTCGCGCGCGGAGTTGGCCGACACCGCCGCCGACGGCGCGCAGGCCCTGTGGCTGCTCGGCGTCGTGGGTCCGCTGGTCGCGCTGCTCCTCGGCCTGGCACTGCTCGGCCTGGCCGTGTACCTCGAACTCCGGGCCCGGCGGACGCAGCCCGACCCGACCGTCCCGGGGCCGCGCACCGAGGCCGATGCCGCTCCCGAACCGTCACCGGATCGGGCAACGGTCGGGGCTGCGCCCGGGTCCACGGAATCGAACCCGAACGCTGATACCAACACCGCCTCGTCGGCCTCGACCGGCGGTTCCGACTCCGACCCGGATGCCGGAACCAACCACAAAACCAACCACGACACCAATCACAAAACCAACCACGAAACCAACAACGCATCGACCACCTGAACCACGCACCCACAAGCGGCCCGGCCCCGGGAACCCCTCCCCGGCGGCCGGGCCGCACCCCTCCGATCACCCCTCGGCCAACACGCCCGCCGCCGCACGGCCCGGTTCCGCGAGCAACGCGGCCGTGCGCACCGGATCGGGCGCGGCGCCGTGTACCGCCGCGTCCACCAGGCGCACCTGATCGGCCGTCCGCACCGTCCGCACCGCCGCGTTGCGCTGCGCGCTCAGGGCCGGGCCGGGCTGGACCGCGCAGCGTCGTGATCCCGAGGCCGGCGGCGACCAGTGCCTGAACGAGCGCCCGGGCCGCGTCGGTGACCGACCCGTACCGGGCGACGGCGGCGAGCACCCGCAGTGGGCGATGTCGAGCATGCGGCCAATATCGATGCCATCGATGGACAACCCGAAAAAATGGCATTGGACCGATGATCGGCAACACCAGAGGATGGCCCCATGACAGCCGACCCGACCGCTCCTGCTCCGGCGCCTATCCCCACACCCACCTTCGCCGACATCGTCACCGCCCGCGATCTCCTCGCCACCCACCTCCCGCCGACCCCGATGTGGTCCTATCCCGCGCTCGACGCGGCCACCGGCGCCGAGGTGCACGTCAAACACGAGAACGTGCAGCCGGTCGGCGCCTTCAAGGTGCGAGGCGGCCTGACCCTGCTCGCCGGCCTGGACCCGACCGAACGGGCCCGCGGCCTGGTCACCTATTCGACGGGCAATCACGCGCAGTCGATCGCCTACGCGTGTGCCGCCTTCGGCGTGACCGGCACCGTGGTGATGCCGGCCGGGGCGAATCCGGCCAAGGTGCGGGCGGTGCGCGCGCTGGGGGCGGACGTGGTGCTGCACGGCGCGGACATGGCCGGCGCACAGCGGCGGGCCGAGCGGTACGCGGACGAGACCGGCGCACTCCTGATCAGCCCGGGCGACACCCCGGCCCTGGTGTCCGGCGTCGGCACCGCGTACCTGGAGATCTGCGCCGCCCGACCCGACCTGGATGCGATCGTGGTCCCGGTCGGCAGTGGCACCGGCGCCGCGGCCGCCGTCCTGGTCGCCGCCGAACTCGCCCCGAACTGCCGGGTGATCGGCGTGCAGTCCGCCGCCGCGCCGGCCGCGCACGACTCCTGGCGCGCCGGCACGTGCGTCACGCGCGCCAACACCACCGTCGTGGACGGGCTGGCCACGGGCCGCGGATTCGCCCTGCCACAGCGGCTGTTGCGGCAGGGGCTGGCCGACTTCCTTCTGGTCTCCGACGCGGACATCGCCGTCGCGCAGCGGCTGTTCGCCACCCACGCCCACACCCTGGCCGAGGGCGCGGGGGCCGCGGCACTGGCCGCCGTACTGACCCACCCGGCCGAGTTCGCGGGGCGTCGGATCGCGGTGATGTGCTCCGGGGGCAACGCGTCGCCGGCCGAGATCGCGGCGCTCGGCGGTAGGCACGAGTGAACGATCCCGGGAGATCGGACGACTGACGGGAGTCCCGGTCCGGTACAGCACCCGGGACGGTGACCGGATCGCGAGGCTGCCGCACCGGCGCGGCTCCCGCGCGGTGGTTCCGGCGGGGGCTGCCCGATGGACCCGGCCATACTGTCCCCGGGGGCCGAGGTGGGGCCGATCGACGGGTACGAGGCGGCCGAGTCCTGTCGTCGCCGCCCTCCGTACCCGGGCTCCCCGCTTCGACGACGCCGCGGATCAGCCCCGCGCCCGCCCCGGTCCGACCCTCCCCGATCCCGCTCCCGCGCACGCCGGCGGGCGGCCCTGTCCATGTACGGGCCGACCCGCCATACTGGGGAGTCATCGGATCTCTGGAAGGGTCATCGGCGTGGCGGTCACAGACGAAGCCATCGACAAGATCAAGGGCATGATCGTCTCCGGGGAGCTTCAGCCGGGCGAGAAGTTGCCCAAGGAGGCCGACCTTGCGGCGAAGCTCGGCCTGTCCCGGAATTCGCTGCGCGAGGCGGTCAAGGCGCTGTCGCTGATCCAGATCCTCGACGTGCGCCAGGGTGACGGTACGTACGTGACCAGCCTGGAGCCCAATCTGCTGCTCGGCGCGATCTCCTTCGTGGTCGACTTCCACCACGACAAGAGCGTGCTCGACTTCCTCCAGGTACGCCGGATCCTGGAGCCGGCGGCGACCGCGCTGGCCGCCGAGCGGATCGACGCGGAGGGCATCGCCAAGCTGCGGGCGCTCGCGGACGCGCCGAGTCCGGACGCGGGACACGAGGCGCTGATCGAGCAGGATCTGCGTTTCCATCACGAGATCGCCGTGTTCAGCGGCAACCAGGTGTTGTGCTCGCTCCTCGAGACGTTGTCGAGCCCGACCACGCGTGCCCGGATCTGGCGCGGACTGACCGAGGACGACTCGTGGCTGCGCACGATCCGCGAGCACCACTCCATCGTGGACGCCCTGGAGAACCACGACGCGGCGGCGGCGCACGCGTGGTCGACGGTGCACACGAGCGGGGTCGAGCAGTGGCTGCGGCGGATGGCCTGAGTCCGAGGGGCGTGAGCGCCGGCGCGGGCGCCCTGCGGGACGGGCGGCGGTCGAGGCGTGAGCGGTCGACGAAGCGGCGGGGCGAAGTGCCCGGGCCGGGACCGTGCCGGATGCACCGGATGCGCGGGATACGCCGGATGCGCCGGATGCGCCGGGCCGCGTCGAACCGTACCCGGCCGGGGTCGACCCCGGCGTTGACGCGGGAGGCGGCGGGTCAGGCGGAGCGATCGATGCCTCTGCCCTCCTCACGAGCATCATGTGCCTTCCCGACAACTCCCATTGACCCGATGTATCAAGCCATCCCAAGGATAATTGCAGCATAAACATGGCATTTCTCGGTCAGCCATCCGATGAATCGTAGACGAGCGACGGGAAACGGGGTATACATCGGATGTCTGATCGTCCTTCACCCCGCTCGGGCGCATTCCCGTTCCCGCGCTCGGCGATCGGGTCGCACGGTCGAGAACCGAGGAGTCGCACGTGATCCCGCACCACTCCGATGATCCGCCCCGGCGGGTCGCCGGCGCCGTCCCCCGCGTCACCGAACTCGTCACCGCGGACATCCGCTTTCCCACCTCGCGGGAACTGGACGGCTCCGATGCGATGAACCCCGACCCGGACTACTCGGCCGCGTACGTGATCCTGCGCACCGACGCGGGCGACGGGCACGAGGGGCACGGGTTCGCGTTCACCATCGGGCGTGGCAACGATGTGCAGGTCGCCGCGATCGAGACGCTGCGCCCCTATGTGGTCGGTCGGCCGCTCGCCGAACTCCTCGACGATCTGGGCGGGTTCTCGCGCGACCTGATCGGCGACAGCCAACTACGGTGGCTCGGGCCCGAGAAGGGCGTCATGCACATGGCCATCTCGGCCGTGGTCAACGCCGCCTGGGATCTCAAGGCCAAGCGCGCCGGGCAGCCGCTGTGGCAGTTGCTCGCCGAGATGAGCCCGGAACGGATCGTCGATCTGGTCGACTTCCGCTACCTGGGCGACGCGCTCACCCGCGAAGAGGCGCTGGAGATCCTGCACCGTGCCGTGCCCGGTCGGGCCGAGCGGGTCGAGACGTTGCGGGCGCAGGGCTATCCCGCCTACACCACGTCGCCCGGTTGGCTGGGCTACGACGATGCCAAGCTCGCCCGGCTGTGCCGCGAGGCGGTGGCCGACGGCTTCGGTCAGATCAAGCTGAAGGTCGGCGCGGACGTCGAGGACGACGTCCGTCGGCTGCGGATCGCCCGTGCGACGGTCGGGCCGGACATCCGCATCGCGGTGGACGCCAACCAGCGCTGGGAGGTGGCGGAGGCCATCTCGTGGATGAGCCGGCTCGCCGAGTTCGATCCGCACTGGATCGAGGAACCCACCAGTCCCGACGAAGTCCTCGGCCACGCCGCGATCCGCGCCGCGATCGCCCCGGTCAAGGTCGCCACCGGCGAACACGTGCAGAACCGGATCGTGTTCAAGCAGTTGCTCCAGGCCGGCGCGATCGACTTCCTACAGCTCGACGCGTGTCGGGTCGGCGGGGTCAACGAGAACATCGCCATCCTGCTGCTGGCCGCCAAGTTCGGCGTGCCGGTCTGTCCGCACGCGGGCGGGGTGGGGCTGTGCGAACTGGTCCGGCATCTGTCGATGTTCGACTACGTCGCGGTCAGCGGCACGCTCCAGGACCGGGTCATCGAGTACGTCGACCACCTGCACGAGCACTTCGTCGACCCGGTGGTGATCGAGCGTGGGGCCTACCGCGCGCCCACCGCGCCCGGTTTCTCCGCGACGATGCACCCCGCGTCGATCGACACCTACCGCTACCCGGACGGCCTGTTCTGGATCGCCGACCGGGCGGCCGAACTCGCCGAAACCCATGTCGGAGCCGCCTCGTGAGCACCCATCAGGAATTCACCGGCCTGCGGGCCCTGGTCACGGGCGGCGCGTCCGGCATCGGCCTGGCCACCGCGCGCCTGCTCGCCGCGCGCGGGGCCGCCGTAGCCGTCCTGGACCGCGACCTCACCGGACTGCCGGACGAACTCGCGGGCCACACCGCCGACGTCACCGACGACGCGTCGGTGGTCCGCGCCGTCGAGGCGGTCGGCGTGGCGCTCGGCGGCCTGGACATCCTGGTCAACAACGCCGGCATCGGCGCCGCGGGGACCGTCGCGGACAACGACGACGCGGAGTGGCACCGGGTCCTGGACGTCAACGTGCTCGGCCTGGTTCGGGTCACCCGCGCGTGCCTGCCGTACCTGCGGGCTTCCGCGCACGCGGCGATCGTCAACACGTGCTCGATCGCGGCGACGGCGGGGTTGCCGCAGCGGGCGCTCTACTCCGCGTCCAAGGGCGCGGTACAGGCGCTCACGCTGGCGATGGCGGCCGACCACGTGCGGGAGGGGATTCGGGTCAACTGCGTGAATCCCGGCACGGCCGACACGCCGTGGGTGGGGCGGTTGTTGTCCGCCGCGGCCGACCCCGACGGGGAGCGGGCGGCGCTCAACGCTCGGCAGCCGCTGGGGCGGTTGGTCAGCGCGGAGGAGGTCGCCTACGCGATCTGCACGCTGGCCAGTCCGCTGGCTTCCGCGACCACCGGGGCTGCGCTGGCGGTGGATGGCGGCATGCAGGGTTTGCGGTTGCGGCCGTCGTGAGACCGGGCTGTGGACGGCTGCCGGTGAAGGGGATGGGATTCGGAGTGCAAGTGGGAGGTGATGGTTTTGAAGTGGCGTGTGGTTGGTGGGACCGATGTGTTGGTGAGTGAAGTGGGGCTCGGCGCCGCGCCGTTGGGGAACCTCGGAGCGCCGGTCGACGATGAGACGGCCGGCGCGGTGGTGGATGCTGCCTGGCGGGCCGGAATCCGGTACTTCGATACCGCGCCGCACTACGGTGTCGGGTTGTCCGAGTCCCGACTCGGGGACGCGTTGCGGGGGCGGCCTCGCACCGAGTTCACCGTTTCGACCAAGGTTGGCCGGCTCCTCGTGGACGACCCCGACGCGCCCACTTCCGGGGAGGGGTTCGTCGACACGCCCGCGCGGCGTCGGGTACGCGACTACTCGGCCGACGGTGTGCGGCGCAGTCTCGAAGCGAGCCTGGACCGGCTCGGGCTGGACCGGATCGACATCGTGCTGATCCACGATCCGGACGAGCACTGGGCCGAGGCCGTCGGCGCGGCGTATCCCGCCCTCGCCGAACTGCGCGCCCAAGGCGTGATCGGCGCGATCGGCGTCGGTATGAACCAGAGCGCGATGCCCGCCCGGTTCGTCGCCGAGACCGACCTCGACTGCGTCATGCTCGCCGGCCGCTACACCCTCCTCGACCGCACCGGCGCCGACCTGCTCGACCTGTGCGCCCGCCGAGGCGTCTCCGTCCTGGGCGCCGGCGTCTACAACAGCGGCCTCCTCGCCAACCCGCGCCCGGGCGCCACGTACGACTACGCGCCCGCGGACGGCGACCTGCTGGCGCGGGCGTTGCGGCTGCGCGACGTCTGCGAGGCGTATGACGTACCACTGCGCGCGGCGGCCCTGCGCTTCGTCGCGGCGCACCCGGCGGTGGCCGGCATCGTGGTCGGCGCCCGGGACGCGGCCCAGATCACGGACACCGTCGCCCTCGCCGCCGAACGCATCCCCGACGAGCTGTGGGAGGAACTGGCCGCCCTGTGAGGGGGCCGGTGCCGACGTCCGCACCGGATCGTCATCGGCTTCGTCACCGGGGTCGGCGGCCGTGCCCGCCACAGGCGGGAGGCCGCGTTTCGACCGCGAACCGACTACCTCCCGAACCGGGCGGGGCGGGCGAAATGCCAGGGCGGTTTTCCGCCGGCTCCGCGGAGGGGGGTCGGCCAGGCTTGGGGACATGAACGAGATCCAAGGAAGAATCGCGTTGGTCACCGGTGGCAGCCGAGGCATCGGGGCCGCGTCGGTGCGGGCGTTGGCCGCGCACGGAGCCGACGTGGCGTTCACCTACCGGTCCGACGTGGACGCGGCGGCCGGTGTGGTGGAGCAGGTGAAGGCGCTGGGGCGGCGGGCGTTGGCGATCCGCGCGGACGCCGTGGACACGGACGCGGTGGTCGCGGCCGTGGACGAGACGGTCGCCACGTTCGGCCGGTTGGACATCCTGCTGAACAACGCGGCGGTGTTCCGCCTCGGCCCGATCGAGGAGCTGGGCGCCGCCGAGCTGAACGAGACGCTCACGGCCAACGTGAGTGCCCCCTACCTGGCTTCGCGGGCGGCGGCCGGACACATGGTCGACGGCGGCCGGATCATCACCATCGGCAGCAACGTCGCGGGGCGCACCACCTTCCCGGGCTTCACCCTGTACACGCTGAGCAAGTCCGCCGTGGTCGGCATGACCAAGGGCCTGGCCCGGGAACTGGGTCCGCGCGGGATCACCGTCAATGTGATCCAGCCCGGCCCGACCGACACCGACCTCAACCCCGCCGACGGCCCGAACGCCGAGGGCGTACGCGGCCTCACCGCGCTCGGGCGCTTCGCGTCCCCGGACGAGATAGCCCGCACCGTCGTGTACCTGGCCGGTCCGGGCGGCGACTACATCACCGGCACCGCCGTCGAAGTCGACGGGGGGTTCAACATCTGAGCGACTCCTCGCGCCGCGCCCCCCGCGCCGTGCCGGGGCGGGCGCCGCCGAGTGTGTCCCGGAAGTGCGGGCAGTGGGTCGGGTCGTCGTGGGTGCAGGACAGGGCACACGTGACCAGGTCCAACGCGGCTCGGGTGCGCGCGAGTTCGGCTTCGAGGGCGGCCTGCCGGCGGCGCAGGGTGGCCCGGCGGGTGCGCGGGTCGGCGTCGGCGAGCAGGGCCGCGATGTCGTCCAGGGGCAGGCCGGCCTCCTTGGCGCGCAGGATGATCCTGATCCGGGCGGCGTCCGCCTCGCCGTAGCGGCGGCGACCGGCTCCGTCGCGGTCCGGGCGCAGCAGGCCGACGTGTTCCCAATGGCGCAGTACGTGTGCGGCGAGTCCGAAGCGTGCGGCCGTGTCGCCGATGGCGAGGGTCGGTCCGGGTTCGGGGGTTGACTTCATGTCGTCATTAAGTCGCACGGTGGTCGGCATGACCAGTACGAACCGGACCGGCCCCGCCGACACCCGCCCCGCCGACGCCCGCCTCGATAGGCCGACCACCGAACCCGACCACACCCTCCGTGCCCTCCTCGCCCGCCTCGACGCCGTGGACGCCCGGCCCGAGGCGGTACGACTGCGCGCCCGTACCTATGCGCTGCTCGCCGAAACCGGTGGCGACGGAGACCGGGGCGGGGGCGGGGACGCCTCGCCCGCGCCGGTCCTGGACGTCGGCTGCGGCGCGGGGCTCGCGGTCGCCGAGTTGGCCGCGCGCGGGGTACGGGCGGTCGGCCTGGACCTCGATCCCCGGATGCTCGCGGCGGCCGAACTCCGTCATCCCACCGGCGAGTTCCGGCGCGGCGACGCCCACGCGCCGCCCTTTGCCGACGCGTCGTTCGGCGGCTACCGCGCGGACAAGGTCCTGCACGAATCGGCCGACCCGGCGGCCGTGGTGGCCGAGGCCCGACGGGTGTTGCGACCGGGCGGGCGGATCGTGTTGACCGGGCAGGACTGGGACACGATCCTCGTCGACGCCGCCGACCCGGCGCTCACCCGCACCCTGGTACACGCCCGAGCCGACCGTGTCCCCGGCCCCCGCACCGCCCGCCGCTACCGGGCGCTGCTGCTCGACGCGGGTTTCCGGGATGTCCGGGTCGAGGCGGACACGTGGGTGGTGGTGGACGGTTCCCTGCTCCCGCTGCTCGTCGGCCTGGCCGAATCGGTCCGGGCGAACGGCACGATCACCGCCGACCGGTGCCGCGCCTGGATCGCCGACCAACACGAACGCGCAAACGCGAATCGCTCGTTCGTGGCCGTGCCGATGTTCGTCGCGGCCGGCACCCGTCCCTGACCCCCGGACCCCCGGGCCGGTCGCGTTCGTCGTTTGCCCATCCGCGACGAACCGGCGAGGATCACAGCGGTATTCGTTCGTAGTCCCGCGTCGGAGGTCGTCGTGAAGGTCCTCGTGGTCGGTGCCACCGGCACTCTCGGTACCGCAGTCACCACATTGCTCGCCACGCGACACGACGTGGTCACCGCGTCGCGGACGGGGCGCACCGACGTGGTGGTGGACATTACCGACCCGGCGTCGATCGCGGCGATGTACGCACAGGTCGGCCGCGTCGACGCGGTCGCCTGTACCGCCGGCAGTGTGCCGTTCAAGGAGATCGGGGAACTCTCGCGCGAGGACGTCGAGAGCGCGGCGCTGAACAAGCTGCTCGGACAGGTCGAACTGGTCCGTCGCGGCCTCGACTCGGTCGCGGACAACGGTTCGTTCACGCTGATCACCGGCATCCTGTCGGGCGAGCCGGTCCGCACCGGATCGATGTCCTCGATGGCCAACGGCGGCGTCGACGCATTCGTCCGGGGCGCGGCGGTCGAACTCCC
Source organism: Embleya scabrispora (assembly GCF_002024165.1). NCBI lineage: Bacteria > Bacillati > Actinomycetota > Actinomycetes > Kitasatosporales > Streptomycetaceae > Embleya > Embleya scabrispora. The sequence goes on from NZ_MWQN01000002.1 coordinate 343,562, forward strand.
GCGCGGGTTGCGGATCAACTCGGTCAGCCCGACGGTGTTCACCGAATCCGTCGAGGTCTACGACGCGACCTTCCCCGGGTTTCCCCCGGTCGACGTTTCCGCCGCCGCGCTCGCCTACCGACGCTCGATCGAAGGCGCCCAGACGGGGCAGACGTTCCGCGTGGGCTGGTAGCCGACGGCGTGGTGCGCACGACATTCGGGTGACCGTTCGGGCGGGCGTGCCGCCGAGGCCGGGTGAGGCCCGGATCACCGCCGTGATCCGGAGCCGCACCCGGTCGATCGGTGTGGGCGCCTTGGTGGGGGGTGGGGCGTGGGGGGCTGCGGCCCCGGTGCGGAGTGTGGGTCATGCGGTGGTGGAGCCGTTCTTCGGGCCCCAGATGTCGCGGGCTGCGTAGGCCGGCTTCCATTCGGCGAGGTAGGCGGCGCGCACCGGTTCCGGCAGTACGCCGAGGGCGATCGCGATGTGTTCGTCGCTCGCCCCCTGGAGGAGCCAGGGAAGGTATTCGGGGGTGCCCGGCCCGATCCGTACCTGGTGCTCGGCGCCGAATCGCTGGAGCAGTTCGGGTGTGCAGTGTTCGTCGACGATCGCCAAGGCTTCGTCCTCCTCGTGCGTGAGGTGCCCGCCGAGGCCGCCGACCAGGCGCTCGACGATCATCGCCAGGCGTTCCGGGCCGCCCTCGTGGTCCGCCAGCGCGGCGTCGACGGCGTTCAGGCCGGGGTCGACGATCGCGTGCTCCGCCTCCATCGCGTCGATCACCGCGAGCTGGTCCGGCAGGTTCCGGGTGGCCAACCGGATCGCGGGCCACAGCACGTCGTCCTCGGCGCCGTGGTGCACGTGCAGATACCGCTTGAACAGCTCCCAGCCGACCGACGCCTGGAGGACCACCCGGGGATCGTCCGTGGCCTCGGCGGTGATCCGCGCGATCTGTTCCAGTTGGCGACGAAGCGCATCGTGGAAGATGAACATCATCGACATATCGTTCTTGAAGGACTTGCCGGTCATGCGGTGCTCCGATTCGCGATCTGCCGATCTCGGCCGCGGTGCGCGGCGACGCGCGGTCGCGCGGCGTTGCCGCCGGGTGCCGTCGCCGGTCCGATCGGCTCGTGGTCGGCGGCTCGTTGCCGCCCGACACCTCACTGACGGATGCGAATCGACGAATGTGACCGATCGCGGCCGATCTTTTCCGGGGCTTCGGCTCGGCCGGACGAGCCGGTCGGGGCGGGTGGTGTCCGTCCTGTCGGACATCATGGGGGGATGAACACACACCGCCCACGAGGCACCTGCGGAGTGTGCGGGCGTCGGGTCGCGGTGACCGAGACGCACGCGGTCTGGCGGCACGACGATCCCGGACACGTGCGGGCCGGCGACGCGCCGATCTCCTGCCGGGGGTCCTGGACGCCCGCCGCCGAGCGGGCGCACGACCCGCTCGACGGCCACGAACAGCTCGCCCTGCTCGGCGCCGAGACGGAAATGGAAGCGGAGCGGAATCGGGAGGAGGCGGACGGCGAGCCGGCGGCCGTCTCCGCCGGGCACTTCGCCGGTCGGTGAGGCGATCCGGGCCGGTCGGCGGTCGGTGGTCGACTCTGGGTAGCCGGCTCTCGGTGGGCGGCTCTCGGCGCACCCACCGATCCGGTCCACCCGTCGTCGATCAGCCGACCGCCCCCGCTCGATTCCCGGTCACCGCGTCGGCGGTGGCCAGGAGTTCCGGGATGGTGCCGGTGAAGTCCGGGAACAACCGCAGCGCGACGATCCACGCCTCCACGTTCGTCCCCAGGTAGCGGTCGGCGAGCAGGTACGCCCGGGCACGCGGCGCGCCCGACGCCCAGCGGGCCGGCGACGTACGTCCGTCGGTGCCGGCGAGTATCGACAGCGCCACCGCCGCCGGGCGAGCGTGCTCCATCACGTCGGCGCCCGTCAGCCGGCCGGCGACCAGTGCCGTGTGCAGCCACGGTCGGTCGTCGCGGTTCGACCGCGGCAGGCCCTCGGCCAGCAGCGCGATCAGCAACTCGTTCGGACAGTCCGGCAGTTCGGCAAGCCGTGCGTGCAGCGCGGCGGGCAGCGGGGTGGTTCGGTGCGCCCGGATCAGCTCCGGCCACGGGATCGTGCCGCCGTCGTCGAGGATCCCGTCGACCCGGTCCGGCTGCTCGGAGTCGCCGCCCGAGCACAGGAACTCCACGATGTGCTCCGGGACTTCGAAGTCGGCCAGGCGCGCGCCGAGGACGGCCCGGCCGTCGCGGCGACCCAGGGCCTCCTCGATCTCGGCCCGTGCCTCGGCCGGGAAGTCGGCCTCGGCGAGCACTCGGCGCACCTCGTCCCGGCCGTGCCGCGCCCACACGCCGAGGATCAGCCGCAGTCGGCCCGCCTCCGTGCGCAGCGGCAGGCGGTTGACCACGATCCGGGCCACCTCGGCGTCGCCCGAGGCCATCCCGGCGGCGAGCCACCGGGCGCAGCGGCCCAGTTCGGCCGCCCACAGCAGGTCGGTGAGGGCCGTGGGTACCGGGCCGACCGTACCGTCGCGACGCACACCCGCGAGCAGCCGGGTGCGTTCCGTGCGGTCCAGGACCGATCCGGCGAACAGGCGCGCGTCGACGAGCGGGTCGTCCAGGTCGAGGAGCGCGTCCAGTTCCTCGGCGGTGAGGTCGGTCCGGGCGTCCGGGTCGGCGAACGCCGGCAGCGCGAACGGGCGCGCGACGGGCGGATCCAAACGCTCCCGGCGCGCCCGGACGGCCTCGACGGCCTCGAGCAGCACCGGGTCGCCCCCGGCCCGGACCGCGTCGGCCAACGGCCCCGGCACACTGGCCAACGAGCGCAGTGCCGGGCCGAGTTCGTCCCCGAGCCGGTCGACGAGTTCGGGCACGATGGCGGCGTCCGCCAGCGTGAAGACGGCCTTGACCACGGACGGGTCGATGGTGCTCACCGATGGTCCTTCCTGATCGGCGATCCGACGGTCGGGCGGTCGGGCGGGGTGGTCGGGCGGTCGGGCGGGCAGCCGGACAGTCGGCCGGCCGGCCGTTCAGACCTCTTCCCGCAGCGCCTCCAACGCGTTGCGCACGACGTCCGGATTGCGCTCGTAGTAGCCGAGTTGGCTCGACCCGTACGGCAGCTCCGCCACATACGCGGCCGCCGCCTGTTCCGGTGTGCAGCGCTCGGGGCCGACCACCTCGCGGATCACCACGATGCTCTCGGTCAGGCCGAGGGCGCGGCTGCGCAACCACCCCGCCAGTGCCGGCATCCCGCCGCGTGCCGCCTCGCGCCGACCATCCGGGAGCAGCGGCGCGAGCCACCGCAGTCGCCAGGTGTAGCCGTCGACGGCCGGGCCGTGCGCCTCCTCGGCGAAGACCGGGGCCAGCGCGGTGAGCAGGCGCCCCATGAACTCCTCGGCCGAGCCGCCGAAATGCGGGTACTCCTTGGCGAACTCGCTCCAGTCGGGATCCTGGTCGACCAGCGCGCCGGGCCCCACCCGCCGTCCGGCCCAGTGCGGTTCCGCCGCGACAAGGGTGGTGTGCAGGAGTTCGGCGCGCAGCGGCGTCGACTCGGCGAGCAGGACCGCGTCGTACAGGTCCTTGCCCTGCGGATAGGCGTCGGCGATCAGCCACAACAACTTCCACGCCAGGGACTGCTTACGCGTGGCGGCCAGGATCCGGTGCACGCCCGTGCCGTCTCGCCGGGGCACCTCGGTGTACGCGGCCGGCGAGGGCAGCGTCTCGGAGAAGACGAAGTCGAGTTGCACCGTCCCGGACGGCAGTCCGTCGGCCTGCCAGGGCAACACCAGTCGTCGGCCCGGGACGCGGTCGTAGGTCCAGATCTCGTCGTCGACCGCGCCGGCCGCGTCGATCCGTACCCCGCCCGCCGCACGCGCGTGCGCCTCGGCGGCGCGCCCGATCCCGGCCAACATCCGCTCCGTGCGCGGCTCGGCCAGTTCCCAAGTGGCCGGGACCACCACGAAATCCAGGTCGCCGGGCTCCCGGGCGGCCTCGCCGTACCAGGCGCGGAGCAGCATGCTCCCGCGCAGCACCAGGTGTTCGGCCCACCGGGAGTCCGCGATCGCCGCGAGCACGTGGTCGATCGCGCGGCGGCGCGCGGTGTGCCAGCGTTCGGCGGTCTCGGGTGTGGCGAACTGCGGTTCGCCGGCCCGCATCGCGCTGGCGTACTGCTTCAACGCCGGGTCGAACACGGCGCGTTGCACCACGCCGGGGCCGGCCGCAGCCAGGAGCGAGCGGGGCAACTCCTGTTGCTCACGGTCCTGTTCGCTCGGCGGCCCCTGCGGGAGGGTCAAGGTCTCGTCCCACGGCCCCCACCCGAGGTTGTACCAGATGTCGTCCTGGTCGCCGGTCATGTTCGCCCCCGTTCGTCGTCTCCGCCGCCGCGGCCCCGTCCGTATGCTCAGGCCGGATCGGCCGGCTCCGGCGCGCCGTCGGCGGTGAGGTCCTTCGCGTACCAGATCTCCGCGTATCGGCAGCTGTTGTGCGCCGGCACCTCGACGTAGCCGGTCCGGGTGTACAGGGTGCGCGCCTCGATCAGATCCAGCCGGGTGTCGAGCATGATGCGATCGGCGCCCAACGCCCGGGCGGCGTCGTCCACGGCGGCCATCAGACGCCGGCCGCCGCCGGTGCCGCGCAGGTCGGCGCGGACGAAGACGCGGGTGAGTTCGGCGGCGCCGTCGGCACGCAGCCGCACTCCGGCGCAGGCGGCCGGTTCGTCGCCGTACCGGCCGACCAGGAACACCCCGACGGGCGGCACGAGATCGTCGTGCGTGGTCTCGGCGAGGCCCGCCTCGATCTCGGCGGGGGTGGAGTCGCGGCCCTCGTGCAACCGGTAGTAGCGGTCGCTGACCTCGACGTAGTACGCGCGATGCAGGGCGAGTGCCTCGGGCGAGTCGACCGGGGTGGGAACGATCGTCCAGGTGCCGGTGCGGGTGGCGTGCGTCATGACAAGAGTGTCACCCGGCCGTCAATCCGTTTCGTACGGAGGGTGCTCGGCGGCGCGCTCCCGGGGCGGAGGTTCGCGCCGCCGACGGTTCACCAGCTCTCGGGCAGCGGTTTGCCCTCCGCGTAGCCCGCCGGACTCTGCACGCCCAGGAGCGCGCGCTCGTGGAACTCGGCGAGGTTGCGGGCACCCGCGTAGGTGCAGGCGCTGCGCACGCCGGCGCCGATCGAGTCCAGCAGGTCCTCGACGCCCGGGCGGACCGGGTCCAGGTACATCCGCGAGGACGAGATGCCCTCCTCGAACAGCGCCTTGCGGGCGCGGTCGAAGGCGGATTCGGTGGCGGTGCGCAGCCGGACCGCGCGGGCCGAGGCCATCCCGAAGCTCTCCTTGTACAGCCGGCCCTCGCCGTCGCGGTACGCGTCCCCGGGTGATTCGTAGGTGGCCGCGAACCACGAGCCGACCATCACGTTGGAGGCGCCGGCGGCCAACGCGAGGGCGACGTCGCGCGGGTACCGGACGCCGCCGTCGGCCCACACGTGTCGACCCGACCGGGCGGCCTCGGCGGCGCATTCGGCGACGGCGGAGAACTGTGGGCGGCCGACGCCGGTCATCATCCGGGTGGTGCACATCGCGCCGGGGCCGACGCCGACCTTGACGATGTCGGCGCCGGCGTCGATCAGGTCGCGCACGCCGGCCACGGTGACCACGTTGCCCGCGACGATCGGTACGGGCGGGTCGAGCGCCCGTACCGCGCGCAGCGCCTTGAGCATCTGCTCCTGGTGGCCGTGCGCGGTGTCCAGGACCAGCGTGTCCACGCCCGCCTCGATCAGGCTCGCCGCCTTGTGCGCCACGTCGTTGGTGATGCCGATCGCGGCGGCCACCCGCAGCCGACCCGCCGCGTCCACGGCCGGCGTGTACAACGTCGAGCGCAGGGCGCCGGTGCGGGTGAGTACGGCGACCAGTCGGCCGTCGGCGTCCACGATCGGCGCGAGCTTGTGCCGGCCCTCGTGGAGCCGGTCGAACGCCTCGCGCGGGTCGACCCCGTCGGGCAGCGTGAGCAGTTCCGTGGACATCACCCGCGCGAGCTGCGCGAAGCGGTCCACCCCCAGGCAGTCCGCCTCGGCCACGATGCCCACCGGCCGACCGTTCTCGGTCACCACGACCGCCCCATGGGCCCGCTTGGGAAGCAGGTTCATCGCCTCGCCGACGGTGTCGGTGGGCGACATCGTGATCGGGGTGTCGTAGACGAGGTGGCGTTGCTTGACCCAGGAGGTCACCTCGGCGACCACGTCGACCGGGATGTCCTGCGGAATCACCGCGAGCCCACCGCGCCGGGCAATGGTCTCGGCCATCCGCCGCCCGGCCACGGCGGTCATATTGGCCACCACGACGGGGATGGTGGTCCCGGTCCCGTCGGAGGTGGTCAGGTCCACATCGAGCCGCGACCCCACACCGGATCGCGACGGAACGAGGAAGACGTCACTGTAGGTGAGGTCATGGGGCGGAACCTGATCGTGGAGAAATCTCATGCCGCGGAACGTACCCACCCCGACGGCGGATATCGATCTTCAGAGCAAGCGGACTGCCGCCGCACACCGGGGGATTGGGCCCAGGCGCAGTCACCCCGGCCCGGCTTCGGCTGCGGACGACCGGCAACCGGCGCGGGGACGGCCCGAGCCGCCGGTCGACCGCCGCGAACGTTCGGGACTCCGAGCCGGGTGTTCCGACGAGACGGGCTGGTTGCTCACCGAGAACCGGCCGGCGACGGGGGGGCGGGGAGGGTGGTCGGGTCGAGTCCTCCGGGGCACCTTCCCGAGTGGGCGGGTGTTTCCGGCGGGCGTTGCGCCTGTGGTCGCGGGTGGCTGGTGCGGGGTTTGTCCGAGTCGATGGTGGGCCGCCGCCGGCGTTCGGGGCTCCAAGACTCGAAGCTCCCGACGAGACGGGCGCGTTGCTCACCGAAAACCGGCTGGCAGCGGAGGCAGGGTGGGTGGTCGGGTCGAGTCCTCCGGCGAGCCTTCCCGAATGGGCCGGGCGTTCCCGGCGGGCGTCGCGCCCTGGGTTGCGGGTGGCTGGTGCGGGGCTTGTCCGAGTCGGTGATGGGCCGCCGCCAGCGTTCGGGGCTCCAAGACTCGAAGCTCCCGACGAGACGGGCGCGTTGCTCACCGAAACCCGGCTGGCAACGGGGGGCAGGGGGGCGCTCGGGTCCAGTTCTCCGGCGAGCGTTCCCGAGTGGGTAGAGCGTTTCCGGCGTGTGTTGTGCTTGTGGTTGCGGGTGGCTGGTGCGGGGCTGGTCCGAGTCGGTGATGGGCCGCCGCCAGCGTTCGGGGCTCCAAGACCGAAGTTCTCGACGAGACCGGTGTGTTGCTCACCGAAAACCGGCTGGCAGCGGCGGGCAGGAGGGGGCTCGGGTTGAGTTCGCCGGGGAGCCTTCCCGGGTGGGTCGGGTGTTTCGGTGTGCGGTCGGCGTGTGGGTGGCGTGTGGGTGGCGAGGGGTGTCACGAAACCGGACGGCGTGAGGTGCCGTGGCGTCGAAGTGAGGGATAACCGCAGGTCAGCGTCAAAGAGGAGGCGTTTGAGGTGCCTCGGGATCCGGTTTCGGCTCTCGGTGGTCACTTCCGGTCCCCTCGACGACCTCCACGACGTCGCCGCGCGCGAAATCGACTGCCGACCAGGCAGTTCCGGTCTCCACACGCGCACCGAAAAGACCGGAACACCCCAAACCGGCACCCGACACCCGACTCTCCGCCACGACTGCACAAAACCGCAGGTCACAGAAACTCGAAGCCCACAACCACCCGCCGAGATCCGATTCCGAACCCCAACCCGGCCACCCCGCAACCACAAGCGCAACGCCCGCCGGAAACGCTTCACCCACTCGGGAGGGTTCCCCGGAGGACTCGACCCGACCACCCACCCTGCCCCCCGCTGCCAGCCGGTTTTCGGTGAGCAACACACCGGTCTCGTCGGGAACACCCTGTCTTGGAGCCCCGAACGCTGGCGGCGGCCCACCATCGACTCGGACCAGCCCCGCACCGGCCACCCGCAACCACAAGCACAACGCACGCCGAGAACGCCCGGCCCACTCCGGAAGGCGCCCCGGAGGACTCGACCCGACCACCCTCCCCGCCCCCCGTTGCCAGCCGGTTTTCGGTGAGCAACGCGGCCGTCTCGTCGGGAGCTTCGGGTCTCGGAGCCCCGAACGCTGGCGGCGGCCCATCACCGACTCGGACACACCCCGCACCGGCCACCCGCAACCACAAGCGCAACGCCCGCCGGAAACGCTCCACCCACTCGGGAACGCTCGCCGCAGGACTCGACCCGACCACCCACCCTGCCCCCACTGCCAGCCGGTTTTCGCCGACCAACATGCCCGTCTCGTCGAGGACTTCGAATCTCGGAGCCCCGAACGCCGGCGGCGGCCCACCACCGACTCGGACCAACCCCGCACCAGCCACCCGCAACCCAAAGCGCAACGCCCGCCGGAAACACCCGCCCACTCCGGAAGGCACCCCGGCGAACTCGGCCCGACCGCCCCCGCTCCCTCGTCGCCGGCCATCTCCGCCAAGCCACCCCCATCCCACCCCGCTCAGCCGCCACAACTCGCCGCGCGTTCCGGACGCTTGCTCGGCAGGCCGGCCGGTTCGGCTCGCGTGCACGGTGAGGGCCAACCGGCTGAGGCGGATCGGGTCGTGCCGGTTCGTCCGTGGTTCAGCTTGCCGGGACCGTCAGGTCCAGTCGGCTGAGGCGGGCCGGGTCGGCCAGGATGTCCAGGCTGACGATTCGGCGGGCCGCGAAGCCGAAGGCCAGGACCGACATCGGCCTGCCGGCGGAGATCGCCACCACCCCGGCCGTGCCGTTGACCAGTGCGGGGCGGGCGCTGTCGGCGATCTGGGCGAAGGCGAGTGCCTGTCCGGCCACCGTCGCCGCGCCGCGCACGATCGAGCCGCCGGGGCGCAGCGGGCCGCCGTCGGCGCGGGCCACCACGTCCGGGTCGAGCACCGCGACCAGCGCGTCGAAGTCGCCGCCGCGCACGGCCGCCAGGAACGCGTCGACGATCTCGCGCTGGACGGCAAGGTCGACGTCGGGGGACGGGGCCGCGCCCTGGACCCGGCGCCGGGCTCGGCTGGCGAGTTGGCGGGCCGCGGCCGGCGTGCGGTCCACGATCGGCGCGATCTCGTCGAACGGGACGGCGAACAGGTCGTGCAGGACGAAGGCCAGCCGTTCGGCGGGGGCGAGCGTCTCCAGGACCACCATGAGGGCGAGGCCGATCGAGTCGGCGATCAGGACCGATTCCTCGGGGTCGCCGGCGCCCATCCCGGTGATGATCGGGTCGGGCACGTGTACCTGCGGGTCCAGCGGCTCCTCGCCGCGGGAGCGGCGTGAGCGCAGCATGTCCAGGCAGACCCGGCCGACCACGGTGGTCAGCCAGCCGGCCAGGTTGTCCACCTCGTCCGGGTCGGACCGGCTGAGCTTGAGCCAGGTCTCCTGGAGCGCGTCGTCGGCCTCGGTCAGCGAGCCGAGCATGCGATACGCCACCGCCAGCAGGTGGCCGCGGTGCGTCTCGAAGCGCTCGGCCAGGAAGTCGTGTTCGTTCATCCGCATCACCATCGCCATCACCCCGTCCTCCGGTCGCGTCCTCGGTTCTCGTCGCGACTCTCACAGCCATGACGTTGCGACCAGGGCCGATGTGACAGCGCGGGAAGCGAGACACCCGGCCCTCGGGGTGCACGTCGGGGTGCGCGTCGAGGCGCCTCCGGGGTGTACGGGAATTGCCTTCGGCCCCGCTGTCACATTCGCCCTCGGCGATCCGTCAAGGCGGTGACGAACGAGTCCCGGCCCCCGCGGCCGGGGGCGGAACCGACGCGAACGTACGACGCGGCCGGTTCGGCGCATCCCCGCGACGACGCTCGGCGGTTTGCCTCCCGCGACCGCCCGGCGGAGGTGGGACCTGCCCTCGAACACCCGACACCGCGATCGCCACGGACGTCCGATCGCTCGATCATCCGATTCCGCATGGTTTAGGAGAAATGTGATGTCTGCCACCGATTCGGCGACGAGCCGATCCGGACCCGGCGTCGGCACCGGAGCGGTCCTGGCGTTCCTGTGCCTGGGCCAGTTCATGGTGTTCCTCGACGTGTCGATCGTGAACCTGGCGCTGCCGTCGATCAAGGCCGGCCTGGACATGTCGGAGGTGAGCCAGAACTACATCGTCACCGCGTACGGCACGGTCCTCGGCGGCTTCCTGCTGCTCGGCGGCCGACTCGCGGACACCTTCGGCCGCCGCCGCGTGCTGCAGGCGGGCTTCGTGCTGTTCGCGCTGGCCTCGCTGGTTTCGGGGCTGGCGCAGAACGGCACGATGCTGATCACCGCCCGCGGCTTCCAGGGCCTGGGCTCGTCGATGATCGCCCCCTCCGCGCTGTCCATCCTGACCAACACCTTCCCCGAGGGCGCCGAGCGCAACAAGGCGCTGGGCATCTGGGGTTCGCTCGCCGGCATCGCGTCGATCGTCGGCGTGATCATGGGCGGCCTGCTCGCGGACGGGCCCGGCTGGGAGTGGATCTTCTGGATCAACGTGCCGATCGGGCTCGGCGTCGCGTTCCTCGCCCCCAAGGTGCTGCCGGAGAGCGTGGCAGAGGAGCGTGAACACAAGTTCGACGTGGCCGGCGCGACCACCCTCACCAGCGGTCTGCTGCTGCTGATCTTCACCCTGGGCGAGGCCACCACGGTGGGCTGGGCCACCGCGCGGACCATCGGCAGCCTGAGCGGTGTGGCCGTGCTGCTCGGCGCGTTCGTGGCGATCGAGGCGCGGGCGGCGGCACCGATCCTGCCGCTGCGGGTCTTCCGGTTGAAGACGATGCGGACCGCGAACCTGTCCGCGATCCTGGTGTTCGGCATGTTCGGCGCGCTGTTCTTCTTCGCCAGCCTGTTCATGCAGGACGTGTACGACTACTCGCCGATGAAGGCCGGCTTCGCCTACGTGCCGCTGGCCGTCGCGGTCGCGGTCGGCGCGGGGGTCGCGTCGGGCCTGATCACCAAGGTCGCCGCGCGACCGGTGCTGATCGCCGGACTCGCGGTCACCACGACGGGACTGCTGCTGCTGTGGCGCGCCCCGCTGGACGGCCGGTACGCGGTCGACATCCTGCCCGCGTTCATCGCCCTCGGCCTCGGGTGCGGCATGTGCTTCGTCACCCTCCAGATCGCCGCGTTCGTCGGCATCAGCGAGGAGGAGGCGGGCATGGGCGCCGGCCTGATCAACACCAGCCAGGAGGCGGGTGGCGCGCTCGGCCTCGCCGTGATCGCCACCATCGCCTACAGCGGCTTCGCCGGCGACATGACCCGGGCGGCGGGCAACGTGCACAAGGTGCACGAGGCGCAACTGTCGGTCAATCACGACGCGTTCCTGTCCGCCGCAGTCCTGGGCGTGGTCGCGTTGCTCTTCGCGGCGCTGCTGATGCCCCGGGGCCGGGCGGCGATGAGCTCCGACCCGGCACCGGCGGCCGGTACGACTCCGGCCGGCGCGGCGGGCGGCGCGGACGTCACCCCCGCGATGACGGAGGCCGAGGTCGAGATCGAGGCCCGGAAGTAGCCCGGAAGCAGCCCTGGAGTTCCCGTCGAGGCGTCGCCCCGGGGAAGCGGCGCGGAGCGCGGCAGGCCGCTTCCGCTTCCGCTTCCACGGGAACGAATATCGTCACGCGCTAGGGTCGTGCCATGACTATTCGTAGCGCAACCGCACAGTGGCAGGGCACCATCCTCGACGGCGCCGGCACCATCCGCACCGGTAAGGGTGGCCTGGAAGGCGCCTATTCGTTCAAGTCCCGCTTCGAGGAGGGCGAGGGCACCAACCCGGAGGAGCTGATCGGCGCGGCGCTCGCGGGCTGCTTCTCGATGGCCCTGGCCAAGGGCCTGGGCGACGCCGGCTTCCCGGCCACGAGTGTGGACACCACCGCCAAGGTGCACCTGGACCGGGTCGACGGCGCCCCGACCGTGACCCGGATCGACCTGGAGAACACGGTCGTGGCCGCCGGGATCGACGAGGCCGAGTTCCTCAAGATCGCCGATGTCACGAAGCAGAACTGCCCGATCTCGCGGCTGCTGGCGCCGGGCGCGGAGATCACCCTGACCGCATCGCTGGGCTGATCGGAGCAGGATCCCCGAACCGCCGTCCGGGCTCGCGGGCCCGGACGGCGAACGACGGATGGCGGACGGCGGATGGCGGACGGCGGACGGAGGCCGGCGGAGCCGGGCTCGGCGCGACGGGATCCACCGACCCCACCGGCTCACGAAACCCGGTCCGGGCATCGACCCTGGCAGTCCAGGACACCTCGTGACCGAACGCCCCGCCCGGGCACAGCAGTTCGTCACCGGCCGAAAGGCGAGCAACAACCGACCGGCCCGGATGTACACGGCGACGATCGTGTCATAGGACGCTCGGACGGCGCGAAGGAAGCCGGGTCCATCCACGTCCACGCCGCGGCACCCCGACCGGCAAGGCGGACAACGCCGACCGACGGAAACGGCGGCGGACACACACCACCCACTCGCACCGCGAGATCGCACCGCCGGATGACGCCGCCGGATCACGTCGCCGGATCGCGAACACCTCGCCCGGTCACGGTCACATCGCCCCCTCGCCGCGCGTCAAAGAGGTACACGAGCGCGGACCTCCGGAGATCGAGGGCCGACTCCCCGCGCCACCCGAGCCGGCACAAGCGAGGAACCCCGTGCGCAACAAGGGCTTTCGACACGACATGTCGACCACATTCGCCATCCACGACGCGCTGCGCCGCGACCTGACGCGGATCGCCCACCTCGCCGCGCGCGGCGAGGACGAGGCGTGGCGCGTGTTGCGGTTCGCGGGTGGGTGGGAGATGTTCGAGCGCTACCTGCGGGTCCATCACGACGCCGAGGACGCCGCCCTGTGGCCGCTCCTGCGCCGCACGTTGGCGCACCGGCCGGACGAGTTGGCCCTGATCGCGGTGATGGAGGCGGAACACGCCACCTTCGACCCGCTCCTGGACGCGATCGACGCGGCACTTGCCGACCCGGTGTGGGGACCCGCCCGGCTCGGCGACCTCCTCGACGGGCTGGTCACCGGGCTGCGCGGACACCTGGCCCACGAGGAGGACGAGGTCCTGCCGCTCCTGGACGCGGTCGCCGGTGCCGAACAGGTGCACCGACTCGACGTGGAGCACGGCCGCCGCATCGGCTCCGGCACCTGCCGCTACCTGCCCTGGCTGCTGGACCAAGCGGATCCCGAGACGGTCACCACGATCCTCGGCCGACTCCCGGAATCCATCCGTCCGACCTACCTGAACCGGTGGCAACCGGCCTACGCCGCCCGCGACCTGTGGGGCACCCACAACCGATCGACCCTGGCCTCCTGAGCGGATCCGCCCCGAACGGGTGTGCGCTTGCGCACCACGGGCACGTTCAGTTCACTGTCCTCATGGGGAACGGGCCCGGTGTGGCGGCGACTTCGCTCGAAGGCTTCTGGCCGACGCGCCGCGTCCGCCTGTTCGACGAGTGGTGTCCGTGGGCCACGCCGCGTGTCGTCACCGCCCGCGTGGCCGCTCCGCGTCCGAACCCGCCCGGTCCCCGCGACACTTCGGGCGCCGGGATCGGGTGAGTCCCGCAACTCCCCAGCCGAAGGACCGCACATGTCCGTCACGGACGAACTCCTGGCCAACAACGTGGCCTACGTCGAGAACTTCACCGGCCCCCTCCCGCTCCCGCCCGCCCGGCACGTCGCCGTGGTGGCGTGCATGGACGCGCGGTTGAACGTGTACGCGATCCTCGGCCTCGCCGAGGGCGACGCACACGTGATCCGCAACGCCGGCGGGGTGATCACCGCCGATGAGCTGCGGTCGCTGACGATCAGTCAACGGCTGCTCGGCACCGAGGAGATCATCCTCATCCACCACACCGACTGCGGCATGCTGACCTTCGACGACGACGGGTTCAAGGCCGACATCGCGGCCGACACCGGCCTCAAGCCCGCTTGGGCGAGCGAGGCGTTCACGGACCTGGAAACCGATGTACGCCAGTCGATCGGCCGGATCAAGGCCGATCCGTTCATCGTGCACAAGGACCGTGTGCGCGGCTTCGTCTTCGACGTGGCCACCGGAAAACTCAACGAGGTCGTCTGACCCGCGACGCCGCTCCGGCCCGAGGAACGCACGCGGACCCTCGGGCCGGGGCGATCGTACGAGACGCCCGAGGGTTCGACGCGGCGTCTTCGACGCTCAGCAGGCGAACGGATCGGTCGGGTCGGTGGCGTCGCTCGGGTGGGCACGGTACGAAGGCCCGTTCGGCGGCGCCGCGCCGGGCCGGGGACCCGCACCAACGGCCGTGACCGCAGCAGGCGTCGAGGCCGTACCCGTCGCCGGACCGGCACCCGGCCCCGATCCGGTCCCGGCCGCCGGATCCCCACCGGCAGCCGACCCCGCTCCCGCGGCGACAGCCGCTTCCGTACCGCCCACCGCTCCCGCACCGCCCGCCGACCCGTCGCCGATCCCGCCTCCCACCGCCCGTGCCCCGTCCGGCTCGTCCTCGCCGCCGGCCGCGACCGCCTCGGCCTGTTCGCGCTGGGCGCGGAGCTTCGTGGCGATCGTGTCGGTGCGGGCACGCAGCGCACGGGTACGCTCGGCCGCCGCCGCGTCGTCCGCGCCGCCCGCCGCGGCGGCCTCGACCACCTCGACGCCGTGCGCCCGCGCGGTGGCCACCAGGCTCTCCGCGACGGCGGTCTGCCGAGCCAGCAGCGCGGTCGCGAACAGGCTTGCCCGCAGCGTGCGTTCCCGACCGAGCAGACCGCGGTAGGTGATCTCGCAGGCCACCGGCACCCGATCGATGCGCCGGTCGTCGGCCTGTTCCAGCGAGGCCAGGACGACGGTGAGCAACCCCTCCACGACCTTGGTAACCGCCCACTTGCGCCCCGGCAACGGCGGCAACACCTCGCGGATCCGGTCCACTTCCGTGTCCAGCGCCGCCGTGGTCATCGACTCGAACGCGTCGTGCGTGGTCAGCCGGACGACCTTCTCCCACGGGATGTCCTCCCCGTCGAAGCCGACCGTCTCGGGGCCGAACCGCACCGCGCCCAGGCCGTCGAGCAACCGCAGCGGCCGGGCGGTGATCGCGGGCACCTTCGGATGCCGACACACCAGCGCGCCGAGGGAGAACTCCCAGGCCAGGAAGGTGGGTGCGTTCGGCGCAGGCAGTGCGTCCAACGTCGCGTGCACCCAGTCGCCCGACGCTACCCGGGCCCGACCGGCCCCGATCCGACTCCCCACCGCGGCCCGCCCGGACGCCGCCGCGGAGCCCACCGCGCCGCCGATGCCCCGCAGTTGGTCCCGTATCGCCACGTCCCCGCTCCCCTCGCCGAACCACCCCGCGAACCCTTCATGATCACCTTAATCGCACCCACCCCCACCCGACCGGCTCAGGCGGCTCTCCGCTCGGCCTCGGGGCCGCCTCCAAGTCGCTTCCATGTGCCTTCCAGGACCACCCGGCGAGTGTTTTCCCCACAAGGCGACGACGGCCGGTCCCACCGGCCCGACACTCGGGAGAACACCATGAAGCTCAGGACCCTCACCACCATCCTGGCCGCCCTCGGCGGCGCCTTCATCATCTACGTCGGCCTCGCCTACCTGCTCGCCCCGCAGTCGACGGCGTCCGGCTTCGGCCTGCCCGGTTGGCCCGAGCACGAAGGCACCGGGTTCCTCGCCGTCAAGGGCGTCCGCGACATCGGCACCGGGCTGGTCATCTTCGCCCTCCTGCTGACCGGACACCGGCGGGCGCTCGGTTGGACGATGCTCGCCATGACCTTCATCCCGGCGGGCGACATGACGGTCGTGCTGAGCAACGACGGATCCGCCGGCACGGCCTTCGGCGTCCACGGCCTGACCGCCTGCCTGGTGGCACTCACCGCCGGCCTGCTGCTGCGCGAAGGCCCGACCCAGGCAGCCGCCCCCCTGCCCACCTCGACCACCCCGCGCGTGAGCGTCCCGACCACGCGTTGACCTCGCGCACGGGTGTGGGGCGCGGGACGGTCGGGCGTTCGGGTACCGGCCGACGGTGAGCGAGGCCGACCATGTGGCGTCGTCGGTGCACTGGCGGCGGGCCGATTCCCACCTTCACTCAGCGTGATCGTCCTGTTACGATTCGATGGCGCCATCGACCCCGCCCCACCCCAGAGGAGTCAGTCGACATGTACGCCAGCAAGGGCGATCGCCTCATCATCCACGGCCGGGTCGTCGGCCAACAGGACCACTCCGTCGAGAT
The DNA here is from genome assembly GCF_002024165.1 of Embleya scabrispora. NCBI lineage: Bacteria > Bacillati > Actinomycetota > Actinomycetes > Kitasatosporales > Streptomycetaceae > Embleya > Embleya scabrispora. Next base: position 359,766 of record NZ_MWQN01000002.1, read on the forward strand.
CGTCGAGGTATTGGGTCCGGACGGCACCCCGCCCTTCCGGGTCCGCGCCGCGAACGGCCACGAGACGATCATGTCCCCGGGCCCGGACTGCGTGGTCGAACACCGCCCGTCCTCCACCCAGGGGTAGCCTCGGACCCGTCGCCCGCCCCTCGTACGCGGGCGCACGATCCCGACGTCGGAGGAGCACCCGTGACCGACCCCGCGTCGCCGCCCGTCTTCGAACTCGGTACGGACGGGCCGCGCGCCGTGCTCGTCGGCGTGGACGGCAGTCGCACCTCCCTCCGCGCCGCCGACTACGCCCTCGGGCAGGCCCGCCGGGGCGACGCGGAGTTGGTCTCCGTCTACGTCCGCGCCCCGATGGGCATCGCCGCCACCACCGCCGAGGGGGCCGGCGTGATGGAGCAGGCGCACGAGTCGGCCGTGCACGAGATCGCCGACTACATCACGACACGGGCCGCCGAGTTGCGGGTACGCCACCGCTTCGTCGAGGCGTACGGCGACGTGGCGCACGAGATCGCCAAACTCGCCGACGAGGTCCGCGCGGACGCGGTGGTCGTCGGCGCCTCGGAACGATTCGGCCACCGCCTCGTCGGCTCGCTCGCGATCCGCCTGGTCCGCTCGGCCCGCTGGCCGGTCACGGTCATCCCCTGACGGCTTGGACTCCGGCCCACCCGAGGCCGGCGCCGGCGCGGTGGTTTGGTTCGACGTCCTGGGGCCCGCCCGATTCGGCGCGCTGTCCTTCCCCGAACCCGACGGCCTGTACCCGGACCGTCTGCGTGCCGCGCTGCGGGCGCTGACCGAGGCGTTCACCCTCACCGAACCGGGAATCACCGCACCCGTTCGGCACAGGCACGGGCACGGGCACGGGCACGGGCACGGGCAAGAAATCGACGCGACCGCGGTGCCCCGCCCGCACGTGCGCAGGCGGGGAACGGGTGTCCGGAGTCAGACTTGTCGAGTCCGAGCAATCCACCGTATTTGCGGCAAATCGGACCGAAGCGAGATCCGACGAAGGAGCGACATGCTCAGCACCGACTACGCGACCGGCGCACCCAACTGGCTCGACCTGGGCAGCCCCGACACCGACGCGGCGGCGCGTTTCTACACCACGATCTTCGGCTGGGACTTCCAGTCGGCCGGACCGGACGCCGGCGGCTACGGCCTCTTCCGGCAGGACGGCAAGCCGGTCGCCGGACTCGGGCCGTTGACCGAGGAGGGCGTCTCGTCCGCCTGGACCGTCTACTTCAAGAGCCCCGACGCCGACGCGACCGCCCGCGCCGTGACCGAGGGCGGCGGCCGGGTCCGGGTGGACCCGTTCGACGTGATGGAGATGGGTCGGATGTCGCCGCTCACCGACCCGGCGGGCGCCGATTTCGCGATCTGGCAGCCCGGCACCTTCCAGGGCGCCGAGCTGGTCGGCAAGCCGACCTCGTTGGCCTGGGTCGAACTGCACGGCGTCGAACTCTCCGCCGCGCTCGCCTTCTACGGGAAGCTGTTCGGCTGGCGCACGCAGCAGTTCGAGATGCCCGGCATGACGTACAACGTGCTGTCCACGGCCGAGGGCGACCAGCAGGCGACCTCCTTCGGCGGCATCGTGCCCGACCCGCACGGCCAGGACGCGCACTGGATCGTCTACTTCGAGGTCGCCGACCCCGACGACGTGATCGCCGAGGCGGAGCGCAACGGCGGCACCGTGACGATGCCCGCCGCCGACGTCCCGGACGTGGGCCGACTGGCGTGGCTGACCGACCCGTTCGGCGCACCGTTCGCCATCATCAAGAGCGTGGACCCGACCGCCTAGACCGCATGGCGCCGACGGGCGGGATCGCCCGGCCCGGCGGCGCCGCGATCGGCGTCCCGGGCCCGACGGCTCCGGGACGCCGACGGCGTTCGGCCCGGATCCCGGTACTCCTCGCGCGCCCCGCCCCCACCTCGCCGGGCCGCCCGTTCGGGTGGTCACCTGTTCGGCGGGCGCCGTGCGGGCGGCATACCACTACATTCTGGGCGACCATGGACGCACCGATGAGCAGCAGGGAGCCGCAGCCGCCCGTGGCCGGAACCGCGACACGGTCGCTGTTTCGTCAGATCGCGCTGCCCGTCGGCATCCTCGTCGTGGTCACCGTCGTGGACCTGTCGACCGGTTCGTCGATGGTGTTCTATCCGTTCCTGCTGCTTGCCCCCACGCTCGCCGCCGCCACCGCGCCGCCCCTGGCGATTCTCGTCATCGGCGCCGTGTCGCTGCCGCTGCGCTACTGGCTGGCCTCGGCGGACGGCTATCTCGGGCCCGAGTACCACGAGCTGTTCAACATCAGCACGTGGATGTACGTGATGGCCACGGCGCTGGCCATGTACCTGTCCGCCGCCCGGATACGGCACGAGCGGGCCCTGGTCGCGGTCTCGGAGGTGGCCCTGGCGGCGCAGCGCGCGATCCTGATGCCGCCGACCGACGGCCTCGGCGGCCTGCGGTTGGCGGTGCGCTACTTCGCGGTGGCCGAGGGGGCGGAGCTGGGTGGGGATCTGTACATCGCGCTCGACACCCCGTTCGGGGTGCGGCTGATCATCGGGGACGTGCTCGGCAAGGGGCTGGGGGCGGTACGGACCGCCGCGATCACGATCGGCGCGTTTCGCGAGGCGGCGTACGACGAGCCGGAACTGAGCGCGGTGGCCCGCCGGGTGGATGCCAGCGTGACCCGCAACGCGCCGGCCGACCGCTTCGTGACCGCGCTGCTCGTCGAGGTGCGGGCCGAGCAGGTGGCGTTCGTACACCGGGGCCACGAGCAGCCGGTGGCGATCCGGGCGGACGGCACCGTGCACGTGCTGGAGCCGCCCGATCCCGGCCTGCCGCTGGGTCTGGGCGAACTGGACCCGGGCACGCCGCCCGAGTGGGTGGTGCCGTTCGGCGCGGGCGATCTGCTGCTGCTGATGACCGACGGCTTCGCCGACGCCCGGGACGCGGGGGGCCTGCACTATCCGCTGGTCGAACGGATCGAGGCGCTGCTCGGCGGCGAGCGGCCGGTCGCGGCGGACCCGGTGGCCGCGGTCGAGCGGCTGGGCGACGACCTGCGGCGACACGTCGGCACGCTGCGCCTGACCGACGACGCACTGGTCCTGGCGCTGTGCCACCCGCCGGACTGCTGACCGCGTACGAGCCGCGTACCTACGACGCACTGGTCCTGGCGACTGCCGACCGCGTACAGGCCGCGTACCGGCTGCGTACCGACGACGCGCAGGCACCGGCGCCGGGCCGCCCACCGGACTGCCGACCCGGTACCGGCGGCGCACCGACCGTCGCCGGGCCCCCGCCGGCCCGCCCACCGCGTGCCGACCCGCGTGCCGGCTCCCGTGGCGCGGCGCCCCGCCGCCCTCGCCGGTCCGCCCGCGCGGGGACCGCCGTCCCTCGGTTCCCGCGCGGCGCCCTCGGCCGCTACTCCTCGATCGCGCCGCCCGTGCGGCGCAGGTGTTGCCGGAAGGTGTACGACGGATCGGCGGCGCGGCGGGACAGGTAGTCGGCGAAGGTGGTCTGCTCGCGCAGGGTGTCGCCGGAGCGGATGCGGCGGGCCTGTTCGCGTTCGGTGTCGTGGATGCGGTGGGCGGTGGCCAGGACCTCCTCGACCCGGTCGGCGGCGACGAACAGAACGCCGTCCTCGTCGCCGAACACCACGTCGTCGACGCCCACCGTGTGCGGCCCGACCCGGGCCGACGTCAGCGCCTCGGGCTCACGCTCGTCCAGCCGGGTCGGTCCCGGCGGGTATGCGCCGTAGCTGAACACCGGCAGCCCGATCTCGACCAGTTCCGGCGTATCGCGGTGCAGCCCCCACACCACCAGAGCCGCCACCCCCGCCGCCTCGGCCTCCAGCACGGCCAGGTCGCCCACACACGCCTCGTCGACCCGACCGCCGTTGTCGATCACCAGCACGTCCCCCGGCTCGGCCGCCCCGAACGCCTCCAGGAACACGTCCACGCTCCCGTAGTGCCGAACCGGCAACACCCGTCCGGCGATCCGCTGCCCGGCAACCACCGCCCGGATCCCGGGCGGGGCGATCCGCAGCGGTGCGTCGACCCGGATGCAGGCGTCGGCCACGAGGGGCGTGGACAGGTCCGCGAATGCCTTGAGCATGTGCGTTCTCCGTGACTCGGCACCGTCGGGGTCGACGGCGCGCCCGATGTCTCGCCCGGCCGCATCCGAATCCGGGGTGGGAGCCGGACGACGCGGGGCCTTCGGCGAAGGTAGCGCGGTTCACAGGGGTTGCACGAGGCGGCTTTCGTAGGCGACCACCACCGCCTGGACCCGGTCGCGGACGCCGAGTTTGGCCAGGACCCGGCTGACGTGGGTCTTGATGGTGGCGTCGGACAACTGGAGGCGGGCGGCGATCTCGGCGTTGGACAGGCCCCGGGCCATCTCGACCAGGACGCCGCGTTCGCGTTCGGTCAGGCCGCCCAGGCGCGGGTCCTCGGCGCCGGGGGCGGCGTCGTGTTCGGGCAGGCGGTGGGCGAAGGTCTCCAGGAGGCGGCGGGTGATCCGGGGCGCGACCACCGCGTCGCCGGCGGCCACCGAGCGGATCGCGGCGAGCAGTTCGGCGGGCAGCGCGTTCTTGAGCAGGAAGCCGGATGCGCCGGCGCGCAGCCCGGCGAACGCGTACTCGTCCAGGTCGAACGTGGTCAGGATGAGCACCCTGGTGTCGGGGCAGCGCTCGGCGATCAGCCGGGTGGCCTCGATGCCGTCCATGCCGGGCATCCGCACGTCCATCAACACCACGTCGGGACGGGTCAGTTCGGCCAGTCGCACGGCCTGCTCGCCGCAGTCGGCCTCGCCGGCCACGCTCATGTCGTCCTGGGCGCCCAGGACCATCGTGAACGCCATCCGCAGCAGCGGCTGGTCGTCCACCACCAGTACGTCGATGGCCACGTCAGGATCCTCCCGGGTCGGTCAGGTGCAGTACGGCCGACACGCGCCAGCCGCCGCCGGGCAGCGGCCCGGCCGCCACATCGCCACCGTAGACGGCGGCGCGCTCGCGCATGCCGGCGATGCCGCTGCCGCTGCCGGTGGTGGCCGCGGTGCCGCCGGTGCCGCCGACTGCGGCGAATGCGCGCGGGCGGCCGTCGTCGACCACGCTCAACTCCACGCGCTCGGGCGAACTCCACACCCGGATCCGGGCATTCGCTCCGGGTTGGGCATGCTTGAGCGTGTTGGTCAGGGCCTCTTGGGCGAGCCGGTACACCGCGAGCTGGGCGCCCTGCGGCACCTCGCGGGTGTCGCCCTGGATGGTCAGCGTGGTCGGCAGGCCCGCCGCGCGGACCTGTTCGGCCAGCGCGCCGAGGCGGGCCAGGTCGGGCTGCGGGTGTCGGGCGGCGTCCGGTTCGTCCTCGCGCAGCACGCCCAGGAAGCGGCGCATCTCGGTGAGCGCCTGCCGGCCGGTGCCGGAGACCTGCTCCATCGCCGTCGCGGATCGGTCGGGCGTGCTGCGCACGGTCATCGCGGCGGCGTCGGCGAGGGCGACCATCACCGACAGGTTGTGCGTGACGATGTCGTGCATCTCCCGCGCGATCCGCGCGCGTTCGGCCGCGACGGCGAGTTGCGCCTGCTGCTCCTGGTCGCGCTCCAGGCGGTGGGCACGGTCCTCCAGGGCGGCCAGGTAGTGGCGTCGGGTGCGCAGGTTCGCGCCGAGCACCACCGCCGTGACGGCCATCGCGCTCAGGCCGACGAACGCGCCGAAGCGATATCCGTCCAGGGTCCAGCGCCCGACGGCCAGCACGATGCCGAGTTCGACCACGGCCAGCGCGTACAGCGTCCGGCGCCGGTCGCGGGTGGCGGCCACCGTGTACAGCGCGATCAGCAGGCTCGCGTCGGCGCCGGTGTGCGCGTCGATGATCCACTGGACCAGGGCCACGCTCGCGATCACCGCGAACACCGCCTCCGGGGCCCGGCGGCGCAGCGCGAGCGGCAGGATCAGGGCCAGCCCGATCACCGACCAGCCGGACAGCCGCAGCAGGTGGCCGGCCTCGAAGATGAGCACCAGGCCCACCGCCACGGTGGTGTCGGCCCAGATCGGATGCCTGCGGGTGAAGGCCACCACGCGCGCCGGGACGGCGGCGAGCCCGTGCCCGCCGCCGTCCCCTCGCAGCGCCGTACCGATGCGCCGTGCCGTGCTCATGCGTCGCGCCTGCGCAACAACACCGCCGCTGCCGCGAGCGTCGCCGCGGTGTAGAGCGCGAAGACCGTGATGCCCGTGGTCGGGGAGAGCGCGTCGGCCGACGGATGCCAGCGGGTGAACGCCTGACCGGCCTCGCTGGGCAGATATCTGGTGATGTGGTCCTGCCACGCGGTCGGCAGGGCCTGCACCACCTGGGGCAGGACGAGCAGCAGGCCGAACACGATCGCGATGCCGCCGGCGGCGTTGCGGACGATGGCGCCGACGCCGAGCGCCAGGACGCCGGTGATCGCGAGGTAGAGGGCCACCCCGACCACCACGCGCGGCACGCCCGGGTCGCCCAGTGCGACGTCGATGTGCTCCTTGCTCAACACCGCCTGCCCGGCCAGGAACGCGATCAGGGAGGTGCCCAGCATCAGGACGAAGGTGACCGCGCCGAAGACCGCGGCCTTGGCCCACAACACGGGCAGGCGGTGCGGCACCGCGGACATCGTGGCCCGGATCGACCCGGTGGCGTACTCCCCGGTGATCACCAGCACCCCGAGTACGCCGATGGCCAACTGGGCGAGGTAGAGGCCGGTCAGGCTCGCGTTGGGCGCGGAGAACCGCGCGCGCTCGGCGGCGCCGGTGTCCGGCCAGCGGTCGACCGTGCCGGAGGTGACCAGCAGGCCGAGTGCGATCACCACGAAGACCGCGGCGACCAGGACCCAGAACGTCGAGCGCAGGCTGCGCAGTTTGATCCATTCGGCGCGGAGCACGCGGACGAAGGTGACTCGACCGCGCCCGGCGGCGCGGGAGGCGAAGTCGGGGGTGGGGGCGGGAGCGGGGGTGCCGGGGGTGATCGTGGTCGACATCAGGCGGCCCTGCCCCGGGTACGCGGGCCGGTGTGGGGGCGGGTGTTCGGGTCGGTGTGCGGGCCGGTGTCCGCGCCCGCGTGGGTGCCGCCGGTGCCGCTCGACGGGCCGCTCACCCGATACTCGACCGCGTCGCGCGTCGACTCCATGAACGCCTCCTCCAGGGACACCCGATGCGGGACCAGTTCGAACAGGGTGATGCCGTGCGCCGCCGCGATCCGGCCGATGTCGTCGCTGGAGACCCCGCTGACCTCCAATACGTCGCGCTCCTCGGTCGCGATCCGCACCTCGGGCCCGAACAGCAGCGCCCGCAGCCGGTCGGCGTCGGGGGTGCGGACCCGGACCTGGTCCGGCGCGGCGCCGGCGATGAAGTCCGCGACCGACGTGTCGGCGATCAGCCGGCCCCGACCGACCACGATCAGGTGCTCGGCGGTGAGCGCCATCTCGCTCATCAGGTGCGAGGAGAGGAAGACCGTACGTCCCTCGGCGGCGAGCGACTTGAGCAGGGTACGGATCCACAACACGCCCTCGGGGTCGAGGCCGTTGACCGGTTCGTCCAGGACCAGCGTCGCCGGGTCGCCGAGCAGTGCGGTGGCGATGCCGAGCCGCTGGCCCATGCCGAGCGAGAAGCCGCCGACGCGCCTGCGGGCCACGTCGTCCAGGCCGACCATCCGGATCACCTGGTGCACCCGACGGGTGGGGATGCCGGTGGTGGCGGCCATGGACAGCAGGTGGTGGTACGCCGAGCGGCCGGTGTGTACCGCCTTCGCCTCCAGGAGCGCGCCGACCTCGTGCAGCGGGGCGGAATGGTCGGCGTAGCGGCGGCCGTTGACGGTGACCGAGCCGGAGGTGGGGCGGTCCAGACCCAGGATCATCCGCATGGTGGTGGACTTGCCGGCGCCGTTGGGACCCAGGAAGCCGGTGACCACGCCGGGACGGACGGTGAAGCTCAACCCGTCCACGGCGGTCTTGGGGCCGTAGCGTTTGGTCAGTGCTTCGGCTGTGATCATCGCTGGGTCTCCGCGGCTCCGGTGCGTCGACGCCTCCCCGGGGAGGGCCGCCGGGCGGGTGCCCGGTATGCCATCGACGGTAGGGAATCGGTACGGCCGTGACGATCGCCGTGCGGACGAACCTTTCGGGCGTGGACGTGCGCCCGGAGGGTGAACGGGTCCGCCCCGGGGATGACGCGGGCCGGGTGCGCGGGTGGGGTGCGGGACGTGTGCCCGGGGCGGGTGCGGGTCCGGCGCCGCGGGTCGTCGCGCGTTCTACTCCGGCTGCGTCCGGGCGCGATGCAGGGCGAGTGCGGCCTCCGGTGGCTGCCACGCCGGATCGAGGTCGGCGATGGTGACGAAGGTGTCCATGAGCAGCATCACCAGCAGGTGGTGCACCTCCTCGCGGGTCAACTCCCGCCGGGCCAGCCAGTCCAGCGTGACCCCCTCGACGCAGTACAGCCAACCCACCAGCGCGGCGCGCGCGATCGGCGACAGGTCGACGCGGCCGTAGGCGCCGCCGGCGAGCGAGGTGAGCATCTCCTCGCGGACCCGTTCGCGGATGGTGAGCACGTCGGTGTCGAAGCCGACGCCGCCGCTGACCACGGTGCGGTAGGCGGCCTCGTTGCCCTGGGCGAAGCGCAGATAGCCGTCCAGCACCTTGCGCAGCCGGTCGGCCGCCGGTTGGTCGGCGTCGCTGCGGGCGCGGGCGACGAGGTCGGCGACCGAGTCCTCGATCACCGCGACGTAGTAGCCGCGCTTGTTCCGGAAGTAGTAGTAGAGCAGGCCCTTGGCGACGTTGGCCCGGCTCGCGATCTCGTCCACGGACAGCGCGTCGTAGGAGGTGTTCGCGAACAACTGGCGCCCGATGGCCACGAGTTCGGCACGACGGGCCTGCGAGCGCTCGGAGTCGGGCGGGGTTCGGCGACCCTCCGTGCGGGATCCTTGACTCTTGTTCAAATCGGGGCCTGGTTTCGGTCGCGGCGACGGCGGCGGGTACGCGCAGAGTATCGAAACGGGCGGGCGCTCGAAGTATTGACTTTTATTCAACACTCCCTACTGTGAGGTAACAAGACAGGTGACCAGAGAGGCAGCAAGAGTTCCCCACGAAGGAGCACCGTCATGTCCTCGGCTCCCCCCGACACACCGCTTCCCCGCCTCCCCCGCCTCGGCCGCCGATCGGCTCGAACCCCGGCCAGGGGACCGGCCGTTCGTGCCGACGAGCACCACGACCTCGCGCTCAACCCGCGAGACGTGCGCTTCGACTGGTCGCGCCTGCCGATGCACTGGGTCCCGCGGGAGCCGATGGCCACGCACACGATGAACGTGCTGCACCTGCTGCTCCCCGAGGGCGAACGCTGGTTCGTGCGCACCTTCCGGGAGGCGTTGCCGCTGGTAACCGACGAGCGGCTGCGCGAGGACGTGATCGGCTTCATCGGCCAGGAGTCCGTACACGCCGAGGCCCATCAGGGGGTGCTCGACCTGCTGCTCGCCAAGGGCCTGGACCCCGCGCCGTTCGTGCGCCAGGTCGAATGGCTCTTCCACCGCGTGCTCGCCGGCCGGGCCGACCTCACCGGCCCGGCCGGCCGCGAGCACCTGATCGAGCGGGTCGCGATCATCGCCGCGATCGAGCACTTCACCGCGTTCCTCGGCGACTGGGTGCTCAACGCGCCCGGCCTGGACCGGGCCGGGGTCGACCCGGTGATGCTGGACCTGCTCCGCTGGCACGGCGCCGAGGAGGTGGAACACCGCAGCGTGGCCTACGACTTGCTGGTCCACCTCGACCCGGGCTATCTGCGTCGGATGCGCACGATGGCGGTCACCGGACCGGTGCTCACCTGGATGTGGGTGCGCGGTGTGCGCTTCCTGATGCTGGCCGACCCCGAGCTCGAGGGCCGGGTCCGGCCCACGTGGCGCGCGTACGTACAGGCGTCGCGGCGCGGGTTGTTGCCGGGGCTGACCGGCGCGGCCCGCTCCGCCGCGCGGTACGTCAAGCCGCGCTACCACCCGACCCAGGAGGGCTCGACCGGGCAGGCCGTGGCGTATCTGGCCCGATCGCCGGCAGCTCGGGCGGCTGCCCGGTGATTCGCCGTACCCCCTTCGATCCGGACACCGAGGATGCCGAGGATGCCGATGAGCCCGTCCATACCACCGACTTCCGCGCCGTCGGGGCACTTTGGCCCGCCACCGCCCGCCGCGCCGTCGGGGCCGGTCACCCCGCCGCCGGACCTGTACGGCCGCGAGCGCGGCGACCGGATGATGCGGGCGCTGACCGTCCTCGGCCGCGTCCACACCGAGGTGGTCGCCCGTCGCGGCCGGCGTCCGGCCAGAGTGGGCGCGCCGAACGCCGCCGCCGTACGTCCCGAAGGACTCGAACTGGTGGTGCGCGAGCGGGTGGTCGAGGCCGAGGACGTGGTCTCCCTGCGGCTGACCGCGCCGGCCGGCGGCCGACTGCCCCGCTGGCAGCCGGGTGCCCACCTGCTCCTGCTGCTGCCGTCCGGACGCCGCCGGCACTACTCGCTGTGCGGCGACCCCGAGGACCGCTACACCTATCGGATCGCGGTGCGCCGACTGGCCGAGGGCGGCGGTGGATCGATCGAGATGCACGACGCGTTGCCGGTGGGTGCCACGCTGCGAACCGCCGGGCCGCGCAACGCGTTTCCGTTCGCCGCCGAACCCGCCGTGTTGTTCCTGGCCGGCGGCATCGGCATCACCCCGATCCTGCCGATGGTGCGGCGGGCCGCCCGGGTCGGATCGGACTGGCGGCTGATCCATCTCGGCCGGACTCGCGACTCGCTGCCCTTCGGCGCCGAACTGGCGGGACTGGGCGGCGCCGAGGGGCGGGTCGAGGTGCGTGCGGACGACGAGGAGGGGCCGCCCGACTGCGCCGAACTGCTCGGCCGTGCGCCCGTCGGGGCGGCGGTGTACTGCTGCGGGCCGGCGCCGATGTTGGCCGCCGTACGCACGGCCGTCGAAGCGGGTCCGGCCGGAGGTCTGCACTTCGAGCGTTTCGCGCCGGCGCCCGTGGTCGACGGCCACCCGTTCACCCTCCGCCTGCGGCGCAGCGGCATCGAGTTGCCGATACCGGCCGACCGGCCGGCGCTCGACGTGCTGCGTGAGGCCGATCCCGACACCGCCTACTCCTGCCGGCAGGGCTTTTGCGGCGTGTGTCGGGTCAATGTGGTGGCCGGCACCGTTCAGCACCGCGACCTGCGCCTGACCGACGACGAACGCGCGGCCGGCGCGATGCTGATCTGCGTCTCCCGCGCCGCCGAGGGCGAGCACCTGGTCCTCGACCTGTGACCCGCACGACCTCCCTTTCCCAAAGGCGGCGTTTGATGAGCACACGGCTACGGGTCGCGGCGGCACGCGTGCCCGGGGGCATGCCGGCGTTCCGGTACGACGAGGACGACCTGGAGCGATTCCGCGACGTGCAGCGGCTGGCGTATCGGTGCGCCGAGCGGGTCGCGGCCTGGATCGAACCGGGCGTCACCGAGCGGCAGACCGCCGCGCGACTCGGGCGGGAGTTGGCGGCGGAGGGTGTCCGGGACTGCTTCCACATCCCGTTCGTGTGGTTCGGCGACCGCACCGCGTTCCGCGACTTCCGTACTCCGCTGCAATTCTTCCCGAGCGGCCGGGTCCTGACCGAGGGCATGCCGTACGTGCTGGACTGCGCGCCGATCGTGGACGGGTACACCGGCGACATCGGCTACGCGGGCAAGGTCGGCGAAAATCCGGTCTGGGACCGGGTCGTGGCCGATCTCGGCGCCTACCGCGAGCTGATCGTGGCCGAGGTCCGCCGACGCAAGCCGCTCGACGACGTGTACCGGGCGGTGGACGCACTGACCGTCGCGCACGGCTACGACAACCGGCATCAGGTCTATCCGGGGCGGGTGATCGCCCATCAGGTCACCCGCGTCACCCTGCGCCGACCGATCGGGGTGAACGTCCTCGGCTTCGGTGTGCGCACGATTCGCACCCTCGGTCGGGAGCTGATCGCCGAGCGGCTGCACGGGCGTTCGCCGTTGTGGGCGGACGGTCGGGCATCGCGGCATGCGCCGACCCCGGGCCTGTGGGCGGTGGAACCGCACATCGCGCTGCGCGCGGTGGGCGCCAAATTCGAGGAGTTGCTGGTGGTCACCGACGACGACGCGTACTGGCTCGACGACGACGTGCCGCACGTGCGGCGGCTGCGCGAAGTGGGGTCGCGATGACGGCGGGGGCCTCCGAAGAGGTCGTGAACGAAGGCGTCGTGAAGGCCGCCCGGGCGGCGGACGAGGTCGGCAGCGTGCGCGCTCGATCCGTCGTCTCCGGTGGGGTCCGGCTCGCGGTGTACGAACAGGGGCCGGTGGACGGCCCGTTGGTACTGCTGGTGCACGGTTACCCGGACACCCACCACGTCTGGGACGACGTCGCCGCCGATCTGGCGCACGACCACCGGGTGGTGCGCTACGACGTGCGCGGCGCGGGGGCGTCGGGGGCGCCCGGGAGTCGATACGGCTATCGGCTGGAGCAGTTGGCCGCCGACCTGTTCGCCGTGCTGGACGCGGTGAGCCCGGATCGGCCGGCGCACCTGCTCGCCCACGACTGGGGTTCGATCCAGGCCTGGGAGGCGGTCACCGACCGGGCCGGGCCGCGCCGGATCGCCTCGTACACCTCGATCTCGGGGCCGTGCCTGGACCACGTCGGACACTGGGCCAGACGCCGACTGGCCCGACCCACGCCACGGCATCTGCGCCAACTCGCGGCCCAGTCGGCGCGTTCGTGGTACATCGCGGCGTTCCACCTGCCGATGCTCGCACCTGCGGCCTGGCGGTCGGGGCTCGCGGCGCGTTGGGGCGGGCTGTTGGCCCGGGCCGAGGGGGTGCGGCCGCGCGCGGGTCACCCGCAGGCCACGCTCGCCGACGACGCGGTGCGCGGCATCGCGCTGTACCGGGCCAACATGCTGCCCCGGATGCTGCTTCCGGGGCGGCGCGAGACGACCGTGCCGGTGCAGCTGATCACGCTCGCCGAAGATTCGTACGTCGGCGCTGCGTTGTCCGAGGACCTGGACCGCTGGGTGCCCCGATTGTGGCGGCGCACGATCGCGGCCGCCCACTGGTCGGCCCTCCTGGAGAAAGGCCCGACCGTGGCCCGGATGACCCGCGAATTCGCCGCACACGTCGACCACGGCACCACGACGCCCGACCTCGACGCGGCCCGGCGTCACGAACGGCCGCCGGGGAAGGACCCGTTCGCGGGCCGGCTCGCCCTGATCACCGGCGCGGGCGGTGGAATCGGCCGAGCCACCGCAGTCGCGTTCGCCGAACAGGGCGCCGACGTCGTGGTGTGCGACATCGACTCCGCCGGAGCCGAACGCACCGCCGAACTGGCCCGTCTGTACGGGCGTTCGGCGCACGTGTATCGCGTCGACGTGTCCGACGGCGCGGCCGTGGACGCCTTCGCGGCAAAGGTCGCGGCGGCACACGGCGTCCCGGACATCGTGGTCAACAACGCGGGCGTCGGCCACTACGGCACGTTCCTGGCCACCACCGACGCCGAGTGGAAGCGGGTGCTGGACGTCAACCTGTGGGGCGTCGTCCACGGCTGCCGGGCCTTCGGCACGCTGCTGGCCGAACGGGGCGAGGGCGGACACATCGTCAACATCGCCTCGGCGGCGGCGTACACCCCTTCCAAGATGCTGGCGGCCTACGCGACCACCAAGGCGGCGGTGGCCATGCTGTCGGACTGCCTACGCGCCGAACTCGCCGGATCCGGCGTGCGGGTGACCACGATCCACCCGGGCATCGTCAACACCGGAATCACCCGCAGCACCACCTTCTCCGGAATGAACACCGCCGACCAGGCCGCACACCGAGAACGAGCGTCCAGACTCTACGCCCGCCGCGACTACCCGCCGGAAAAGGTGGCGGACCGCATCGTAGGAGCCATCCGTCACCGCCAAGCCGTAGCCCCGATAACCCCGGAAGCCCGAGTCGCGTGGTGGCTGAGCCGCCTGTCCCCCACAACGATGCGACTACTGGCCCGCGCAGGCATCGCCTGACCAATCCCCGAGCATCCGGCGGCGGCCCACCCGTGAGGGCCCTGGCGGACCGACCCCACCGCCCCGCCCCGCGACGCGGGGCGGGTCTGGGCCGGCGGCCGGGGGCTTTGGTCAGATGTGTTCGGTGGGCTTGGGGACTCGCTGGGGGTCGGGTTCGTGGTGACGGTGGCGGGTTGTTGCCGCCACTGTCAGGGCCAGGAGTGTCAGGGCTGCGCTGGTTGCGAGGGGGGCTCGGTAGCCGAGGTCGGCGTTGATGGTCAGGCCGCCGAGCCAGGGGCCCAGGGTGCCGCCGATGTTGAAGGCGGAGGTGGCCAGGGCGCCGGATAGGCCGGAGGTGTCCTGGGAGAGGCGAAGTACGCGGGCGATCAAGGCCGTTCCGGTTGCGAAGGCGAGCATGCCCTGGATCGCGACCAGGGTGATTGCCGCCCACGGGGTGCCCGCCGTGTACGCGAACAGGGCCCAGCCGACGGCCGAGGCCACCATCCCCCACCCGATCACCCGGGTCGGATGCCGGTCGACGATCCGGCCCGCGATGGTGACGCCGACGAACGAGCCGACTCCGAACAGGGCGAGGGCGATCGGGACCCAGCCGTCGCCCAGGCCGGTGACCTCGGTGATCACCGGCTCGAAGTAGGAGAACGCGCAGAAGGTGGCGCCCTGGACGAGGGCCATCACCGACAGCGTCAGCAGCAGCGGCCGGGTGAGCAGGGCACGAAGTTCCCGACGGGTGTCGGCCGACGGGGCCGGCTGCGCCGGTGGCGCGTGGTCGGGGATGGTTCGGGCGATGGCGAGTACGGCCGGCAGCGACACCAGGGCCACCGCCCAGAACGCCGCGCGCCAGCCCCACCGGTCACCCAGGAGCGCGCCGGCCGGTACGCCGACCACGCAGGCGACGGTGACGCCGCCGACCACCACCGAGGTGGCGCGGGCCCGCTGTTCGGGTCGGACCAGGTCGATCGCGGTCACCAGGGCGACCGCCCAGAAGCCGGCGTTGGCCAGTGCGCCGACTACGCGGGTGGCCAGCAGGACCGGGTAGTTCGGGGTGAGCGCGCCCACCACGTGCGCGGCGATGAACAGGCACAGGAAGAACAGCAGTGCGCGGCGGCGTGGTTGCCGGCGACCGACCAGCGCCATCGCGGGCGCGCCCACCACCATCCC
This sequence comes from Embleya scabrispora, assembly GCF_002024165.1. Taxonomy (NCBI): domain Bacteria; kingdom Bacillati; phylum Actinomycetota; class Actinomycetes; order Kitasatosporales; family Streptomycetaceae; genus Embleya; species Embleya scabrispora. The sequence goes on from NZ_MWQN01000002.1 coordinate 374,959, forward strand.
GACGGCGAATGCCGAGGTCAGCAGTCCGGCGGTGGGAATGGACACGTGCAGATCGTCGGCGATGCCCGAGAGCAGGCCGGAGAGCATGAACTCCGAGGTGCCCTGGGCAAAAACCGCGAGCCCGAGCACATATACGGCGAATGGCATGACGAAACCCCATGGACGTCCGATGGATTAACTCACGGCTCGACACCGGCGACTCCGGTGGCGGCCATGTCCGAGGACGCCCGCGGCCATTGCGGCCACGCGGCTTCAGCTCAGCGACAGGGGATCGGCCACCGGCTCACCGGCGGCCGTCGTCTGTCCGACTCGGGGTTGCACACGGGAGCGAAGCTACCAGTTCCGAGCACGGCGCCTCCACCGGGATTTCGCGCCACGCTCCGAGTGGCGTGTCCCGAAGAGAAGAATGGGCCGCTGTTCTCGGCCTCGATCGTGCAGGGAGCGGGTGCCGGTACCGGCGGGGCGCGATATCGCGTTGATCCTTCTCAAGCCCTCGTGCCGTACCCGGGTCTCGTTCGTCGTCGCGGCGACGCGGTCCGGTGCGCATCCGGAGACCTACCCGTCACATACGTCGGCGACGGCCGCAACAACGTGGCCCGGACCCTGGCCGTCGCCGCCGTCGAGCTCGGGCTCGACCTGCGTGTCCTGGCCCCGGAGCCGCTGCATCCGGATCCCGCGTCGATCGCCGAACTGCTCGCCGGGGCCGGGTCGTCGCGGGCCGCGATCACCGTCACCGCGGCGCCGGCGGAGGCGCCGGCCGGCTCGGCCGCGATGTTGGGCGACGTATGGGTGTCCATGGGCGAGGAGGAGACCGACCGTCGTATCGAGCTGCTGCGCGACCTGAAGGTCACACCCGAGCTGATGGCCCGCACCGGCCGCGCCGACACCGTCCACCTGCGCTGCCTGCCCGCCTTCCACGACCTGGAGACCGAGACCGCGCGGGCCCGTCCCGACCTCCGCGAGATGGCGGACGAGGTCTTCGAGGGCCCGCGCGGTCGGGTGTTCGACCAGTCGGAAAACCGCATGCACACCGCCAAGGCCCTGATGCAACTCACCATCGCGGGCTGAACGGTCGCGCACGCCCCAAGGAGTCCACCCCGATCGAACCGGCCCGACCGGGCCAACCGGCCCGGCCGTTCCCACCGACCACGCGGGCCCCACGAATCGCGCGGTCGTGCCCGACGACGGCGCCCACGAACACCGGGCCCCGGCGGGTGGCACCGCCGGGGCCCGTGATCGACTCGCCTCCCCCGGCGATGTCGATCAGATCCGCTGCCACAGAGCCGGCACGTTCGGCGGCTCCCATCCCGAAATTGCCGTATGCCCCTGGAGGCAGCGGTAGTTCTGGCCGCCATAGGACACCGTGGCACCGGCGGCGTAGTTGGTGCCCGCCCGCCAGGTACCGCCGGGCGGGTTGGTCGGCGGCTCGCTCGTGGGCGGCTGGCTGGTCGGCGGCTGGCTCGTCGGCGGGACTCCGGCGATGTTGAGGACGAAGTCGAAGGTCGCCTCCTTGCCGGGGTTGCCGTTGCGTACGTTCATCAACAGCCGCGCGTCGAAGATCGTGTCGGTGTTGTTGCGCGGCTCACCCGGGAAGTAGGTCTGCGTGGTCAGGATCCCGCGGTTGGGCGCCTGGACCTTCATGTGCAGGTGCCGAGTGCGGCCCGGGTACAGGCCCGGTACCACCGTGGTCAGCTTGTACGCACCCTGCGCGTTGGTGAACTGGTGGCCGCGGAAGGTGTATCCGACGTTGTCGTACTCGCCGTTGGTGTCCGCCTGCCAGAAGTCCAGCAGCACGTTGGCCAGTGGCTGACACGCGCGGTTGAACACGTAGCCGGACACCACCAGTGGCGTTCCGGCTCCGGTGAGCACCGACCGCTCCGGGGAGTTGGGCTTGAAGTACGGCCCTTCAGTCTGGTCGATGGTGGGCGCGTCGCCGTCGTGGCAGAACGGCGTCGGGGCCAACGGGCCGCCGCTGCTGCGCTGCGCCCGGGCCAGCGCGGGCACGCCGCCGATCAGCAGCGGCAGCGGAGCGGCGATCAGCGCCGCCTTGAGCAGATTCTTGCGGGTGATGCCGCGCCCGGCGGGCTCGTCCTGATCGGTGATCTCGGGGTCCATGGCGACCTCCTCGGCGAGGGGACGGGCGGGCAGCGTCGACGAATCGATCCGCCCGCTCGCGATTGGTCTGAACCTATGCTCGCCGGTCGCGGGCGTCGATGGACAAAGCACGGCTCTCGTGGTGCTTCGCGTTGATCTCGCGGCGATACTCCCCCGGGGTGCTCCCGGTCTCGCGACGAAAGAACCGGCAGAAGTACGCGGGGTCCGCGAAACCCACCCTGTCCGCGACCTGACGCACTGTCAGGTCACTGCCGGCGAGCAGCCGTTTGGCCTCCACCACCTGCGCCTGGCGAATGATCCGGCCGGGGGTGCGCCCGGTGGCGGTCTTCACCGCGTGGTTGAGATGGCCCACCGAGACGCCGAGGCGGTCGGCGTAGGCACCGACCGTACGCTCGACCGGATCCGGATCCGGCGGGCCGTCCAGGAGCCGGGCGAAGCGCTGGGCGAGCGCCGCGGTCGGCCCCGGATCGGGTTGTCCCGGATCCGAACGCCTCGCGTCCTGCCGGGAGTCGGGGCCGTCCCACACCGCCAGTCGGGCCGCACGCAGGATCAGCACATGCAGATACGCCTGGAGCACCGGGATGAATCCCACACCCTGTTCGGCGTATTCGCGACGCAACTCGGCCACCACGCCCAGTAGTCCGGGTGCCGCCTCCGGCGTGGGCCGCAGCCGCGCACAACCGGACAGGTCGCGGACGGTGTCCCGGTCCTCGGGGTGCGCGAACAGGAAGTCGTCGTTGAACAGCACGACCCAGCCCGTGAGATCCTGCATGCGATGCCAGAAGTGCACCTGGCCGGGGGCGATGAAGAACAACTGCGGCGGAGACACCGACCGGGGCACCAGATCCAATACGTGGGTACCGCGCCCGCCGGTGACGATGGCGATCTCGTAGAAGGTGTGCCGGTGTGGGAAATCGGCCCGGGACAGCGGGCCGATGCTGTCGAACGAGCCGACGGCGAACGGCAGGACGCTCGGCGCGGGCACCTCGAGGCGGTGCAGCGGAACCGCCGGGCGGAGCTGGGTGGACGCGGTCATCGGCGCCTCCCGGCGCCGGTGCGGCGGGTTGGTCGCGGGTGGGTGTTGCGTGCCATGTCGGCCCCCTGGCGGTTCTCGGACGATGCGGCCGGCGCTCGATCAGCGGTTCAGGTTAGGCCGTTCCGCGCCGACTGCCGGGCGGATCGCGCGGCAACGGCACGAACTGGCAAACCAAACCGTGTGCCACCTGCCGCAACGGCCGGCCGACGGGGTTCGCACCCCGCCCGACCGGCGCCGCCGCCGAGTTCGCTCGGCCCGCCCGCACCCGCACCCGGGCGAGCGGGAAGTACACCGCGCCGGAGACCACGATCGGCAGGAACCGACCCGGGTCGGCGCCGATCGTCCGGGCGCTCACCCATCCGTCGATCAGCGGTGAATGGACGGTCGGCAGACCGGGTGACCGTCCCGCACACCATGGCCACGATGCAGCTCACGTTCACCCCGCCGGTACCCCAGTAGCGGTTGCCGGGGGCGGTGGTGTGGATCGCGGTGTGGTCGTAGCGCCGGCGCCGCGACATGTCGAGCCGGCGAAGCAGGCGACGCGGCGCGGCCGGCGGGCCCGGCAAGGCGCTGAGCCGTCCCCGCCGGCTCGGGCGCACCGGACGGCGCGGGCGGCAGGCGGGGCCGGGCGGCGCCGGCAGCACTGTCGGCAGGCGCGGCGGGGGATTCGCGTCCGGCATGGGGCAACCGGGCGCCGGCTCGCGGTGGGGTCGCGAGCCGGCGTCCGGGCTTCGGGGGGCGATCGCGGCGGTGTCGGGGTGGTCCCGTGCGTCCGGCGGGAGGCACGGGACCGGTCCCGGCACCATGGCCTCAGCTGATCGCGAAGTCGTCGCCGTAGACCGAGCCCTGCCCGTACCAGCCGTGCAGGTAGACCGTCACGCTGCCGGACGCGCCGACCGTGAACGGCACGGTCAGCTTGGCCCACGTGGTCCCGGGCGAGGACCAGGTGCTGGCCGTCGCGCCCCCGCTCACGCCCAGGTAGGCGTAGTTGCCGCGAACCCAAGCGGTGAGGGTGTGGGTCGAGTTGGGGGCGAGTTGCAGGGTCTGCCGGCATTCCCCGGTCTGTGCCGCGCCGGCCGCCACCTCCAGGGCGTGCGTGCCGCCGTGCGTGGGCGTGGCGACCACCGCTCCGCCGGGCTGGCAGGTCCACGGAGCCAGCGAGCCGCTTTCCAGGTCGGCGTTGAGCAGGCCGCCGGAGGAGCCGTTGACGGTGAGTGTGTACACCGTGCTGTGCGTGGCCGACGGGCTGGTGCCGGTGACGGTGATCGGATAGGTGCCGGGGGAAAGGGCCGCGGTGGTGGAGATGTTCAGCGTCGCGGATCCGCCCGTGGTGACCGAGGTCGGGGTGACCGTGGCGGTGAGGCCGTTGCCGGTGCCGGACACGGTCAGTGCGATGGTTTCGGCCGCGCCGGCGGCGATCCCGGTGGTGAGTGTCGACGAGGTACCGCCGCCCTGCGTGACACTGCCCGACGCGGGACCGGCGGACAGCGTGAAGTCGTTGGTGACCGGCCCGGAGGTGATCTTCAGCGAGTAGGTCGCGCTGTGCGTGGCGGAGGCGCCGACCCCGGTGACGGTGAGCGGGTAGGTGCCGGGGGTCGCCGTCGCGGAGGCGCTGACGTTCAGCGTCGCGGATCCGCCCGCGGTGACCGTACCGGGCGTGATGGACGCGCTCACCCCGCTGGGGGCGCCGGTCACGGTGAGCGCGACGTTCTGCGCGCTGCCCTGGGTGACGGCGGTGCTGATCGTCGACGAGGTGGTACCGCCGAGCGCGACCGAGCCGGTGGTCGGATTCAGGGTGAGCGCGAAGTCGTTGGTGACCGGTCCGCCGCCGGTGAACGGCGCGAAGGTGTGGGTGAACTGCCATTGCTCCTGCGGGATTCCGGAGCAGTTGTCCTGCGCCGTGCCCCCCGGGCACGAGCCGTTGTCGCGCTGGAGGGCCCACATCGACAGGGTGCTGATGCCCTGCGTCTTGGCCCAGTCGACGACGGTGACCGCGTCGGCGGTGGTGAACGTCTCGGCGGGGCCGAAGTCGTCCACGCCGGGCATCACGGTGACGCCGACCATGGCCCACAGTTCGGCCTGGGTCTTGTTCGGGTACAGCTGGGCGAGTTGGTTCTTCAGGCCGGTCGCGGCGCTCTTCGCGTCGTTGGCCATCTGGTGCGGCTGGTTGTCGTAGTAGTCGAACGTCATGATGTTGACGACGTCGACCTTCGTGCCGTTGCTCACCGCGTTGCGCAGCACCGCGAGGCCGCTGTCGGCCAGGCCCGAGGTCGTGGTCGGCAGGGTGTACTGGACCTGCAGCGAGCGGTTGTTGCTCGCCGCCCACGCCTGGACCTGCTTGAGCGCCTTGTTGCGGCGGTCGATGCCGGCCGTGTTGGTCAGCGAGTTGTCCTCGATGTCGAGGCAGATGCGGCTGATGTCGTAGGTGGAGATCACGTTCTCCATCGCCGTCGCGATGGAGTTGACGTTGGTGCAGCTGTCGGCGATCTCGGTGCCGGTGTTGTCCGCGGTGTAGCCGCCGAACGACGGGATCACGTCGCCGCCGGCCGCGCGGATCCTGGCGATGTCCGCGCCGAACGTGGACTGGGCGATGGGCATTCCGGTGTCGCCGTTCCAGTACGGCGTACACGAGCCCTTGCTCGGGGTCTGGATGAAGGCCATGGTCAGGTACTTCGCGCCGGACTGGGCGGCCAGCGTCGCCGGGTTCTCCCCCGTCCACGCCTCGAAGTACGGCGCGAACACGCGGGTGGGCAGCGGTGTGGCGGCCTGTGCGTTTGCCTGTCCGGCCGTGGCGGGCGCCGCCGCGGTCGCCTGTGCGGTGGTCGACGTGGTTTCCGCGGCGGCATTCGCGGCGCCGCCCGAGGTCAGCACGAGGCCCAGCGACGCGGCGGCGGTGGCCACCACGGTCGCCAGGGTGCGGAGCGGACTTGGTCGTCGCATGGGTACTCCCGCTTTCTGAGGACGAGAAAGGGACGTGCGGAGCACTGCGGGGCGGGACGGTGGGTGCGGGGTCGGCGCGGAGGGGTGGAGCCGCGGGGGGACTGATCGGTCGAGGCGGGTGGTCGGTCGGGCGTCGCGCGGTCGGGACGGGTCGGCCCGCTCGGGACGGGCCGCGCGCTCGGGGCGTTACGGGCCGGCGCGGAAGGGACGGCCGCGCCGGCGGATCGGGGGGAGGGTCGGGTGGTGCGGAGGGGCCGGCCCCGGGACCGGGCCGGTGCGAGGAGGGGTGCCGGCCCCCGGGGGACGTGGGGGGCGGCGCGGTTTGGCCCACCTCCGGCCCGGCGGCGGTCGTCGGGTTGGTCGGGCCCGACGACTTCGTCCGGACCGGAGGTGGCATCTGTGGGGCGCCGGGCGCGCGTTCAGCGCCGAGCGCGGGCCTCCCGGCGCCGGTTGGTCAGCACGACGGCGCCGCCGGCGACGATGATCAACGCACCCGCGCCGGCCGCGCCGACCGTGGCCGGGTGCGGCACGCCCGTCGGACCTCGGTCCGGCACGGCGGCGGCGACCGGGGCCTCGTGGATGCGCCCGGCGGGTTCGATGTACGGCGCGCCGGTCTCGTGTGCGAGCGGCGCGGTCGCCGCCGTCACCCGCTCGGCGGCGGCCGGTGCGGCGGCGGCGCCGAAGACCACGTCGGAGCAGGAGTAGAACGCCTCGGGGCTGTCGGAGCGTTGGTAGATCACGTAGACCAAGTGGCGCCCGGACTTGTTTTGCGGCATCCGGCCGTTCATCACGAACGAGCCGTTGTCCAGGGGCGGATCGGTCTGGGTCAAGAACGGCGTGGCCTCCAGGTCGGACCAACGCAGCGGCACGGTGGGGTCGTAGCCGTCGCGGGTCACGAAGAACTGGAACGTGCCGCGGTGCGGCGAGGTGGCCCGGAACAGGAAGTTGAAGGTGCTGCCGGGGGAGACCGCGGTCGCGGGCCAGTCGGCGCGTGCCTGGTCGAATCCCTTGTACTTGTCCCGTCCGGCGCTGCACAGCTTGCCGTCGGGGATCAGCTGGTGGTGCCGACCGGCGACGTCCGCGAGGTTGACCTCGTTCCAGTCGTACACCGGCTGTGTGCCGCCGATCGCCACCGCGGCCTTGCACGCGGCGGACGTCGGGTTCTCCGGGTTCTCGGCGCGACACGTGCCGGTACGGCTGAGCGGGTTGCTGAGCGTGCCGTGCGCCTGTGCGGTTCCGGTGGCCAGCGCGGCGATCGTCAAGGGTGCCAGGCAGCAGGCCGCGGCGAATGCCGCGACCCTGCGGGGAGACTTCATGAAGCCCTCCGGGTAAGGGAGTTGCCGTTTGCGGGGGACGCACGAAGACCGCATGGACGTCATACGGGAGCCCTCGAACGCGGGTGGGACGGTCGGCGCGGTTGGAACCTGTCGGCACTGGTGGGACGGTCGGCGCGGGTGGGACGGGGATCCGAGGTGGCCGCGACGGATCCCGGTATTCCGGCGTACGGGTGCCGCCGCCTGCGGTCCGACGGGACAGGTATAGACCAATGACTGCGGCGCTACACAGATTCGTCGTGCTCGTCCGGTCGCGCAAGAGCGCGGAGCGGGTCTTTCCGATTCGATCGTGCCGATCAGGGTTCATTACTCCCCAACCGAGGCGTTGCAAAAGCCCGCGAAAAGTCGGGATGGCCTGCGCGACCTTGTTTCTGACGCTGCGTCAGATGTGTCGTCATTGTGCCGAGGAAAAATTTTCCGCGATCCGCGGCGGCCTTGCCAATACTTGCCGGGCCCGCCGAAAAAGTGCCCGAGACCCTATGGACGAGACCCGGGTTGGTATAGACCATTGCACCAGACACATCTCGAAGCGCAGTACGATCCGGCACACCGCCCGGCCGCGAGCGGTGGAGTGCGCCAACCGGCGGCGCACGCACGGCGGATCGCGTACCGTCCTCGTCCCCCGACTCGTGTCCCAGACGTGTCCAGGAGCCGGCTCGATGAACCCTGAGTTCCCCGCCCCGTCCCCCTCCCCGCGCCGCGACCTTCGGGCCGGCGCCCCTCGGCCCGGCAACTCCCTTTCTCCCGGAGCACGTTCCACAGGCACCGGACCGGCCGGGCGGCGGCTGCGCGCACTCGCCCGCGCCGTCGCCGTCACCGTTCTCGCCCCCATCGCGTTGGTGGTCCTGCCCGCCGGCGCCGCGCACGCCGCCTCCCCCGAGGCGACCTTCGCCAAGGCGTCCGACTGGGGCTCCGGCTTCACCGGGCAGTACACCGTCCGCAACCAGGGCACCGCCACGCTCACCGGTTGGAAGGTCGAGTTCGACCTGCCCGCCGGCACCACGGTCGGCTCCTACTGGGACGCGCTGCAGAGCGGTTCCGGCAGCGGCGGCCACTACGTGTTCACCAACCGCGAGTACAACGGCACCCTCGCGCCGGGCGCCTCGACCACGTTCGGCTTCCTCGGCGCCGGGCCCGGAGCTCCCGCCGGCTGCAAGCTCAACGGCAACCCGTGCACCGGACCGGCCACGCCGGACACCACCCCGCCGAGCACCCCGACGAACCTGCGGGTGTCCGCGGCCGGTTCCACGTCACTGACCCTGGCCTGGACCGCGTCCACCGACAACGACCGAGTCGCCGGCTACGACGTGTACGTCGACGGCGTCGCCCGCGCCGGCACCGCCGATCCCGGCACGACGCTGACCGGGCTGACCCCGGACACCGCGTACCGGATCAAGGTCCGGGCGAAGGACGCGTCGGGCAACGTGTCCCCGTTCACCCCCGAGCTGAGCGCCACCACCACGACGGGCGGCGGCAATCCGCCCGCGGGCTCCGTGCGCAGCGTCCCGTACATCGACATCACCGCACCCACCCCCACCCTGACCGACGTGGCGGCGGCCACCGGCCAGAAGCTGTTCACACTCGCGTTCGTCCTGGGCAGCAACAGTGGCTGCGACCCCAAGTGGGGCGGCACGATCGCCCTCGACGAGCCGCGCATCGTCAATCAGATCGCGGCGCTTCGGGCCCAGGGCGGTGACATCGTGGTCGCCTTCGGCGGCGCGGCCGGCCCCTACCTGGAGGCGTCCTGCGGCAGCGCCGACGCGCTCGCCGCCGCGTACACCAAGGTGATCGACACGCTCGGCGCCAAGCACCTCGACATCGACATCGAGGCGTCCATCCCGCTCGACACGATGAACAAGGCGCTGGCGAAGGTGCAGCGGGATCGGCCGGCCACCACGGTGAGCTTCACGCTGATGGTCCAGGGCGACGACTACGGGCTGACCCCGGCACTGGGCGTGGACCTGCTGAAGAACGCGCGGGACAACGGGGTTCGGGTCGACATCGTCAACCCGATGGCGATGGAGTTCGGCACGTCGCGCCCGGTGTGGGGCGACGCGGTGATCGCCGCCGCGGAATCGACGCTGCGTCAGATGAAGGAGATCTGGCCCGCCAAGTCCGACGCCGAACTGCGGGGCATGCTCGCGGTCACCCCGATGATCGGCCGCAACTTCAACGGCAAGATCTTCGTGCAGTCGGACGCGACCAAGCTGGTCTCCTGGGCCAACACCAACCACATCGCCCGACTGGCGTTCTGGTCGGTGGGTCGCGACAACGGCTCCTGCCCGGGCGGCGGGGTCTCCGCGACGTGCAGCAGCATCAGCCAGTCGCCCTACGAATTCACCAACCTCTTCAAGGGCTTCACCGGCTGAACCCCGTAGGGATCCGTCCGGATCCCATCCGAGGAAGAACCCGTGCCAGGCATCGATCGACCCCCTTTCGGTCGATGCCTCCCGAGCCCGGCGGCGACCACGCGACGCCGCCGGGCCCTCCTCGTTCACGGATCGCGGGTCGCGGGTCGACCGCCGGGTCGCCGGTCAGGGGTTGTTGAACCGGACCTCCGGGTTCCCCGGCGTCGGGCGGTCGAGCAGCGGTCGCGGCAGGTGCCGCAGGTGCCGGTCGACGAAGGCACCGAGGTAGGCACGGGTCAGGTCCAGCCCCCGCGCCCCCGGCAGGGTGGTCGCCGATCCGCCGCCGGGCAGGCCGAGTCGGTCCAGGAGGACCGGGAAGTCGCTGAAGCTGAAGTGGGTGGCGTTCGCCACGGTCAACCACCGCTTCCAGCCGTCCAGTCGGGTCCACGCCCGGTCCCAGCTCGGGTCGTCGCCGCCCGGCCGATGGATCTCGTCGTCGGTGCCGAAGAGCAGGAACGGCCGGTTGCCCAGGCCGGTTTCGGGCACGGCGGAGTGGAAGGCGCCGTCCATGTTCGCCCCCGCCCGAATCCGGGTGTCGCCGGCCATCGCCGCCGCCGCGCCCGCGCCGCCGATCGAATGGCCGGCCGCGCCGATCCGGTGCCGGTCGATGAGGTCGGCGTACCGCCAGGCCGGGTCGGCCCCCGTGAGGCGATCCACCACGAACGACATGTCCCGCCCCCGACCGGAGGTGGCCGCGACCAGGTCCTCCTCGCTGCGCACCTTCGTACAGGCCACGCAGGTAAGCATCCGGCCGCCGGGGAACGCGGTACCCACCGACTCGTACGCGTGGTCGATCGCGGCCACCACGTAACCCCGACTCGCCAGATCCTCGGCGAGGCCGGTGAGGGTGAACACGGAATAGCCGAATCCCGGGGAGAGCACCACCAGCGGATACCGGCCGGGCGCGGGACGGGCGTCGGCCCGCACGTCGGTGGCGGTCGTGCTCAACACCTCCGCGGGGAACACGTCCCCCATCCCGATGTCGGCCAACATCAGCCGCGCCTCGTCGACCGTGGCGTACCGCGCGGGTGTGCCGGTCCCGCGGCGGGCGGGGTAGTACATCCCGACCATCAGTTCACGCGCGCCCGCCTCGGGCACCCACGGATCGGTCCGACTCGAGTCGACGAGGTGCAGGGATTGCCGGCCGACCCCGTAGGGCCCGGTCGGGTGCGGCAACGAGATGCGCGCTCCGCCCGGCACGGGATCGGCGGCGAGCACGGTCCGCGCGGGCGGGGGCGAGGCGGCGGCGGGCAGGGCCGACGCGATCGGCAACACCAGCGCGAGCGCCGGTGGCAGCAGTTTGCGAATCAGTGAGAATGCGGGCATACCCCGAAGACTGGACGCTGCTCCGCCGCGGCGCATCACCCGTCGGTCGCAGTCGGTGACCGCGCTCGCCTCCATCCTGCGGCGCACCGGTCCCCCGCGCGGTCGGATCGGCCGATCGGACCACTTGCGGGTGGTTCGGCGGAGTGCTTCGGCGTGGCGCGGGAGCAGGGTGCCGGTGTCGCGGGGGGCGCCGGCGGATAGTGGAACGCAGGCGATCCCCCGGGCATCCGGTCACGTCCGCGACCGATGCCGCCCCATCTGGGAGAAGGCTCCGTGTCCGACACGCAGTTCAGCTACGTCATCTACATCCGCGCCACCCCCGAGGCGTTGTGGCGCGCACTCACCGAACGGACCGAGATCGAGCGCTGGTTCGACGGCTCCGGGCCGGAGTCGGACTGGGCCGTCGGCTCGACCGTGCGCTGGTCGATGTCACCCCGGATGGCCCCGCGAGACGCCGGTCAGGTCGTCCTCGCGGCCGAGCCGCCACGTCGGCTGGCGTACACCTGGCACAACTACGAGCCCGAGATCGCCGAGATGTTCGGGTGGAGTGCGGAGCAGTTGGCCGAGCGTCGGTTGGAGCCGGTGTCCAAGGTCGCGTTCGATCTGGTGCCGGTCGGCGAGGCGGTCGCGCTGCGCGTCCTGCACGACGGGTTCGCGCCCGGGTCGGAGATGTTGGCGAGCATTCGTGAGGGGTGGCCGATGATCCTGTCCAACCTCAAGACGGTGTTGGAGACCGACGAACCGCTGCGGTGGGCATAGCGCGGGCCCGCGTTCCGGGGCTCAGGGCGCCGGGCGGCGGGCGTCCGGGGCGGTGAGGAAGGACCGGACCACCTCGGTGAACGCGTGCGGCTCGACGGCGTGCACCAGGTGGCCGACCGGGATGGTGACGACGCGCACGTCGGGGAGGCGGCGGCTCCATTCGGCGATGCGCTCCTGCGGGATGTGGCTGCCCGATCCGCCGCCGACGACGAGGGTGGGGGCGGTGATCAGGCCGAGGCGGTCCCACCAGACGGGGTCGGGGCTGTCGATCTGCTTGCGGATGGCGATCACCATGTCCCAGTCGAAGCCGAGTTCGCCCTCCGGCCGCACCGGCGCGACCGCCTCGCGCGGGACCGGTACGGAGACGTCCTCCAGGACCAATCGCCTTACTCGGTGCGGGTGTTCCTGGGCGAAGAGGTAGGCCACGATGCCGCCCATCGAATGCCCGATCAGGTCCACCCGGGCCAGGTCCAGCGCATCCAGGAGGCCGAGGAGATCGTCCCGCATGAGTTCGAGCGAGTAGCTGCCGGGCCAGTCGCTGCGCCCGTGTCCGCGCAGTTCCACGACGTACACCCGCCAGGTGTCGGCCAGCCGGCGCGCTATGCGATCCCAGTCCCCGGCGTCCTCCCCGAGCGCGTGCAACAACACGACCGGCGGAGCGGAGGGATCCCCCCAGTGCTCGTGGACCAGCCGCACCCCGTCGACCTCGACCACGCCGACCACACCACTCGATTCACCCATATTCGGACCATACCGAGGACCCACACGCCAACGGAACAGGGCGCGAGTCACGGGGCCCAACACAAAGCGGAAGGGCGCGCAGCGCAGAGGCGAGCGCGAAGCGGGCGGGCGCGGGGCGCGGGAGCGAATGCGGAGCGGGTGGGCGCACCGGCGCGGAGGCGTGACGGAACAGGGCGCGGGACGCGGGGCCGGGCACGAAGTGGGCGGGCGTGGGGCATCAAGGCGACGGAGCGGGCGGGCGAACCGGCGGCGTGGTGCGGGCGTGTGGGCTCGGGTGGGGCGGTGTCGAGGGGCCGGGGGCGCGGAGGCCGCGGCTCGGCCGTGAATCAGGGCCGGGGGCGTGGCTCGGCGGAGCCGGCAGGCGCGGGGTCCTCGGCCGCGGAGCCGGCGGGCGCGGGGTCCTCGGGCGCGGAGCCGGCGGGCGTGCGGCCTTCGAGGTGCAGGAGGTTGGTCAAAAGGCCCGGGAAGCGGGCGTCGAACTCTTCCGCGCGCAGACGCAGCGTCATGCCCGTGCCGGTGTTGCGCTGGACGATCAGGCCGGCTTCCCGAAGCACCTTCCAGTGATACGAGCGGGTGGACTTCGAGCCGGGTACGGACAGCGCCGTGCACGGCAGTTCGCGATCCGGGTCGGCGGCCAGTGTGACCACCACGCCGCGCCGGTGGTCGTCGGACAACGCGGCGAAGACCGCGCTCAGCGCCACCTCGTCGAGTGACGGGTGGGGCATCTGAACAGGCATCCCGAATCCCACTCCTCGATCCGATCCCGGTTGCCGGCGTGTGCCGTCGGTGTCTACGGTACCTGGGTACGAAGATTTTCGAACCACCCCATGCGGAGTGCACTCATGACGAACACCCGTCCGACCGTCGCCGTACTGGGCACCGGCATCATCGGTGCCGCCCTCGCCCGCAACCTCGCGCGCGCCGGCTTCGCCGTCCGGGCCTGGAATCGCAGTCCGGAGAAGGCGGCGGCGCTGGTGGCCGACGGGGTGATCGCGGCCGAGACCCCGGCCGACGCGGTCACCGGCGCCGACTTCGTGCTCACCGCGCTCAACGACGGCCCGCGTGTGCTCGACGCGATGCGCGCGGCGGTCCCGGGGCTGCGCAAGGGCACGACGTGGGTGCAGGTCAGCACGGTCGGCGTGGATGCGTTCGACGAGCTGGCCGAATTCGCCCGCGCCCGGGGCCTGTTCCTGGTGGACGCCCCGGTCCAGGGCACCCGGGGACCGGCCGAGCAGGGGAAGCTGGTGATCCTCGCGGCGGGCGAGCCGGGGATTCGGGACCGGGTGCAGCCGCTGTTCGACACGATCGGGCAGCGCACCATGTGGGTGGGCGAGGACGGCACCTCGGGCGCCGCGAGCCGGCTCAAGCTCGTCCTGAACACCTGGGTCCTGGCGCTGACCCACGGCGTGGGCGAGACGCTGGCCCTGGCCAAGGGCCTGGACGTGGACCCGAAGCTGGTCTTCGACGCGATCACCGGCGGTCCGCTGGACAACGCGTACTTCCACCTGAAGGGCGCCGCCATCCTCGCCGACGAGTACACCCCGTCCTTCACCGTGGACAACGCGGAGAAGGACGCCCGGCTGGTCGTGCAGGCCGCGAAGCGCGCGGGCGTCCGCGTGGACGTCGTCGCGGCCGGCGCCGAACGCCTGCACCGCGCCTCCGAACAGGGCCACGGCGACAAGGACATGGCCGCCACGTATCTCGCCTCCTTCGAGGACTGACGGCCGCGCCGGGTGCCGCCGCGCCCACCGGGTTCAGGCTCGGGGGGTGCGGTCGGCGTCCGCCAGGCGGCGGGTGACGGTCGGGACGACCACGGCCGCGGCCACCAGGTGGGCGCCGCACAACACGAGCTTGGTCGGGATCACGGTGTCGCCGGCCAGGATCGGGCTGATCATGGACAGCGCGGTCAGGGCGACGGTGGTGCGCAGGTACGTCCGCGCCGGACGGGCCGCCCGGCGCGCGATCAGCACGGCGAGCAGCGTGCCGACGCTCATGGCCACCGCCACGCCCATGGCGAACATCCCCACGGTGATCGGCTCCGCCGTCGCCGCGCCGACGTTCCCGGCCCGCATCGGCGTACCGAGCCCGCGCGCGACCAGCCCGTACACCTCGGTGGCGACCGCCGCGACCGCCCCTGCGGCCACACTGACCAGCCACACCGGCCGGGTCGAGACGAAGGTCGAGGCAGAGGTCGAGGCCGGGATCGGGGTCGAACGGTCGTGGGCGGCGGGGCTGGTGACGGTCTGGGCGGTCATGGCGATCTCCTCGGGCGGTCGTTGCGTTGTCGTCACCGGGAAGTCGGAGCCGAACCCGGGCTCTCGACACCCCGCGCACAAACTTTTCCGCGCGATTTCAAGGCGACCCGAACCCCGGTCCCCGGTACGGGCGTAGGGTCGGTGGCATGGGTGGGCTCGTGGGATTCGCGATGGTCGCCGGCAGCCTTGCCGCCGCGGTGGGCGTGTGTCTGTGGCTCGCCGCCCGCGTGCGCCGCAGGGGCACCGGCGGCGCGGCCATTCGCGCCGCCATGTCCGCCTATGACGAAGCCCTGCACGGAACCGCGAACGACGCCTACGTGGAGATCCAGGTCCAGGCGCAGCGCAAGGTGCCGGTGCGGGCGCCCGACGACCCCTGGCGCTCGGCCCGATTCGACCCCGCCGGGCGGGACGACGACCGCACGGCGCCGCCGGCCCGAGCCCGCGCACGCCGCGCGGCGGTGCGCGGTCGGCTTCGGCGGTTGTGGTCGCGGCGCGCTTCCGCGGATCGGGACCCGGGCGGGGCGCCGCGACGGGTGGCCGCCGAGGCGACGGGCCCGCGCGTCGGTCGCCGGTTCGCCGCACGATCCCCGCACACCCGCCGGTTCGTCCTGCGTACGCCGACCGTCGGGCCCGTGCCGATCCCGGTCGGGTAGTTCGTCGCGGCCCCTTTCGGCGTGACGGCGTCGTCCTTCGCACGACGCCGTCCCCGCCCGCTCCCCCTGCGCCGGGCACTTCGGCATCTGCCGCCACCGCTCGGGGCACGGTAGTCCCGGCCCGACCGGGCGATCCCCGCGGCCCCGACTCCACCGACCAACCGGTCCTGCCGGCCCCGGGTCCGCCCCACACCACATCGCCGCGCCCGCACGGCCTCGCCGCCGACGCCGCGAAAAGTTGCCTCACCCGGCCGAATGCCCAGGCCCGGGCCCACGAACGCGCCCGTTGCCGCCCTAAGTTGTGGCTCGGAACTTAATTTCCTCCCATGTGAGGTCTGGCGAACACCCCGTGTGGCTATTACGTTGTCGCCCACAACATTTACGGCGCGGTCGCCGCATACTGTCGACCGCTCACCCCTGCGCACAGCTCCGCACGCCGCACCACTCCGTGACGCCATCACGTCCCCCGCCGGCCCCACCGGCGTGTGCCCGAAGGGATCCACCATGCGCAAGAGGTTCCTCGTGTCCGTCTCCGCCTGTGTGCTGGTCGCCGCCGGCACCCTGTCCGCCTGCTCGGACACCTCCGGTTCCGGATCCGGGTCCACCGGTGCCACCGGCGCGTCCGGTCCCGCCGGCGGCAACGGCAAGAAGGCGAAGATCGGCGTGATCCTCCCGGACAGCAAGACCTCGGGTCGCTGGGAGACCAACGACCGCAAGTACCTGACCGAGGCGTTCAAGGCCGCCGGCGTCGACTACGACATCCAGAACGCCCAGGGTGACAAGTCCCAGTTCCAGACCCTCGCCGACCAGATGATCACCAACGGCGCCACCGTTCTGATCATCGTCAACCTGGACAGTGGCACCGGAAAGGCCGTACTGGACAAGGCGAAGTCGCAGGGTGTGGCGACCATCGACTACGACCGGCTGACCCTGGGCGGCAGCGCCCAGTACTACGTCAGCTTCGACAACGTGAAGGTCGGCACGCTGATGGGCCAGGGCATCGAGAAGTGCCTGTCCGCCGCCGGCGCGCAAAAGCCCACCATCGCGATGCTCAACGGCTCGGCCACGGACAACAACGCGACGCTGCTCAAGCAGGGCTACGACGGGGTGCTCAAGCCGAAGTTCGACTCCGGCGAGTACGTGAAGGGCCCGGACCAGGCCGTCCCGGACTGGAACAACACCGAGGGCGCCAACATGTTCGAGCAGATGCTCACCCAGTCGCCGAACATCTCCGGCGTGGTGGCCGCGAACGACGGCCTGGGCAACGCGGCGATCTCGATCCTGAAGAAGCAGAAGCTCAACGGTCGGGTTCCGGTCACCGGTCAGGACGCGGAGACCACCGCGCTGCAGAACATCCTGGTCGGCGACCAGTGCATGACCGTCTACAAGGCGATCAAGAAGGAGGCCGACGCGGTCTCCGGTCTGGCCGTGGCGCTGGCCAAGGGCCAAAAGCCCAGCGTGCCCGCCACCGTGCGCGACCCCGAGGGCAAGCGCGACGTGCCGTCCGTACTCCTGGAGCCGCTGGCGATCTACAAGGAGAACGTCAAGGACGTCGTCGCCGACGGCTACGTCACCAAGGACACCCTGTGCACCGGCGCCTACGCCGCCAAGTGCACCGAGTTCGGCGTCAACTGACCGTACGGGCCCCGCGATCGCGCCGGAACCGACACCCACGAGGGTCGGTTCCGGTCGGCGCGTCCCACCCCTGCCGCCCCCAAGCGAGGAGCCCGCATCGTGGCCCTGTCCCCCACCCCCGCCCCGCCGCCCGCGGCCAATCCCGTGCTCGAACTGCGCGGCGTCAACAAGAGCTTCGGCGCCGTCCACGTACTGCGCGACGTCGACCTGTCCGTGTACGAGGGCCAGGTGACCGCGCTCGTCGGCGACAACGGCGCGGGCAAGTCGACCCTGGTCAAGTGCATCGGCGGGATCCACACCGCCGACTCCGGCGAATACTTCTTCGACGGTGCGCCGGTCACCGTGCACAGCCCGCGCGACGCGTCCGACCTGGGCGTCGAGATCGTCTACCAGGACCTCGCCCTGTGCGACAACCTCGACATCGTGCAGAACATGTTCCTCGGTCGGGAACGCCGGCGCGGCTGGGTGCTCGACGAGGACAGCATGGAGCAGATCGCCGAGGAGACCCTGGCGGGCCTGTCCGTACGCACCGTCTCCTCGATCCGCCAGCGCGTCTCCAGCCTCTCCGGCGGCCAGCGCCAGACCGTGGCCATCGCCAAGGCGGTGCTGTGGAACAGCAAGGTCGTGGTGCTGGACGAACCCACCGCCGCGCTGGGCGTGTCGCAGACCGCGCAGGTGCTCGAACTGGTCCGCCGGCTCGCCGACAACGGCCTGGCCGTCGTACTCATCTCGCACAACATGAACGACGTGTTCGCGGTCGCCGACCGGATCGCGGTGCTCTACCTGGGCCGTACCGCCGCCCAGGTCAACGCGGGTGAGATCACCCATTCCCAGATCGTCGAACTCATCACGTCGGGACAGACCGAGGCATTCGGTCCCGGTGCCGGTCGAAACGGAGTGAACCGATGACGAGCAGCGCCCTGCCTCTCGCCGACGGCGGCAGCGGAACCGGTGCCCCCGAATCGCCGGTGGTCGCACACATCAAGGACTACCTCGCCCGGCTGCGCGGCGGCGACACCGGCGCGATGCCCGCGGTGCTCGGCCTGGTCGTGCTGTGCACGGTCTTCGCCATCATGCGCCCCAAGTTCCTCAGCGCGGGCAACTTCGCCAACCTGTTCACCCAGGGCGCCGCGGTCACCGTGATCGCGATGGGGCTGATCTTCGTCCTGGTCCTGGGTGAGATCGACCTGTCCGCGGGCTTCGCCAGCGGGGTGTGCGCGGCGGTGCTCGCCGTGCTGCTCACCGAACACGACTGGCCCTGGTATGCCGCCGTACTCGCCGCGCTGGTCGTGGGCATGGTGATCGGCCTGGTCCTGGGTGTGCTGGTGGCCAAGGTCGGCATCCCCTCCTTCGTGGTCACCCTCGGCGCGTTCCTGGCCTTCCAGGGCGTGTCGCTGCTGCTGGTCAAGGGCGGCACCAACGTGCCGGTGCGCGACTCGACCATTCTGGCCATCTCCAACCGCAACCTCGCCCCGATCGTCGGCTGGCTGCTGGCCGCCGCCGCGGTCGCCGGATACGGGGTCGTGCACGTGCGCCGCAACCGCAGCCGGGCGCGCCGCGGGCTGAGCGCCGAGCCGATCGCGATCACCGGCCTGCGGATCGGCATGCTCGCCGTGCTGGTCGGCCTCGCCGTGTACGTCCTCAACCAGGAGCGCAGCCGCAACACGGTGATCTCCTCGCTGCGGGGCGTGCCGATCGTGGTACCGGTGCTGGTGATCCTGCTCCTGGTCGGCACGTTCGTGCTGCGCCGCACCCCGTACGGGCTGAGCCTGTACGCGGTGGGCGGCAACCGCGAGGCGGCCCGGCGGGCCGGGATCAACGTGGACCGGGTGCGCATCTCGGCGTTCGTGATCTGCTCCACGATGGCCGCGATCGGCGGCATCGTCGCCGCCTCGCGGGCCAACTCGGTCGACTCCAACACCGGCGGCAGCAACGTGCTGTTGTACGCCGTGGGCGCCGCGGTGATCGGCGGCACCAGCCTGTTCGGCGGCAAGGGGCGGGTGTTGGACGCGGTGCTCGGCGGCGCGGTGGTCGCGGTGATCGACAACGGCATGGGGCTCATGGGGTACAGCGCCGGCGTCAAGTACGTTGTGACCGGCGTCGTGCTGCTCCTCGCCGCCGGGGTCGACGCCCTGTCGCGGCGGCGGGCCGAAGCCGCCGGGCTGCGGTGACGCCGCCCTCCCCCTCGATCGACGCCACGGATGAGAAAGGCAGGGTCCGCAGCCCGATGCGCGCAGCGCCCACCCAGGAGGACATCCGCAGGCAGAACCTGGGGGCGCTGCTGCGCCATGTGCACGTGCTCGGCCCCACCTCCCGGGCCCGGCTGACCGCCGGCATGGGCCTGAACCGCAGCACGATCGGCGCGCTGACCACGGAACTCGCGGCTGCCGGGCTGATCGTCGAGGAGGCGCCGCGCGACACCTCCGGCGGCGGGCGGGGCCGGCCCTCGCTCGTGGTCCGGGCCCAGTCGCAGCGGGTGTACGTGTACGCCTTCACGATCGGCGTGGACCGGTTGGTCGCGGCCCGGGTCGGGCTCGGCGGGGTGGTCCTGGACCGCCGCGAACTCCAGCGCCCGGGCAGCGGGTTCTCGCCGAAGGAGGTGGCCGAGGCGCTCGGCGGGTTCGTCGCGCAGATGCGACTGAGCGCGCCGCACGACGGGGCGTGCGTGGGCGCGGGGGTGGCGGTGTGCGCGATGGTGCGCGGCTCGGACGGCACGATTCCCGAGGGGCCCACCCAGGACTGGCGCAACGAGCCGCTGGGGGAGCGGCTTTCGGCGGCGATCGGGTCGGTGGTCATGGTCGGCAACGACGCCGACCTGGGGGTGGTGGCCGAGCACACCCGGGGCGCGGCGGTGGGCTGCGACGACGTGATCTACCTGCACGGCGACGTGTGCATCGGCGGCGGCATCCTGTCCGCCGGGCGGCCGGTGGCCGGCGGCGACGGGTACGCGGGCGAGGTCGGGCACATGGTGGTCAATCCGGACGGCCGGCCGTGTCGGTGCGGGGCGCGCGGGTGCTGGGAGGCCGAGATCGGCGAGTTCGCGCTCACCCGGGGCACCGCGAAGCACGCGATCGGCGGTCTGGCGGAGGCGGCGGCGCGCGGCGACCACGACGCGGAGGAGGGGATGCGCCGGGTCGGCGACTGGCTCGGCCTGGGCGTGGCCAACCTGGTCAACATCCTCAACCCGCAGATGGTGGTGTTCGGCGGCACGCTGCGCGAGGTGTACCTGGCCACCGCCGCGCAGGTGCGCAGTCGGCTCAACCGCACCAGCCTGTCGGTCACCCGCGAACACCTCAAACTGCGCACGGCGGCCCTCGGCGACGACGCCCCGCTGTACGGCGCCGCCGAACTGGCCTTCGCCCGCCTGCTGGACAACCCCCTGGAATCGGGGCTGGCGCCGGCGGCGGGGTAGGGGGCCCGGCGGCGGGATACGGGGTGAGGCGTCGGCGGCGCGCGCCCACGATCGGGTGGACTCGGCGCGCCGAATCCGCCGTCCGGGTGACCGTTCGGGGCGCCCGGCGTGGCGCGCCCTGTTTCATGGTCCCCGTGCGGGCCGCCGAGTCCGGAGGATGCATCGCGCCCGAGCATCCCCCGAACCCGGCGGCCGGCGCCCCGAAGCCCTCGACGCCCCACCGGCGTTCGGCGCCGGCGCCGCCCCCGCCCCGGGGCGGGTTTGCCGCGTACGATCCCGGGCAGCGGGCGACGGAGCGGCGATCCACGAGCAGCACCGGGAGTCGGCATGGCCACGAGCACCCTCCGCGACCGGGTCGCACTGGTCGCCGGAGCCACCCGAGGCGCCGGCCGCGGCGTCGCGGTCGAACTCGGCGCGGCCGGCGCGACCGTGTACGTCACCGGCCGCAGCACCCGCGGGCAACGCTCCGAGTACGACCGCCCGGAGACCATCGAGGACACCGCCGATCTGGTCACCGCCGCCGGCGGCCACGGTATCGCGGTGCCCACCGACCACCTGGAACCGGCGCAGGTCCGGGCGCTGATCGAGCGGATCGACGCCGAGCGGGGTCGCCTCGACGTGCTGGTCAACGACATCTGGGGCGGCGAGAAGTTGTTCGCCTGGGACACCCCGCTCTGGGAACACGACCTGGACGACGGGCTGCGCATCCTGCGCCTGGCCGTGGACACGCACGCGATCACCAGCCATTGCGCCCTGCCGCTGCTGCTGCGCACGCCCGGCGGCCTGGTGGTGGAGATGACCGACGGCACCAACGCGTACAACCGCGACAACTACCGGGTGTCCTTCTTCTACGACCTGGCCAAGTCGGCGGTGTTGCGGATGGCCTTCGCGCTCGGCCACGAACTCGGCCCGCGCGGCGCCACCGCCGTCGCCCTCACCCCGGGATGGCTGCGCTCGGAGATGATGCTCGACGCGTACAAGGTGACCGAGGCGAACTGGCGCGACGCCCTGAAGGTGCAGCCGCACTTCGGCATCTCCGAGTCCCCGGCGTACGTGGGCCGAGCCGTGGCGGCGCTGGCCGCCGACCCCGACGTGGCCCGCTGGAACGGGCAGTCCCTCTCCAGCGGGCAACTCGCCGGCGTGTACGGCTTCACCGACACGGACGGCAGCCGCCCCGACGCCTGGCGCTATCTGGTCGAGGTCCAGGACCGCGACCTGCCCGCCGACCAGACCGGTTACCGCTGATCCCCCACCCGACTCGACCCACCGTGCGCACCCGGGCTCAGCCCATGGTGAGCACCGCCTCGCCCCGAACCCGACGGCCGAGCAACATCGCGGTGGCCTCGCCGACGCTGCTCCAATCCGGCTGCCAGTCCACGAGGGCGTGCGGTCGCCCGTCCGCGACCAGGCACACCACGTGGGCCGGCGAGATGACGCAACAACCCGGTCAACAGCGCCCGCCGACGTTGTTCACCACCACGTCCAGCGTGGCGTCAAGGTCGCCGGGGCCGGCGAGCACCCGCTCCGCGCCGGACTCCGCCAACCCCTCGCCCCGCTCGGGACCGCCGAGTGACCACGCCCGACCACACCTTGATTTACGACGACAGCACGCACGAAAACCACTCCCACGATCGGGTCCACCTACCGTCGAACCCCAACTGCCCCACCCCGACGGCATTCCGTCCCGCCGGGTGGTAATCAGGTGTCCAGGTGCTCGTCGAAGACGCCCACGAGGATGCGACCCCCGTACTCGGGAATCGGAAGGGAAAAATGCACACGGTCGACGTTCCACAATCGCTTGCCGTGCCATTCACAGCGGTGAAGCACACCTTGGTACTCGACGTTTCGTTGCTCCCATGCTCTCGCGTTCTTCTTCGTCTGCGGACTCTCCGGTGAAATGTCGAAGCCGCGTGCCGCAAACTCGGCGATGACGCGGCTCTGGTCACCCTTGTGTCGCTCCAGCGCGTCGCCGAAGTGGTCGTTCAGGAGGCCGAGTAGTTCCACCAACCAGGGCAGGATCTCGGCGTAGTCGCCCTTGAAGCGACGGAAGTCGAGTGCGTCGGCGAAGATCAGGTCTGCGAACGCGCTGCCTGCCAAGTGAAGGAACGCATCCGGTGGCACGCACTCCCGTACGAGGATTCCCCGTCGAAATCCGGTCAACTCGTCGACATCGGTCAGAACGTGGAGGTCCACTGACTCGTGCCTGTGGACCACAGTGATCCATCCCGATGGCCAGAACCCGGTCGACAGGACCAAACACGACATCGCGCGCCCGGCAACGGCCTGCGCAAGGGCGTGCGCCATGCCCCACGAGGGTTCACGTTCGACGCCTGCCACGACGACAGGTTGGGGAATCTCGTCGTCCCGAGGCTCGATCGTGCGGCACTTGTCCACCAATGTGGCCAGCCGCACCCGGGCATCCCGGGACACTATTCCATCGGATGCGTACCGAAGCGTCGCGAGGGTAATCGAACCCCAGCACGGCACGTCGTACGCCAGGTCCATGATGGCCACCTGCCGTCCGTCCGCCAGTTCTTCCAATAAATCGGCGAACGTGTCCACACAACGCACCAACTGGACGTCGGTCAGGCCGCGGCAATCCAGGCCGGCCTCGTCGACCACTACACGATAGGAGTCATCGCCGGCGTCGGCGCGCATTGGCCAGCCTTCCCAGATCACTCTCGATTTGGTCGAAGAATCCCGTTGGCCAGTGGTCCAGTTCGCCCTTGTCGTTGATCCGGATAGGCGTGGTCCCCTCTGTATCGAAGTAGTGCACCACCATGTCCTCGGCGCGGAGCGAGCGGTCCTCCGCAACGGCGAGCCTCGCGCCGTTCACCATGTGATCGCTGTGGGTCTCCACCACGACTTGCACGCCGCTTCCCGCGATGCGGGCCAGAAGTCGGCCCAGTTTGGATTGCCCGGCAGGGTGCAGGTGCGCCTCGGGATTCTCCACCAGCAGCATGTCTCCAGGTCGGGTCAACAGACCGGCGACAATCACCGGAAGCGCGTACGAGATCCCGAATCCGGTGTTGACCGGGCGGATTTCCGCCCCGTAAGGACCGACTTCCTGAAATCGGATCGTACTTGCCATGATGCCCGCCGCCCATTGCGCGGTGATGCGAATGGGGCGAATAATCTCGGACGCCCAAGCCTCCGCCTGCAAACGCGGAAAGGCACTGCCCGCACGAGGATGCCGAAGTTCCTCTCGCACGGTGAGTCTCGTGCTCACCTGCCTCATCTCACGCAACGCGAGAACCTGGGCCGTGAACTCTCCCTGGGTGCCGACGCCGATGACATCGGGTTCGAGAGCGGAGACGGTCAACACGTCACGAGGGCCCAGCCGTTCGGCGGCAAGATAGGTGAACCCCCCGGCGTCGTTGCCGACGCTCGGAACCGGACCCTCGGGACACGACTTCACCGTCAAGTACAGGGCTTGTTCTTCATCCGGTACGCCGAAAAGGTAGTCCCAACGGCCGGGCTCGGTTGCCGAGCTCTCCAGCCGAATGGCGATTTCCGGATTCGGAGCGGCCGGATGCAGCAGCTCATGAGCCTCCCCCAACGCAAGCCCGTCGGTCCCGTTCAATTGCACGCTGCGCTTTCCCGGCGTACCGGACGCTTGCCGGGCCAGCAGCAGGGATTGCAGGACGGTGCTCTTACCACCACCGTTCACGCCGGTCAGCACGGTCAGCGGTCGCAGGACGAAGGATGCCTGTTCGAAACACTTGAAGTGCGAGATCGCCAGGGACTCGATCACAACCCCGCCCGCAGGTCCACGGCGGCCGCCTCGAACCGATACCCCACCCGGCGCCGGTCCGCCGTGGAGGACGTGATGGCGTCGAGGTAGGTGACGTCCTCTGTCATCCGCGCGCGAGCCGCATCGACGATGTACTGCCGGCGTCTACGAAGGTCATCCGCTTTGTAGTCGGCAACAGCAATGGACCAGGTCTCGAAGAGAGCCCTATTGATGGGATTACGGCCATCGACACCGAGCGGCCACTTCCGAAAGGTGTATTGGCCAAACAGCAGGTACGCGTTTCGCATCGCCGTTTCGAAGGCACTCTCGAGTTGATCGACCCGCGCGTCCGAAACATCGTCTGGATTATCGAGCATCCGAGTGGCGGTCATCAGAAAGGTCTCCATCACGGGATGCCTTGCATAGGAGTCCAGGCCACACAACCAAAAGGCCGCGAAACGCAAAGCCATCTCGCGGTCGTTCATCCTGATATGATCGGTGAGTCCGTTGGTGGCTGCAGCAAATGCGTCCGTGTGCGTCATTCGCTTCAGAATCTCACGGCTGCGCGGCTTGCTCATGCAATGCCGGATCTCCTGTGCATTGAGCGGGGTTCCACCGGTGTTGATCCGCTTGAAGATGTCATACATGACATCGGGCGGCGTGGTCGGATCGATCACATTGACGACCAACTGCGTGTTGTGCATCCGGCGTTGCCATTGCACCGCCAGATCGGAGAATCGGAGGCCTTCCACCGCCGACAGGTACTCGACACCCTTGAGTAGGAAGCCGGCGTCGCCGCCGCGTACAAAGTCGTGCAACGTGGAGAGTCGTTGAAGTCCGTCAACGACGTGAAAGGCGCCATCGGAATCCTCGGCGAAGTAGAAGGCCGGCAGGGGAATCTGCAGCAGGACCGACTCCACAAGGAGTGATTTCTGACGGGCACGCCAGACCTGACCTCGCTGGAAGTCCGGTGCAAGCTCCAACGATCCCTCGTCGATCTGATCCAGGATGTTCCGCAGCGAGAACTGGCTCGTGTTGACGCGGATCTGCTCCGGATTCCACGGCCGCTCGATCTTGGAGCCGTCGGCATCGGAGGTCTCGACTTCCACATCCAACGGCTGACCCTCGAAGACGTCCTCCACCACGAGCGGCGCCGTCTGCTTTTCCTCCGAATTCATGGCGGCATCCTACGGGCGCAGTGCCCTCCAAGGGTCGATCCCGTCGTACCCGCGCACTGGTGGTCGTCGCGCGCGGGAGCAGGGCAGGGCCGAGCTGAGTCAGCCGCCGAGGACGGCAGGGACAGGGCGCGGTGTGGGTGGTGCGAGTGGGGGCGAGGGCGTTGCGGATCCCGTTGAGGTGCGAGGCGCGCCGATGCAGTTCAGCGCGACGACGCAGTAGCCGTTGCTCTTCGCCGGCGGCGACAGTGCCTGCCGGCTGTCCGACATGTTGCCGGGCGTGCCGTGTAGCAGGATCACCGGACGCGGGTGTGCGGCACTCGGTCGACAGTCGAAGGCACGTGGGTGCGTCGTCCACCGTGTGGCGTAGCTGGGGGCGGGGTGGATCGGGAAGGGTTTCGAGGGGCGTCGGCCCCCGGTGATCGACCGATGACCGATCCGGTTCGGGTGACCCCGCGCGGTGCCCGCCGACGCAGGACGGTGGCCGGCCGATGAGCGAAGCGGTGGTCGAGGTGGAGCGCGGGCGGGCGTTGCGGCGGTTGATCCCGCTGCTTCCGGCGCTGCTCTACTTCACCATCGTGGCCGTCGACTTCGGCACTCCGGACGAGTTCCGGACGGACACGATGTTGTGCCTGGTGCCGATGACCGCGTCCGCGCTGGTCCCGGTGCGCCCGACGGTGGTGTACGCGATCCTGGCCGCGGTGACGTTCCTGGTCCTGGACCCGTGGCTGGCGCCGGCGGGCTACGAACACGACTGGGCCGGGTTCGTGGTGGTCGTGCTCGGCGGGGCGATCGCCGCAACGACGGTGTGGCTCCGGACCCGATTGCAGGAGCGGGTCTCGCGCCTGGGCAACGTGGTCGAACACGTCCAGCGCGCGCTGTTGCCGCCGGTGCCGCCGGTGGTGGGCGGGATCCGGGTCGAGCGCAGCTACCTGGCCGCCGAGCGGGACGCGGAGGTCGGCGGCGACGTCTACGACGTGGTGGACACGCCGTATGGCACGCGCGCGTTCATCGCCGACGTGCAGGGCAAGGGGCTGACCGCGGTGGGCGCGAGCGCGGCGCTGGTCGGCACGTTCGACGAGGCGGCCCACGCCGAGCCGGAACTGTGGCGGGTCGGGCGGCGCATGGGCGCCGGGCTGGAGCGCTTCGGCCGCAACCAGGTACTGCTGGGCGAGCCGGACACGGACTGGTTCGCCACCGCGCTGATCGTCGGGTTCGACGGGGACGGCCGGGTCGAGCCGACCAACCACGGGCACGAGGCGCCGGCGGTGATCGGCCCGTCCGGGGTGCGCTGGTTGCAGGTGCCGCCGGAGTTGCCGCTGGGCCTGGCCGGACTGGCGCCGGCCGAGGAACGGGCGCCGACGTACCGGTTCCGGATGACCCCCGACGAGTCGTTGCTGCTGTACACCGACGGCACCACCGAGGCGCGGGACGCCGCCGGCCGGTTCTTCCCGCTGCGCGAGTGGGTCGCCCGGAACGCGGACCCGAACCGGTCCGCGGCCGAGTTGTTGGCCGGTCTGCAACAGGCGCTGCTCGCACACGTGGGCGGGCGGCTCACCGACGACGCGGCGCTGATGGTGCTGCGCCCGGTGGCGGCGGAGGCGGTGGGCCCGTAGGGTAACGGCCCCTCGGACGCCGACCCGGCCCGGGATCGCCACGAAGAGCGGAATGGCCGGCCACGGGCCGCCCGGGGGGTGCGGGCAGCCGATCGCGCACCACCTTGTTCGCGTCGGGATCGGTGATCGTGTCGCTGCCGGTGGCCTCTCCGAGAGAAAACGCTGCGGTCGGTTGGGCACCGGGACTACCGTCGGCACAGCGACACGAACGCACAACACGACCGGTGCGAGTCGGCGCACGTCCGACGCTCGGGACCGGGGATGCGACGGGGGCGGGGTCGTGCGGAATCGTACGTGTGGGTGGGCGCGCGTCCTGGTGGTGCTCGCGCTGCTGGGCGCGGGGACCACGGAGTGCGCGCGCGGACCGGGTGGGCGGCCGGTGATCGAGGTGGACGCGCCGACGGCCCTGGTGGATCGGGCGGTGCACATCCGGATCGGCGGGCTGTCGGCCAGGGAGAGGGTCGGCGTCGATCTTCGTGCGGTGGACGTCGAGGGAGAGCCGTGGCGCGGCCACGCCACGTTTCGAGCGGACTCCCACGGGGTGCTCGACCTGGACACGGCGACACCCCTTTCGGGTACCTACCGGAAGCCGGACGGCATGGGGTTGTTCTGGTCGATGAACCCGAGGTCGGGTGATCCGGAACAGGCGTACTTCCGCCCGCCATACCGCGGGAAGAGCGACTTCGACCTCACCCTCACGGCCGCGGCCAACGGCCGCCGCCCCGTCTCCCGGACGCTGACCAGGAAGTGGACGGAAGCCGGCGTGAGTGCCAGGGATCTCACCCTCGCCGCCGACGGGGTGGTGGGCACGCTCTTCCTGCCCGCACCCGGTACCCACCGACGCCCGGCCGTGGTCGTCTTCGGCGGTTCGGAAGGAGGGCCCGGTCCGGCAACCGACGGCGCACTGTTCGCCGCACACGGCTACCCGGCCCTGGCGCTCGGCTACTTCCATGCCCCGGGCCTGCCCGACAAGCTGGCGAACATTCCGCTGGAGTATTTCCGTGCCGCCGTGCGCATCCTGGCCGGCCAACCGGGCGTCGATCCCGATCGCATTCTGGCCCAGGGATACTCGCGCGGCAGCGAGGCCGCCCTGCTGCTCGCCGAGCACTACCCCGATGTCGTGCACGGCGCGATCGTGTATGCCCCGTCCGACATGGTCAACGACGGGTTCCCGGACTACAGGCAGCCCGCCTGGACCAAGGACGGCAAGGCCGTCGTCGGGGGACATATCCACCTCGACCACGTCGCCGGCCCGGTCCTGGCCATCGCCGGCGCCGACGATCGACTGTGGCCGTCGGCGAACGCGGCCCGGTCGATCGTCGAGGACCTCGATGCCCGCGGGAACCCCCACCCGCACCGGGCCCTGATCTTCCCCGGTGCCGGGCACGGCGTCGGCACCTTTCCCTATCTCGCCGCCGGCACCCGGTTTGCCCACCCGTTGACGAACGAGGTGCTCGACGATGGCGGCTCCCGGGCCGCCAACGCCGCCGCCCGAGAGCAGGGTTGGCCGCAGGTCCTCGCCCTGCTCGCGTCCCTGACCCGCTGAGCGGGGATGCACCGGGGGACGACCGACCGCTCAGCGGATACGCAGCACCAACTTGCCCGTGTTCGCCCCGGTGAACAGGCGCAGCAGGGTCTCCGGGAAGGCCGTGACGTCGCCCTCGACCACGTCCTCGCGTGCGCGGAGTCGGCCGTCCGCGAGCCACCCGGCCAGCTCCGCCGTCGCCTCCGGGTAGCGGTCGGCGTAGTCGAAGACCACCATGCCGGTCATCGACGCCCGGTTGACCAGCAGGGAGAGGTAGTTGCTCGGGCCCGGAGCGGGTTCGGTGTTGTTGTACTGGGAGATCGCGCCGCACACGATCACCCGCGCGCCCCGGGCCAGCCGGGTCAGCGCGGCGTCCAGGATCGTGCCGCCGACGTTGTCGAAGAACACGTCCACGCCGTCGGGGCAGTGCTTGCGCAGCGCGGCGGGTACGTCGTCGTTCTTGTAGTCGACGGCCGCGTCGAAGCCGAACTCCTCGGTCAGCGTGCGGCACTTGTCCGGTCCGCCGGCGATGCCCACCGCACGGCAGCCCTCGAGCTTGGCGAGCTGGCCGACCACGCTGCCCACCGCGCCGGCCGCGCCGGACACCAGCACGGTCTGTCCCGGCTGCGGGCGGCCGATGTCGAACAGGCCGAAGTAGGCGGTCAGTCCGGTGGCGCCCAGCACGCCCAGGTGGGTCTCGGGCGGGGCGATGCCCAGGTCCACCCGGCGCACCCCCTCGCCGTCGGTTTCCGCGTACTCCTGCACGCCGAACCGGCCGAACACGTGGTCGCCGACCGCGAAGTCCGGATGCCGCGAGGCGAGCACGCGGCCGATCGCGCCGGCGCGCATCACCTCGCCGATCCGCACCGGCGGGATGTACGAGCGCACGTCGTTCATCCAGCCGCGCATCGCCGGGTCGAGCGAGATGTGCGAGACCTCGACCAGGAGGCGCCCGTCGGCCGGCTCGGACACCGGTTCGGCGGTCAGCTCCCAGTCGGTGGGCGCGGGCAGGCCGGACGGGCGCGCGGCCAGCCTGATCTGACGGTTCGTGGCGGCGGGCGTGGTCATACGGGACGCAACTCCTTCGTCGTGGACGTGCCGGACGGGTGGACGAACGGGCGGGTGGACGCCGGACGGTCAGGGCACGACCAGGGAGAGCGTGTCCGCGACGCACGCCGGCTTCGCGACGCCCTCGATCTCGATGGTGTGCCGCACCGTCAGCCGCACGCCCTGTGCGGTCCGTACCGCGTCCACCAGGACGGCGTGGTCGCGGATCCGCGCGCCGACCGGCACCGGCGCCGGGAAACGCACCTTGTCCGAGCCGTAGTTGACGCCCATCCGCACCCCGCGCACGGTGAACAGGTCGGCGGCCAGGACGGGGATCAGCGACAGGGTGAGATAGCCGTGCGCGATGGTGGTGCCGAACGGGCCGTCCTTGGCCCGCTCGGGGTCGACGTGGATCCACTGGTGGTCGCCGGTCGCGTCGGCGAAGGCGTCGACGCGTTCCTGGTCGACGGTCAACCAGTCGCCGGTGCCCAGTGGTTCGCCCTTGGCCGCGAACACCTCGTCGACGTTCTCGAACACACGCATGGTGGATGCTCCTTCGGGATGGACCCGGGCCGGGGGTGGCCGGCCCGGGCGTCTCGGGGTTCGAGCGCGGTCAGCAGAGCGGCCCGCCGGCGACGTAGATCACCTGGCCGGAGACGAATCCCGCGTCCTCGCCGGTCAGGAACGCGATGGTGTTGGCGACGTCCTCGGGGCGGCCGACTCGGCGGACCGGGATCTGCTGGGCCGCGGCGTCCTGGAACGCCTCGAACTCCATGCCGACGCGGGCCGCGGTGGCCGCGGTCATGTCGGTGACGATGAAGCCCGGCGCCACCGCGTTGGCGGTCACCCCGAACTTGCCCAGCTCGAAGGCGAGGGTCTTGGTGAAGCCCTGGAGTCCGGCCTTGGCCGCCGAGTAGTTGGCCTGCCCCCGGTTGCCCAGCGCGGACGAACTGGAGAGGTTGACGATCCGGCCCCAGCCGGCGGCGGTCATGTGCGCCTGGACCGCGCGGCTCATCAGGAACGCGCCGCGCAGGTGCACGTCGATGACCGTGTCCCAGTCGCCGTCGGACATCTTGAACAGCAGGTTGTCCCGGATCACACCGGCGTTGTTGACCAGCACGGTCGGCGCGCCGAGGGTGTCGGCCACGCGCGCGACGGCGGCGTCCACCTGGTCCCCGGCGGTGACGTCGGCGCCGACCGCGAGGGCCGTGCCGCCGGCCTCGACGATCGCGGCGACGGTGTCGGCGCAGGCGGCCTCGTCCAGGTCGAGCACGGCCACGGCCCTGCCCTCGGCGGCGAGTCGGCGGGCGGTGGCCGCGCCGATGCCGCGCGCGGCGCCGGTGACGATGGCCACGCGCGAGGTGGTCGCGGTCGCGGGGGTGTTCTCGGTCATGGGTGCGGGGTCCTCCGGGTCGTCGCCGGCACGGGGCGGCCGGCGAATACGGCGCTTCCGACCGCCTCGGGAGCGACCCGCGCCCGTCCGGCCGAAGGCGCCGACCGGGCGTTGCTCACGGGTCCCGGAGCGGGGAGTAGCGGGATTCTGCTGTGCGGTAACGGTACCGACCGGTCGGTATCAAGGCTAGAGCGCGCCACGAACTCGTTCGGGTCGAACAGGCGCCGGGGGCGCGAACGTAAGGAGGCGCGGGCCGGGGGCCGGCGGGTGTCAACCGTGTCGCAGCGCCGCGAGTTCTCGGCCGAAGGCGACGACCACGCGGCCGCCCGGGGCCACGGTCAAGGCATCGACCGGGAGGGGGAACAGGAGGCGCGGGCCGATCGGGGTGTGGGTGGTCAGGTCCCACACCTGTACGGTGCCGCGCACCTTGGTCGGGGTAGTCGCGGCGGTCGCGGCGGTCTCCGTGGTCGCGCCGGTGGAGCCGCCGGCAACCACGATCGGGCGGCCGGCCAGTACGCCGGTCGCGACGGCGGAGACTTCGGCGGCCAGCGGTGCGCCGATCGGCTCGCGGGTGGCCAAGTCCCAGACCCGCACCGCCTGTCGGCTGCCGGTGACCGCGATCGGGCGGCCCTGGACGACGGCGGTGGCCACGTCCGTCACCGCGCAGGAGTGTCCGGTCAGCGGTGGGCCGAACTCGGCGCCGGTGGCCAGGTCGATCACCCGTACCGCGTGGTCCGCGTCGCCGTCCCGGACCGGCTCGGGGCCCACGATCGCCACCGGACACCCGTCCAGTTCGGCCGTCGCCACCGCCCCCACCGATCCGGTCAGCGGTTCGGCGACCGGCAGGCCCGTGGCCGGATCCCACACCCGTACGCCGGCCGAATCCCCGGTGACCGCGACGGGGCGGCCGGCCACGGTGGCCCGCGCGGCGCCCACCCACGCGGTCCGGCCGACCA
Organism: Embleya scabrispora; assembly: GCF_002024165.1. NCBI lineage: Bacteria > Bacillati > Actinomycetota > Actinomycetes > Kitasatosporales > Streptomycetaceae > Embleya > Embleya scabrispora. The sequence continues at coordinate 407,018 of NZ_MWQN01000002.1, forward strand.
GGGGCCGGCACAACTGGCGGCCGCCGTCCAGGTCGAACACCCGTACCGTGGCGCCCCAACCGGCCGTCCCGGCGACCACCACCGGCCGGCCGCCGACCAGCGCGGTCGTCACCGCGGCCACCCGTCCGTCGTGCCCCGCCAGGGGTTCGCCGAGGGATCGTTCGGGGACCAGGTCGCAGATCCAGACCCCCTCGGGCTCGCCGTCCGCCCGGCCGGTCGGCCGCGCGGGCGGGTCGGTTGCCGTCCAGGGGCCCGTCACCCAGTCCGGCCGCCAGCGCGAAGGCGGTTCGCGGTCGGCCGGGTCGGCGGGAGGGGAGGTCGCCGACGTGTCGTCGTCGATCGTCGCGAGCCAAGAGATCTCGCCCTGCGCAACGTTGGACATATCACCATTGTGCCCGCCGGTGCCCGCCACGTGCACGGTCTCCGGCGCGATGCGCCGGCCGAAAACCGGCGCCGCCGGCGGGGCGTGACGGCGACCGAACGGCGGCGCTCAGGCCCGGACCGTCAACACCACCTTGCCGTCCGTCGCGCGCGATTCCAGGGCGGCGTGCGCGGCCGCGGCCTCGGCCAACGGGAACGCGGTGATGGCCGGCACCATCGTGCCGTCGGCGGCGGCGCGCAGGGCTCGGGCGGTCAATTCCGGCCAACCGCCGGCGGGGACCATGTTCGGGCCGATCGCCCAGGTCGCGGTCAGTTGCCGCTCGATCAGGTCGCGCGTGGTGATCTCGGTCGGCTCGCCCGCGGCCCAGCCGTGGAGGAGGAACCGGCCGCCGGGGCCCAGGAGTTCGAGGGCCTGCCGGCCGAGCACGCCGCCGACGCCGTCCAGCACGACGGTGGGTTCGCGGCCGTCCGACCCGGCCCGCACCCGCTCGGGCCAGTCCGCGTCGCGGTAGTCCACCGCGATGTGGGCGCCCAGCGCACGCACCTTGACCACCTTCGCCGGTCCGCCCGCGACCCCCACCACGCGTGCCCCGGCGGCCCGCGCGGCCCGGACGAACAGGCTGCCCAGGCCGCCCGCGGCGGACATCACCAGAACCACGTCCCGGGCGTCGATCCGGGCCACCCCGAGCACACCCTGTGCGGTGGTGCCGGTGGTGATCGCCGCGACCGCCTCGGCGGCCCCCAGGCGGTCGGGGATCGCATGCACGGCGGCCAGGTCGGCGACCGCCCGCTCGGCGTACCCGCCGCCGTCGCCGAGTCGCGCCACGACCCGACGGCCCAGCCACTGCGCGGCCACCCCCGGCCCGACCGCCCCGACCACGCCGGCCACCTCGCCGCCGGGGGTGGTCGGCAACGCCGGCGGCCGGTGCGGGCCGATCGCCTCCCCGCGCCGAAGCCTGGTCTCGATCAGATGCACACCGGCGACCTCGACGTCGACGCGCACCTGTCCCGCACCGGGCCGAGGGTCCGGAACCTCTTCGAACCGCAGGTTCTCGGCCGGGCCGAACGTGTGCAGCCGGATCGCGCGCATGGGGGACTCCCGAGTTCGAAGTGGGCGCCCGCGATCCGAAGGACCGGCGGGCGCCGCGTACCGGAGCCACTATGAAAGGTGAAGCCGACTTGAGGTCAACCCGAGCCGGCGAGCGCAACCGGCCGTCGCCGACCGGCGTGGACGGTGTGCGCGGCGGCTGCCGCCGTCAGGGGATGATCTTCATATGGATCAGATCATCTTGATGTCCGACCCGCTCGTGGCGGCCGTCCCCGTCCGCGATCGTGGCGAGCCGCTGGTGGACGTGCGTGCGGACGGCTCGTTGCCGGTGGACCCGCGCCAGGCGGAGTGGGCCGCCGCGTACACCTTCCTGCGCGTCGGCGTGCTCGATCGGCTGATCAAGGCGCAGGCGGCGCTGCCCGACGGGCTGCGCCTGCTGTTCGTCGAGGGATACCGGCCACCGGCGCTGCAACGCCGATACTTCGAGGAGTACGCCGACGAGCTGCGCGCCGCGCACCCCGACTGGGACGCCGACCGCGTCCACGTCGCGGCCAGCCGCTACGTCTCCCCGCCCGAGATCGCCCCGCACAGCGCCGGCGCCGCGGTCGACCTGACCCTCGTCGACCCGACCGGCCGCGAACTCGACCTCGGCACGCCGATGAACGCGAGCCCCGAGGAAAGCGCCGGCGCCTGCTACACCGCCGCCGAGAACATCACCCCGCAGGCCCGCGCCAATCGCGCCATCCTGAGCACCGCCCTGACCGAGGCCGGCTTGGTCAACTACCCGACCGAGTGGTGGCACTGGTCCTACGGCGACCGCTACTGGGCCCTGCTCACCCACGCCGACGCCGCCCTCTACGGCCCCGCGAACTACCCTGACCCACCCCCACCGAGCCGGCACCCGTCGACCGACGGTCCAGGCGAGCCGGACGCTCGGGCAGCCCGGTGATCGACATCGCGGATCGGATCTTCGTACGTCGGCCGGCCGGCGATCCCCGGTAGCAATCGGGGCAAGAGTGCGCGCTTCGGGCATGGGAACGGACATTCGGGTGTACGCGACACGTCATCTGTTCTTCGCCCCTTGGTTCCCCCCGGACTGATGAACTCGGCATCGTCGGCAACGCGTCGACCTCGAAGGAGGAAAAATGCCGGATCTGCGTTTGTCCCGTCGTCATCTCGCGTGGGGGGCAGCCGCCGTGTTGGCCGCCGGCGTCGCCGTACCCGGCGCGGCGTCGGCGTTCGGTCAGGCGGATCGAGCCCGGCACGCGATCAAGGACGGTCAGGCCAGGAACGTCATCATGCTGCTCGGTGACGGGATGGGCGACTCCGAGATCACCCTGGCCCGGAACTACTCGGTCGGCGCGGCCGGTCGACTGAACATGGACGGGTTCCCGCTCACCGGCGCGTACACCACGTACGCCGTGGACAAGAACAAGCGCCCGGACTACGTCACCGACTCGGCCGCGAGCGGCACCGGGTGGGCGACCGGGCAGAAGACGGTCAACGGCCGCATCTCCAAGACCCCGGACACCGACAAGGCGCTGCCCACGATCCTGGAACTGGCCAGGAAGAACGGCTACGCCACGGGCAGCGTCACCACGGCCGAGCTGACCGATGCCACTCCGGCGGTCCTCCAGGCGCACGCCACGGACCGCAGCTGCCAGGGCCCGGCGGACATGGCCAAGTGCCCGACCGACACGATCGCCGCGGGCGGCCCCGGCTCGATCGCCGAGCAGAGCGTCGCGGGCGGGTTCGACGTGCTGCTCGGCGGCGGCAAGGCCCGCTTCGACCAGACCATCACGCAGGGCCCGTTCGCGGGCAAGACCGTGCTCCAACAGGCGCGGGAGTCGGGCTACCAGGTCGCCACCGACGCCGACTCGCTCGAGGCCGCGCGGGCCGGCAAGCCGGTACTCGGCCTGTTCGCGCCGGTCAACGTCCCGGTCGAGTGGACCGGCAAGGCCGCCGCGGTGGGCGGTACCGAGCCGCAGCGCTGCATCACCTCGAACCCGAACCGCCCGGCCGGCACGCCGACCCTGGTGCAGCAGACCGCCAAGGCGATCGAGCTGCTGGAGGCCAAGCAGTCCGGGCGCGGCCACGACCGCGGCAAGGGCTTCTTCCTCCAGGTCGAGGGCGCCTCGATCGACAAGCAGGACCACGCCGCCGACCCGTGCGGTCAGATCGGTGAGACCGTCGCGTTCGACCAGGCGGTCAAGCTCGCCCGCGCGTACGCGGCCAAGCACCCCGACACGCTCGTGGTGACCACCGCGGACCACGCGCACACCAGCCAGATCGTGCCGCTGGACGCCACCCCTCCGGGTCTGTCCTCGACGCTGGTCACCAACGAGGGCGTGCAGCTCAAGGTCAACTACTCGACCAACACCCCCGGCAAGTCGCAGGAGCACACCGGCACCGAGGTGCGCATCGCGGCCCAGGGCCCGCAGGCGTTCCGCGTGCTCGGCGTGACCGACCAGACGGAACTGTTCAACACGTTCCGAGCGGCACTGCGACTGCGCTGACGCACGCGGCACCACCGTCGGGGAACACACGCCGTACGGCGGCCCCGGCCGCAAGACCGCGGCCCGCAGGCCCTCCCGCCCGCGGGCCGCGGCACGCTCGGCGCCCGATAGCGTTGGGCGCATGGTCGACATCGGCAGGCTGACCCCGGCGGATCGCGCGGACTGGCAGGTCCTGTTCGAGGGGTACAACACCTTCTACGAACGCACCCTCGCCCCCGAGCTGTTCGACCGCGCCTGGACCGCGTTCCAGGCGGACACCCGAATGCACGCCCTGGGCGCCAAGGTGGACGGAAAGCTCGTCGGCATCACACACTTCCTGGTGCACGCGAGCACCACCGCACCCGACGTCTGCTACCTCCAGGACCTGTTCACCGCACCCGAGGCCCGCGGCAGGGGCGTGGCCCGCGCGCTGATCGCCGCAGTGACCGAATGGGCCCGCGACCACGAGTGTTCCCGGGTGTACTGGTCCACCCACCAGGACAACACCACCGCCCGCCGGCTCTACGACAAGGTGGCCCTCAACCGCGGCTTCATCCTCTATCAGATCAGCCTCTGACCGCGACCTCCCGGCTCGGGGCGGGCACGGCGGATCAGTCGCCGGGCTGCGTCAGTTGCGCGGCCAGGACTTCGGGGGCTCGGGCCAGCGACGGGCCGTACCAGGTGAGGTATCGGCCGTCGACCAGTGCGACCGGCAGGCCGGGGAACGCCTCCGGGCCGTCCTCGGCGGTGAAACGGTAGGGCTCGTCGGGGAGTACCACCAAGTCCGGCTCGGCGGCGCGGAGTTCGTCGACGGTGACCTTCGGCCAGCGTTCGGCGTGCTCGGCGAACACGTTCGTCAGGCCGAACCGGGCCAGCACGTCGGCGGCGAAGGTGTCCCGGCCGGCGACCATCCACGGTCGCCGCCACACCGGGACGATCGCCCGACGCGGCGGGGCCGCCGGCAGTCCCGCCCACGCGGCCCGGCAGGCCGCGAGCCAGGGCGGCGCCGGCAGTCGGCAGCCGTGCACGAGCATGCGCTCCAGCGCGGTGAAGGCCTCGTCCAGGCCGCGAACCCGGGTGACCCACACGGCGATTCCGGCCGCCCGCAGCGCGGCCAGATCGGCCGGGCGGTTCTCCTCCTCGTTGGCCAGGACCAGATCCGGGGCAAGGGCGCGGATGGCGTCCAGGTCCGGGTTCTTGGTGCCCCGGATCCGGACCACGTCCAGCTCGGCGGGATGCGTGCACCAGTCGGTGGCGCCGACCAGCAGGCCGGGCGCGCTCACCGCGACCGCCTCGGTGAGCGAGGGCACCAGCGAAACCACGCGCCGCACCTCGTCGGGTACCGGCACGGGCAGATCGAGATCGTCACGCATGCCCCGACCCTATGGGGGTGACGAGTCGGTTCGGGAGCATCGTTCTAGGGTGGCGGCATGATCACCAGCACCGAGAACACCGTCGCCCGGAGCGGACCCGGCCTGTTCGACGCGTTGAGCGCCGACGCGATATCCGACGTCGCGGGCCTGCGCGAGCTGTACGAACATCCCGGCGCGGTCGCCGCCGCCAAGGAGATGGACCGGCTCACCGAGAAGACCCGCGCACTGGTCGGCTGCGCGTCGTTGGTCTTCGTCGCCAGTACCGACGCCGCCGGCCGCTGTGATGTCACCCCGCGCGGCGGCCCGGCCGGTTTCGTCACCGTGCTCGACGACCGCACCCTGGTCATCCCCGACGCCACCGGCAACAAGCGCCTCGACACGCTGCACAACGTGGTGACGACCGGCCGGGTCGGCCTGCTGTTCGTGATTCCCGGGCGCACCACCACACTTCGCGCCAACGGCCGCGCGTGCGTGTCCGCGCGGCCGGAGTTGCTGGCACAGCTCACGCCGGTGGGCAAGCCGCCGGTCAGCGCGCTCGTGGTCGAGGTGGACGAGGTGTACCCGCACTGCCCCAAGGCGCTGCTGCGCAGTTCGGCCTGGAAGCCGGACGGCTGGCTGCCGGCCGACGCCCAGCCGAGTTCGGCCGAGGTGACCCTTGCCCAGCTGCGCATGCCCGGGTTGACCATCGAGGCCGTCCGGCAGGCGGAGGAGGACTCGTTGAAGTACCGGTACGAGTAGCCTGCGGCGACGCCCGGGGTACCGAATCCCGTCCAGCCGGCCCGTCGGCCGGCCGATCCACCCTTGGAGTACGCGTGGATGCCCAGACGCCCGCCGATCCCACCGTGCTGCACCCGATGCCGGGGCAGCCGCGCGTGGTCCTGCTCAAGCCGCTGGTGACCTCGCCGCTGATCGAGGTCGGGGACTTCTCCTACTACGACGACCCGGACGATCCCACCGCGTTCGAGACCCGCAACGTGCTCTACCACTACGGGCCGGAGCGGCTGGTGATCGGGAAGTTCTGCGCGCTGGGCGAGGGCGTGCGGTTCGTGATGAACGGGGCCAACCACCGGATGGACGGACCCTCGACCTTCCCGTTCCCGATCATGGGCGGGTCCTGGGCGCAGCACTTCGACCTGATCTCCGGCCTGCCGGGACGGGGCGACACGGTGGTCGGCCACGACGTCTGGTTCGGCTACCGGGCCATGGTGATGCCCGGCGTCCGGATCGGAAACGGCGCGATCGTCGCCTCCGGTGCCGTGGTGGTGGACGACGTCCCGGACTACACGATCGTCGGCGGCAATCCGGCGAAGCCGATCCGTACCCGGTTCGGCCCGGAGGACATCGCGCGCCTGCTCGAACTGGCGTGGTGGGACTGGCCGATCGAACACATCACCCGGCATGTCCGGACCATCGCGTCCGGCACGGTCGCCGAGTTGGCGGCGGTCGCGCCGTAGCCGAACGCTCGACCTCCGCCCCTATCCGGCCCCGGCCCCGTCGGCCGCCAGCAGCGCCTGGGCGATCCGACGGGCCCGGACCGCCGGCGCGGGGGTGCGCTCCCGCAGCGCGGTGACGATCGCACCGTCGACGAGCAGCGCGAACTCCCGGGCCAACACGGCCGGTTCCGAGACCTGCGCGGCGGCCAGGAGCTGTTCCAGGTAGGCGACCACCCGCTCCTTGTGGTCGGCCGCGACGCGGTGCGCCGGACCGTCCGGGTCGGCGGACTCCACCATCGTGTTGATGAACGCGCACCCCCGGAAGTCGTTCCGCGCGAACCGCTCGGCGAGCGCGTCGAAGACGGCCGGGGGGCCGCCGCCCAGCGCCTCGACCCGCTCCGCCAGCCAGGCCCGCCAGCGCCGGTCGCGAGCTTCCAGGACGGCGACGACGAGGTCGTCCTTGCCGGGGAAGTGCCGATACAACGAGGCCCGGCCGACGCCGGATTCGGCCAGGATGCGTTCGATGCCGACGGCCCGGATCCCCTCGGCGTAGAAGAGTTCCTCGGCGGTGGCGAGCAGGCGGTCTCGGGCTTTGACGGGCACCTTCGGATCCTAACCCCTCTTGACCGTAAACGGTACCGATCAGTACCGTCTGCAAAACGGCACCGATCGGTACCGTTTTCGACGGGACATCGCAAAGAGAGCCACGGGGGTCCGCATGTCGTCCACACCCGCGCCCACGCCCACATCCACGCCCACATCCACACCCGCGCCTACGTCGCCCGGGGCGACCGACGCGCATACGGATCTACTGGCACGGGTCGAGAAGCAACTCGGCCGCGTGCCGAATCTGTACGCGGCGCTCGCGAGCGGTCCGGCCGCGCTGGAGGGCTACCTCGCGATGCGCGACCGGCTCACCCGAGGTGTCCTGCGGGCGCGCCTTCGGGAGCAGTTGGCGCTGCTGATCGCGCAGGAGAACGAGTGCACCTACTGCGTCAGCGCGCACTCCTACCGGGGCGCCCTGATGGGCCTGACCGAGGACGAACTGCGGGAGACCCGGGACGCGCGCGACGCGGACCCGCACGCCGACGCCGTGCTGACCTTGGCCCGGCGAATCGTCCGCACCCGGGGCCGGGTCGGCGAGGAGCACCGGTCCACGGCCCGCGCGGCCGGGGTCACCGAGGCCGAAGAGGCCGAGATCGTCGCGCACATCGCGCTCAACACGCTGTCCAACTACTACAACCACCTGGCTCGGCCCGAGCTGGACTTCCCGGAGGTGACCGCGTGACCCGCACCTGGCACGCCGCGTCCGTCGAACTCGTCGACGGCTACTCGGTACGAGGCGCCGACGGCGTACCCACCGCCTCCGTCCCGATCGCGCGCGTCGCGATCGAGGGCGGCTTCGCCCACCTCGACATCCCCGGCACCGGTCTCGTCCAGGTCGTCTCCGCACCGGCGGTACGGCTGATCACCTACCGGGAGGAGCCGGAGAGCTGAGCACGCGGCGCGGCCGGCGACGTCGACATCGTCGCCGGCCGCGCCGGCGGAGGCACGCGCGGGAGAAGGCGGTACGGATGTGCGGATGCACCGATGAGTTTTCCCGGCCCGCACGGTCCACCCTCCGAGGACTCGAACCGCATCCAGAGGAGCACCCCATGACCGTGGATCTGCACTCGCCGGCCGCGACCGTCGCCCGTCTCGCGGCGGACCTGCCGGACGACCGGCTGGACGATCCGACCCCGTGTGCGAACTACGCGGTTCGGGATCTGCTCTCCCATCTGGTCGGCCTGACCATCGCGTTCCGCGGCGCGGGCCGCAAGGATCTGGGCCCGACCACCGCCACCGCCCCGCCCGCGAAGATGCCCGACCTCGATCCGGACTGGCGCACGATCCTGCCGCGCGAGCTGGACGAACTCGTGGCCGTCTGGCGGCGGCCGGACGCGTGGGAGGGAATGACCCAGGCCGGCGGGGTGACCCTGCCCGCCGAGGTCATGGGACTCGTCGCACACAACGAACTCCTGCTGCACGGGTGGGACCTGGCCCGCGCGCTGGGCCGTGAGTACACCGTGGACACGGCGAACCTGGAGGCCTCGTTGGTCTTCCTCACCCCGGCCCAGGCGGCGGCCGACCCCGATCTCCCCGACCCGGACGCCATCTTCGCGCCCCCGGTGGCGGTTCCCGCGGACGCGCCGCTGCTCGACCGGGTGGTCGCCATGGCCGGCCGCAGCCCGTCGTGGCAGCCGGCGTAGGCGCGCCGCACGCCGGGGACGCGCCGCAGGCCACGGCCGCGCCGCAGCCGGACCACCGGTGCGCTCAGCAACCGCTCGCCGCCGCGTCCGCCACCCGCTCGCGCGCCTCGGCCAGGTCCGCCTCGGTCGGCGCGTCGTCCTGGGTCAGCCGCAGGCGCCAGTAGCCCGCGAACTCGACCGCCCCCCTGGCCAGCCCGCGCTCGTCGACCAGGTGCCGGCGCAGCGCCCGGACCGTCCCCGCCTCACCCGCCAACCAGGCCCGGGTCGACCCCTCCGGCAACCGGGCGGCCCGTAGCGCCGCCGGCAGCAGATCACCGTGCCCGGCCGGCACCGCGCCGCGATGCAGCCAGTGCGTGGTGAGCCGGGCCCGGGAGAAGAAACGTTGCTCCTCGGCCGCGTCCACCACCTCCGCGTACACGATCGCGTGCGTGGCCTCGGGCAACGCCGCCAGGATCGAGCCGATGGCGGGCAGCGCGGTCTCGTCGCCGACCAGCAGATACGTGTCGGCGGTGCCGAGCGGCCGGGCGTAGGCCGCCGAAGGGCCGTAGCGGGCGAGGACGTCGCCGGGGCACGCCGTCTCGGCCCAGCGGGTCGCCGGCCCGGCGTCCGGGTGCAGCACGAAGTCGACGTCGATCGCGGCGCGTTCGGGGTGGTGGGCGCGGACCGTGTAGCTGCGCATCCAGGGGCGTTCGGCCTCGGGGATGGCCAGGAACGCCCCGTACCACCGCCCGAGGTCGTCCGGATCCTCCTGCGGCAGCAGCGGCGCGTGTTGTCCGGGGCGTGGGAAGCACAGTTTGAGCTGTTGATCGGGCCAGGTCGCGAAGTCGTCGCCCAGCCCCTCACCGGTGAAGCTCACGCGCGTCATGCGCGGGGTGATCCGGGTGACCTCGGTGACGTGGAGAAGAGAAACGAGCGGTGATCCGCCCATGGCGCAAACCCCCATGAATGCGTCGATTGACGACGGTTGGGTGAACCGACTTGGGTAGGTTTAGCAAAAAATCTCGCAACTTTGTCAAGGCGGTTCCGCGGAAAGATTCGACACCGGGGGATCGGCGCCGGGTGATCGACATCGGCGACCGACGCGGGAGCTCGCACACCCGCGCGCCCGCAAGGGGTCGAAGGCCGGGCGATACGGTGCCGGGAGAGATCGTCGGGGTGTACGGACGCCGGTGAGCCGCGAACGGGGCGGGTTGCCGGGAGGTCGCCGCCGATCGGCTCTTTCACGGACCCGAAGGGAACGACGCACCATGACGCCGCACGCGCAGCCCCCGCAGCCCTCGCCCGAGGACACCGTGCTGGTCGACCGGATCGGACCGGCGGGCCGGCTCGGTCGGATCACCCTGAACCGGCCGCGCGCGATCAACGCGCTGGACCACCCGATGGTGCGCCGGATCACCGCCGCGCTCGACGAGTGGGCGCGGGACGACTCCGTCGCGGCCGTACTGATCACCGGCGCCGGCGAGCGCGGGCTGTGTGCGGGCGGGGACATCCGGGCGATCCGCGCGGACGCGCTCGAGGGCGGCCACGCGGCGCGCGAGTTCTGGCGCGACGAATACCTGCTCAACGCGCGGATAGCGGCGTATCCGAAGCCCTACGTCGCGATCATGGACGGTGTGGTGATGGGCGGCGGCGTCGGCGTCTCGGCACACGGCGACGTACGCATCGTCACCGAACGCTCGACGGTGGCCATGCCGGAGACGGGGATCGGCTTCGTGCCGGACGTCGGCGGCACCTACCTTCTCTCCCGCGCCCCCGGCGAACTCGGCACCCATCTGGCGCTCACCGCCGGCGCGATCGGCGCCGCCGACGCCATCTCGTGCGGGCTGGCCGACCACTTCGTACCCTCGGACCGGCTGCCCGCCCTGCTCGACGCGCTGGCCGCCGGCGACCCGGCCGAGGTGGCGGCCCGCCACGCCGAACCCGCACCCGCCGGCGTGCTGGCCGAGCGGCGCGCCTGGATCGACGCGTGCTACGCGGCGGACGCGGTCGAGGAGATCCTGGACCGGCTGCTCGACAGCGGCGAACCGGCGGCCAAGGAGGCGGCCGAGGTGATCGCGGCCAAGTCGCCGACGGCGCTGAAGGTGACGCTGGCGGCGCTGCGCCGGGCGCGGCGGGCCGCGTCGCTCGGGGCGGTGCTGGACCAGGAGTACCGGGTCTCGTGCGCGGCGGTGACCACGCCCGATCTGGTCGAGGGTGTACGGGCGCAGGTGGTGGACAAGGACCGCCGGCCGCGCTGGTCGCCGGCGACGCTCGCGGAGGTCGGGGCGGCCGACGTGGAGGCGTTCTTCGCGCCGCTCGGGGAGCGGGAGTTGGGACTGGGCTGAGCAACGCCGGGCGGCGGGCCCGGCCGCGCTCCCCGCGCTCAGTGGTGGAAGCCGGGCGCCGCGCCGTCGGTGGGCATCGGGCCGGAGAGGCGCTCCAGGAAGTCGGTCGCGGCGCGGATGTCGTCGAGCAGGTCCCTGGCCAGGTCCATGCCGAGCCCGTCGCGGACCACGATCCGCTGCACGGTCGTGTCGGCCAGATTGTCCGGCATCGGGTAGGCGGGCACCTGCCAGCCCTTCATGCGCAGTCGGTCGGACAGGTCGTACAGGTTCCAGTTGTCGGTGTGGCCGGGCTTCAGCCGCCACGCGAACACCGGGATGTCGGAGCCGTCGTTCCACAACTCGAACGCGTCCATCGCCCCGATCGAGTCGGCGAGGTGCCGGGCCACGTCCTGGGACGACTTCTGCACGGCCCGGTAGCCGCTGCGGCCCAGGCGCAGGAATTGGTAGTACTGGAGCAGCACCTGGGCGCCGGGGCGGGAGAAGTTCAGCGCGAGGCTGGGGGTCTCGCCGCCGAGGTAGCTGACCTTGAAGATCAGGTCCTCCGGAAGCAGGTCGGCGGTGCGCCACACCACCCAGCCCAGGCCCGGGTAGACCAGGCCGTACTTGTGTCCCGACGTGTTGATCGAGTGCACCCGCTCCAGCCGGAAGTCCCATTCCAGGTCGCTCTGCAGGAACGGCGCGACCATCGCGCCCGAGGCGCCGTCGACGTGGATCGGCACGTCGAGGCCGGTGTCGCGCTGGATTCGGTCCAGGGCCTCCGCGATCCGCTTCACCGGCTCGTAGGCCCCCGTGTAGGTGACGCCGAGGATGGCCACCACGCCGATCGTGTTCTCGTCCACGTAGGCGGCCAGGTCGTGGCCGTCGAGGGTGCGGTGCTCCTCGCTGATCGGGACGAAGCGCGGGGTCACGTCCCAGTAGTTGCAGAACTTCTCCCAGACCACCTGGACCGCCGAGCTCATCACCAGGTTCGGCCGGTCGGTGGGCTTGCCCGCCGCCCGGCGGGCGTGTTGCCAGCGGCGTTTGAGCGCGAGGCCGGCCAGCATGCACGCCTCGGAGGAGCCGACGGTGGAGGTGCCGATGGTGTGCGTCGGGTCGGGGGCGTTCCAGAGGCCGGCGAGGATCTTCCAGCAGCGGTCCTCGATGATCGCGGTGTGCGGGTACTCGTCCTTGTCGACCATGTTCTTGTCGAAGGACTCGGTGTACAGCCGGGCGGCGTACTCGTCCATCCAGGTGCCGACGAAGGTGGCGAGGTTCTGGCGGGCGTTGCCGTCGAGCATCACCTCGTCGTGCACGATCCGGTACGCGGTCTCCGGCAACATCTCGCCGATCGGCATCCGGTAGCGCTCCACGGCGACCGCCTCCCCGGGGCGGGCGAAGATCGGATTGACCGCGACGACGTGCTCCTGCGACATGAACGGCCCTTCGTGGCGAGGTGCGGACTCGCTTCCACGCTCGGCGGGCGGGGGTCCGGCCACAAGCGGGGCGGCCCGAAAGGGTGGGCGGGGCCTCGGGGGGTGGGCCCTGGGGAGACGGGGCTTAGGGCTCGGGCTCGGGGGACGGGTGCCCGGGCCGTTCCGGGGCGGCGTGCGGGTATCCCTAGGCAGCCTTAGACCTCTCCGGGGGCCTACTCGGGGCGTAGGGATGGGGCATCCGCCCGATGTCCCGGGGCTGCCTGGGCCGCGAAGCTGTTACCACGAACCGGGGAGGCCGGGTCGGGGGAAAGCGGGAGACGGTCATGATCGAGTACGAGATGTTCAAGGCGCGCGAGCGGGAGATCCTGGCGGACGCGGAGCTCGCGGCGCTGCGGCGGACGGCATGGCGGCAGCGGCGGGCCGAGGCCAGGGTGCGCCGGGCCGAGCGGGCGGGAGCGGTGGCGCTCACCACGCTCGCGGTCCTCGAACCGGCCCACGACATGCACCGTGGGCTGCACCTGTTGGCGCGGTGAATCATGCTTCCGATGCATGGCGCTCGTCCGCCGGGCACAGGGGACTCGGCGGGCAGCACGGCATCGGGGACACGGGAGCCGGCGGGGCGGCGCGCGGGGGTCGCCGTTGTCGCGGCGACGGCCCCGCCCCGGCGGCTAGGACGCGGGTTCGGGAGCCTTGGGGTCGCGTCGGGTGACCACGATGTGCGCGGTGGGCGGGGCCGGAGGCCGCTCGGGGGTCTCCGGGCGGGGACCGGCCGTGCGGTCCGGGCCGAATTCCAGGGCGACCACGTGTTCGCGCAGGGCGCGGTCGAGCAGTACGACGGAGGCCGCCTCGGGGACGACCGCGGCGCCCTGTACGGACAGCGCCAGCAGCAGCCGGGTCAGGCCGCGCCGATGCCGGTCGAAGACCCGGCCGGGCACCCAGCGTCCGCGCTTCTCCTGTCCGGCCAGCGCGTCGGCGGCGTCCACCGCGAGCAGGACCAGGTGCAGTTCGCGGCGTTGCCGATCGGCGGACCTGGCCAACCACCGGCGCATCCACGATCGGCTGCCGCAGTCGTGCACGAGGACCGGCCTCCCGCTCCGCACGTGTGCGCGCAGCCGCCTGACGTGTTGCAGCCGCACCCACGGGCGGTACACCGCGTACGGCAACCAGGGGGGCATCCGATCCTGATACTCGACGTGCGCCGTACGCGGGTCGACCACGACCGCCGATCCGGACCAGCGGTTCAGCAGCGTGCTCTTGCCGCTCCCCGGCAGCCCGGAGACCACCACGACGGCGCCGGCGGGATATCCCAGGACGGCGGGCCCGTGCGCGCGCCCCCGCAGATCGACGAGCCCGCGCGGTCGCATCAGTCCACCGGATCCCCCGGCCGGCTCCTCCCCCGCACCCACCCGGTCCGCCCCCTGCATCTCGCCCACCGCCACTTCCCCCGCCCGTGCCGCACCCGACGACATCCGCCTCCGCCGCGCCCCTCGACGCTTCGGCACAACTCCCCGGCGCGACAGGACCCGCGGTCGGGCGCGACACCAGCGGACATCCTCACAGGTCGCGCCGCTCGCCGCCCGCTCGGGCCCGCCCACGACTCGACGAGGAGATCGGCACCGCGGCCGGGCCGGTCGACTCCCCGTGGACGCCTACCGGTCCCTGACGATCAGGCCCAGGACCTGGGCGAGCGCCGGGGCCAGGTCGAAGAGCTGGGCGCTGTCCACGGTCGCGCCGCGCAGTGCGTCGATGCCGGACGCGAAGCCGAGCGCACTCGCCTCGCGCAGATCGACCCTGGTCAGCACCGCGTTGTCGAGGCGGACCCGCTCCAGGGTCGAGCCGGGGAAGCGCAGGTCGGTCAGCGTCGCGCCGGCGAAGTCCACGTCGCGCAGCAGGCAGTCCACGAAGGAGACCTCGCGCAGCTTGGCCCCGCGCAGGTTGACCGAGTCGAACTTGCAGTTGTGGAAGACCACTCGGCGCATCCCCGCACCGAAGACCTCGAGACCGGCCAGGACACACGCGGTGAACTCGGCGTCCATCCACGTCGTTTCCGCGAGGTCGGTGCCGACGATGCGGGCGGCGTGCAGCCACACGTCGTCGAATCGGGCACGGCGATAACGACCGCCGTCGAAGCTCACCGAGGAGAAGGCCGACGAGGTGAACGCGGTACCGCCGCCCTCCACGTCGACGAACACGCCACCGTCGAAGTGTGCGAACTCGTGGTCGCCTTCCCGGTCGAGTTCGCCGTCGAACGCCACGAGCCGGTGGGCGTATGGCAGTTGGTCGAGGTCACGAGGGGCACGGGCGCGCATCAGGCATCCTCCACGAACGCATCATCGGGACCGGGTCCCGCGGCTTGCCCGCCCACGACCGTCGCCGATCGGGGCGCGGCGGGGCGGGGGTCCATGCCTATCGCGCGACGCCGGGATCCACCGAATCGACACGGTCGTGGGCGCGGCGCACGGCGGTATCCGCGACTCCGAGCCGGGCCATCGCCGAATATGACGATATCGTCCCAAAAAGTTTGAGTGATGCAGGTCACATCCCGTCGCATGGAGCCGTGCCACGCGCTCTCCCGGTCGGCGCTCGGACACCAACTCCTTTGTCTACAAGGCCTGTTCTCGGCGAGTGTCGGCGTCCGGCGGCGGGGGCGACCGGCCCGCGCCGGGTTCCGTGAGAACGATCGTGCGGCGGACGGGGGCTTACACCATCTCGATCCCGCACGTGCCGAGCGTCGGCGCGGGCGTGTTCGTCGGAGTGTCAGGATTGGGGGATGGGTGAAGCCGGCGGGGATCAGGGTTATCTGTTGGACAACCGGCAGGCCGAGGCCGGGGTTCGGTTTCGCGCGCTCGCGGAGTTGTTCGACCCGGTGACGTTTCGGCACGTGGATCGGCTCGGGATCGGGGCCGGCATGCGGTGTTGGGAGGTGGGCGCCGGCGGGGCCTCGGTGCCGGTGGGGCTGGCCGAGCGGGTCGGGCCGACGGGGGCGGTGGTCGCCACCGACATCGACGTGTCCTGGACGCGGGACGTCGCCGGCGGTGTGATCGAGGTGTTCACGCACGACGTCGCGGTCGATCCGCCGCCGACCGGTGGCTTCGACCTGGTGCACGCCCGGCTGGTCCTGATCCACGTCGCCGACCGCGCCGAGGCGCTGCGCCGGATGGTCGAGGCGCTGCGGCCCGGCGGCGTTCTGCTCGTCGAGGACGCCGACCCGATGTTGCAACCACTGGCGTGCCCGGACGAGTCGGGCCCGGAGCAGCGGCTCGCCAACCGACTCCGGTCCGACGTCCGCACCCTGATGGCGGCGCGCGGCGCCGACCTGGCCTATGGCCGGACCCTGCCCCGCCTGCTGCGCGCGGCGGGGCTGGACGACGTACGGGCCGACGCGTACTTCCCGATCACCTCGCCGGCGTGTGCCGTACTGGAGGCGGCCACGGTGCGGCAGGTCCGCCATCACCTGGTCGAACAGGGTCTGGCGGACGACGAGGAGATCGACCGCCACCTGGCCACCATCGCCGCCGGCCGGCTCGACCTGGCCCTGGCGCCGATGATCTCGGCGTGGGGTCGCCGCCGATAGGCCGACCCCGTGCGGTGCGCGTGGGCGTTGTCGTACCGTGGCGTCGTACCGATGAGTATCCTATGGAAACCAAGGAGGCGGGCATGGCCGCGGACGGCGGTGTGGTGGCGGTGTCGCGGAGCGGCGGACACACGTTTCGCAAAGGGAATGTCGAGGCCATCCGCCTCCTCGCGGGCCTCGGCGTGGAGGGCGACGCCCACCTCGGCGTCACCGTGCAGCACCGATCCCGGGTGGCGGCCGACCCCACGCAGCCCAATCTGCGCCAGGTACACCTGATCCACGCCGAGTTGCACCGGGAACTGGCCGCCGCCGGATTTCGCGTCGCTCCCGGGGAGTTGGGAGAGAACGTGACCACGCGCGGGATCGACCTGCTCGGCCTGCCCACCGGCACGCTGCTGCACCTGGGCCCCGAGGCGGTGGTCGAGGTGACCGGACTGCGCAACCCGTGTCCGCAGATCAACACCTTCCGTGCGGGCCTGCTCAAGGAGGTCGTCGGTCGGGACGAGGCGGGCAACGTGGTGCGCAAGGCGGGCATCATGGGCGTGGTCCGCACCGGCGGCGAGATCCGACCCGGCGACCGCGTCCGGGTCGAGTTGCCCGCGCCGCCGCACCGTCCCCTCGAACGGGTCTGAGCCCGGCGACGCCACCACCCACCGCTCAGTACACGTCCCGCACGTAGCGCCGCTCCCCGACCATCTGCCGTACGTACGCGTCCGCTTCGTCCTCGGACCGCCCTCCGTGGGCGATCACGATCTCGCGCAGTGCCCGGTCGACGTCCTTGGCCATCCGCCCCGCGTCGCCGCAGACGTAGACGTGTGCGCCGCGCGACAACCAGTCCCACATGCGCGGGCCGTGTTCGCGCATCCGGTCCTGGACGTAGATCTTGGCCCGCTGGTCGCGGGAGAACGCCAGGTCGAGCCGATCCAGCAGCCCGACGCGGCGGAACTCGGCGAGTTCGTCCCGGTAGTAGAAGTCGGTGGCCCGCCGCTGCTCGCCGAAGAACAGCCAGTTCGGCCCGGTGTGACCACGCGCCTGCCGATCGGCCAGGAAGCCCGGGAACGGCGCGACGCCCGTACCGGGACCGATCATCACGGCGGGCGCGGTCGGATCCGTCGGCGGCCGGAAGTGCGGGGAGCGGCGCACGAATACCGGCACCGGCCCGTCTGCGCCCAGCGTCGCGAGATGCCCGGAGCACACCCCCTGCCGCTCGGCACCGGCCTCGTTGCGATAGCGCACCACGGACACGGTGATCCGCACCTCGCCGGGGTGCGCGAGCGGGCTGGAGGAGATCGAGTACAGCCGCGGCTCCAGCCGCTTGAGCACGCCGGCCCACTCGACCGGATCCGCGCGCACCCCGAACTCGCCGATCACGTCCACCGCCTGGCGGCCCCAGCTCCACCGCGCGAGTTCGTCCCGGTGGCCGGCCCGCAGCAGCCGCTCCAGGTCCCGGTCGTGGGTGCGCTCCGCGACGAACCGGAGCAGTTCGGGGGTGATCCGGGCGATCTCGAACCGGCTCCGCAGCGCCTCGCCGAGCGGGAGTTCGCCCAGGTCCGGCACGGGGATCGGGGTCGCCGGGTCCAGGCCGGTGGCGGCCAGCCATTCGGCCACCGCCTCCGGGCGGTTGACCGGCCATACCCCGAGCGCGTCCCCGGGCTCGTAGTCCAGGTCGCCGTGTGCGCCGCCGCGCGTATCGAAGGTGAACTGCCGTACCTCCTTGGCGGATCCGGGCAGGCCGAGCAGTCGATCGCCGATCAGCAGGGCGGGGAAGGGGGTCGCCTTCGTATAGCCCACGGCGGCCGGCGGCGACGGTGCCCCGGCCACCGGGCCGGGCAGGCGGGTCGCGGCAACGGCCGTCGTCGTTGCGGTCTTTGCCGTCATCGCGGTTGTCGCGGTCGTCGTGCTCGCGTCCGATGTCGGCCTCGTGCCGAGCGCGGCCAGTACCCCGTCCAGCCAGCTCGCGGCGGTTCGGTCGTAGTCGGGTTCGCAGTCGGCGCGTGGCGCGATCCGGGTGCCGCCGAGTTCGGCCAGCCGCTCGTCCAGGCGTCGGCCGTGGCCGCAGAAGTCGGCGTAGCCCGAGTCGCCCAGGGCCAATACGGCGTAGCGCAGCCCGTTCACCTCCGGCCGCCCGGCTCCGGTCAGCGCCGCCCAGAACCCGGCCCCGTTGTCGGGCGCCTCGCCGTCGCCGAAGGTGCTGGTGATCAGGAGCACGGGTATCCCGCTGGGCAGCGTGTCCGGGCTGTGCTCGGTCATCTCGCGCACGACCGGTCGCCGCCCGGCCTCGGCCAGGCGGCCGGCGATCGAGCCGGCCAGCTCGGCGGCGTTGCCGGTCTGCGAGGCCCACAGCACCAACACGTCGCCATCGTCCGGGATTTCGACCACCGGATCGGCGACCACGACTGATCCGGCCATCGCGGCGGGCGTCTCGATGGTTCGGGAGAACAGGCCCGCCAGGAGCCCGTTGACCCACGGCACCCGGGCCGGGGCGATCGGGGCCCGGTCGGGCAGCACCGGGACGCCGGGTGCCCGGGTCGTCGCGGATCCGGCCGCGCCCGCGAGGAACCCCGCCAGGTAGCGCCGCTCCTCGTCCGTGTACACCGGCGGCGCGAGGTCGCCGAGGCCGAGCAGCGTGGCCGCGGCGCGGATGTCGGGGTCGGTCGGGGCCGACGGCGGTGCGTCGGTGGCCGGGTCGGGTCCCGACGCCGGGGTCGAGGGCGCGGGCGGGTCGGGGCGGACCGGGCCCGCCACCTTGGTCAACGCCACCGCGCAGGACTTGAATTCGGGTTGGAAGGAGATCGGGTCGACCGCGTCGTTCGTGACCGCGTTGATCCCGAGGAACGCGCCGAACCGGTCGTTCCAGTGGAAGGGCACGAAGCAGTTGCCCGGTCGGACCCGGTCGGTCGGCCGGGCGGGCAACACCACGCGCCCGCGTCGGGAGGACACTTCGACCGCGTCGCCCGCCTCGATGCCCAACTCCAGCGCGTCCTCGGGATGGATCTCCACGAACGGCGCCGGATCGAGGCGGTTGAGCGCGTCGATTTTCCCGGTCTTGGTCATGGTGTGCCACTGGTGCTGCACGCGGCCGGTGTTGAGCACCATCGGGTAGCCCCGGTCGGGTAGTTCGGCGGGCGGCAGATGCGGCCGGGCGAAGAACACCGCCCGCCCGCTCGCGGTCGGGAAGCGCGGTCGGCGGCGGGTGTGCGCCGCGTCGTCCGGTTCCCCGGCATCCGCCGGCAGGTATCGAATCGGGTTGCGGTCCGGCCCGTCCGGGGCCGAACTCGGCCACTGCACCGGTGTCTCGCGCAGCCGCTCGTGGCTCACCCCGCTCAGGTCGTAGCCGGTACTCGGGTTCGGGGCCCGCCGGAGTTCGTCGAACACCTCCTCGGCACTGGCGTAGTCGAAGGCGTCGGCGAAGCCCATCTCGCTCGCGACGCGGGCGATGATCAGCCAGTCGGGCAGTGCCTCGCCGACCGGGTCGACGGCCTGCCGGGACAGCGTGAGGTTGCGTTCGGAGTTGACCATGACGCCCTCGGTCTCGGCCCACATCGCGGCGGGCAGCACCACATCGGCGTACGCGTTGGTCTCGGTGTCGGCGAACACGTCCTGGGCGACCACGAACTCGGCCGCCCGCAGGCCCGCGATCACCGCCTCCCGGTTGGCCACCGAGGCGACCGGGTTGGTGCAGATGATCCAGCACGCCTTGACCTCGCCCGAGGCCATCCGGGCGAACAGGTCCACCGTGCCGCCGCCCGCCTCCGCCCGCAGCGTCCCGGCGGGCACCTCCCACAACCGCTCGACGAACTCCCGGTCCTCGGCCACCAGCACCGAGCGCTGGCCGGGCAACCCGGGCCCCATGTAGCCCATTTCCCGACCGCCCATCGCGTTGGGCTGTCCGGTCAGCGAGAACGGCCCGCTGCCCGGTCGGCAGATCGCGCCGGTGGCGAGATGCAGGTTGATCAGCGCGTTGGTGTTCCAGGTGCCGTGGGTGCTCTGGTTGAGCCCCATCGTCCAGCAGCTGGTCCACTCCCCCGCCGCGCCGATCCACCGCGCGGCCCGCCTGATGTCCTGCTCGGCCAGGCCGGTCAGCTCGGCGACCCGGTCCGGCGGGTAGTCCCGCAGGAACTCCGGCATCGTGTCCCAGCCCTCGGTGCACTCGGCGATGAACGCGGAATCGGTGTCGCCGTTCTCCACGAGCAGGTGCAACAGGCCGTTCAGCAGCGCCAGATCGGTGCCGGGACGGATCCGAAGGAACAGGTCGGCCTTGGCGGCGGTGGCGGTGCGGCGCGGGTCGACCACGATCAGCTTGGCGCCCGCCCGGACCCGGTCCATCATGCGCAGGAACAGGATCGGGTGGCAGTCGGCCATGTTGGCGCCGATCACGAGGAAGACGTCGGCGTGTTCGAAGTCCTGGTACGAGCCGGGCGGCCCGTCCGCGCCGAGCGAGAGTTTGTAGCCGCTTGCGGCACTGGCCATGCACAACCGCGAGTTCGACTCGATCCGGTTGGTGCCGACGAAGCCCTTGGCCAGCTTGGTGACCAGATACTGGGCCTCCAGGGTGAGTTGGCCGGAGACGTAGAAGGACAGCGCGTCCGGGCCGTGCGCGTCCAGGATCTCGCGCAACCGCCGGGCGGTCGTGCCGATCGCCGCGTCCACTCCGGTCGGCGTCGGCGCCGCGTCGCGCTCGGCGCGGACCAGTGCGGTGGTCAACCGGCCCGGGGCGGCGAGCAGTTCGGCGCTGGTGGCACCCTTCGTACACAGCCGGCCCCGGTTCGTCGGGTGCGCCCGGTCGCCGCGTGCCTTGAGCACGGTGCGTCGGCCGGTCGCGGAGTCGACGGCGATGTCGAGGAGCATGCCGCAGCCGACCCCGCAGTACGAGCAGACGGTCCGTACGGTGTCGTCGGCCGCCTTCGGCTCCGATCCCGACACGGGCGACACCCCTTTCCCGGTATTGTCTGCGACTTTCGATACATGGCGATTCGCTCGGTTTCGCGCCCGCGCACACCGACCGCGCGGCGCGGGTGCGGTCGGTGCGGGCGAGCCCCGTGTCCGGGACGCTAAAGAGCGGCGGTTTCGTGAACGTCACACGCCCCCGCGTCCGGGGTTACGTCGACCGCACAGCCGCCCGGGTGCCACAGTGAGGCGGGCCCTGGTCGAGGCGCGGCAGGCCGCCGGGCCTTCGAGGCGACGCGGTTTCGTCGCCCTGGGAAGCATTTTGACTACCTAGCGCATCGATCACTCGTGGTCAATTCACGAGTTCTCGTGACAATACGGCGCACTCGGTCGCCCGCGAGGATGGCGCGGAAACGACGGTGCCGAGTGGGACGGTCGAGGCGAGGACGCCGATCGGGTCGGTCATCGCGAACGTGCCGACGTGGTCGGCGGTGGGGACGGTGGCATGGGCTCGGCCGAGATGGGGCACGATCGGGGACCGGCCGGTGAGGTGTGTGTCGGTGCCCGGTCGGTGCCGCTGGGCGTGCTCCTGGACGACTGCCTCCGGGACGTCCGGAAGGCCGGCGCGGATCCGGCCGACGGCGAATACGCGGCGGCCCGCCGGGCGTTCCTGGCCGCCGGGCTGGCCGCGCTCGATCGGGCCGCCGACCGTCGGGTGCGGCGGACCAGGTGGATCCAGGTCGGAGTGACCCCCGTGGCCGACGCCGAGGGCCGACTGTACGGGCAGTTGGCGGAATCGGCCCGCGAGCTGCTGGCCGGCGGCGTCGCCACGGACTTCTTCTATCTGCACAAACCGCCGGGGGTCAGGATCAGATTCGCCGTGCACGGCGACGCGGCGACGGCCGAGCGACTGCGCGAGATCGTGTCCGCGCGGGCCGACGACTGGCTGCGCGAGCATGTGGTGCGGCATCGGGAACCGGGCGGATACGAGCCGGAGGCGCACCTGTTCGGCGGTGAGGTCTCGATGCGCAGCGTGCACCGCCTGTTCACCGCCGACTCGCTGGCCTGGCTGCGCTTCCTGGCCGACGACGCCCGCGCGTTGCCCGCGTGGGCCTACTCGCTGATCCTGCTCCGCGACGTGCTCGACGGCGTCGGGGTGGCGGGTTGGGAGGACCGGGACGTGTGGGACCGGGTGCGGCGCGGCACCGGGCGCGGCCTGCCGGCGGACGTACCGGACGCGTGGCGGGAGACGGCGGTCCGGATCCGGGCGCACTGGCGCGCGATCGGGGCACTGCGCGACGCGCTGCCGGAACCGCTGCGCGCGGCGGCCGTACGGCATCGAGTCGAGGTCGCGGCCGAGGCGGAGCGGTGGACGCGCGGCTACTTCGCCACGGAGGAGGCCGAGGTGGGACCGAGACAGGCACTCGCGTACTACACGGTGTTCCACTGGAATCGCGGCCGACTGGCGCTGCCGACCCAGTGCCTGCTCGCGGACGCGCTCGCCGGACGGACCCGCTCGTGACGCCGGGGCCCGAGGCCGCCACCCGCACCCCCGCCAGCACCCGGGGCGCCGACACGTCCGCCGACGCCGCCGTACGCGCCCTCGCGCGCTCCTTCCTGGCGACCTACGCGCGCCGCGGACGCGGTGGCGGGCCGTGGGCCGAGCCGGGGCCGGTGGTGCTCGCCGTACTGCTCGCCCGCACCGGCGACGCCGAGGACACCCTCGTCGCCCGCGCGGCGGTGCGCCGCTGGGCCCCGGACGCGCTCGCTCGCCGGGTGGGGCATTCGGGCCTGCACGACGGCGGGTTGGCCGGGATGGTGGTCGGGCTGCGCCTGGGGGCGACTCTGCATCCGCCGCTGGCCTCGGTCGCCGAACGGGTCCGGGTACGCCTCGCCGCCCGCTGCGCGCGCGACCCGTGGCGGCGGACCGGAGTCGGCTTCGCCGACTACGACCTGGTCAGCGGACCGGCGGGGATACTCCTCGGGCTCGGCGCGGGCGGCGCGGACGTCGGCGTCCCGGGCGGCTCGGGGGCCGGGGTCGGCGCGCTCGTCGCGCACCTGGCCGGCCTGTGCGCCGAGCCGGGGCTGCGCCGGCTGCGGATCGCCGAGTTCTCCGGGCAGCCCTGGCCCGCGCGCTTCCTGGGCCGGGTCAATCTGGGCTTGGCACACGGCGCGCCGGGGGTACTGCTCGCGTTGACCGCGGCGGCGCGGGCGGCCGGGGATCGTGCGGACGAGATCCTGGAGCCGCTGGCCGCGGCGGCGGGGTGGGTCGCCGGGGCGGCCGTTCCGGACCCGAACGGGAATGCGATGTGGGGTCCGGTCGCGGGCGGGCCCGGCGCGGCCGGTGGGGCCGGCGGGGCCGAACGCGCCGCCGGTCATCGCGAGGGCTGGTGCTATGGGACTCCGGGGGTGTCGTGGGCGCTGTGGGAGGCCGCACAGGTACTCGGCGACGCGGAGGTGCGGCGCCGCGCGGAGGATGGGTTCCGCTCGTCGGCGCGCCGATTCCCCCTGGAGCGCCGCCTGTTCGACGGTGGCGTGGCCGACCGCCTCGGCGTGTGCCACGGCGCGGCGGGCGTACTCGCCATCGCCGACGCCTTCGCCCGCCACGCGGGCCTGCCGGAGGCGATCACCCTGCGCACCCGCCTGACCGGCGAGATCCGCGCCGAACTCCTGTCCTTCCCCCGCCTATTCGCCCCGGCCGACACCACCCTCCTCGGGCTCGCCGGCACCCTGGCCGTCCTGCTCACGCCGACCTCGGGCGACCGGGGCTGGCTGCGGTGCCTGGGGCTGCGGTAACGCCCGATGGGATGCGGGTCGGCGTGGTGGGGGTTCGGACCGGTGTCGGGGGTGGATCCAGTCGACGGCGAGTTCGGCGGCGTAGTGCCGGCCCGCCTGGTCGACGATCGGCCATTCCTCGGGTGGGCCCGGGGTTTCGGTCAGTTCCAGGCAAGGGGTGTCGGCGGGGAGACGGTCCAGGAGGGTGCGCAGGACCAGGGGGCTGTCGGTGCGGACGAGCAGTTCCGGCGCGCCGAGGGCGATGCGTACGTAGACCAGGTCCGGGACGCCGAGTTCGTCCAGCGTGCGGCGCCAGGCCAGGTAGCGTTCGGCGGCGCTCCCGACAACGAACGGGCCGGCCTCGATCCGCCACCGCTTCGGCGCGGTCACCGTGCCGTCGGCGCAGGTCACCCTCGGGTACACGACGGCGCAGGTGTCGTCGGCGAGCCGCACCCGGGCCGGCACCGGCTCATGACGCCTGGTCAGATCCCACCCCTGCGCCCCCGCCAGGGCCAGCAGCAGCCGGCCGCGCGGGTCGCCGCGCCCGATCACCGCGCAGGAGCCGTACACGGGTACCCGCCACGCCGCCTCCCCCGCCCGCCCCAACCACGGCCGCAGCCCGCCGTCCACGGTCACCGTCAATCCCGCCGGCCCCTCGCCGCCCAGGTCCCGGGGATCGGCGACCTCGTCCGTCAGCGGTGGATGCAGCGCCGCGTCGGGATTGGCCGCGTCCCGCCCGACCACCTCGATCGCCTCGACACCGTCGGGCAACGCGCGCCGCAACCACGCGGCGGCACTGGGCGGCGGGTCGGGGTGGGCCGGGCCCGAGCCCTCGGCGGCCTCCGCGAGCAGTGCGTGGTGCAGGCCGGCGAACGGCATCAGATGGGGCAGCCCACCGCCGAGCCAGACCGCGCCGGCGACGGTCGGCCGCACCAACACGCTGCCCCACGGCCCGGGACCGCGAGCGCGCCCCGCCGTCGACGGCGCACCGTCGGCCAACCGCCCCAGTAGCCGCACCCGTTCCCGCTCGGCCGTCCCGTCGCGGCCGTGCCGGGCGAGCAGCAGCCCGATCGCCCGTCGAGTGCCCTCGCGCAGTTCGTCGCACCAGTACACCCGCCAAGGCAACCGCACGGAGAACACCAGCAGATCACCTTCGGGCCGCCCGGGTACACCGGCCCACTCCCACATCCGATGAATCTCCGCCTCCGCCGCCGCCACCGACTCCGCGACCTCCATGGCCGACGCCGAGTGGTAGCGCGCCCCGAGTCGGTCACAGGCGGACCGCAACCGGCGCAGCCCGCTCTCCCACACCGCCGCGTCCGCCGCGTTCAACGACCGACCCGCCACCTCCAGGGCCGTCCACGCGCACGCGGCCCGCAACGGCAACGCGGGCGCCGGTCGCCCCGCGTAGCCGGGCCCGTCCCCGAGCCGATCGAGCACCCTCCCGAACGGCACCACGGAAGGGCACACCCGAAGCACCCCCGCCGCACCCTCCACCACCAGCCCCGGGCCCGCCCGCCCGGGCCCGCCGCCCTCCGGCGTCACCCGCACCGATGCCACCCCGCCCACGCGCCCGCCGGAGTCGGCCGGCCGGCCGCGCGCAGGAGGTAGCGCAGGACCGTGTCCTCGGTACGGCGGCGGCGCTTGTCGGCGGGGGCGGACTCCGGCGCGCCGGCCCAGTGACGGGCGACCTCCCGATGGGCGAGGACCAGGGCCCTGGCGAAGCGGGGTTCGTGGGTGAGCCGCCACAGAGCGTGCCGTTGGCGGGCCAGTTCGGCGGCGTACTCGGCCTCGAACGCCGCGCGCGACCGCGCCAGTTCGGTGCGATCGGCGGCATCGGCCGCCAGGAGCCCAGTCAGTTCGGGATCCCCGATCACGGGCAGCGCACCCCAGGGGGCGTCGCCGCGACCCACGGCCCGGCGCACTGCCAGGAGGCGGTGGCGCGCGGCGGGGTCGGCCACGTGCGGAACGGCCGCGTGCAGGCGGGCGAGCAGCGTGGGTCGGCGGGCCGCCAGTGCGGCGACGCGGGAGACGATCCCGGCGGCGCGTACGGTCAACCCGGGCGCGGCGAACGTGTCCAGTGTCTCCACCGGCCACGCCGCCGCGCGCAGCAGCGCCGTGGGGGCCACCTCGACCGGCCACTCGGGCCCGTCGTCATCGGCCGGAGCCGTCACCCGTGCCCCCGGATAGGCGTCGAGCCGGGCGTCACCGGCAGGCCGGTGACGCCCGGGATGCGGTGTCTCTTCCGCTACCAGCAACACATGATGGTCGACGGCGGGTCCGCCGCCTCGGCCATCTCGCCGACGTCGATCTTCGGCATCTCGCCCTCGTACCGGACGAACCCGTTCGAGCCGCCCAACGGGCTCGCCTCCGCGGCGGCCAACGTGGCCTCCGCGTAGACCAGTTCCTCACCCGTGACCCGGCACGCCTCCAGGAGTTCGTCCCGGAGGAAGTACACCGCTCCTTCCTTGCCACGCAGTAGCGTTCCCCGGGTGTGTGCGGTCGGCTGGTCCAACTCTTCGGACATGTGTGCCACTTCCCTTCCCTGTTCGACGACCCGGCCCTGATGCGCGGGTCCACCGATGTGCGTCGGCGCGATCGCGCCGAGGTCAGCGCAGCTTGAGCTGCTTGAAGTGCCGTTTGCGCCCACCCGGTACCGGCCGGATCCGGCTGCGGCCGTGGAAGAAGGCCCAGTTGTCGAAGATCACCACCGTGCCGGCGGTCCAGTGCACGCCGAACATGGCGGCCGGGTCGTACATCGCGTCCAGCAGGTCCTGGATCGCGCCGCGCACCGTCTCGGATCCGACCGCCTCCGCCGACCCGGTGTAGCGCCAGCGCAGCACCTCGGCGCCGAAGTCGCGGAAGCAGAACACCGGCAGCCCGTCGCGCCGGGAGAACATCGGCGGCCCGGTCGGGAAGTCGTGGCAGTTCGTGGCCGCCAGCACGTCCAGTTCGAGCGCGGACAATTTCGCCTTCACCGCCGCCATGGGTACGAACACCGTCTGCCCGCCGCGGTCGCGTTCGGGTGGCTCGACGCACATCAGGGCGATCAGGCGGGGCTGCTTGGACAGCGGATGCACGGCGATCTCGGTGTGCAGGTTCAGGTGGTTCGCGGCGATCAGCGCCAGGTCGTAGCGGGTGGTCCCGGGTTGGTCGTGGCGCAGGTTGAGCACGGCGCGCCGCTCCACGTAGGGCCGCAGTTCGGCGTTGATCTCGGTCTCCATCACGGCGCCGAGCGCCGCGCCGAGGGCGAGGAATTCGGTGGTGCTCGGGCAACGGTCGAAGTCGAGCCGGACGATGCCGCGGCGGGCCAGCGCGGTGCGCACCAGCGGTACGGTGCGCGCGATCGTGTCGGCGACCATCCGCAGCCGGGGCAGTCCGTCCGGTTCCGGCAACCAGCGCGCGCCGTCGAGCAGGATCTCGCGGTGCGCGACGTGCGGGTGACAGGGCTGTTCGACGAACGAACCGGTGAGCGTCGCGGGCCGGTCGTCGAGGCGAGGTACGAGGGCGGCGGGCATGGTGTCCTCCCGAATCGGGGCGGCGGGGGCGAAGTCGGGGTCGGCGGCGGGCGGATCAGTCCCGGGACAGCGGCGCGGCGCCCGCGACGATCGGTTCCCGGGCGTCGTACGGCCAGCGGTGACCGGCCCGCCGGATCGGCACCGGGGCCCCCGCCACCTCGTGGACCGCGTCGCCCGGCCGCAGCAGCAGTACGTCGACGGCGGAGCCGAGCAGGCCGCCCGGCATCTCCGTGCGCCGCCGGGCCGCGGTCGCGACACGTTCGGGACAGGGGTCGAACCCGTGGGCCTCGCCGCCGGTTTCGTCCAGTCGGGGACCGAGTCCCGCCCGCCAGTACCACGGCGCGCCGCCGTCGGCGTACGGCACGAGCAGCCGGGCGCCCCAGCGTTCGGCGATGTCGACCGCCTCGTCCGGGGTGGTCATCAGCCGTTGTCGGCAGTTCCACTGGTCGGGCGGCACGAACGCCAGGTAGCGCGCGACCGAGGTGAACAGCAGCTGCACCGGGTACATCAGCCAGCCCCGGTATCCGCAGAACACCGCGTCGACCGGGCCGAGTCGGGTGCGCGCCTGGGCGGCGACCTCGCGCACCTCCCCCTGCGCGTCGCGCCCGGAGTCGGCCAGGAAGGCCGCGGATCCGGTCGGGGTGCGGACCAGGTAGGTGTTGCCGTGATTGCGGATGCCCGGGTGCAACACCGGTCCGTCGGTGGGCTGTTCGCCGTGGAAGGGCAGTGCGTGCACCTCGATGTCGCCGATCGTGGTGCGCTGCCACCAGTCGAGTTCGACGACGTGCTCGAAGCCGAGTTCCCGGATCCGGCGGGCGAGGTCGACGGTCAGTACGGTCTCCCGCTCCACGCGCGGTACCACCACGCGGGTGTCGGGCGGCAGCCGCAACAGGGAGGCGGGCGCGAAGTGGTCGGGGTGGGAGTGGGTGATCAGGACCGCGTCGACGCGGCCGAGGTCGGCGGGCCGCAGCGGCTGGTAGTCGGGCGGATGGGCGCGGTCGTGCGCGAAGAACAGCGGATCGACCACGACGGCGCTGCGCCGCGAACGCACCACGACCGTGTTGTGCCCGACGAACTCCAGCTCGCCGCAGGCGGGTTCGGCCTGCGGATCGGCCACGGCCGGCAGCACGAACCCCTCGTCGCGCAGCACGTCCAGGAACGTGGCGGCGCGCGGATCACCGCCCGCGACCACGCTCGACCCGGCCGCCGTCTCCTCGACCGGCGCGCTCAGCGCGGCGATCAGCGTGTGCACCCACGGCCAGTCGTGGTCGCCGAACTCGAACCGACGGGCCCGACCGTCCGCGGCGGCGCTGACGGTGAGCCCGCGCGGGCGGGCCCGGGCCGGGTCGGGGAAGAGCAGGTCGGCCCGCAACTCCCAGGCCGGGCCGATCGTTCGGCCCGGACGCGCGGTCCGCCGGAAGGCGGGCTCGGCGACCGCGCGCCGGAGCAGTTCGGGGCCCATCCGGACCAGGTCGTCGAATCCGTGCCGCCGTACGTGCCGCAGCACCGGCGCGAACATCTCCCGCGCGGTGGCCTCGGGCCGCGCGCCGACGGGACTTCCGAAGGGAGTCGAATCCGCATAGTCCACCTGCAACGCGACGTCGTCGCGCAAACGCCACTCGGGCATCGCCGTTCCCCCATGCCTGCCGCACTCGGGCCGTGTCCGCGACCCGGTCGCGACCCGTCATCCGTCCACACACACAGCGTGCGGCGGCAGTGACTCGGTGTATTGTCACGGGTATTCGGGGCCGGCGCACGGCGCATCGGTGTGTTAGCGCCCCGGGCGACCGTCTCCCGGGGCCATCGCCAGGCGGATCAACTCCGCCCGGGTGGCGACGCCGAGCTTGGTGCGGATCCGGCGCAGATACGCGTCGACGGTGTGCACGGAGATCCCCATGCAACGGGCCGTCCGCGCATAGGTGTCGCCCTGCGCGACGTGCCACAGCACCTGCAACTCGCGAGGCGTCAGCGCGGCTTCGGCCACGGCCGAGAACCCGCCCTCGCCGGGAAGATGACACATCCCCGCCCCCTGGCCGGTTCCCGTACCGATCCCCGTGTTCCGGCCGCCGGCCCCGGATCGGAACGATCCGAGCGAAACCGGCGGCCCTTCCAGTCGAGCAGCACGGCGATGCCCGGGCACGCAAACGGCACTTCTTTAACCCGAACGCACCATTTATCACACAGGGATGACAGGGATCAGGCCTGCGGTCCGTCGGCGGCGCCGGCGATGGCGGTCAAGGCCTCGGTGACGTATGCGTCGACGGCCGCCTTGTCGATACCCAGGCCGCCGAGGACGCCGTCGGCGTCGCCCTCGAACTCCAGGAGCGCGAGCAGGACATGCTCGGTGCCGACGTAGTTGTGACCCAGGCGCAGCGCCTCGCGGAGGGTGAGTTCCAAGACCTTGCGGGCCGCCGCGTCGTAGGGGACGAGGTCGGGCACCGTCTCGGCGGTCGGCGGCAGTTCGGCGCGGGCCGCCTCCCGGAGCGCGTCCAGCGTGACGCCCTGGGCGACCACGGCCGCGGCGCCGAGCGAGGCGGGGTCGGCGATCAGGCCGAGGATCAGGTGTACCGGCCCGATCTCGGTGTTGCCCGCCGCGTGCGCCTCGTTCTGCGCCACCACCACCAGGTTGCGGGCCCGGGCGGTGAACCGGCCGAAGCCCTGGCGCGGATCGAGTTCGGATTCGCCGGCGGCCTTGGGGACGAAGCGCTTCTGCGCCGCCTGCTTGGTGACGCCCATACTGGCGCCGATGTCCTTCCAGGACGCGCCGGAGCGGCGGGCCTGGTCCACGAAGTGGCCGATGAGGTGGTCGGCCACCTCGCCGAGGTGATCGGACACGATCACCGCGCCGGACAGTTGCTCCAGGATGTCGGAGTGGGTCTGCTTGATGGTTTCGATGAGATCGTCGAGCCGGACCGGGTTGGTCATGCGCGTGGGATTCTCCATTCGTCAACCGTAGGTTGACCGACCCGATTGGTCAACCCTTGGTTGACGGCTTGTCGGCGCCTGCCGGTCGACGTCTAGCGGTTCCCGGTGTTCGGTGATTCCGGCGACTCGGACGGCCCGTCCAGCGTCGAGCGCACCGAGCGGACCTCCCGCCGCACGTCGGAGAACACGTCCCGCGGCTCCTCGACCTCCGCCGACGCAACGGACCCGACCGGGCCCGTACCCGACCCCGCTCCCGCCCCCTCCGAGCGCATCGACGCCGCCAACGCCCGCAGTTCGGCCGCGATGTGCGCCGCCGCCTCCGGCGAGGGCGGCGGCGCGCCGTGCGCGGTGTGCACCGCGGCGGCCGTGCCCGTGTCGATCACCCGCTCCACCGCCACGATCAGCGGCCACCAGGCCGCCGCCCGCGCACCCGCCGGCGGCGGTTCGCCGAGCGCGCGCTGGAACTCGGTGCGCACGTCGGACAGATCGCGATAGATCCGCCGCCGGGTCCGGGCCCGGGCAGCCTGGTCGGTGTTCTCGTCGAACGCGCACTCGATGTAGCGCGCGGTGTCCTCGATCGCGGTGGCCAACCGCGCGCCGACCCGGGTGTGCCAACTCTCCGGCCACAACGCATAGCCCACGACCAGCACGATCGCGCAACCGATCAGGCTGTCCACCAGGCGCGGCGCGAGCAGCCCGACCCCCTGGTGGCCCAGCAGATCGGACAGGATCAGGATCAGCGGCGTGATCACCGCGGTCTGATAGCCGTAGCCGCGCCGGGACAGTATCGGCAGCGCCGCCGCGAGCACGAGCACGACCGGCACCTCCCATCCCCCGCGCGGCACGAACTCCAGGATTCCGCCGGCCACCACCAGCCCGGCCGCCGTACCCAAGGCGCGCAGCAGGGCCCGGGAGAAGACCGAGCCGAAGTCCGGTTTGAGCACGAAGGTGACGGTCAGCGGCACCCAGTACGAGCGGGGTACGTCCACCACGGACACCAGCGCCTGGGCCACTCCGATGCACAGGGTCAGCCGCAGCCCGTACCGCCACGACTCCGCCGACACCAGCAGAGCGCGCGCCCCGGCCGCCACCCGCGCGGGCAGCGCACCCGGACGACCGACCCGGTCGGGCACCCGGTAGGCGCCGGACAACGTCTCCCGGGCGTGGGCGATGGCGGCGGCCACCGCTCGATCGGCCGGAGCGCGGACGCCCGAGCGGTCGGCCGATCCGACGGGGACCGTACCGCCGCGCACCGCCGCCGCGACCTCGCGCACGGCGGCCACGTCGGCCTCGGCCGGCGAGCGCTGCTCGGCGTGCGTCGCGGTGCCCGCCTCGACCAGCGGGCCGACCGCGTTCAGCAGCGCGACCAGGCGCGACATGCCGCGACTGCGGCCCGGTGCCACCGCCCGCCGGCCGAGCAGCAGGTCGTACGCGTGGTTCAGGGTCAGCGTCACCTCGGCCCGGGCCGGCTCCCACTCCTCGGTGCCGGCCGCCGCCAGCAGGTTCGCGGTCGCGTCGTACGCGTCGGCGACCGCGTCCCGTTCGGGGACGCGCGAGCGCGCGGGCCAGGCGAGCAGCGCCATCAGCAGCACCAGCCCGGCCCCGGCCAGGGTCAGCATCGGCGCGCGCCACCACGGCGAGGGCATCGGCAGGCCGGCCCCGATCACCGCCATCAGCAGCAGGTTCAGGCCGGACGCCGAGGCCACCGCGCCGATCGTGCTGATCATCCCGGCGATCAGGGCAAGCATCGTGAGCATCGCGACGGCGGACCAGCCGTGTCCGAACTGCGCGCTGCCGAGCGCGAGTCCGATCGCGCCGACGATCTGCGGGACGGCGATGTTGAGGACGCGCAGCCGGTACGCGTCGGCGGTGTCGCCGAAGACCGCGCCGAGCGCGCCGATGGCCACGAGCGCGCCGGAGGCGGTGTCGTCGACGAGCACGCCCACGGCGAGCGGCGCGCCGATGCCGATCGCGGCGCGCACGGCGGCGGCCTTCGGCATCGGGCCCGGGGTGGCGCGCAGGGTCAGGGCCAGCCACTCCGGCGGCGCGAGGCGGCCGGGACGGGCGGGACGGGCGGCAGCGCCGTCGGGCCGCCCGTCGTCGCCGGGGTCCGCACGTTCGGTCATCGTCATCACAGGATCCCGAACGAGGCGAGGCGGAGGGACAAGGCGCGCGGAGCCGGATGAGTACGGCATTCCGCTGCCGGCTCCACGGTAGCGGCCGGCCGGCGGCGGCCGGCCGGCGCCCCGGCCGCGACCGCTCAGCCCGCGGCGGACTTGCGCGCGTGTACGAAGAGTTGTTCCTCCGGCCCGGCGGCGGGGTGTCGGGGATGGAACACGCTGACCCGTTGACGCAGGATCTCCAGGCCGGCGGCACGCAGGCGCACGAGCAGTTCCTCGCCCGCGTGGCTGGTCACCCGGGCCCGGTGACCCAGCCAGTCGATCTCCACGCCGTCCGCCTCGGCCGGCACGGTCGCGAACGCGAGCAGCCCGCCGGGCACGAGCCGGGCGCCCAGGCGTTCGAGTTGGTGGTCCAGGTCGGCGCGCGGCAGTTGCAGGAACGGGAAGAACGCGCAGACCGCGTCCCAGGCCGCGTCGTCGTCGACCAGGTCGCGGGCGTCCACCTGCTCGAAGACGGCGCCGGGAACCCGGGCCCGGGCCAGTTCGACCATGGTCGCCGAGACGTCGATCCCGGTCACCCGGTGACCGGCCGCGGTCAGCCGCTCGGCGGTCGGCCGGCCCGTACCGGACCCGATGTCCAGCACCTTCGAGCCGGGCGGGAGTTCGGCGATCAGCCAGTCCAGCGCGGCCAGTTGTTCGGGCAGATCGGCGAACGCGGTCTCGTAGTCGGCCCCGATGGCGTCGAACAACGCGGCGGCGGGAGAGCGTGCGCCGTGTGCCGACGGGGAGGGCGAAACGGGATGGGGGGCCATGGGAACGGCGTCCTTTCCTCCGTGGGAAGGGCGGGAAGAGCTGGGGACCACGTGGGAAGCGCGGAGGGAGCGGACCTAACGCCGCAGCAGGATGCCCCGGATGAACGCCGCCTGCCCCGCGTGTTGGAGGTCGTCGCCGATCACGCTGACCAGCCGTACGCCCAGGGTGACCGCCGGCGTCCACGCCTCGTCCACGACCCGATCCAGGTCCGCGGGCGTCAGGTCGCGGACGTACCCGACGGTCTGCTCGTGTACCGCGTCGTAGTAACCGGTGAGCAGGTCCGCCGAGTCCACCCGCACCGCGGCCACCGCCTTCGTGTCCTGCCCGTAGCCGATCGCCCGGACCGGGAAGGGCAGTTCGAAGCGCTTGTGCCAGTCCTGCGCGGTCCACACCTGCTCCAGGCCCGCGACGTCGGCGACGTGGTCGTCCTGGACCCGGGCCAGGTGCCAGATCAGCCACGCGATCGAGTTCGCGTCGTCGTCCAGTCGCTCGGCCAGTTGGCCGGGGGTCAGATCGGCGACCGCCTCGTGCACGACCTCGCGCACCCGGTCGAATGCGTCGACCAATAGCTCCGCGCTGTTCATCGAACCCCTCGCTCCACTCGTTCCGCCGGTGTGCCGTCTGTGTGGTCCGCGTCGTCCCGCTCGTCTGCTACTCCTGCCCCGTCCGCTCCCCGTCGTACACCTGCCGCGCGGGCGGCGATCGGCGCTCGTCGGCTCACTCGGGGTCTCGGTCCGGATGTCGCGACTGCTGCGCGGGGGTGAAGTCGGCGACGAGGGAGCGGAAGGCCGCGCGGTAGACGCTCGGGGTGGTGCCGGTCGCGCGCAGGAAGTGGGCGCGCAGGTTCGCGGGGGTGCCCAGGCCGGTCTGCGCCGCGATGCGTTCGACCGGGTCCTCGGTGCGCTCCAGCAGCCACTGGGCGCGCTGGATCCGGATGCGGAGCAGGTATTGCAGCGGGGAGAGCCCGGTCTCGGCCCGGAATCGCCGGGTGAGGCTGCGCACGCCCAGTCCCGCGCGGCCGGCGATGTCGGCGAGCGCGATCGGGTGGTGCAGGTTGGCCGCCAGCCACGTGGTGGTCGGTTCGAGGCTGCTGCCGGGTGGCGTGTACGCGCTGTGCGCGGCGTCGTCCGGGCCGTCGGCGTCGACCTCCTCGGCCGGGGCGTGCAGGTGCAGGAACAGTTGCCGCTCGGTCTCGATGGCCACGCCCATGCCGTAGTCGAGCGTGACCAGGTCGAGGTACAGATCGACGCCGCCGAACACGCCGGCGGCGGAGTGGAAACCGCCGTCGGCGACCACCTCGCCCTCGGGGTCGACCTCGATCCGGGGGTGCCGTCGAGCCAGTTCCCCGGTGTACCGCCGGGCGGTGGCCGCGCGCCGGCCGTCCAGGAGGCCGGTGGCCGCGAGGGTGAACGTCCCGGTGCCGACCGCGCCGATCCGACCGCCGCGCGCGGCGACGCCCCGCAGCGCGGCTGCGATCTCCGGCGCGGGTTCGTCGCGAAAGGCCGCGTGCCCCGGGATCAGGACCGTGTCGGCCTCCTCCAGCACGGCCGGATCCCAGTGCGCCTCCACCCGGAAGGCCCCGGGTTCACCGGTGGCCGCGAAGCCCGGGGCGGTACAGATCCGCAGGTCGTAGGCGACCGGTGGGTGATGCCGAGCGGCGGTGCCGAAGACCAGTCCGGGGGCGGTGAGCTGATGCCCGGGGATTCCGTCGAGCGCGAGCACGGCGATCACTGGCATGTCCGGAATCTAACCGAGGACGACATCGAGGCGGCTGTTTCGAGCCGATCGCCGCGCCGAGGATGGACAACACGGGGCCGGACGCGGGAGACGTCCGGTCCCGGGTACGGCCGCCGCACCCCTGTGCGGCCGATACTCCCTCCACGAAAGGTCACCACATGCGCGCAACCACCTCGCGTTCCACCGCCGACACCGGCTCCGCCCCGCGCCGCCGGCGCGGCCTGGTCGCCAAGGCGCTCACGGCCACGGGAGCCGCACTGGTGCTCGGCACCACGGCCTTCGCCGGCAGCGCCGGGGCGATCGTCAACGGGCAGGACTCGACCGAGAAGTACCAGTTCATGGCCTACGTCCCGATGAAGGCGGCGGGCGTGGACGCCGGGTGCGGGGCCACCCTGATCGATCGGCAGTGGGTGCTCACCGCGGCGCACTGCGTCGACCGTGAGCTGCCGATCGAACTGGCCGGGACGGTGCGGATCGGCAGCGAGAACCGCACGCAGGGCGGCACCGTCCGCAAGATCGACAAGATCGTGATGCACCCCGGCTACTCGCAGCCGGCCGAGGAGGGTGGGTACAACGTCAACGACCTCGCGTTGATCCGCCTGGACCGGCCGGTCAAGGAGAAGCCGATCAAGCTCGCCAAGCAGGCCGGGCCGGTGGGCACGCCGACTCGACTCCTCGGCTTCGGCACGATCGTCGACCCGGACAGCCTGGAGAACGCGGTCTTCCCGAACCGGCTCCAGCAGTTGGACACCCGCCTGGGTACCAGCGCCGAGTGCAACGGCCGCACCGACGGCACGCGCCTGTGCACGGTCAGCCGCAAGCTCGATGCGATGGCCTGCTTCGGCGACTCCGGTGGCCCGCAGATCCAAAAGAACCGCGCCGGCCGGTGGGAGCTGATCGGCACCACCTCGGGCGACGGCGACGGCAAGCCGGGCTGCGCGACGGGCCCGGGTCTGTACACGAACGACACCGCGTACAAGAGCTGGATCCACAAGACGATCCGCGGCAACAAGTAACCCGACCCGCCACCCTGAACGCCCGGCCCGCCCGACGTGGGACACCCCCGCGTCGGGCGGGCCGGGCGACGGCCGCGTGGCGTGTCGAGGTGGTGCGCGGCTTCGAGGGCCGCGGGTGGTTGGATTCGGTCATGTCGGTCATCGCCGTGCTCGCCCTCGACGGGGTTCCCGGGCACCAGCTCACCGCCCCCGGGCTGGTGTTCGGGGTCGCCGGGCGCGAACACCGCGGCGTCGAGTACGAGATCAGGATCTGTTCCGGGCCCGGTATGCGGGCGACCGGCGGCCCGGCCGGGTTGCGGATCGGCGCGCCGTACGGACTCGACGCCCTCGCGGACGCGGACGTCGTACTGGTCCCGGGCCACGACCGCCACCGGGACGCGCCGCCGGCCGGCGTCCTCGCGGCACTGCGCGCGGCGGCGTCTCGCGGCGGCCGGATCGCCGCCGTCGACACCGGGGCCTTCACCCTCGCCGCGACCGGACTCCTGAGCGGACGCCGAGCCACCACCAACCGCCGCCACACCGACGAACTGGCCGAACTCCACCCCGACATCGACGTCGACCCCCTCGGCGTCGCGATCGAGGACGGCCCCTTCCTCACCGCCGCGGGCGTCTTCGGCGGCGTCGACGTGTGCCTGCGGCTCCTGGCGCACGACCACGGCCGGCGGGTGGCCGAGGCGACGAGCCGGGAACTGATCACCCCGCTGCACGTGTACGCCGACGACGTGCAGGAGGCGATCGCCCGGGAGGTCGCCGACAGCGTCGGTCTGGACCCCACGCTGCGCTGGATGCGCGACCACCTCCACGATCCGCTCACCGTCGCCGGCCTCGCCGCCCACGCCCGGACCAGCGTCAGCAGCCTCACCCGCCGCTTCCACGCGCACACGGGTCTGAGCCCGCTGCAATACCTGCTCCGCCTGCGCCTGGAAGAGGCCCAACGCCTGCTCCGGGAAACCGACCTTCCCGTCGAACTGATCGCGGACCGCACCGGCTTCGCCGCACCGGCCGCCATGCGCCGATACTTCCGCGCCCTCGGCGACACCACCCCGAGCGCCTACCGCCGGGCCTGCCGGGCCGCCGAGAACCGATCCCGCCGCCGGCCCGGATCCGACTGAGGCCGACCCGGGTGGGTGTGGTGCGCGCGGACGGGTCGGGCGCGCTACTTGGCCTCGGCGTAGGTGTGGGTCGCCGTCGGGACCAGGGGCAGCAGGACCGGGGTGTCGCCGAAGACCAGGGTCCGGGCCTCCTCCGCCGCCTCGGTGATCGCGGCGGATACCGCGTCGGTCAGGTCGGCGGGGCTGTGCACGATGAACTCGTCGTGTTGGAAGAAGACCAGATGCGGGCGGCCCGACGGGGACGCGTCGTAGCGGGCGAGCCGGCGGCGCAGCGCGGCGAGCAGGGCCAGCGCCCAGTCGGCGGCACTGGCCTGGATGACGAAGTTGCGGGTGAAGCGGCCCCGGGCGCGCGTCGATTTGGCGCCCGCGTCGTCGGCGCGGTCGGCATCGGGTTCGCCGCTCGCGCCGGCCTCGGCGAGGTCGAGCCAGGCGGAGGAAGGCGGCGGGCAGGTACGCCCGAGGCGCGACCGTACGATGCCGCCCTCCTCGCCGGTGCGGGCGGCGGCCTCGACGTAGCCCATCGCGTCCGGATACCGCCGCCGCAGGGTGGTCAGGAGCGGGCCGATGTCGCCGCTGGTCTGCCCGTACATCGCGCCGAGCAGGCCGAGCTTGGCCTTGGCCCGATCGCCCTGGAAGGCGGCCTTGGCCAACGCCTCGTACAGGTCGCCGGCGGCGGCGGAACGGGCCAGCCCGGCGTCCCCCGACATCGCGGCCAGCACGCGCGGCTCCAACTGCGCGGCGTCGGCGACCACCAGCCGCCAACCGGGGTCGGCCACGACCGCGCCGCGCAGGACGCGCGGGATCTGCAGCGCGCCGCCGCCGCGTCCGGCCCAGCGGCCGGTGACGACGCCGCCGACCACGTACTCGGGGCGGAATCGGCCGCCGCGCACCCAGGTGTCCTGCCACGCCCACCCGTGCGCGGCGTGCAGGCGGGCGAGTTCCTTGTACTTGATCAACAGGGCGGCGGCCGGGTGGGCCACGTCGCGCAGGTACCAGGTGCGGGTGGAGGTGAGCCGTACGCCCTGATCGGCGAACGCCTTCATCACCTGCGGATGCGAGTCGGGGTTGAACGCCCGTCCGCCGAGCGCCGCGCGCAGTTGCTCGGCCAGGTCGACGAGGTGTTGCGGCGGCGCGCCGGCGACCCGGGGCCGGGCGCCGAGCAGTTCGGTGAGCAGCGCGTCGTGTACGTCCACCCGCCAGGGCAGCCCGTCGGCGGCCATCTCGGCCGCGGCCAGCCCGCCGGCCGACTCGGCGGCGACCAGGAGCCGGAAGCGGGAGCGGCGGGCGGCGTCCTCGATCGCCTCGATGCGGCGCACCTGGTCGGCGTGCACCGCCACCACGGCCTCCAGCGCGTCGACGCCGGCGGGCAGCCGCAGCCGATCGGGCACGAACAGGCTGTCCTGCGCGTCGGCGGCACCGATCGGCAGGTCGTCGGGCACCGGCAGGCCCTTCAGCCGGGCCCAGGCCGCGCCCAGCGAGCGGGGTTCGCCGACCCGCTCCTCGTGCGCGAGCAGCAGCGACTCGACCAGCGCGAGGTCATGGCAGCGGCTCACCCGGGAGGGCAACAGCGGCGCATACGCACTCTCCGCCGAGGCCCACACCCATCGGGGCGGTACCGGCGCGGCCTCGAAGTCGGCCACCGCCGCGACCAGATCGGCCACATGGACGGCCGCCCCGAGTGGCACCCCGTCGTCCCCGAGCGGCCGCAGCCACCCTCCGTGCCCATAGGCGTCGGCCGCCACCGCCACGCGGGGCGCCCTCACCCGCACCACGCCCTCGGCCGGGCCCGGTCGACCGGGGCACGGCACACCCCGCACCGAGTCGAACCCACGGCCGACCTCCTCCCGCCGCACCGAATGCGCACGAACCACCCACAACCGGCAAGACCGCCGACCGACGAACACTACCTGCCGCCCCCGACAGAGACGGCGCCGACGCGAACGGGGGCGCGGGCGGGCGGTCGGTCAGGGGGAGGCCGCGTAGCGGTCGGCGGCGGCCATGGCGCGGTCGTGCAGGGACGCGCGCAACGACCGGGGGGCCAGTGCCTCGGCGTCCGGGTCCAGTTGCCACAGGGCCCATTCGGCGTGGCGGGCGTCCTGGAAGGTCACTTCGAGGCGCAGTCGGCCGTCCGCCTCCGGCTCCTCGGCGCGCACGGCCAGCGCGGTGGCCAACAACTCCTCCCGCCGTGCCGGGTTCACCCGCACCTGCACGGCGAATTGTTCGTCGGCCAGGAACTGCGCACAGCGTTCTCGCCAGATCCGGTCCAGGTCGACCCGGTTCGGCCGCTCCGCCGGTTCGGGAAGTTCCTCGGCGGCCAGCACCCGGGACAGGCGGTATGTGCGGTCCTCGCCGGCTCGGGTGGCCAGCAGATAGCCCCGATCGCGCACGGTGACCAGGCCGATCGGGTCCACCGTGCGCCACGTCGGCTCCCCACCGGCGGCCGCGTAGTGGATCCGGAGCCGGTGTCCGGCCAGCACCGCGCGCCGGACCTCGATCATCGCCGTACCGGGCACCTCCTCGGCCGGCGACCGGCGGGAGAGCAGGTCCGTCTCCGGCTCGACGAGAAACCGCTGCGCCGCGTCGTTCGCGGTGGCCCGATGGCTTTCGGGCAGCGCGTCGACCACTTTGCGCATCGCCGAGGCGAGCGCCGACCCGAGGCCGAACACCTGCTCGCCGCGCCCCGATCCGGCGGCGAGCAGGGCGAGGGCCTCGTCGTGGTTCAGCCCGGTGAGCTCGGTCCGGAAACCGGGTGACAGCACGAACCCGCCGTGCCGACCGCGCTCGGCGTACACCGGGACGCCGGCCGCGGACAGCGCCTCGATGTCGCGCAGCACCGTGCGCGTGGACACCTCCAGCTCGTCGGCCAGCGTGGCGGCGGTCAACCGACCGCGCTGCCGCAGCAACAACACCAGCGAAACCAAGCGATCCGCGCGCACCTCGAGAATTTTATCGGAATACCTGACCAAGGATGTCGTGATTCATTGCGAGGCTCTTCCCACGACGTCGGAGGCGGCCGTCGGGCCGCCGGACGTACGTATTTCCGACACCTGTGAAACCTGCGAATGGAGCCGACGTGGCAATGGAACGAACGGCAGTCAACCCGGTGACGTGGTCGACGGAGCTCGGGTTCAACCAGGGAGAGGTCGTCTCCGGGCACACCCGGACCCTGTACTGCTCCGGGCAGACCGCGATGAGCGCCGAGGGCAAGCCGGAGCACGACGGCGACATGGCGGCGCAGTTGGCGCTGACCCTCGACAACCTGGAGGCCGTTCTCGGCGAGGCCGGCATGTCCATCGCGAACCTGATCCGGCTCAACGTCTACACGACCGACGTCGATCTGCTCTTTCGACACTATGGCGTGCTGGCGTCACGATTGGGCGCCGCCGGGGTGGCGCCGACCACCACGATGCTCGGCGTGACCCGGTTGGCGATCCCGACCCTGATGGTCGAACTCGAGGGGACCGCGGTCGCCTGACGCGGACTCGGCGCACGAAGCGGGGCGCCGC
The DNA here is from genome assembly GCF_002024165.1 of Embleya scabrispora. Lineage (NCBI taxonomy): Bacteria > Bacillati > Actinomycetota > Actinomycetes > Kitasatosporales > Streptomycetaceae > Embleya > Embleya scabrispora. Next base: position 447,716 of record NZ_MWQN01000002.1, read on the forward strand.
CGACGGGCCGACGCCGCCCCCGCCCGAGGGCACGCCGCGCGCGGGTCGCGTGGCGTGCCCTCGGGCGGGTCAACCGGCTTTGCGGTGGGCGGCGGGGCGGGGCTCCGCGCAGTCGTGGCCGGCTCCGTCGGCCTCGCGCAGGAGTGCGATCAGGTCGCTTCGGGCTCTGGCGACGCGGGAGCGTACGGTGCCGATCGGGCAGCCGGCGATGACGGCCGCCTCGGCGTAGCCGAAGTCGAGCACCTGGGTCAGGACGAATGCCTCCCGTCGGGCCGGATGCAGCGCGCCGAACAGGTCGTCGAGGGCCAGGCCCTCCTCGAAGCCGGGACGGGTGATGTCCTGACGGCGTTCGGCGACTTCCACCCAGTCGTCGACGGCGGCGGTACGGGGCCGCGCGGCCGCCGCGCGGTACCGGTCGACGACGGTGCGTCGGGCGATGGACAACAACCAGGTCCGGACCGAGGACGCCCCCGTGAAACGCGGCAGCGCCGTCCAGGCCCGCAGGTACGTCTCCTGGGTGAGGTCGTCCGCGCTCTGGACATCGGTCAGGTAGGCGACGAAGCGCCATACGTCGCGATGCGTGCCCCGGACGAAGTCGTCCACGGCCTCCGGGTCACCGGCCGCACCGGCCAGGGCCCGCGCGGTCAGGTCGAAATCGGGCGTCGAATCCCCCGAGCGGCGGGAGTCGAGCGGGGTCACCGAGGCGGTGCGGTCGCCGCGCGGGGCTTCGGTAGCGCGGGACGGATCGGGCGTGGGCTGTGCGGTACGGCGCCCCGGGGGGCGCAGCATCACGGTCGTCGCGAGGGCCGGCGGTCGGTGTTCGGGCCGGTGTTCCGGTCGGGTGACAGGGTGGAGAGCAGACATGGTCCACGTCCTCGTCATGCGGGCGGCGATCGATCGGCGCCGGGCGGATCGATGCCGAGCGGGTGGAGGGGCGCGCGCCGGGAGCCGAGTGCGGCGGTGCCTGCGACTCGGACTCGACGACGCTGCGATGGAGCACCCGAGGACACACCGGGCCGGCTCGTACATTTCGGCAACGGCGTGAAGAACCGCACCATGGCCGCGAGAACCGGGGAACGTCTCCCGGTCACGACACCGGTGTCACTCGGGTGATCGGTACGCCTGAATCCACCGGCCACGATGCGACGACGGCCGGAGGCGCCGACGCGCACGCGGGACGCGCCCGGATCGGGCGGGGTCACCGTGCCGAAGGCACCACGGACCCGGCCGTCCCGCGCGGACGTGCGTGCGCCGGAGCGCACACGGGTGGACGTCGGTGGACGTCAGGCGTACAGCGCCGCCGGCGGCCCTCGACCCGGTAGCGGTCGGCTGACCCACTTGGGGACGGCCCGTACCCGACGCCGGCTCGCCCTCGGCATCGCGGGGCGGCCGGTGGCGATCGGCGACGTCCAGGCGCCGAACAGCGCGAGCACCACGGTGCCCGCCATCGTGGCGAGCAGGCGCAGCAGTCGGAAGACCGCCTTCTCGCCGTGCCGCAACCACAGGCCGCACCCGAGCGCGGCGAGCACGTGTGCGGCGAACATTCCGGTACCGCCGTGTCCCAAAACGGACATCAGCGCACTGTCGTGGTTCATCCCGCCCATCCCGGAACCGGAACCGGCAGCGGAACCGGCCGTGTGGTGCCCACCGGAGCCGGACGGCGGTCCGCCGAAGCCGGCCGCCGCCGGGGACTGTCGGGCCAGGTCCGGGTCCAGCCGCATCCGGATCAGCAGTTCGGCCACCGAGTGGGTCGGCGCGTCACCGGGGCGGTCGTCGTTGCACAGCAGGACCTGGAGCCATTCGGAGCGAAAGCGGGCCGCGCCGGTCGGCTCGGCGACCGGTTGCCGGGCCAGTGTGAACAACGTGTGCAACCCGGCCTGGGCGGCCAGTACGGCGGCCGTGATCGCACCCAGACCACGTTCGCGATCGGCCACGGCCCAGGCCAGTACGCCGATCCCGGCCCCGGCCCCGACCGGGGCGACCCAGTGCACCGGGGCGTCGGACATCAGTGTGTGCCCGAACAGCGCAAGCAACACACAGACCACCGCGAACATCGCGGCGCGAACGGCTCGAAGCACGGACCGGGCAGGCATGGTGAGCCTCATATTCCCATCCACGGGCGCCGATCGGACCCGGGGGTGGCCACCCACTTCCCGAACTTCTCCCGAACCCCGCCGAAACCCGGACCGAACTCGACCCCGAATCCGCCCGGAAGCCGATCGGAACCGGCACAGGGTCGGCACGGAATGGGCACGGAGTCGGCGCGGAATCGACGCCGAGGGCGGCAACCCCCCGCCGCCTGCCGCCGGTCCGCGTCGTCCCGAGCGTCCACCGGGAGTCCGCGCGAATCGTGTCGTCCGGGAACCAGGCATGATCGCCGGCCGACTACCGGGGTGCCCTCGCCCGCCGAACCGATCCCTGGAGCCCGATTCATGCCCGTGTTCGCCGGTGGACCCGACCCCCGGGATCGCCCCCGGCACCCGCGCCTGCGCCCGCCGTTCCGGCCACGGGCCGCCGGAGTCGCCGGAGTTGCCGAGGTCACCCCGGATTCGCCCTCGCGTCCGACGGCGGCGTCGCGTCGGGCCGGCTCGGCGCCCGGTACGGTGCTCGCCTTTCTCGGCCTGCTCCTGGTGCTGTTCGCCGTCGCGTTCACGATCGGCCGCCAGGCCGGCCCCGTGGCGCCCGACCTGCGCAAGCCGGGTCCGCCCGGGGCGCCGGTCAAGATGGGCGACGAGGGCGGCGGTCACGGCCGGATGGGCCTGGGCGGACCCGACGCCCGCCCCCGCGCCTTCGGCGCCGCCCTGTGACCACCTCCACCCGACCGATCACCACCGATGTGACCGTGTCCGGCATGACCTGCGGCGCCTGCGTGCATCGGGTCGAGCGCCGGTTGGCCAAACTCGACGGCGTCACCGCCACGGTCAACCTCGCCACCGGCCGGGCCCGCGTCGTGCATCCCGCGTCCCTGCCGGTGATCGACGTCATCGCGGCCATCACCGCCGCCGGCTACGAGGCGACCGTGGCCGGCCCGACCCCCGCCGACGCCGCCGCGACCGGCCCGGCCGTCGAGGCGATCGACCACGGTCGGCGCAACCTCCTGATCGTCGCCGCGCTGGCGCTGCCCGTACTGGTCCTGTCGATGGTGCCCGCGTGGCAGTTCACCGACTGGCAGTGGTTGTGCCTGACGCTGGCCGCGCCGGTGGCCACGTGGGGCGCCTGGCCGTTCCATCGTCGGGCCCTGCACGGACTGCGCTACGCGGGCGCGACCATGGACACCCTGGTCAGCCTCGGCGTACTCGCCGCGTTCGGCTGGTCCCTGTGGGCCCTGTTCGGCGGCGGCGCCGGCGAGCCCGGGATGCGGATGCCCTTCACCCTGCTGCCGCCCGCCGCCGGCGACGAGGCGCACATGTACCTCGAAGTCGCGGTCGCCGTGCCGCTGTTCGTCCTGCTCGGCCGCCGGCTGGAGGACCGGGCCCGGACCCGGACCGGCTCCGCGCTGCGCGAGTTGGCCGCGCTCGTCCCGGACCGGGTCGCCGTCCTGCACCCGGGGCCCGGCGGGAAGACGGTCGAGGTGACCGTGCCGACCGCGTCCCTGACGGTAGGTCAGGTGTTCGTGGTCCGGCCCGGCGACCGGGTGCCCGCCGACGGCGTCGTGGTCGACGGCCGCTCCGCGCTCGACGTGTCCCACCTGACCGGGGAAAGCCGCCCGATGGAGGTCGGCCCCGAGGACTCGGTGCCCGGCGGCAGCGTCAACGAGGGCGGCCGGATCACCGCGAGGGCCACCGCGGTCGGCGCGGACACCCGCCTCGCCCGGATCACCGCCGCGGTGGAGGAGGCCCAGGCCGGCAAGACCGGCGCACAGCGGCTCGCCGACCGCATCGCGGGCGTGTTCGTCCCGTCCGTACTGGCCGGCGCGGTCACCGTGCTCGGCTTCTGGCTCGGCGCCGGCGGCGACCCGCAGGCCGCGGCCGGCGCGACCATGGCCGTCCTGGTGGTCGCCTGCCCGTGCGCCCTCGGCCTGGCCACGCCCACCGCGATCCTGGCCGCCACCGGGCGCGGCGCCCGCCTCGGCGTGCTGATCCGCGAGCCCGCCGGCCTGGAACGCCTGCGCCGCGTGGGCACCGTCGTGGTCGACAAGACCGGCACGCTGACCACCGGCGGCATGAGCCTGCTGCGCTGCGTGGCCGCGCCCGACGTCGACCCGGACGAACTGCTCGCCCGGGTCGGCGCGGTCGAGTCCGCGTCCGGGCACCCGATCGGCCGGGCCCTCACCCGCGCCGCCACCGAACGCGCGGGCGCCCTGCCGCCGGTCGCCGATTTCGCCTCGGAGCCCGGAATCGGCGTACGCGGCCTGGTGGACGGCTCGCGGGTGGCCGTCCTGCGCCCGGGCGTGGAGGACGTCACCGCGCTGCCGGCCGGCCTGCGCGCCGCGCTGTCCGAGGCGGACGCCGCCGGGGACACCGCGGTCGTCGCGACGGTCAACGGCGTGCCGGCGGGCGTGCTGGTCCTGGGCGACTCGGTACGCCCGGAGGCCGCCGGCGCGATCCGGGCGCTGGATCGGCTCGGCGTCACGGTGATCCTGGCCACGGGCGATCGTCCGGGGCCGGCCCGGGCGGTGGCCGACGCGGTGGGGATCGACGAGGTGCTCAGCGAGTTGGACCCGCACGACAAGGCCGAACTCGTCCGCGGCCTGCGGCAGGACCAGCCCGGACGGGCCGTAGCGGTGGTCGGCGACGGCATCAACGACACGATCGCGCTCGGCGAGGCGGACCTGGGCATCGGCATGGGCGGCGGTACGGCGGCGGCTATCGGCGTCGCCGACGTGACGCTGGTGCGCGACGACCTGGGCGCGCTGGCCGACGCGATCCGGCTCTCCCGGCGCACGACCGGGACGATCCGGGCCAACCTCGGCTGGGCGTTCGGCTACAACGTGGTGCTGATCCCGATCGCGGTGACCGGGCTGCTCAATCCCATGCTCGCCGCCGCCGCGATGTCGGTCAGCTCCCTCGCGGCGGTCACCAACAGCCTCCGGCTGACCCGATTCCGGGCCGGCCGCCCCGACGACGCGAAGCGGGACCGGACATGAAGCCCCTGGCCGCACCGAAACCGCCGACCGTACCCGGGCCCCTGGCCGCGTTGAAGTCCGTCGCGGGCCCCGTCCTGGCCGCCGCCCTCGCGCTGGCCCTGCTCACCGTCTGGACCGCGACCGGCCGCGCCGGCAGCGCGCCCAAGCTCTCCATCAGCGACGGTCGGGTACACGTGGCCACCAACGCCGACGCCACCTCCGCCTACTTCACCATCCGCAACACCGGCGACGCGAACGACGAACTGGTCTTTGTCAGCACACCGATCACCACCGATGTCGGCTTCAGCTTCCACACCTACACGGGCTACGCCGGCCGCATGTGGATGACCAAGGCCCTGCCGATCCCGGCGAACGGCCTGCTCGGCATGACCGCGAGCGGCGCGAACATCATGCTCGGCACACCCCCCGGGCTCACCCCCGGCCAAACCGTCCCCTTCACCCTCCACTTCCGCCACAGCCCACCGATCCACACCACGGCCGTGGTGATCCGCCCGGGCACCTGGACCCCGAGCCGCACCTCCTGACGACCTCGGCCCGCGGACCGCGCGGCGGCAACCCCGACCCGGTCCGGCGGATCCGGGTGGCGGTCCGCCGGTAAGCGCAGCCCCGGCACGTTCGTCGGGGCCGATCGCGGACAATGGACGGATCGTCCCGGGCCGACCGCCGCCCCTCGGCCCGGCTCCCCCACCCCGTCAGGAGTCTTCGCACCGTGCCCGAGCAGCGCGAACCCGCAGCACCCGGCCCCGACCCGGTCCTCGTCGACGCGCGTGCCGAAGCCCTGCGCGCCGACTGCGCGAACTGCTTCGCGCTGTGCTGCGTCGCGCCCGCCTTCGCCGCCTCGGCCGACTTCGCCATCGACAAGCCCGCCGGCCGCCCCTGCCCCAACCTGCGCGGTGACGACTTCGGCTGCGGCGTGCACACGCGCCTGCGCACGATCGGCTTTCCGGGCTGCACCGTCTACGACTGCTTCGGCGCGGGCCAAAAGGTCGCCCAGGTGACGTATGCCGGGCAGGACTGGCGCCGGGCGCCGCACACCGCGCAGCAGATGTTCCGGGTCTTCCCGGTCATGCGTGACCTGCACGAACTGCTCTGCTACCTGAACGAGGCGCTGTCCCTGCCCGCCGCACAGCCGGTACACGCCGACCTCGGCGCCGCCTACGACGAGACCGAACGGCTGACCCTGGGCGGCCCCGCCGACCTGTTGCGGGTCGACATCATGGCGCTGCGGCAGCGGTACAACCCGCTGCTGCTGCGCGCGAGCGAGCTGACCCGCGCGGCCGTCCCGGGCCGCCGCAAGGACCGCCGCGGCGCGGACCTGATCGGGGCCCGCCTGGGGGGCGCCGACCTGCGCGGCGCGAACCTGCGCGGGGCGTACCTGATCGGCGCCGACCTGCGCGGAGCCGACCTGCGCCTGGCCGACGTGATCGGCGCCGACTTCCGCGACGCGGACCTGCGCGACGCCGACCTGCGCGACGCCCTCTACCTGACCCGGTCCCAACTCGACGCCGCCAAGGGCAACTCCCGAACCAGGCTTCCCGACGCCTACACCCACCCCGCCCACTGGATCCGGACCGGGTGATCCCCCCATGCGCCGGCGCGCGCTCAGGGGTGGCTCGCGCGGACCTGGTAGATACCCGGAGCCACGCGGTTGGAGTGGGAACGGCTCAGCGGGGCCAGGGTGTCCGGCCAGATCGTGGTGCGGGACCAGATGACGCCCGCCAGCAGGGGGAGGTCCAGGTGGTCGACGCGGGACAGGTCGGTGTCGGAGGCGTCGATGGGCTCGGCGCGGATCTCCGCCTCCAGGCACGTGGCGAGGCGGGCCGCGGAGGCCGCCGCCGTAAGGGCCGCCGCGGCCGGGATCGTTCGGCCCGGCTCGGCCGATTCGCGTAGGCGTTGCCGGGCGGCGTCCAGGGCTCGGCCGCTGTCGGCCAGTGCGGTGACCAGGGCCTCGGCGAGTGCGCCCGGTCGCGGGGGGACGAGGGTCGGGAGCAGGGTGAGGCGGTTGCCCAGGCAGCGGGCCTGACCGGCGGCCAACGACAGCGCGATCAACGCCTCCGTGCGACGGTGCCACGCGTCGCCCCGGCACGGCGACTCCAGTACCCGGAACGCCCGGCCCACCGCCGCCCGATGCCCGAGGACCCGCTCACGGATGTCCCTGGCCCGTGCCCGCAGCACGATCGCGGTCCGCACCGGGCAGGGGTCGGGCGGCACGAGCGAGTCCGCGCTCGCGGACGGCGCGTGCTCGTACCCGTCGCACATGGCCCGGCCCAACTCGTCGACCAGGTGCGCCCAGGCCAGGCGTTCGGCGGCCGGGTCGGCATCCGGGTCCGCGGTCGACAACGAGCGCAGGTCGCGTTCGGTGAAGACACGCCGTTCCTCGTCGGAAATGCTCATCGAGCCGCCTCCTGCTGTCGCAAGTCGAACCACCACGTCGAACCGCACGTCGAGCCAGAGGACCGAACGGACAGGGGCCGAACACACAACGCCGAACCACGGATCGAACGCGAACGGCCGGGGCGAGTGCAAAGGGCGGCCGGGAGCCGTCCGGCACCGGGCTCGAAGTCGCACGTGGCCGGCACGGCCGGCGGGATCTCGAGGATGAGAAAGGCGCTTTGTAAACAAAGCCACACGCTTATCCTCGTCCCTCAAGGTATCAGCCGGGCCCCGGTTTGCTCCATGGATACAACACCCTCGGTTACGCCACGGATCTTCCGTGTCACCGTTTCCCGCCGGGCGCACGCATGGCGCGCGTCGAGCGCACGTCGAGCGCGCCCCGAGCGACCGCCCGGAAGCCGAGCCGCGTCCACACCGCCCGTCCCCGCGCGCCCGGCCCGGGTCACGGCGCCCGCAGCACCTTCGCCAGCGCGTCCAGCGTGCCCGGCCAGGCGTGTCCGGGCGAGGCCGCGAACCCGACCAGGACGCCCTCCTCGGGGGCCGGTCCGTGCCACAACTCGCGGACGCCGCGCAGCGCCATCCCGCACGCCGCGGCGCGCGCGAGCACCAGGTCCTCGTCCGGTCCGCCCGGCGGCAGCGTCATCAGCACATGCAGCCCGGCCGGCACACCGCGGAACTCCCGTCCGAAAGCGGCTCGTTCCGTGCCGAAGCGGCGCACGAGCTGCTCGCGTCGCCGGCGATAGCTCAGCCGCGCCGCGCGCACGTGCCGCTCGTAGTCGTGCCGGTCCAGCAGATCCGCCAGCACCGACTGGCCCAGCCCCTGGGTGTGCCAGTCGGCCCGGTGCTTGGCCCGCACCACCGGTTCGACCAGGTGTCCGGGCAGGGCCAGCCAGGCCAACCGCAGCCCCGGCCCCAACGTCTTGGACACCGACCCGCAATACGCCACATGCTCCGGCGCCATGCCCTGCAACGCGCCGACGGGCTGCCGGTCGTAGCGGAACTCGCCGTCGTAGTCGTCCTCGACGATCAGCGCGCCGCTCGCCCGCGCCCACGCGCACACCCGGTGTCGGCGTCCGGGTCGCAGCGGCACGCCGGTCGGATACTGGTGCGCCGGCGTCAACACCACCGCGCCGAGCGCCGGATCGGCCAACGGCTCGAAGCGCGCCCCCTCGGCGTCCACCGGCAGCGGCACCACCGCCGGCCCGGCGCGGCGGATCACGTCCCGGTACACGTTGTGCCCGGGGTCCTCCATCCCCACCGCACGCACCCCGGCCTCGGCCAGGACGCTCGCGAGCAGTGCGATCGACTGGTAGAAGCCCGAGGTGACCACGATGCGATCCGGCGTGGTCAGCACTCCTCGGGTGCGGCCGAGGTGTTCGGCCAGCGCGGTGCGCAGTTCGAGCCTGCCCTGCGGATCGCCGACGCCGTGCACCGCGAGCGGCGCGGCGGTGGTGAGTACGCGGCGGGTGGAGCGCAGCCAGGCGGCGGTCGGGAAGGCCGACACGTCCGGCAGGCCCGGGCGCAGGTCGAACCGGGGCGCGATGGTCTCCGGTGCGCCGTGCGAGGTCTTCGGCACGGCCGGTCCCGGCAGGTCGGCGACCCGGGTGGCGGCTCCCTGCCGGGCGATCAGGAACCCTTCGGCGACCAGCTGGTCGTAGGCCGCGGTGACCGTCCCGCGGGCGAAGCCCAGGTCGGCGGCGAGCCCGCGCGTGGACGGCAGCGCGGCACCGGGCGCCAGCCGCCCGCCGCGGATGGCCGCCCGCAGGGCCCGCTCCAGACCGACCCGGCGGCCCTCGGCGGTGTCCACGTCGACGTGCAGGTCGATCGCGGCGGCCACACCGCCCGCGTCGGGCGCACCGGTCGCCGCGTCCACCGCGTCCGCCGCGCTCACGGAACTGGACCAATCCTTCGGCATTTCACTGGATCTTAACCCTGGTCCGGTGGCGCCCGTAGCGTCTGCGTCATCACGACCGGTTACACCGGAACAACGTTTCCCCTCGCCCTCAAGGACCGCCCGATGATCGTGTTCGCGCATCTCAGTGACACCCACCTCGACGGCAGCCGGCGGGCCGCCAAGCGCACCCGCGCGACGATGGAGCACCTGAACGCGCTTCCCTTCGACCTGGACGCGGTCCTGGTCACCGGCGACATCGTGGACCACGGTTCGCCCGCCGAATACGACGAGGCCCGCGCCGTGTTGGCGTCCAGGCACCCGCTGCTGATCCTGCCCGGCAACCACGACGTACGCGGACCCTTCCGGAAGGGGCTGCTCGACGAGCCCGCCGACGACGCCCCGATCAACCGGGCGCATCGTACGGAGCGCGCGGTGTACGCGCTGTGCGACTCGTCGATCCCGGGCCGTGACGACGGTCTGATCGCCGACGAGACGCTGACCTGGTTGACCGGGGTGCTGGACGAAACCCCGTCCTCCGTACCGGTGTTCGTGGCCTTCCACCACCCGCCCGTGGAGTTGGGCATCCCGACCATCGACGCGATCCGCCAGTTCGGCGCGGACCGCCTCGCCGCCGTGGTCGCCGACCGGCCCAACGTGGCCGCACTGCTGTGCGGGCATGCGCACACCCCCGCGGCCACCACGTTCGCCGGCAAGCCGTTGATCGTCGCCCCGGGCGTGGTCTCCACCGTCAACCTGCCGTGGGAGCGCGCCGACGAGGACGCGCCGTTCGTCGACGTGGACATCCCGCCCGCGCTCGCCTTCCACGTCCTGGACGACGCCGGGCGGCTCACCACACACTTCCGCACCGTGGTCTGACCGCCCGATAGCGTGCCACGGTACGCCGATCCGAGCGAAGGGGGCCGCTCATGTTCGAACGACGCCGGCAGGACCCGGGGGGCACGGACGGGGTCGGTTTCACGGCGGGCCCGGTGCGGGTGGTCGCGGCGGCGGGCAGCGTGGTCGGCACCCGGTATCGGGCCAACTTCGACGTGTTCGGCCTGGACCCGGACCTGCGCCTGGCCGCCGTGGTCGACGGCATGGGCGACGGACCCGGGAGCACGGCGGCCGGACGGATCGCGATGACCGGGTTCACCGAGGCGGTCCGCCGCGCCGTGCGCGGGGGCGGCGCGGCAGGCCCCGCGGCGCTGCGGGCGGGCGTGGCCGGCATCCAGGACCGGGTGCTGGCCGCGGCCCGCGACCTGGACGGGGTCACCGGGTGCACGCTCACCGCGCTGGTCGCCAACGCGGGCGCGGGCAGCGACCCCGAGGCCGCCGCGTGGCTGGTCCAGATCGGTGATTCGCGTGTGTATCGCCTGCGGGCCGGATACCTCGAGTTGCTGACGGGAGATCACACCGAGGCGTGGTTGGGCGCGGTCTACGGCTGGTACGCGGCCGACTCGCCGCAGGCCGCCGCCGCGCGCTATCGGCTCGGCCGCTATCTCGGGCATCCGGGTCGGCCCGAACCGGACGTGCTCAACGTGACGTTGCGGCCGGGCGACGTGTACCTGCTGTGCACCGACGGTGTCGCCGAGCAGGTGGACTACCGCACGCTCGGGCGACTGCTCGCCGCGCCGGGGGCGCCGGCGGGCATCGTCGACCGCCTGCTCACCGCGACGCTGGACGCGGGCGGCCACGACAACGCGACCGCGGTCGTGCTCCGCGTGCGGGAGTCGGCGGCGGGGTCGACGCCCTGACCGAGCGGCGGCGCGAGGGTTGCCGTCGGCACCGGATCCGGCGCGGATTCGTGCGAGGATTCCCGGACATGCGGTAGTCGCCCCCGAGCGAAGGACGAACTCCCATGCACGACGACAAGATCGGCGAATATCTGGACCGCCTCGCCGACCGGGTGCCGGCCCCCGGCGGCGGAGCGGCGGCCGCGCTGCACGTCGCGCAGGCCACCGCGCTGCTCGGGATGGTGGCCCGCTACACCACGGGCGACCGGTACACCGAGCACGCCACGTCGATCGCCGAGGTGATCTCGCTGACCGACGAACTGCGTTCCAGGGCAGTGCGGTTGGCCGAGGCGGACGCGGCGGCGTTCACCGCGGTGACGGAGGCGTACAAGCTGCCCCGGGAGAGCGCCAAGGAGGTCTCCGACCGGTCGGCGACCGTGGCCCTCGCGCTGGTCCGCGCGGCCAAGCCGCCGGCCGAGGTGATCGTACTGGCCTCGGCGTGTGTCGAACTGGCCGAGAAACTGCTGCCGATCGCCAATCGAACGGTGGTCACGGACCTGGCCGCGGCGGTCGAGGCGGCGCGGGCGGCGGCGACCACGTCCAGGGTGAACATCGAGGTCAACCTCAACAGCATCAGGGACGAGCAGGTCCGCGCCGAACTCACCGCGCAGACCGCCCGCGTGGACGACATCACGACCCGCGCCGACGAGGTCACCAAGGCGGTGCGGGCGGCGGTATCGGGCTGAGCCGCGACCGGGGCGGGGTCGATTCCGGCTCCGCCCCGCGCACCTCACCACCTCGCGACGCGGCGTCCCTCGTACTCGTGCCAGCGGCCCGGGAGGTCGATGATCTCGGCGCCGGCGGTGATGAACCGGTCCGCGATGGCGCGGGCGCGCTCGGGGTCGAGCGAGAAGACCCACAGGCCGGGGATCAGGACGATACGGACCGCGCCGGCCAGCACATGGGCCAGCAGCTGTTCGAGGGCGGGCCGCTCCTCGCGCGAGGAGACGCCGTTGTCCAGACACACCACCGGCCGGCTCAGCCCGATGCCCTGCGCGTACGCCGTCAGCGCGTTGCGGTGGGCGGCCATCTCCCACGGGTCACGCGGGTAGCACCGCAGGTAGGCGACCGGCGCGCCGACGTGCGGAGGGGAGACGGTCGTCATGGCGACTGATTCCTTTCCGGCGATCGGCACGGACCCGCGGTCCCGCCTGAGCGCAAGTCAACACCGTCCCACCCCCAGAGGTCTATACCAATATTGTCATTCCTGGGTAACTCCCGGGCATCGGCCCACCCCGGCGGCCGTTGCGGCGGCCCCGTCGTCCCGCCCCGACACGTCGTACCGTGAAGGCATGAGCACCAACGACCCGGACGGCCCGGGTCCCGGGGGTGCCACCCCCGACGGGCCGGTCCCGTCCCAGCGCCGCCGCCGCAAGCGCTACTTCGTGATGATGGGCGTGTGCCTGCTGCTGTTCCTGCTCGCCGGCACGGTGGTCTACCGCTGGTCGTTCCCGGCCGCCGCCGGCATGACGATCGTCGCGATGGCGATCCCCCCGTTCGCCGCGATCGTGGCCAACCGCCGCGAGCGGGGCGACCGCTGGTGGGACGAGTGACGCACCCCGTCGGTCACGGAACGGTCCCGACGCGGTGACAACCCGGAAGGCGACGAACCATCGCCCCCTCCCGGTCCGTCCCTCCCGACGACCCGCGAACGCGCGGGGTGCGGGGGGAAGGGCGGAGATGGCCGGCAACGCGGGCGCACAGGCGGCACGAGGGGGCGGGACGACGCTCCGGGACGACCCGCTCGACCGAACGATCCCCGGCAGCCGAGGGATCCTCGGCGAGCGCGTCGACCCGGGCGCGGCGCGCCGACTCGGCCGCGCCGCCCGACAGGGGCTGCTCCTGCTGCTCCTCGTCGTGGTCGCGGCGGGCCTCGCCGCCGTGTACCCGGACCAGGCGCACCTGGCGTTCGACCGATCCCGCCCGGTCCTGGACCTGATGCTCGGCCCGCTCGGCGACGTGCGCTGAACCGGGCGCGCCGCATGGGCGTGGTTCGGCGGGAGAGCGGCAACCGCGCAGTAGGGTCGGTGGCCGAGCGGCCGGGCCGGGCCCGACCGCGCGAGTCGGGAGAGGACGTCGTCATGGCACCAGTCATCGCGGTCACCGGAGCGAGCGGGCAGATCGGCAACCGGGTCGCCCGGCGGCTCGCCGAGGCCGGCGCGACGCAACGATTGGTGGGACGCGATCCGTCCCGACTGCCCGAACTGCCCGGCGCCACCCCGGCACCGCCGGCGACCTACGCCGACGGCGAGGCGATGCGCCGGGCGCTGGACGGCGCGACCGTACTGTTCCTGGTCTCCGCCCGGGAGAGCGCCGATCGGGTCCGCGAGCACATCTCGGTCGTGGACGCCGCGGTCGCCGCCGGGGTCCGCCGCATCGTCTACGTGTCCTTCCTGGGCGCCGCCCCCGACGCCACCTTCACCTTCGCCCGCGACCACTGGCACACCGAGCAGCACATCCGCGACTCCGGCCTGCGCCACACCTTCCTGCGCGACAGTCTGTACCTGGCCGGCCTACCCGCCATGGTCGGACCCGACGGGATCATCCGCGGCCCGGCCGGCGACGGTCGGGTCTCGGCGGTGGCGCACGCCGACATCGCGGACGCCGCCGCGGCGGTCCTGCTCGGCGGCGACGCGCACGACGACCTCACCTACGACCTCACCGGCCCCGAGGCGATCACCCTGGCCGAGGCCGCGGCGGTGCTCACCCGCTTCGCCGGCCGGCCGATCGGCTACGAGCCCGAGACCCGCGACGAGGCCTACGCCTCACGCGCCCACTACAACGCGCCCGCGTGGGAGATGGCCGGGTGGGTGACCTCCTACGAGGCGATCGCGACCGGCGAGATGAGCAAGGTCTCCAACGCGGTACCGATGCTCACGGGCCGCCCGGCGCAGAACCTGGCCGGCTGGCTGACCACCCACCCGCAGTCCTGGAGCCACCTCGAGCCCTGAAGGCGGCCGCACCGGCGCCGTGCCGCGTCCGCTCCCCCGACCGGCCGTAGCCCGGGTGCGCGGCACCGGGGAGACGGGTCTGCTGGGGCTATGCACCCCACACACCCAATCATCGAGCTGACCGAGCTATTGATGCGCGAGACCGATCTGCCCCAGGATCGCGCGAACGCTCTCGTACGCCGCATCTGGGACGCGGGCGTGGCCGAGGGCACCCGGCGGATGATGGACGACCTCGCCGCCGCCAACCGCGAAAACGAGGAACTGCGCCGCGCCCTCGACGGCGAGTGAGCCCGCCGGCCCCGAGGGCGTGGTGTCCCCGCTCGGGGCCGGACCGGGACACCACGCCCGCCCGTGACGCGGGCGACGCGCCTACAGCGGCAGCGTGCCCGCGAGCTGGTTGACCTGGTTCAGGTTGTTGAGGCCGTCGGGATAGACCGAACTGGGCACCCCGGCGACCCGGCCGGTGTTCGGGGTGGGCTCCTGCGCCGAGGCGGCGGACGCGCCGAAGGTCACGGCAAGGGCGGTGCCCGCCAGAGCGGCGGCGGTGATGCGCTTGATCATGTCCCGCCCAACGAGGGGCCCGCCCCCTTGGTCACCGCGCCGCGCACCGGCGGCCCCCGGTTCACCTGTTCGGCGTCGGTAGCCCGTTGCCGAGGGGGAACCCGAGCACGGACACGGAGGAGGAGGGCCGATGCCGGCGGCGCACACGACCCACCCGGAACTGGCCGGATGGTGGCAGGACACCATGATCCGCGAGGGCCGGCTGCCGATGGCCCTGGCGTTCGCGTCGCTGCTGCTCACCTTCCTGATCACGCGCACCATCACCCGGCTGATCCGGGCCGGGCGCGGGCCGTTTCGCAACCTCGACAGCGGTGGGGTGCACATCCACCACGTGGTCCCGGGCATCGTGCTCGCCCTGTTCGGCGGCTTCGTCGGCGTCGGGACCGGCGAACACCTGGTCGGCCGCGCGGTCGCGGGGGTGCTGCTCGGGATCGGCGCGGGGCTGGTCCTGGACGAGTTCGGGATGATCGTGCACCTGGCCGACGTGTACTGGTCCGAGCAGGGCCGGATCTCGATCGAGGCCACCGTGTTGACGATCGCCGCGGTCGGCCTGGCGGCGAGCGGATTCGTGCCCTTCGACGCGCGGCCCGAGGGCGACACCGTCGACGATCGGGCGGTGTGGCTGGTCGCGCTGCTCCTGGACGTCATGATGGCCGCGATCACGTTCGCCAAGGGCAAGGTGGCCACCGGCGTGATCGGCGTGTTCATCCCGGTCGTCAACATCGTCGCGGCGATCCGGTTGGCCCGCCCAGGCTCCCCGTGGGCCCGCCGGCGCTACCGCGACCGCCCGCGAAGGCTGCGCCGGGCCGAGGCCCGGGCCGCGCGCCACGACGCCCGGTGGGGCCCGATCCGCCGCCGCTTCGAGGACACCATCGCGGGCAGCCTGCTCCCGACCCCGCCCACCCTCGCGCCGCCCCGAGAACCCCGCCGGCGGGTCACGGTGACCGGCACCCGGCACACCTGGAAGCGCCCGGCCACCGACCCGAACCGACGCCCGCCGCACACCGGTTGCTCCCGGCCGGCGGGGGACGTCTAGGTCCTGTCCGGGGCCGACGGGCGTCTGCGGGCGGCCAGGACCGCGATGTCGTCCTCCGGCTTGTCGGTGATCATCCGGGCGATCACCGTGTCCACCAGGCGCACCAGCGGGGTCTCAGCGGTCAGCCCCACCCGGGTCAGCCGCTGCAACGATTCGCCGATGTCCTCGCCCCTGCGCTCGACCAGACCGTCGGTGTACATCACCAGGACCCGGTCCGGATCGCTGCGCCGGCGCACCGAGCCGTAGCCGCCGAAGCCGGTGCCCAGCGGCGGTCCGACCGGCACGTCGACCAGTTCGGCCGCGTCGCCCGGGCCGACCAGCAGCGGCGGCAGATGGCCGGCGCTGGCGAAGGTGACCGTGTCCGTCGCCGGGTCGACCAGGACCAGCAGGCAGCTGGCCACGCGTTCGATGCCCGCCTTGGTGCTGGTGCGGTCCACCGCCGCCAGGATCTCGTGCGGCTCCAGGTCGGAGCGGGCCTGTACCCGCAGCAGCGCCCGGAACTGGCTCATCTCCACCGCGGCCTGCACGCCGTGTCCCATCACGTCGCCGACCGCGAGCAGGGTGCGGCCCCCGCTCAGCGCGACCGCGTCGTACCAGTCGCCGCCCACCTCGACGCTGCTGCCCGCGGGCCGGTAGCGCGAGGCCAGCTCGATGTCCGGGTGCGGCGCGTCGGGCGCGGCGAGCAGCGCGTGCTGGAGGGCGAGCGCGATGTCGTGCTCGTGCGCGTAGCGGCGGGCGTTGTCCACGCTGATCGCCCCGCGCCGGGCCAGGTCGCGGGCCAGGATCACGTCCTCGGGGGAGAACTCGTCGGCCGCGCCGTGCCGCGACATCGTGACCATGCCGATCGCGCTGCCCCGGGCGACCAGCGGCAGCGCCACCACCGAGTGCAGGCCCACCGAGCGGAACACGGCGAGGCGGTCGGGGCTGGACACCTGCCGGGCCATCTCCTCGTCGGCCGCCCGGTTGACCACCACGGGGCTGCGTTCGCTGAGCGCGCGCGGCACCATCGAGCCCTGCTGGTAGTCCACGTTCTCGCCGGGTTGGCGCAGGATCGCCGCCTGTTCGGACATCCCCGGCCGGTGCGACAGCGCGGCGCGCCACATCCGGACCATGTCGAGCGGCTGGTGCGGGGCGCCGTTGGCGCCCTCGACGGCGAACACGTCCACGGTCGCCACGTCGCTCAGCTCGGCGACGAACAACTCCGCCAACTCCTCGCAGGTCTCTACCAGATCGAGGGTGGTGCCGACCCGGGTGGCGGCGGCGTCCAGGACCGCGAGCCGGCGCCGGGCCGCGTCCAGCTCCAGCTGGGTGCGCCGGGACTCGGACACCTCCAGGAGCACGGCCGCCAGACCGACCACCTCGCCCTCGTGCTCCAGCCGGTGATAGGCGCCGTGCCACCAGCGGCGGCCGGGCGGGCCCGCGTGCGTGGTGCCGGAGGAGGTGGCCTCCCGGGGCACGCCGTCGCGCAGCACCGCCCGGAGCACGTCCTCCTTCGCGTCCAGGTCGGGCAGCACCTCGCCGATGGTGCGGCCCAGGTGCACCTCGGCCGGCAGGCCGTTCATCCGGGCCAGCGCCGGATTGACATAGAGGTAGCGCATGGTCGGGCTCATCACCCCCACCGCCGCCGGCGTGCCGTCGAGCAGGCCCTGCAATACCGCGTAGGCGCCGACATCGCGCACATCCCCCGCGTGTGTACCCACCAGTCGTGCCACGGCGCCGGTCACGGCGTCGACCTCCGGCACCATCATCGGCGGGTCCGTGTACTCGTCCAGCGCCACGCCTGTCCTCTCCGGCCCCGAGGCCGATCGGGCGCCCGGCCCCCGAAGCCGTCCCATCGGCTTCCAGTCTGGGCCACGGCGACCCGAACGCGCGAGCGGCAGGCCGCACTGCGTTACCTCATCGTGGCCAGGATCTCCTCGACCATCGCCATCGAGGTACCCGGGTGCAGGAACGCGAAGCGGGCCACGGTCTCCCCCTCCCAACCGGTCGGGGTGACGAAACCGACCTGGCCGGCCAACAGCCGCCGGGACCAGTCGAGGTAGTCGTCCGGACCCCAACCGGTGCGCCGGAACAGCACCGCGGACAGCTCCGGGTCGCGGATCAACTCCAGGTCGGGGGTGGCCCGGATCAGCTCGGCGGTGTCCCGGGCCAGGGTCAGCGCGGTCTCGATGGCCTCGGTGTACGCGTCGGTGCCGTGCACCGCGAGCGAGAACCACAGCGGCAGGCCGCGGGCGCGCCGGGTGAGGTGGTACGCGTAGTCGGTCGGGTTCCACTCCTCGGGCGCGTCGGTGTGCAGGACGTCGAGGTAGGACGCGTCCTGGGTGTGCACGCCGCGGGCCGGGCCCGGGTTGCGGTAGATCAGCGCCGCGCAGTCGAACGGCGCGAACAGCCACTTGTGCGGGTCGACGACGAACGAGTCGGCGAGTTCGATCCCGTCGTAGCGGGCGCGCACGCTCGGCGCGAGCAGCCCGGCGCCGCCGTACGCGCCGTCCACGTGGAACCACAGGTCGCGCTCGCGGGCCACCGCGCCGATCCCGGCCAGGTCGTCGATGATGCCCGCGTTGGTGGTACCGGCGGTGGCCACCACGCCGACCACGTCGTGCGCCTCGGGGTCGGCGGCCAGCGCGGCGCGCAACGCCTCGCCGGTCAGGCGGTGGTCGGTGGTCTTCACCACGAGTGCGTCCATGCCGATGATCCGCAGCGTGTTGCCGATCGAGGAGTGCGCCTGGTCGCTGACCGCGATCCGCAGCCGGTCCCGCGCGCCGGTGCCGGTGCGCCGCCGGCCCATGTCCCGGGCCACCACGAGCGCGGACAGGTTGCCCGCCGAGCCGCCGCTGACGAAGCAGCCGCCGGCGCTCGCGGGCAGCCCGGCCAGGTCGGCGATCAGCCGCAACACCTGGTTCTCCGCGGCCACCGCGCCGGCCGCCTCCAGCCACGAGATGCCCTGGAGCGACGCGCACGAGACGACCATGTCGAACAGCAGCGCGGCCTTGGTCGGCGCGGCCGGGATGAAGGAGAGGAAGCGCGGGCTGTCGCAGGAGATGACCGCCGGGGCGAGTTGGTCGGCGTAGATCGCCAGCACCTCGCCCGGGTCGTTGCCCCGCGCGCCGATCAGGCCGTCGAGCGCGCGGTCGAGCTTGTCCTTGCGGCCGGGGTGGTCGAGCGGGACCGGGTCCAGGGCGAGCCGTTCGCGCATGTAGTCGAAGACCAGGTCGGCGAGCGCCGGGTCGTACCGGTGCATGGACATGGACATGGGCGTGGGGGTGCTCGGCGTCGGCATGGCGGTGCTCGGCATTCTCTCGGCGCGGTCGCGGGGCGTCCCCGCCCGGGGGCGGCGGGGACGCTACGACGGATTTCGGGGCGCCGGGGGTCCGCACCGGCAGCTCTCACACTACGTACGGGTGTGCGATCCGGCCAAGAGCGTGATCATGCGTGTTCGCGGCGATCTATTGCGTCTCCACTCCCTGCCACGTCGTTCCATTGCGCCTGACCAGCCGGGAAAGCACGACACAGCTCTTGGAGCGCACCACGAAGGGCTCCGCCGCGATCCGCTCCAGGACCCGTTCGAAGTGTTGGACATCGGCCGCGAGCAGGTGGATCACCGCGTCGGCGTCGCCGGTGACGGTGCTGGCCGAGACCACCTCGGGGAACTTGGCCAGCGCGCGCCCGATCTCGCTGGGCGAGGTGCGCCCGACGCAGTACAGCTCGACGAACGCCTCGGTGGTCCACCCGAGTGCGGCGGGTTCGACCGACGCGGAGAAGCCGGTGATCACGCCGGCGGCGAGGAGGCGGTCCACCCGGCGCTTGACCGCGGACGCGGACAGGCCGACCCGGGTGCCGATCTCGGCGTAGGTCGAACGGGCGTCCTCGATGAGCGCGGTGATGATCCGGCTGTCCAGCGGGTCCAACGCCATCGGTGGCTCTCCTCGGTGCGGTCGAAGGGGTGGGGGTCGGGGGGTACGGGTGGGCGGCTCGGGGCGGGACTCGGGGGTGGGGAGGGTCGGGTTCGCTCGGCTCGCTCGGGAGTGCGGGCCCCGGTCCGGTGGGCCGGGCACAGTGACCGTAGCCCACGTGGGTGTCCGGATCCGATTCGTTCGCGGTAGCCGTTCGCCGCGGTCGACGCGGGCACGCCGGGGCTCGCCCGCGGCCGGTCGTCGGCGCGCCGCCGGCCCGAGCTCTCGTCGAGGCGCAATTGCCTTCCGGCGTGCGGCAGTTCACTTCACGGACGCACCGATGCGCATGGATCGAGGTCGGCTCGGGGTGCGATGCGACGGCATGGGCGAGGTGTTCGCGTGTCCGGGCGTCGATGCGGACGCCTTCCGCACGGTGGCCGAACACCGCTGGTCACTACTGCCTCGGCGGTCGACGGACAGGGGCGCCGGAGGTGGCGCGGGGAGTCCGCTTCGTGGCGTGAACGGCCATCAGCACGACGGTGCGCCCGCGCCTAGCGTGAAGTGGCCGGCAGCGCGTACGTGTGCCGGTTGATCATGAACTGGCCGGCAGATCGGGAAGGCACCGGCTTTTCCGGACATCCGATACGGGGAGACGACATGAGCATCAAGGTCACCGTGATCTATCACGACACCGACACGTGCGTACGCGCGCTGGCCGACGCGGTCGCCGCGGTCGCCTGGAACACCGGCGCCGACATCCGGCTGCGCAGATTGCCCGAGGCCGAACCGGCCGCGCCACGGGACGGGACCAAGGCCGACCCGCTCGCCACGGTGGGCGACCTGACCTGGCCCGACGTGGTGATCCTGGGCGCACCGGCACGCGACGGCGACGTCGTCGCGCTGCTGCACCGCCTCACCCGCTCGGCAACCGCGTCGGCGACCGACGCGGCCGCCCGGGACATGCGCGACTCCTGGCAGCGGCGATCCTGCGAACAGGTCTTCGGCGTCTTCGTCACCACTCCGGCCCCCGACACCCGCCACGGCGGCCTGATGCGCGACTTCGCGATCATCCGCCCCCGGTCCGCGACGGACGACGACCCCCACCCACGCCCGTCGATCGCCACCCTCACCGAACTCACCGCCCGCACATCCGCCACGGCCGACCCGACCCTGCTCTCCCTCGACCTGGCCAGAATCCAAACCCGCCGCTGCGTCGAGATGGCCGCCCTGCTCCGGGCCGAACGAGTCCTGGTGGCCTGAGACGCGAACGGGCGGCCCCGGCCGGTCGGTTGGATCCGCGAACGGCCGCCGGACGGCCCGGTCTTCGGTGTGGGACCGGGCCGCCTGCCCGCCTCCCTGCGGCGGGCTCGACCGGTCGCAGACTACGGCCGCCTCACATGATGGCCGATCGGTCCGACATCGGCGCCGGCGGACCCGGGGAAGCGGGTTCAGGCGCCGAAGAGCGAAGGCAGGTTGTCGGGTGGTTGTGGGGAAGTGACGTGATAGCGGCCGCAGTTCATGGACCAGTCGAGGTTGCCGCGGATCCAGGCGCCCATCCCGCGCACATAGCGGGCCAGGCGGGCGTCGCCCGATTCCAGGAGCGGGCGGGCCAGTCGGTCGAAGCGGCGCATCTGGTCCTCGTACATGGACACCGCCCTGCGCAGCGCCTCGTCGAGGGGGCAGTAGTAGTGGTCGGCGAGCACGGTGATCAGGTTGGTGTGGCCGGGCCAGTACAACTCGCGCATCCCGGAGAGGATGTCGTGGGTGTACGCGATGGCCCGGGCGGCGGCCTGTTCGCAGCGACGAACCTCGCGGCCGGCCCAGATCGGGCCCGGCAGGTAGCAGTCGTCGGCCAGTTCGATGACGACGAAGCACATGCCGCGCATCAGGATCGTGGACTCGCGCAGCCGCACGTACTGCCCCAGGCTCGGGGTGATGCCGCGGGCCCGATAGATCGCCTCCGCCGCCACCGCGCCCAGGTAGCGGTTGAAGCCGTCGGCGAAGCGCTCCACCTGTTCCGCGTTCGCGGCCATCCGGACGAGCCTGGCACGCAGGTCGATCAGGGCTTCCAGATACGGTTCGGGCACCGCCTCGATCCGACCGTGCAGGACGCGCTGCGACCACAGGATGTGTTCGGCCAGGTCCTCCAACCGGCCCTGTGCGGGCGCCAGTTCGGAGAAGCGGTCGTCCTGGAGGAACAGCCACACCATCAACTGCGCGGCCAACACCGCTCCTTCCGCGTCGCCGTGCGGATAGGTCAGCGCACCCAGTTCGCCGAACTGCGCGGCGCGCGCGGCGGCTTCCTCGGTGCGCGTGGTGATGTAGCCGAACCGCCGCATCCACGCGACCGTACGCTCGGTCACCTCGCGCGCGTCGGGGTGGCGGGCCGGCTCGACCGGGCACCACAGGTGCGGCACGGTGAGCCGGGCCGCCGGGTGCGCCGGGTCAGTCGCCGTCGGGGGATGGGGCCTCGGCGCGGGCGGCGGGGTGGACAGGGCAGTGGAGCGTCGCGGATTCGTCGGTCCGTGCATCGGCCGCCTCCTCGGGTGCCTGGGTCCGCGTACCGCGCGGCTCTACCGTCAACTCCAGGGGGACCGGGGAGAGCGTCATGCGCAGCAGGGGCCTCGGCGTGGGGGCGCCGGGTATCCGGGCCAGCGAGACCCTGGACATGATGCCCGCGGCGGCCAGCGTCGCCTCGGTGATTCCGTAGGCGTCGCCGATGCACTTGCGGGTGCCGGATCCGAACGGGATGAACGCCTCGCGCTGCGCCTGGGTCACCGCGCCCGGCAACCAGCGGTCCGGGTCGAAGCGTTCGGGGTCGGGGAACACGCTCGCGTCCCGGTGCAGGCAGTAGGGACTGAACATCACCTCGTCGCCCGGAGACAGGTGGATACCGTCGAGGGTGATGTAGTCGGTGACCCGGCGGCTGAGCACCGACACCGACGGGTACAGGCGCAGCGTCTCGGTCAGGACGCGGCTCAGCAGCGGCAGGCGCGAGATGTCGTCGTAGCCGGGCACCCGGCCGGCCAGTGCGGTGTCCACCTCGTCGTGCAGGCGCCGCTCCAGTGGGCCGTTGTGCGCCAGGACGCCGAAGGTCCAGGCCAACAGGTCGGCGGTGGCCGGGATTCCGCCGATCATCAAGGTGGCGATCTGGTCGCACACCTCGTCGTCGGTGAACGCGCGACCGTGCTCGTCCTCGGCGGCCATGATCGTGGACAGGCCGTCGGCCGGGTCGGCGCCGCGCACGCGGTAGGCCTCGACCATGCGCTTGATCAGCGAACGGGCCTGGACGCGGGCCGTTTCGAAGCGGCGGTTGGCCGGGGTGGGCGCCCTGTGCACGAGGGCGACGGGGATCACCATCTGCCACCACATGCCGGGCATCAGCACGGTGTACGCCTCTTCGATCCGGGCGGTCAGCTGCGCCTGGGCCGGATCGGAGAACAGCGTGCGGGTCAGCGCCCGGCCGGCGAGCAAACGCATCTCCCGGCATACGTCGACGACTTGGCCCGGTTGCCACGCGTCGACCACGTCCTGCGCACATGCGGTCATGGCGGAGGTGTAGGAGACGATGCTCGGCTGCCGGAACGCCTGGTTCATCAGGGGCCGCTGGTAGCGGTGGTCGGCCGCGGAGCAGGTGCCGAGGCCGTCGCCGATCAGGGTGCGGGCGGTGTCGACGAAGGGGCCGCCCTTGTCGAACCGGTGCTGCTCGGTGACCAGCGCCTTGCGGACCAGGTCGGGCCGGGTGATGAGGTAGGCGACCTTCGGGCCGAGCCGCAACCGTACGACCGGGGCGAGCGCGTGCTGCTCCAGCAGGAACGCCATCGGGTCGCGCCACATGGGCAGGGTGTGTCCGAGGATCGGGAGCCCTCTGCCGGCCACGGGTGGGACGCCGGGTGGGGTGAGGGTGGTCATGAAGCCCTCCTTGGTGATGCGTTCGCTTTCGGGTGGTGCCGGTGCCGGGGCAGGCGGGGGCGGTGGTGTGCGCAGGGGTTTCGGGAGCGGTCCGCGTGCTCGCCGCTTCATGCTTAGCGTTCGCCCGGCACGGCCGGTAAGGGCGCGCGAGTAGCGAACGCACGGCGCGAGGAGGCCGGTTGGGTGCACCCTGCCCAACCGGCGATCACCTCGGCACAGTGGTGGGGGTCACCGGCAGCCTGGTCCGACGTGAAGGGATGGCGTGTGCGCACCATCGAGGACGTACCCACCGCACCGGGCGCTCTGCCCGGCGTAGGACACCTCCACCGTCTGGCCGGTCAGCGGCTGCGCTTTCTCGAATCACTGCCCGGGGTGGGGCCGTTGGTCCGGATCAGACTGGGCACCGCGCCGGTGTACGTGGTGACGGACCCCGTTCTGGTCCATCAGGTGCAGTCGTCCAAGGGCCGCAGCTTCGGCCGGGGCAAACAGTTCGAACGCATGATCCCGCTCCTTGGACACGGCGTGATCACCTCCGACGGCGAGCTGTACCACCGCCAACGGCGGGTCATCCAGCAGGCGTTCACCCCGGCGCACATCGAGCGGCACGCTGCCTCGATCCGGCGGCGCACGCGGGAATTGTGCGCCGACTGGACGCCGGGTCGGCCGGTGGACGTCCTGGAGGTGATGAAGGCGCTCTCGGTGGCCGTGACGGCGGAGACCCTGTTCTCCAACCGTATGCCCGACGGCGTCCTGGCCCAGTTGCACCGGGTGTTGCCGGTGATCGAGCGGGCGGCGGTGGAGCGGCCGATGTTGCCGAAGGTGGTGGATCGGCTGCCGCTGCCGTTTGTCCGGCGCGGCGACGAGGCCGTGGCCCGGATGCGTGCGTTGGTGGGCGAGGCCGTCGCCGCGTGCCGCGAGCGGTCCCCGGAGGGCGACGGCGACGTGGTGGCGTGCCTGCTCGCCGCCCACGACCCGGACACGGGGCGGCCGTTGGCCGACGAGCTGATCTGCGACGAGGTCATCGCCATGCTGATCGGCGGGGTGGCGAACGTCCCGACCACGCTGTCCTGGGCGTGGTACCACCTGGCCCTGCGCCCGGGAGCGGAACGCCGGATGCTCGCCGAGATCGCCGAGTCCGCCGAACCGGGCGACGCCGTACCGACATCGACCGATCCGCAGGCGCTGCCGTACACGCGGGCGGTGATGTACGAGACGATGCGCCTGCACTCGGTACAGCTGGTGACCCAACGCACCACGGCCGCGGTGGAGTTGGGCGATGTCATGCTGCCGAGTGGCACCGATACCGCGTACAGCCAGCACTCCCTGCACACCGACCCGCACTTCTGCCACCGGCCCGAGGCCTTCTCCCCCGAACGCTGGCTCCCGGACAGCGGCTGGAAACCGCCGCGGCACGCCTTCGTGCCCTTCGGCGGCGGCCGGTTCAAGTGCGTCGGCGACAACTTCGCCCTCGCCGAGATGCTGGCCACGCTGGTGGCGGTGGGCAGTTCGTGGCGCCTGACCCTGCAACCCGACGCACGAGTGCGGACATCCGTACGAGAGCCCATCCCCGGCCCGAGGGGACTGATGCTGATCCCGAAGCCGATCTGACCCGCCACGGGCCGGCGGCTTCGCCGCCAGGTGTCGGCCCGGGGCCGGTGTTCGGCGGCGCCGGCCTGCCGTCGAAGAACGGCGAGCGTTGCCGCGCGGCAACGTCGTCGGTGCCGGGGAGCGACACGGAAGCGCTGCGGCATCGGTCGGGCCGGTAAACCGAACGGCCGCGTGGGCCGGTTCGTTTACCGGCCCGACGCCCCGCCGCCCGCGTGGGCGAGGGCGCTGGGGGTGCGGCAGCCGACGATCGCCGGGGCTTCCCGGACGAGTTCGTCGTCGGTGAGCGCCGTCACCATGAACAGGGCGAAGTCCACCCGGCGGGTGCGGTCGCTGGCCAGCACCGGATCGCCCACGTGCCGGCTCCATACGGGCAGGCCCTCGCCGTCCCCCTCCCTCAGCGTGCTGCCGCGCACCACCGTCCATCGGGTGTTGCTGTCGAACACCCGTCGGCACGCCTCGATCTGGTCGTCGATCTCCACGGCCCGGACGAGCCTGCCCAGCACGGCGGCGACCCGCACACCCAGGGTGAACAGCCGCGAGTAGCGGTCCTTGCCGTCGCGTGTGATGTGCCAACCGCAGGAGAAGATCAGCCGCGCGCCCGGTCGGGCGTGGTCGAGCACCGCCTGCGCCGTGCCGGACGCGTACTGCCGCACGCCCCACGGCACCAGCACCGTCAACACCCCGTCGCACCCGTCGACCGCCCGCCCAATCACGTCCGGATCGTTCGTGGGCCCGGGGACGACGGTCATCCTGCCCTCGAACGCGGCCAGCTTCGGCACACTCTGCTCCCGGCACACGCCGACCACCTCGTAGCCGCGCTCCAGGCACTGCCGGACCATGTACTGCCCGAGCTTGCCCGAGGCCCCGACGACGCAGACCTTCCTCATGCCTTCCGTACCCATGGCGCGGCCCTTCATCGGAATATCAACCTTATCTTGTAAGGCAAGTTAGCCTTATGTCGTAAGGTGGTCAATGGGAACGATCAAGGAGGGTGCATGAGCGAGGCAGCCAAGCGCCGCCGCGGCGGCTCGGCCCGCACGCCGCTCAGTCGCGAGCGGGTGATCGCCACGGCGATGGCGGTGGCCGACGAGAAGGGCACGGCCGCCCTCACCATGCGGGCCATCGCCGAACCCCTGGGCGTGGAGGCGATGTCCCTCTACCACCACGTCGCGGGCCGGGAGGAGGTCTTGGACGGCATGGTGGACGCGGTCTTCGCCGAGATCGAGCTACCGCCGCCCGGCACCGAGTGGAAGATCGCGATGCACCGCCGGGCGGCCTCGGCCCGCACCGCGTTGCGTCGCCACCCCTGGGCGGTGGCCCTCCTCGACTCGCGCGCCCACCCCGGACCCGCGACCCTGCGCCACCACGACGCCGTCGTCGGCGCCCTGCGCACGGCGGGCTTCTCCATCGCGATGACCGCGCACGCCGTGTCCCTGATCGACAGCTACGTCTACGGCTACGTCATCCAGGAACTGAGCCTGCCGTTCACCGGCACGGCGGACCTGACCGAGATCACCGACGAGTTCCTGCACGACCTCCCCACCGACACCTACCCCCACCTGACCGAACTGGCCAGGGAACTGGCCCGAACCCCCGACTACGACCCGGCCGAGGCATTCACCTTCGGCCTGACCCTGATCCTCGACGCCCTACACCCGACCGGCGCGTGCCCGGTCGTCGGCGTCGCCGACCAGTAGGGGGAGGAAGATCTCGTCGACGATCTCCTCGAGGGCCCGGTCGGGGGCGGCGGCGAAGGTGGTCAGGAATTCGTGGCGCAGCAGGTCGAATGGTAGGGACTTGATCCGCTCGGTGAGCCGCCCCGGGTCGATCTCGCCGCGTTCCACGGCTCGGTCGAAGAGGACGTCGACGGCCTCCTTGCGGCCGGTCACGAGCGGGTCGGTGATATCGCCGGGGCGGATTCCGGTCGCCTGGTAGTGGGCGGCCAGGTGTGCGATCACGATGGTGGCCAACTCGGCCCGGGTGCTGTTGATCTCGCGCATCAGGGTCAGCACGTCCTCGCGCAGGCTTCCCGTGTCGGGGATGGCCAGGCGGGCTTCCTTCATGGTGTGCGCGATGGTGGCCCGGACCAGTTCGTCGCGGTCCGACCAGCGGCGATACAGCACCGGCGGGCTGGTGCCGGCCCGCTTGACCACGGCGTCCATGGTGAATTTGGCGTAGCCGTGGAGGGTGAGTTCCGCCCAGGCCGCGTCCAGGAGCGCCTTCTCCAGTGCCGCCCCGCGGCGCCGCTCGGCCATCCGCGACCTCCTCTTCCTTCTCGGTCTTCCTCGTTTCCCATTGGATAGGTTGCCTATCTTATCGCGGCGCCCTACTCTGGCGATCGTAAGATAGAGAGCCTTTCTTAAGGAGTCGTCCATGACCGCCTCGGGCGCTCAGTCGCCACCCGCCGCCGCAGACCCCGACCGCATCGACCCGGCCCTGCGGCGCCTGACCTTCACCCTGATCATCGGCGCGCTCGCGGTCATGTTCGACGCCACGATCATGAGCGTCGCCATCGACGACCTCGCCGGGCAGATGCACGCCTCGGTGTCCACCGTCCAGTGGGTGAGCACGGCCTACCTGCTGGCCCTGGCCACCGTGATGCCGGCCGTCGGCTGGCTCCAGGCGGCCCTGGGCGGCAAACGCCTGTGGATCGCGGCGCTGGGTGTGTTCCTCGTCGGCTCGCTGCTGTGCGCCGCGGCCTGGAACGCGCCGAGCCTGATCGCCTTCCGGGTGGTCCAGGGCTTCGGCGGCGGCATCATGATGGTGCTGATGACCACGCTGATCATGCAGGCCGCCAAGGGCCGCAACATCGGCCGGGTCATGGCCTTGATCACCGTACCCACCGCCATGGGGCCGATACTCGGCCCGGTGCTCGGCGGCGTCATCCTGCACCTGGGCGACTGGCGCTGGATCTTCCTGTTCAACGTGCCCTTCTGCGTCGTCGGCGCCTGGCTCGCCGCCCGTGACCTGCCCCGGGACCGGCCCGTTTCCCGTCCCCGGCTCGACGTCGTCGGCATGCTGCTGCTCTCGCCCGGCGTCGCCGCCGTCATCTACGGCCTGTCCCGGATCGGCGGCTCGCAGGGGCCGGCCGACCCCACGGTATGGCTGCCCCTGGCCGCCGGGCTCGCCCTCCTGCTCGGCTACCTCGGCTGGGCGCTGCGGCGCGGACGGCGCGCCCTGGTCGACATCGGACTGTTCCGCCACCGCGCCCTGGCCTCGTCGTCGGTGCTGGTGTTCCTGTCCGGCGCGTCCCTGTACGGCACGATGCTGCTGCTGCCGCTGTACTGGCAGCAGGTACGCGGTGAGGACGCGCTCGGCGCCGCGCTGCTCCTGATCCCGCAGGGCGTGGGCACCCTCGTCTCGCGCACGCTCGCCGGGCGGTACATGGACCGCTTCGGCGCCCGCCCCGTCGCCGTCGTCGCGTGCGCTCTGGCCTGCGCGGCCACCGTGCCGTTCGCCTTCGTCACCGCGTCCACCGGCAATCTCGTGCTGATGGCCGTGCTGTTCGTGCGCGGCGTGGGACTCGGTGGCGCGATGACCACGATCCTGGGCGCCGCCTACATCGGACTCGCGCCCGAGGAGATCCCGCAGGGCTCCGGCATCAGCCGCCTCGCCCAGCAGATCGGCGGCTCGGCGGGCACCGCGCTGCTCGCCATGATCCTGCAGCGTGCCTCCGCCGACGCCCACACGCCGGCCGCCCTGGCCTCGGGATTCGGCGACGCCTTCTGGTGGGCCACCGCGTTCACCGCCGCCGCCGTCCCGCTGTGCCTGCTCCTGCCCGGCCGCCCCGCCGACCCGCCGTCGCGGGAGCGGGACGCCGCACCCGCCGGGGAACCCAGCGCGGTCTGAGCGATTCGCCCCCGAGGAGCCCGCCCGGAGCCCGGGTTGTTCGGGGCGGGCTCGGGACGGGCTCGACGGGGCCGGTCAGTGCGTGCCGACCCAGCGGAGCCTGGCCGTGGCGAACCGCTTCGTGGCCTCGGCCGGTTCGTCCGCCGCGTGCGCGGCCCAGATGACGATGCCGTCGGGACGTACCAGCAGGCTCGGCCGATCCGGCTCCGCGGTCGGGTCGGCGACGTGCACGATCCGGTCGTCGAGCAGCCGGACCGCGTCCGCGAAGCGACCGTCGGCCGAGCGGTCGATCAGGACGAAGCGGCCGTCGTGCGCGAAGTCGGCCAGGCGGCGGCCGGACGTCAGGAGGACGTCGCCCACGATGGACCCGACGGGCGCGGCCGCGTCGTCCGCGACGTCGTAGTGCTGCATGATGCCCGAGGACAGGGCGACCATACGGTTCGTCGCGCCCGGTACGGCGAACAGTTCGTCGCCGACGACCGCGCGCAGCTGCCTGGTCCGCTCGTCGCCGCGCATGAGGGCGACCTGGGCCCGGGTCCAGTCGAGCACCCAGTCGGCGATCGGGGCGCGCTCCGCGTGGTAGGTGTCCAGCAGGCCGGCCGGCGCCCAGCCCTGGATCGTCGCGGCCAGCTTCCACCCCAGGTTCACCGCGTCCCCGAAGCCGAGGTTCAGGCCCTGCGCGCTGAACGGCGAGTGCACGTGGGCGGCGTCGCCGGCGAAGAGCACCCGGCCGTGGCGGTAGCGTCCGACCCGGCGGGCGTTGTCGGACCAGCGCGTCGCCCGCCCCTGTATCCCCTTCAGGGTCACGTTCGTGCCGGTGACCTCGCGCACCGCCTCCTGGAGTTCGGCCAGGGTGACGGGCGCGTCGCGGTCCTCGGGCTGTGCGCCGAAGCGGGCGACGAGGATCCGGCCGGCGACGGGGCCGTAGGCGTAGACACCGGTGGGCGTCCAGTTCCACCCGTGCGCCAGACCGGTCGCGTCGAAGTCGGCGATGGCCTGGTAGCCGACCAACTCCGGGGCGGTGCCGATGAATTCGACGCCCAGCTGCTTGCGGATCGCACTGCGTCCGCCGTCGGCCGCGACGACCCAGTCGGCGCTCCACTCGCCCGCGTCCGTGTCGACGATGACGGCACCGTCGCCGTGGCCGCCGTCGCCGTCGCCGTCGCCGAGTATGTCGCCGCGCACGCCCTGCACCGTGACGCCCCGGCGCACGACGACCCCCAGCCGGGCGCAGCGCTCGGCGAGCAGCAGTTCCAGGTCGTACTGCGGCACCGCGATCCCCCCGGCCACCGCCGTGTGCGAGGCCAGCACCGGGTCAGCCTGGTCGACCAGGTCGTTGCGGAACATGATGCCCGCGAAGTGGCCCATCACCGGAAAGCGCGGGGCGCTGTCCTCGAACGCGCCGACCAGCCCGCGGGTGACGGCGGTACCGCCACCGGCGGTGAACCGCCCCGCGGCGGCCATCCGCCGGCGCTGAATCTCCTCCGCCGCCGGCAGCAGGCCGCGCCGGTCGAGGATCTCGGCGCTGGCCACGTTGATCGAGCCGGACTTGATGGTCGGGTCCGGCTCGGCGAGGCGTTCGAGCACGGTCACCCGTACGCCCTGAACGGCCAGTTCGCCGGCGAGCAGGAGCCCGGTGGGCCCGGCGCCGACGACGATCACATCGCTCCGCTGCTGCATGGTGCACCCCTTGGACTGAGTCCCTCGACTGTCTCGGTAGCCTTACTCAGCAAACTCACCGAGTAGATTGACCCAGTAGCCTTACCGAGTAAGCCTTACCCGGTAAATGTAACACGAGAGGTGGGCATGCCGAACCGAGGAGACCGAGGCGGCGCGAAAACACGCGCCCGGATCGCGGAGGTCGCGACGCGGATGTTCCTGGAGCGGGGCTTCGACGAGGTCACGGTCGCCCAGGTCGCGACCGCGGCAGGCGTCTCGAAGGTGACGGTTTTCTCGCACTTCGAGCGCAAGGAGGATCTCCTGCTCGACCGGCTTCCGGCCGCGATGGACACCCTGCGCACCGCGATCCGCGAGCGCGCCGAGGGTGTCGGCCCGGTGCAGGCGTTTCGTACCCTCGCCGTCACCCTCGCGGAACAGCGGCGCGCCCTGACCGGGCTCGGTGACGGCATCGAGCCGGTGCTGCGCACGGTCGCCGGCTCCCCCGCCCTCCTCGCCCGGCTCCGGGATTTCGAGCACGAGGTCGAGGCGGCGCTGGCGGACGACCTGCGCGAGGATCCGCGCTTCACCGGCAATGCGG
The DNA here is from genome assembly GCF_002024165.1 of Embleya scabrispora. Classification (NCBI taxonomy): domain Bacteria; kingdom Bacillati; phylum Actinomycetota; class Actinomycetes; order Kitasatosporales; family Streptomycetaceae; genus Embleya; species Embleya scabrispora. The sequence goes on from NZ_MWQN01000002.1 coordinate 478,950, forward strand.
ACCTGGTCGCGGCGCTGATGGTCGCCGCCTATCGCACGGTCGCCGTGGGCACGGCCCGGCGCCGGCTCGCCGGGGACGATCGTGCCGAGATCGTCGCCGCGCACCTCGCACGACTCGACGAGGCGTTCGACGCGGTCGAACACGGGATCACGCCCGGCTGACCCCGGGCTCCTCGGCGTCGGGGGCGGTCGCCGAACCGTCCCCGACGCCCGGCGGGCCGGTCGACCGTCGCCGGGCGGGCACGGCGACCGGTGATCCCGTGCACCGGAACCGGGTTCGAGCTACCCGACCCGCCGCGCCAGCAGATAGCCGCGCCGCGTCTGCGCCTCCTCCGGATAGTGCGACCGCTCCAACCGCGCCTCCGGGGTGAAGCCCGCCGCGCTCAACTGCTCGACCACCGCCTCGATTTCGAGGTAGTGGAAGTCCATATCGACCTCCCGCCCCCACCACTGCGCCAGGTGCCGCACCTCGACGCCCAGGTGGAACGCCAGGAGCAGCCGCGCCCCGGGACGCAGCACGCGGTGCAACTCGACGAAGGCGGGCAGCAGTTCGCCGGCATCGAGGTGGATGATCGAGTAGAACGCGATCGCGGCACCGAACTCGCCGTCGGACGCGGGCAGACGCAGGAAGTCGCCCTCGCGGAACTCCGCCTTCGGGTGCTCGCGCCCGGCGATGGCGACCATGGCCGGCGAGAGGTCGATCCCGACCGCCCGCACGCCGCGCTCGGCGAGCCATCCGGTGATGTGTCCGGGGCCGCAGCCCACGTCCGCCATCGGCGCGTCGGGATCGCTCTGCTCGATCAGCGCGCTCAACAGCGCCCGATCCAGCGGCTTGTGGGCGAGTTCGTCGCCGATCCGCTCTCGATACTCCTCCGCCACGACGTCGTAGCTCCGCCGTACACGGCCGTGATCATTCGCATGGGACATGCCCGCCAGCATTCCACGCGGCCGAAACCCACGAACCGGTTCGCCCGGCCGACCACACGCTCGTCACCGCCGGCGGGACGCGGTGTCCCGGTCGCCCGGCCGTCCCCGCGCGGAGGCGATAATGCGGGCCATGGCGCGAAGTCCGTACGAAGGGGGAGTCGTGACCGAGGCCGAGCACGGCGGCACGCCCGCCGCCGACCGCGTCCTGTCCCGACACGCGGCGCTGTTGGCCCGCCTGTTGCCCACCGACCCCCCGGCCGCGTTGACGGTGCGTCAGGGCCAGTTCCACGACGTGGTGATGGGCGCGTCACGGGTGGTCTGCTTCGCCCGCACCGAGGCGGCCGAACGGCGGCTGCCCCGGCGCGCCGCGCTGATCCGGCTGCTCGGCGGGTTGTCGCTCGGCGTACGCACCCCCCGCTTGCTCGGCACGGGCAACGATCCGGGATACCTGCTGCTGGACCGGCTCCCGGGCGTTCCGCTCGCTCCCGACGCGGCCGTACCCGCCGGTGCCGCCGCGCAGTACGCGGCGCTGCTCACCGCCCTGTCCCGGGCCGCCGCGAACCCCGAGGTCCGCGCGGCATTCGCGACCGACGAGACCGAAGTGCCCGTGCCCGCCGCATGGACCGTCTTCGCCACCGACGTCCGCGCCGAGTTGTACCCGCTCATGTCGCCGACCGGGCGCAGCCGCGCCGACGCCGAACTCGCCGCCGTACAAGCCCTGTCCCCGGTGGTCTCCGCCCTGGTGCACGGCGACCTCGGCGGCGACAACCTGCTGTGGACGACCGTCGACGGTACGCGGCGGCTGAGCGGGGTCCTGGACTGGGACGAGGCCTCGCTCGGCGATCCGGCCGAGGACCTGGCCTCGATCGCCGCCACCCACGGCGACACCCTCGTCGCGGACGTCCTCGATCGGATGGGCCGGCGCGACGCCGCCACGGTGACCCGAATCGCCGCGATCCGGGGCACGTTCGCCTTACAGCAGGCGCTGTCCGCGCTCCGGGACGGCGATGGTGCCGAGTTGGCCGACGGGTTGAGCGCATACCGCTGATGCCCCACCGGGCCGCAACCGGTGCGAAACCACGCGATGGTGGGGACTGGAAGCACACGATCCCCGTTCGGGGTGGACGCACGCCGGCGTGATGCTTCCGCACTCGACTGTCGGTGACCGGTCGAGGTCTGTTGGGTTGGTCCGGGCGCCGACAAGTGCCCGCATCATGCGTCGCCCCCACCGCGCCTCGGCGTCGCGAGGCGGCGTGCCGGGGGCGACACAGGGGGTTCGCAAGCCGTGACCGAGACGACACCGCAGGTTTCCTCGACGACGCCGGCAGAGCAGTCGGGCCGGCAGGCGCATACGGCGACGTCGCCGCACAAACGTCGCCCGGGCCAACGGGCGCGCGCGGCAGGCGCGGTCGCCCCCGCACCCGGCCCGTACGAGCTGTGTGATCGCCCGGTGGTGGACGTACCGACCGTGCTGGCCGCCGAGTTCGCCCGCCGCTGGCCGAGCGACGCGGACGGGATGGACGCGGTGCACCGCTACGCGCTGCTGCCCACGGGGAAGTTGCTGCGGCCCGCGCTGGTGATGTACGCGGCGCTGGCGGTGGGCGGCGAGGTCGAGCACGCGCTGCCGGCCGCGGTGGGCATGGAGTGCGTGCACACCGGGAGCCTTGTCCATGACGACATCATCGACGCCGACGAGGAGCGGCGCGGACGGCCCGCGGTTCACCGGGCGTACGGCCCCGAGCGGGCCGTCATCGCGGGCAGCGGCCTGTATTTCGCCTGGTTCGGCACCCTCGCCGAGTGTGCCCGCAACGGGGTGTCGGCCGAGCGGATCGCGCGGGCGATGGCGGCCCAGGCCGAGGGCGGATACGCGATGTGCCGGGGCGTGTTCGACGAGTTGGGCTTCGCCGGGGACCTGGACTGCCCGGTCGAGGACTATCTCGCCATGGCCGGCGGCAAGACCGGCGCGCTGCTGGCCACATCGTGCCGGGTGGGGGCGATCCTGGGCGGCGGGGACGACGCGGCGGTGGAGGCGTTGAACGCGTTCGGACGCCATGTCGGGCTTGCCTTCCAGATCCGCGACGACCTGCTCCCCTACGCCGACGCCTCGGCCGCGACGATGGGCAAGCCCGCCGACAGCGACGTGTGCAACCACCGGCCGACCCTTCCGGTACTGCTCGCCCACGAGCGCGGCACCCTCGACCAGCGCGCCGCGATCCGACACGCGCTGCTGCACGAGCGCAACCCGGAGGTCGCGCTGACCCGCATGCGCACACTGGTCGAGGCGACCGGCGCGGCCGCCGACGCGCGGGCACTTGCCGAAAGCTACGAGCAGAGCGCCCGGGACGCGATCTCCTGGCTTCCGGTCAACCCGTACACGGAGGTCCTGCGCCGCTGGTCCCGGCGCGACCCGACGCCGCCCACCGGCGCCTGACCCCGCTCCCCGCACACCGTGCGCGTCTCCTCCGCGTCGCTGCGTCACCGAAAGTACGCTCCGGCATGGCGAAAGCGGCGTCGCGAACGCCCCTTCCCGGGTAGGTTGTACCGCGCCGACCGAGGTACGGACCGGCTTGAACAGGGCAATCGGGTGCATCCGGCCCGAAGTACCGTGATCGGCGCGGGAGTCGAAAGGTTGACCTACGTGACGAACCTGCCCGAACCGACTGCGCACCCGGTCGCCGGCGCGCCCAGGCGACCACCGGTCGCGGATCCGGGCGGCGGTCCGGACCCGAGCCGACTGCGGCTGCGGACCCGGGTCCTGATCCGGCTCGCCGACGACCGGCCGGCCGTGCGCGAGCGCCTGGCCGCGCTGATCGGCGCGTGCGCCGACATGGAGGTGATGGTCGACGGCGACGGGCGCGCAGCGCAGGTGGTGGTGACGGACGGGCGCGCACTCGGCCCGGACGGCGCCCCCGAGAGTCCCGCCGACGTCCTCGCCCGGCATCCGGGCGCCGCGTTGCTCGTGGTGTCCGCCGCCGCATCCGACCCGGCCGCACCCGGCGGCGCGTACGGCCGCCTGGCCGAGGACGCGAGCGGCGAGCGGATCGCGACGGCGATCCGGGACGCCGCACGCGGGCGGGCCGCGATCGACCCGGCGACGGTGGGACGCCCACGCCGTCGCACCGGGCACCCGGATCGGCTCACCGATCGCGAGGTGGAGGTGTTGTGCCTGATCGCGTCCGGTCTGAACAACGCGGAGATCGCCGCGACCCTGCGGATCGGCGCGGCGACGGTCAAGACGCACATCAACAACACGTTCGCCAAGATCAACGCCCGCAACCGCGGCGACGCGGTGCACTACGTCGACCGCCAGGGCCTGTCGCGCGGCTGAGAGCCGGGCCGAGGGGCCGAAGAGCCGACGGCGGCACCTGCCGGCGTACGGCGCCTATGCGGCCAGCGGCGCGAACACCGGCGACTCCGGCCGATCCGGGTCGTCGGCCACCGCGAGCAGGGGCGAGGTGATCACGAAGTCGGCGGTCGCCCGGTTGCAGGCCACCGGGATGTCCGCGAGCACCGCGAGGCGCAGCAGCGCCCGCACGTCGGGCTCGTGCGGCTGGGGGCTGAGCGGGTCCCAGAAGAACACCAGCAGGTCCACGTCGCCCTCGGCGATCCGCGAGCCGATCTGCTGGTCGCCGCCCAGGGGACCGCTGCGGAACCGGATGATCTCCAGGTCGAGTTCGTCGGCGAGGATGCCGCCGGTGGTTCCGGTCGCGTACAGGCGGTGCCGGGTCAGCGTCTCGCGGTGCGTCCGGGCCCAGGCGAGCATCTCCGGCTTGCACCGGTCGTGCGCCACCAGGGCGATGCCGCGCTCGCGCGGCTCCCGGGCCGCCTCGGGGGCTTCGCGCGGTTCGTGGTGCCTCGGGTCGAGCAGGTCGTTCGGTCGGGTCACAGGCATCTCCGATGTGTCGGTGTTTCGCATGCCCTCAGTCTGACCGGCCCGTGTTGCCGCGCCGTGGCCACGACATGACGACCACGAGAAGTCGCCCGGATCACGAGACACCGCACGCGCGGACTCACCGCCCCCGAGTCCCCGACGCCCGACGAGGGCCGGGCCCTGATGCCACCGCCGCCCGCCTTCGCACATCGCCCGCGCCCACCGTCGTGCCGGCCGGGATGGGCGGCGCCGGGACGGGCGGGGCACATACCGGCAGCCGGGGAAGGCATCCGCGTGTGTCGCGGCGGTCGGCGGCGAGGAGCGCTTGGCCGAGGATGCCTTCCGCCGGCGCGCACGCCTGTCCGGTACCGGGTCCTGGAACACCCGGTGGCCGGCGCCGCGCAGCCGACCGTACAGTCCCTGGTGATCCGCAACGGGGTGGTCGGGCCGCGCTTCGTGACCCGCGCGGGCGACGGGAGGCGGCCGGATCGTGCGGGTCGACCGGCGCGGCAACGACACGGTGTGCCGTCAGGTGCCGACGTACCCGGAGTACGCGAGGTCACCTCGATCGCACGGCCCCTCGGTCCCGCGGGGTCCGCGCGGCCCGTCGAGCGCGCCCGGCGCGCACCGGGGCCTCGGCGGGCTCACCGCCGGCGGCGGTGACCACCCGCACCGCCGGCCCCTCCGGAAGCGTGCGCAGCGCGCGGATCGGCGAGCAGAACACCGGCAGGAAGGCCAGCGCCATGCACACGGCGCCGACCCACATCGCCGCGTGCACCCCCGCGAACTCGCCGATCAGCGCCGCCGCCACCGCCCCGATCGCCGCCGCGCCGGTGAGCAGGCAGCGGAAGGTCGCGTTCATCCGCCCGAGCAGCGCGTCGGGGGTCAACCGCTGCCGCAGACTCACCCCGAGCACGTTGTCCACGCCCATCCGGGCCGTGCACAGGAACCACCCGACGCCCGCGACTCCCAGCCACGGCCCACGATCGAGCAGGGGGATCACCAGCGCGGCCGGCGCCAGGCACAGTCCGGCCAGACCCATCGTGCGGCCGTAGCCGAACCGGTGCGAGATCGGCCGGGCGGACCGCGCGCCGACCAGGATGCCCACCCCGCCGATCGCCAGGAACAGCCCCAACGCACCGGAAGGAAGGTCGAGTTCGCGAACGAAGAGCACCGGAAGCAACACGGTGACCAGTTGTGAGCCGAAGTTGGTCAGCGCCGCCGTGCACATCAGCGCGCGCAGTTCCCGACCGCGCCACACGTGCCGCAGCCCCTCCCCGATCTCGGCGCGCAACCGGCGGGCGGGGCCGTCGGCGGCGGCCGGGGCGCCGTCGGTACGGATCCGGGCCAGCCCCAGCCCGGACGCGAGGTAGCCGACGACGGTGGACACCACCGCGAACGGCGCCGCGACCACCTGCACCAGGAACCCGCCCGCGCCGCGCCCGGCGATGTTGGCCGTGGCCATCAGGCTGACGATGGCGGCATTGGCCGGCACCAACGCCTCGCGGCCGACCAGGTGGGGGACGAAGCTCTGCGAGCCGACGTCGAAGAAGACCGTCGCGCACCCGTTGAGCAGGACCACCGCGTACAGCTGGGGCAGCGTCAAAACGTCCAGCCACCACGCGAGCGGGATCGAGCCGATCAGCGCGGCGCGGACCAGGTCGGCGACCATCATCACCCGGCGCCGCCGCATGCGGTCCACCCAGGCGCCGGCGGGCAGGCCGATCAGCAGGAACGCCACCGTGCCGAGCGCGGCCAGCGCGCCGACCTGGCCGGGGCTCGCGTCCAGGGCCTCGACGGCGATCAGCGGGATGGCGACGTAGCCGATGTTGGTGCCCAGTTCGCTGAGCGCCGCCGCGGTGAACAGCGTGCGGAAGTCGGCGACCCGCCAGGGAGAGTGCGCGTGGCTCATGCCGGCAGCCTGCCTGGCTCCCGCACCGACACCGCAATGATTTAGCCGGAGCTGAATCCTCGTCGGATTCTTCGGCCGAGTCCTCGGCTCGCTCCCCGGCCGATCCCTTGCCGCCGCGGGTAGCCTGAACCGGGTGATCGAGATCGAGTTCACCCCGGAGGACGTGGCCCGCACCCGCTTCGCGATCTCCCCGCTGTGGGAGGTCGTGGCGAGCGTCCGCGTCCTCAAGGGCGCCGACGAGCAGGGCATCCACCGGGTCTGGACCGAGCAGGTGCGCGACCGGCTGGCCGCCGCGAAGGTCGACCTGACCCCGCTCACCGACCTGATCCCGGTCCCGACCCTGGCGCTCGCGGGTTTTCTGGCCCCGCCGCCGACCACCCCGCTGACCTCGCTGGACGTCGAACTGGCGGCGCTGCGCGCGACGCCGCCGGAACTGCTGCGCACGTCCTCCGCGATCACGCCGCAACGCGTCGCCGAGATCCGCGCCGACCCGGATCGTGAGCTGGGCCGGCTCTCGGAAACCATCCAGGCGTATTGGGAGGTGGCGCTCGCGCCGTACTGGCCGCGCATCCTCGCCTTCCTGGAGGGCGACATCCTCTTCCGGGCCGGCCGACTCGTCGAGGGCGGCGCCCGCGGCCTGTTCCACGACCTGGACCCGCAGGTCGCCTGGGACACGGGCACGCTCCAGGTGCAGACCCGGTTCTGTCGCGATCGACGCACGCTCGGCGGTCGGGGGCTGCTGCTCGTACCGTCGGCGTTCGTCTGGCCGCGCGTGTTCTCCGTGCTGGACGGGCGCTGGCAGCCCACGCTGCGTTATCCGCCGCGCGGCATCGGCACGCTGTGGTCGGCCGCGCCGGCGCCTTTGGCGGTGCCCGACGCGCTCGCCGGCGTACTGGGCCGCTCCCGCGCCACGCTGGTGGCCGAACTCACCACGCCGGCCTCGACCACGGACCTGGCCCGGCGTACCGGATTGACCCCGGGCGGCGTTTCGCAACACCTGTCCGCGCTGCGCGCGGCGGGCCTGGTCGGCGCGCATCGGGCCGGGCGGGTGGTGCTGTACGCCCGCACACAGGCGGCGGAAACGCTGCTGGCGGCGGCCGGTTCGGCGTAGGACCCGCCCCGACACGCGATCGGTGCGCGGATCCATCGCGGCCATCCCCTCGCCGTAAGCGCGTCCCGCGCTAGGGGGTACCCGATGCGGTCGTCGCGATGCCGCCGTCCACCGGGATGATGGCGCCCGTGAGGTAGGCCCCGGCCCGGCCGGCGAGAAACACGGCGATACCCGCCATGTCGTCGTCGCGACCGATCCGGCGCAGAGGGGTGGCCGCCGCGATCGTGTCGCCAATGGCATCGAGCGTGGACGCCATCATCTGCGACGGGAACACTCCCGGTGCGACCGCGTTCACCGTGATGTGCTGTGGGCCCAGTTCCCTGGCGAGCACTCTGGTGAGTTGATGGAGTGCCGCTTTGCTGCCGGCGTACGAGTAGTTGGGCGCCTGGGCGACGTGGATGGCGGCGATACTGCCGATGTTGATGATCCGCGCGGGATCATCGGCGGTGCCCGCTGTGCGAAGTGCGGGGAGCAGCGCCTGCACCAGCCGGAACGGAGCCTTGAGGTTGAGGTCGATCACCGCGTCCCAGCCCTCGTCCGGGAAGGTCGCCAGCGGCTCGCGCCACATCGCTCCCGCATTGTTGACAAGAATGTCCAGGCATTCCGAGTCGGCCTTGACCAGATCGGCGAGGCGCACACACTCGTCGCGCCTGGACAGGTCGGCGGGAATTGCTCGAACGTCGCCGAATTCGGACAGCAGACGCTGTGCCTTTGCACACGCGTCCGCCGTGCGTGAGCTGATCACGACGCGGGCGCCCGCCTGGAGAAGGCCGCGCGCCATCATCATCCCGATGCCCTTGGTACCGCCCGTGACAAGGGCGTACTTTCCACTCAGATCGAATAGTTCTCGATGAGTGGTGAATTGCTTGTCCGCCATTGGTCTCCGTCGTTTCTGTTTTCGGCGCTTTCGACTCGACCAGGCTGACAGGGGTTCGAGACGTCCGGGAGATCCTGGTGACACAGGTACCGTGAGAACCCCCTCGCCGGTGGTTCGCCAAGCCACGGGCCGAGACCGAGTCGGAGGAAGCGCAGCGATGAACGAGCCGGGGGATGCCGTCGTGGTGGTGGAAGGCGGGAGTTCGGGCGGAGGGTCGCACGAGCCCTCGAAGGAGGCGCCGCGCGAGTTCGTCGAGGACATCGTCGTCGTCCACGAGGGCGGCGGCATGGTGCACTTCCTGTTGATCACGTACGCACCCGGCGACTCGGCCAACGCCGCGGGGTACGTCTTCCGGCGCCCCGTCGGCAGCGACGAGCCGGCCGAGAACATCCTGGCGACCAACGACACGCTCCGCGAACTGTGGTGCTCGCCGCAGGGCCATGTGTGGGCGCGAGCAGCACCGGTCTGGTCTGGACGAGCGCACCCGTGCCCTGGACGGACACCATGCCGCCGGACCTGGAGTTCGACACGCCCGAAGGCGGGGTGACCTGGCGCCACACCGCGCTGCCCACACAGGCGCACAACGACGGTCGGCCGAACCCCTCGGCCGTGTGGGGGACTTCGGACGACGACGTCCACATCGCCACCTTCGGCGGCGTGCTCTACCACTGGAACGGCGCCGACTGGTCGCAGTTCCACTCGGGGATCGGCGCGCCGATCGGCGCCGTCCGAGGCCGCGCGGCGAACGACGTCTACGCCGCCGGCCACAACGGCACCCTGCTGCACTTCGACGGCACCGCATGGACACGGATCGCCGATCCGGACGGCCCCGACACGACCGACCTGCTGACGGGCATCGCCTTCGACGCCGACGGCGACGTGTACGTCACCGGCAGATCGCGCGGCGGCCGCGTACTTCGCGGCTCCGCGCGACGCGGCTTCACGGTGGCCGTACGCGACCGGGTCGCCGCCCTCGGCGTGGCGTTCGTCGAGGGACGGCTGTTGTGTGCCGTGGGGAAGGGCGGCGTCGTGGAACCGACCGCCCAGGGCCCGAAGACGCTGCGCGACGACATCGCGGCCTGGTCGATCGCCGAGGGCGAGGGCCGCGTCTACGTGACGGAGACACCGGGAGAGGCCGCGTACTCCGAACTCGACCTCGCCACCGGGCAGTGGCACCGCCGCTACTACTGACCACCGTCCCGCGCGGCCCCGACCATGACGTCACCGCCGGGCAGGTGGGATTCGCTCGGACATGTGCCGGCGGTTCACTCAGTGGATCGGACGCTGTCCGGACGTCCCCCGGCCGTGTCACGCTCGGAACCGCTCGCGGTGCGTGCCGAACCACACACGCACCGCGAGCAAGGCATCCGAAAGCGAAAGGAACTCCCGTGAGATTTCCATCGTTTCGCCGTGACGCGACCGCCTTGCGGCGTGGCGCGCGCACGTTACCCCGCCTGGCGGGCCTGGCGGTCGCCGTCGGGTTGATCGCCGGGTTCCAGCCGGCCGTCGCGGCGTCGGCCGCGACCTCGGCCGACGCCGCCGTCGTCGCGGTCCCCTCGGACGCGAACGCGGCGGCGACCACCAAGGCCGCCGCGGCCCTGGGTGTACCGGGCGGCGGGGTCGCCCTCGCGAAGCAGGCGGACAACGTCCTCACCGCCGTGTTCATCGACACCGACGGCGCCCTCAACGTCGCGTGGGAGGTGAACAACGGCGCCTGGAACGCACCCGTCAGGATCAGCGACTCGGTGGGCGTACCGGGTGGCGGGGTCGCCCTGTCGAGGCAGAACGCCAACAGGTTCACCGCCGCGTTCGTCGACAAGTGGGGCAGGCTGAACGTGGCCTGGCTCGACAACGGCAAACCCTGGAGCGCGCCCCAGCCCATCAGCGACCCGATCGCCAAGCCGGGCGGATCCGTCGCCTTGGCCCAGCACTTCGACCGCGAACTGACCGCCGCCTTCGTCGACACCCAGGGTGCGCTGCGCATCTCCACGGCGGTGGGCAACGACTGGTGGACCTACCCGACGGCGATCAGCGGCTCGGTCGGCGTCTCGGGTTCCCCGGTCGCGCTGGCCCGATTCGGCAACTCGATGTACGCCGGGATCATCGACACCTCCGGAAGGCTCGACATCGCCTTCCAGTCGTACTTCGGGGCGGCGTGGACCTCGCCCTTCGGGGTCGGCAACCCGGTGACCGTCGCGGGCGGGGGCGTGGCCCTCGCGCAGCAGAACGACAACACGTTGACGGCCTCGATCCCCGGGAACGGATCGACCTGGGTGGCGTGGATCAACAACGGTGGCCCCTGGAACGGGCCCGTCGACATCGGCGGGTGGGGCGCCGCGCCCGGCGCCGGGGTCGCGATGTCCAAGCAGACCGGCGACATCCTGGTCTCGGTCGCCGTCGACCGATGGGGTGTCTTCACCGTCGCCTGGGTCGTGGACGGGGCCGCCTGGCACCCGCCGGTCCAGGTCGGTGGCGTCCTGGCCCCGAACGGCGCCCGCGTCGCGGTGGCCAAACAGGACAACACCATCCTCACCGCGGCGTTCCTCGGCAACGACGGCAAGCTGAACGTCTCCTGGGTCGAGGGCACCGGCGGTTGGCGAGGGCCCGTACCGATCAACTGACCCTCGACCTCGCGCCGTGACCCGAACCGTCATACGACAGCCGAGCCCCCCGACGACGCCCGTCGTCGGGGGGCTCGGTATCCGCCTGCCGATCAGGGGTGGTCGGGCCAACTCCGCATCGCCAGTTCCGCGACCCGCTCCAGCCGCTCGCGGCCGACGCCGTCGACGGCCTGGGTGGACATGCCCTGGACGACGGCCGCGTAGTAGGTGGCGAGGTCGTCCGGATCGGTGTCGGCGGGCAGTCGGCCGGCCGCCACGTCGGCGGCGATCCTGCGCCGGAACGCCGCCTTGGACGCCTCGCGCAGCGCGCGCAGTTCGGCCTTGACCTCCTCGGCCGCCGCGGTGCAGTTCACGGCCGCCGTGATCACCATGCAGCCGGGCGGGTGGCCGGGCTCGGTGTAGGCCTCGGCCAGCGCGTACAACATGCGCTCCATCCCCCGGCGGGCGTCCGGCTCGGCGTCGAGCACCCGGCCGGCGACCGCGCCGTAGGTGGCCCCGTAGCGCTGGATCGCCTCGCTGAACAGGGTGCGTTTGTCGCCGAAGGCCGCGTACAGGCTGGGCGGCTTGATGCCCATCGCGGTGGTCAGCCCGGACACGGAGGTCGCCTCGTAGCCGTGCTGCCAGAACTCGAGGACCGCACGATCCAGCGCGGCCTCGCGGTCGAAGCCGCGCGGGCGGCCTTGGGTACCGGACATGCGCACCATTCTATAGCGCTCGCTATGGAACGCGGGAATCTCTGCTACGGTGAGATCTGTAGCGACTGCTACGAAACTCGTTCGCGCATCTTCTCCAAGGGGCTTTCATGTCCGTCACCACCGTCACCACCGTCGGCACCGCCACCCGCACCACCCCCCGCGCCGCCGCCCTGCCCGTGCCGACCTTCGCCCGCACCGTGCGCGGCTCGGGCCCCGGCCTGCTGCTCGCGCACGGCGCCGGCGGCGGTGTGGCCGCCAACTACGGGCCGATCCTGGACGGCCTCGCGGCCGAACACCGGGTGGTCGGCGTCGACTTCCCCGGCTCCGGCGAGACCCCACGCTCGACCGGACCGCTCGACCTGGACGAACTGGCCGACCAGTTGGTCGCGGCCGGTGTCGCCGAGGGCCTGGAGACCTTCGCGGTGTCCGGCTACTCGCTCGGCGGCGCGGTCGCCGTCCGCGCCGCCGCCCGGCACCCCGAGCGGGTCACCTCGCTGATCCTGACCTCGACCTTCGCGCACGCCGACGCCCGCCTCCGGTTGGCCGCGCGGGTCTGGCGCGGCCTGTACGAGTCCGGCGACCGGGCAACCTTCGCCGCCTTCCTGGCCCCGCTCGCGCTCGGCCCGGCCGCCCTCGACGCGCTTTCGCCCGAGGACCTGGCGGGCGTACTGCGGATGACCGCGAAGACCCCGCCGCCCGGCACGCCCGAGCACACCGAACTGATCGAGCGCGTCGACGTGCGCGCCGACCTGGCCACCATCGAGGTCCCGGCGCTGGTGGTGTCCACCACCGGCGACCGCCTCGTCGAGCCGAACCACCACCGTGCCGTCGCGGCCGCGCTGCGCAACGCCCGCGTGGTCGAACTCGACTCGGGCCACCTGCCGTTCGCGGAGCAACCGGCGCAGTGGCTGGCGGCGATCGTCGGCTTCCTGGGCGAGGTCGAGGGCGACGCGGCTCGATAGCGGGCGGCGGTTCACGCCTTCGGGAACGGCGCGGCCCACTCCTCGTCCGGCAGTCGCAGTGCGTTGGCCACGTAGGCGATCGTGCGGTACCAGCCGGCCAGGACCAGCACCTCCACGATCTGCCGATCCTCGAACCGGGCCCGGAGTTCGGCCCAGGTGCCGTCGGTGAGGTCGGCGCCGTCGTGCAACTCGTCGACCACGCGCACCAGGATCGCCTGGCGCGGTGTCCAGGCGGCCTCGTCGTCGACGACGGTGGCCCGGAGCTGACGCGAAGTCAGGCCGACCCGCTCCGCGAACACCTCGGCGTGCACGCCCCATTCGTACGAGCAGCCGGCCCGGGCGCACACCCGCTGCACCACGGTCTCCCGCTCAACGGCGGGCAACGTACCGTGCCCCAGCAGCCCCGACCCGAGCACCCGCATCCGCGAGGCCAGATCGGGGTGATGCTCCAGGACCCGGAACAGGGCGAGGGGTTCCCGGTCTCCGGCGGCGCCCATCCAGCGGGCCAGGGACGCATGCGTCTCGGGAGCGTAGGGCGGGGACAGTGGTGTGATCCGCGACATGGGTGTGCTCCTCCGTCGACCGGGACGGCCACGCGTGCGCCTCGGCGGCCGGCCACTCGGGTGCTTCGCTTTCAAAAGCACTATGCTGCTTTCGAAAGCGAAGCACAAGGAGGTGGCCGTGGACCGGCACGACGAGGCGGGCATCCCGCGTCCCGGAAGCCCGGTGCGCGGGTCGACCACGGGCCGGGCCCCGATGGCCGCCCTCGACCTGCTCGGCCGGCGCTGGATCCTGCGCCTGATCTGGGAACTGAGCCGGGAACCGGCCGGATTCCGCGCCCTGCAACGCCGGTGCGACGACATGTCCTCCAGCGTGCTGAACAACCGCCTGCGGGAGTTGGTGGACGCCCGGATCGCCGCCCAGGACCCGACCGGCCGCTACACCCTCACCCCCACCGGCACCCGGCTGGTCGCCGCCCTCGCCCCGCTGCTGGAGTGGTCGGCGGAGTGGGCGGACGAGTTGGACCCGGATCGGGGCTGACGCGCGTCACCACCCGCCCTCGAAGAAGGCCGCGAGCGCCGGCTTCGGGTCGGCCGTGGTGCCCACGTTCGCCATCACCACCACGAGCACGACCAGCACCGACGCCACCGCGAGCACCCCGAACCACCCCAGCAGGCGCCGGGCGCGCCGATCGGCGGCATCGGTCGCGGCGAACCGCCGCCACACCACCACGGCGAGCCCGATCAGCACGACCGCCACGAGCGCGGCCACCACGGCAAGCGCCGCGTGGTAGCGGGCGAAGTCGTCGATCATGAGGTCGAGGGCGGGTGGGGTGCGCTCGCTCGCGGGGGCGTCCAACCCCTCCCGCACCTGGCGGAGTGTCTCGCCCAGTTCGCCCTCGGCCGCGCCGCTGGGCAGCAGCGTCAACAGCGACGAGAACGGCGCCACCGCGCCCTGGATGTTGGCCATCGTCGTCGCCAGCGCGCCGGCCCCGAGCATCGTGACGAACACGCCCGCCGCCGCGAGGCCGGCCCGGCGTCCCGTACCGAGATCGCGCGCCCGCAGGAACGCCCGCCACACGAGCATGCCGAGCGCGACGACCACGACCAGCAGGATCGCGGCGATCACCGCCTTGACGACGTGGAATCGGAACCAGTAGTCGACCGCCCGGTCCATGCCCGGGGTGAAGTCCCGCCGACCGGCACCCCAGTACTCGACGAACGCCGCGCGAAAGGACGCGGCGAGATTGTCCTGATCGACGGAGCCGTCGCCGGCGATGTGCTCCGCCAGAACGGGCGGGACGACGAACAGGGCGGCGATCAGGGCCACCACGGCGCCGACGAGGACGGCGAGCGGGCGCGCGGGGATGCCCGCGCATCGCGACGGGGCCGCGGGGCGCTGCCGCCGCCGGCCCGGGAGGTGAGGCGTTGCTGTCATGCCGACCACGCTTCCGCAGCGGCGCCGCGCGGTCACCGGAGCAGGCCGGACACCCGGGGGTATGGCGGGCCACACCCCCGGGACGAATCGGGCGCGGTCCGGCGCTCAGCCGCCGAGATAGGTGAGTACGGCGAGCACCCGGCGATGGCGGGCGTCGTCGTCGGCCGGCAGGCCGAGTTTGGCGAAGATGTTGCCGATGTGCTTCTCCACCGCACTGGCCGAGACCACCAGCCGCCGGGTGATCGCCGCGTTCGAGCAGCCCTCGGCCATCAGCGCCAGGATCTCGCGTTCGCGGGCGGTCAGGGTGCTCATGCCGCCGTCCCGGCGACGCGCGGCCAGCAGCTGGGCGACCACCTGCGGATCGAGCACCGTGGCGCCGTGCGCGACCCGGTCCAGCGCGTCCAGGAACTCCTCGACCCTGGCCACCCGGTCCTTGAGGAGGTAGCCGACCGAGCCCGAGCCGTCCGCGAGCAGGTCGCCGGCGTAGGACGCCTCCACGTACTGACTGAGCATCAGCATCGGCGCGCCGGGCACGTACGAGCGGGCGCTGATCGCCGCGCGCAGGCCCTCGTCGGTGTGCGTCGGCGGCATCCGTACGTCGACGATCGACACATCCGGCCGGTGTTCGAGCACCGCCGCGACCAGGGCGGGTCCGTCACCGACCGAGGCCACCACCCGGTGACCGTCCTCGACGAGCAGGCGGACCAGGCCCTCGCGCAGCAGTACCGAGTCATCGGCCACCACGATCCGCAGCGAGCGGCGATCGGCGCGGTCCGGCGGCTGGTTCGGGGCCTGCTCCGGCGCCGTGTCCGGGGTCAGTCGCATGGCAGTACGGCGGTGATCGTCGTCGGGCCGCCGACCGGGCTGTCCACCCGCAACCGCCCGCCGACGGCGAGCGACCGCTCCGCCAGACCGCGCAGTCCGTGGCCCTTGGCCAGGGCCGCGCCGCCGATGCCGTCGTCCGTGACCCAGACCGTCAAGTCGCCCCCGTCGTGCCGTAGTCCGAGCACGCACCGGTGTGCGTGGCTGTGTTTGGCCACGTTGGTCAGGGCCTCGGCCACGACGAAGTAGGCGGCCGTCTCGACGCCGGCGTCGAGGCGCCGGTGCGGCGCGACGATGTCCAGGTCGGCGGGGACGGTGGACAGCGCGGCCAGGGCGGCGAGCGCGTCGGGCAGGCCGCGATCGACCAGGATCGGCGGAGCGATGCCGCGCGAGAGGGCGCGCAACTCGTCCAGCGCCTCCTGGGCCTGGACCATCGCGTCGGCCAGGGCCGCGCGGGCGGTCTCCGGCCTGCGGTCGAGATGGTGCTCGGCCCGGCCCAGTTCCATGGCCAGGCGGACCAGGCGCTGCTGCGGGCCGTCGTGGATGTCGCGTTCGAGCCGGCGCAGCGCGCTCGCCTCGGCCGTGACGGCGGCGACGGTCTGCGCGCGGGCGGCGTCGCGTTCCTGTTCGAGGCCGAGGATCCGGCGGTGCAGGGCGGATGCGTCGGAGAGCAGCGCTTGGCCGAGGCCGGTCTGGGCGGTGGTGAAGGCGCGGGTGACCAGCGGCAGGGTGCACAGGAGCAGCAGGCCGACCGTGGTCCCGAAGGCGACCCGATCGACCGGCGAGAGCAGTCCGAGGCTCACGGTGACGTGCGATTGTCCGCCGCCGGCGTTCAGGGACAACGGCCGCAACGGCTCGGACGCCGCGTACTCGTAGCGCAGCGCACAGGTGACACAGGCCACCCCGACGAACCACCACAGCGCGGTCACCAGCGCCGTGACCAAGGTGATGGGGAACAGCACCACGGCATGGGCGGCATCAAGCCACGGCCCGGGTCCGGGTCCGGCACCGTCGCCGGACGCACTCGCCGCCGGCTCGGCACGCGCGACCCCGGCGCCGGCATCCCGCACCTTGGCAATCCGCCACCGCTCCAGATCGGCACACCACCGCGCGGGCGCAAGCGCACGAGCCACCAGCGTCCCGCCACCGGGCAGCACAAGCCCGAGCACCGCGAAGAACACCCCGCCCAGCACCACGAACACCCCGACGGCGGCAAACAGCGGCGCGGTCAACAGGTACACCGACTGCACCAGCGTGCGCCGCCCCACACGCGAGAGCGCCCCGACGCCCGGCCACGATCGACCCCGGACGGCGGCGGAGAGCGATTTGGTCATGCCCCCAAGCTAATGCAGCGCCGCGCCGATCCTTCGTGGTTCATGCGGGATGGCAGCGATGCGACAACCGTGCGATTCTCGCCGCTGTGACGACCTACTACTGGGACTCGACGCCCCTGGCCGACCCGGAAACAGCGGCGGCGCGCGACACCCTGGTGCGCCATTCGCGTGGGCCCGAGTTCACCGATGCCTTCCTCAAGCTTTTGCGAAGCGGGCAGCGCGTGCCGGTCGCCATCGCCCTCGCCCGCTACCAATACTCCGAGGCCGAGAGCAGATGGGGTTCCGACAACCCGGCCGAGTCCGTCTCGGCAGAAGTTTTGGACCGGGCCCGCGCACTTCTCTCGTACCCGCCGATGAAGGCGTTCGAGTCCGGGGCCACCCGCGACGAGGCCGACCACGCCAGTGCGCTGTCGGCCATGATGAACCTCGCCGACGTGCGGGACGCCGATCTCATCGCGAATGTGATCGAACGCTCGTCCGAGCCCGAGGTCTTGGCCGCGGCGTCGATGGCGGCCCACCGGCCGTTCGAGTTGGCCGAGGTCCCCAATCCCCGCCTGGTCGAGGCGATCGGGCGTCGGGCGACGGATGAGTCGCTCGGCCCGGACATTCGCGCCGAGGTACTGCGGGCGCTCGGTTACGCACACTGCGCACGGGGCTTGGAGATCGCGCTGGGTCTCGCCGAGTCGTGCGATGTCACGCTGCAAGTCGCCGCCGCGCAGGTGCTCGCGGCAGCACATCTGGCGACACATCGCGACGTCGTGGAACGGCTCCGGGCGTCGTGGCCGGAAGGGACGATCGACGTCGGCAATGTCGACATCCTCTTGCAATGGTGACTGATCCCGGGTTCAGCGCGGCATCGCACCGGTGCCGCACCGCGCCCACGCCCCGGAAGCCGCCCGTTCCAGGTAGACCAGCGCCGTCACGGTCGTATGGTCCGGCCCGAGCCCGTGCTCGGCGCAGTCGCGATCCATCCAGTCGTCACACCGAAACCGGGCCCGCTTCTCCAGCGAGCAGAACGCCACCTCCCACGCGGAGGCAAGCCGATCCACCAGCAGCAACCCACGCTCCGCCCCGGCGTCGACTCCGGGCGAGCGAGGGCACAGCGCGGTCCGCGCGCCGGCGGGATGGTTGACGTAGTCGTACTCCCGCCCGATCCGGCCCAGATCCGACACCCGCACCATCGCCACACTCGGCCCGGTGTCGCCCCCGACGCTCTCCACCACGAACACCTCGACGGTGAACTCGGCCGACCCCGAATGCCGCACGGCGTTGGTGGCCAGTTCGGTGACGATGAACCGGATGTCGTACGAGATCGCCTCCGGCACCTCGGCCTTGGCCAGGGCCCACCCGACGACGCGGCGCGCCTCACCGACGCTGCGCTCGGTGGAGGGGTAGGCCCGGCGTGAGTGGGCGATGAGCAGGCGGGCGGGGGAAAGGATGGTCATGGTCCGGCTCCCGAGCTCTGGTGATCAGTGCTCGTGACGGTAGAAAACCGACATGCCGGGAACCAGACGTGCTGCGCGCCGGTTTCGGCGGGCGGGGCACGAAGCCACCGCGCTACGCGGTAGTCATCCGGTTACGCCGAGGTGATCGGCCAATTCGCGCATGTCGGTGGTCAAGGTGCGCTTGCGTTTTTTCAGGACCAGTCGGACCACGTCTCGGGCCAGGCTCTGGTGACGCAGCCATTCCGGTGCGGCCTGTAGGACGGTCTGCATCTCGGTCATCGCCTCGCCGTATTCGCCGACGTGGGCCTGCGCCAGGGCAATGTCCAGGCGGTGTCGGTTCTGCGTGTTCGGGCTCGGGGCCGGACCGGTGATCGGCTTCGGGGTGCGCTCGACGCCTCGGAGCAGCCCGCGATGGTCGCCGACGACCGCGAAGTCCTCGAGTGTCTTCAGGTGGGCCGTGACCGGCCCGAATGAGCACCACTGCATGCTGCGGTCGAGGTACTCGACCCCGACGGCGGTCGCCGCGGTGCCGGCCATGCGGCGGGCCTCCCGGGCGACATCGGGGTTGTTGTTGCGAACGGCCGCTGCGGCAACTCGCTGGAGCAATTCGCCCCACCCCGCGATCTCGCCCACGGTGGCCCTCGACAGGCGCGGCTCGATGCCGTCGGCCGTCTCCGCCGCCAGGTGTTCGCACTCGTCGAAACGACCCTGGCGCAGCAGCAGCCAGCACAGGCCGCCCACTCCGACGGCCGCGAGGTGGACCCGACCCATGGCCCGGGCATCGCGGATGCTCTCCGAGAACGCGTGGTAGGCGAGGTCGTATTGGCGAACCTGGGTGAGGTACTTCCCGGCCACATGCAGCGCCGCCACCCGCACCTCGCCGACACCCTCGGGCCCCTCGGCGGAGGGCACCGCCCGCAGGATCGCGGGAAGTTCGTCCGCCATCGACTCGTACCGGTCGGCCTGATACAGCGCGTGGGCCCGATCGATCCGGGCCTGGACGGCGGCCAGGCGCTGCGGGGTGAGTTCGGCGGAGTCGGCGCGGTCGACCAGGCCGACCGGTGGCGTGAGTGCCTGGCGCAGCGCGATCAGCTGGATGCGGGAGCCCACTTCGTCGTGCACGGGTTTGGGCACCGACGGCGCGAAGAGCGCCGACGTGGGCAGATCCAGCGCTCGCGCGAGCACGTGCAGCGTGGCGATCCGAACGTCGCCGCCCTGTTCGACCTTGGCGACCGTCGACACGCCCAGGCCGGCCGCCTCCGCCAGTTGCTCCTGGCTGAGTCCGGCCACCCGTCGATACCGCCGGACGTTGTCCCCGAGTCCGCTCACCGCGTACCTCTCACCCTGGGAGGTGGCACTCACCCATGCCGATCCCAAACTAGCGCGGCAAAGGCCCGTTCGGGATCGGGAAATGCGCGGCGGCGACCCGTACTCGCCTCAGTCGAGAGTGTGTAGCACGACGTCGCTGATTCGGCCCGCCTCGGCCGTGAGGGTCATGTACGTGTGATGCGGTTGGCGGCGCCGATCGGTCGGCGAGCCCGGATTGAGCAGGCGCAGTCCCGTGTCCGTGAACGTGTCCCACGGGATGTGGCTGTGTCCGAACACGAGGACGTCCGCGTCGGGATACCGCGCCGCGCAGCGGCGTTCGCGGCCCTCGGCCGGGCCCGTCTCGTGGACCACGGCGAAGCGCACGCCGCCGAGTTCGACCCGGGCCACCTCCGGCAGCCGTGCCCGCAGGTCCGGCCCGTCGTTGTTGCCGTAGACCCCGACCACCCGATGTGAAGAAGCCTCGAACAGGTCGAGCACGTCGGCGTCGACCCAGTCACCCGCGTGGATCACCACATCGGCGACCGCCGCCTCGACCAGCACCTGCTCGGGAACGGCCCTGGCACGGCGGGCGACATGGGTGTCGGAGACCAGCAGAACGCGCATGCCCACCACGGTACGACTCCGACGCCGCCTCCGGGACGTCCCGACCTCGCCCGGTCAGGGAGTCGTTTCCGGTTGCGGCGCCCGCTTCGGGGCCCGCCAGGCGGGATTCCTGCGGATGCCGACCTGTTCGAGTTCGAGCGTGTCGCCGGTCTCGGTGCGGAGTTCGACGTGGACCGGTACGCCCGTTTCGTGGTCGACGTAGTGCAGCGGCGCCGTGCCGCCCTGGAGGTGCCGGTCGCCCCACTGCATCAGGGCCACGATCACCGGGAACAGCTCGCGGCCCATGTCGGTGAGCACGTATTCGTCGCGCGTGCGACCGCCGTCCTCCCGATAGGGGCGCTTGGCGAGCAGGCCGGCCTCGGTCAGGCGGCGCAACTGCTGGGCGGCGGCGCGGTCGGTGATCCCGATGCGGTCGGCGAAGCCGCTGAAGCGGGTCGTTCCGTAGCAGGCCTCGCGCAGGATCAGCAGCGCGGAGCGGGTTCCGACCACCTCCAGCGCCTTGACCAGCGAGCAGTGATCGGTCTTCCACGCGCCGAGATCGGCGAGCGCACCCTCCATGACAACCGGCATGGGCCCATCGTACCCACCCCGACTATCACCTTGTATAGCCAGGCTCTGGCTACCTATACTCCAGGAAAGTCAGCCCTTGCCGCGAACTGCTTGAAGCGGACCGCACAGCGCTGCCCTCGACCGGACCATCCGACCCGCATCCCAGGGGGATCCCCATGGCCTCGCAGGCCACACAAGCCGCGCCGGACGCCGACAAACGGCGGCAAGTCCCCGGTGGACCGACGGCCATCACGTTCGTCGTGTGTTCCGCGGCGTTCATGGCGATGCTCGACGTGTTCGTGGTCAACGTCGCCTTCACCGACATCGGCGCCGAGTTCGGCGCACCACTCGCGGACCTGAGCTGGGTCCTCAACGCCTATGCCATCGTCTACGCGGCGCTGCTGATCCCGGCCGGCCGGCTCGCCGACCGGCACGGCCGCAAACCGGCGTTCCTCGCCGGACTGGCCCTGTTCACCGTGGCGAGCGCCGCGTGTTCGGCGGCACCCCAGTTGTGGTGGCTGGTCTTCTTCCGCGGACTCCAGGCGGTCGGCGCGGCCGTACTCACCCCGGCGAGCCTCGGCCTGCTGCTGACCGCGCTGCCGCCGGAGCGCCGGGCCAAGGCGGTCGGAATCTGGGCCACCACCAGCTCGTTCGCGGCCGCGATCGGCCCCGTCGTCGGCGGCGGTCTGGTGGAACTGTCCTGGCGGTGGGTGTTCCTGATCAACATCCCCGTCGGCGTGGCGGCGTTCGCGGCGGCCCGCCGCGTGCTCCCCGACGTGCGGGAGGCCTCGGCCGTGCGCATGCCGGACCCGCTCGGCACGGCCGCGCTGATCGTCGCGTTCGGCGCACTCTCGCTGGGCCTGGTCAAGGGCCAGGACTGGACGTGGACCGGGGCGGCGACCCTCGGCACCTTCGCGGTCGCCGCCGGCGGGATCGCGATCTTCGTCGTGCGGATCCTCACCCACCCGGAACCGGCCGTGGATCCGGCCCTGTTCCGCACCTCGACGTTCGTGTGGGCCAACATCACGGTGTTGACGTTCTGTACCGCCTTCGGCGCGGTCTTCCCGTCCGTGGTGTTGTGGCT
The DNA here is from genome assembly GCF_002024165.1 of Embleya scabrispora. Taxonomy (NCBI): domain Bacteria; kingdom Bacillati; phylum Actinomycetota; class Actinomycetes; order Kitasatosporales; family Streptomycetaceae; genus Embleya; species Embleya scabrispora. The sequence goes on from NZ_MWQN01000002.1 coordinate 501,029, forward strand.
CCAGGGCCCCGGCGGTTACTCGACCCTGGTCACCGGGCTGGCCATCGCGCCGGGCCCGCTGATGGTGCCGCTGTTCGCGATCGTCGGCCGACGGCTGGCCACGCGGGCGCCGATCGGGGTCCTGGTGGCGGCGGGCAACCTGCTGTTCGCCGGCGGCGCCCTGTTGTTGGCCGCCGGCGCGTCCGCCGATCCCCGGTACACGACGCAAATCCTGCCGGGGTGGCTGGTCATCGGCGTCGGTATCGGCCTGGCCATGCCCCTGATGCTCTCCCGCGCCACCGCCCGGCTGCCCGGTGACCGGGCCGCCACCGGCAGTGCCGTGGTCAACACCAGCCGCCAACTCGGGTACGTGCTCGGCGTCGCCATCGTGGTCGCCGTCCTCGGCACCACCGGCACCGCGCCCGATCCGACGCGGACCTTCCAACACGCCTGGTGGTTCATCGCCGCCACCGCCGGCGGATCCGCCGTCACCGCCCTCGGCATCACCGGCCGCACCAGGAGCTGATCACCGTGACCGTCATGGCCTCCGTGGCATCCGTCGACACCGTGCGCCTGCGCCCGTGGCGCCCGGACGACGCCGACGAACTCGGCCGAGCCGCCGCGTACTTCTCGCCGCGCGCACTCGCCGCGCGATTCGGCGCGGCGAGCACCACGATCCCGGACTGGTACCGGGCCCACATCGTCGAGGCCCGGGCGCGCGGCAGGTGGAACGCGTGTGTGGCCCACAGCGGGGGCCGCATCGTGGGCTGGGCGGAGTACGGACTCGACGATGACCCCGCCCACGCCGACATCGCCGCCCTGGTCGGCGACCGGTACCAGGGAAACGGCCTCGGCACCCGGTTGGTCGGGCAGGTCGCGTCCCTGGCCCGGGCGGGCGGGGTACGCGTCCTGCACGCCCAGATCCGGGTGGACAACCCGGCCGCCCGCAAAGCGCTGTACGCGGCGTTTCCGAACCTGCGCTACACGGAACTGCAGGACGGACAGTGGCACTACGCCGTCGACCTGCCGCACGCCTCGAACCGGCCGGGCTCGATGAGCCGTGGCCGGTCCGACGACATCACCCTCGCTCCGCGACCGTCCTCGTCGCCCACCACCTGATGCGGGACGAACTGCGGGGCGGACGCGATGTCATGACGACGTGTCCGCCCCCGCGACGGGCGCCTTGGCAACGGGTGTTTTGGTGGCGGCCGCTTTCGCGGTGGCCGGCCCGGCGGCGGCCGGCCCGGTCGGTGGCTTGACCCCGTTGGTGGCGCCGGTCGTCGGCCGTGCCGTGCCGGGTGGCTTGACGCCGTTGGTACGGCCGGTCGGTGCGCCGCCGTGCGCCGATCGGGTGTTGCCCTCGGGCCGGTCACCGTGGCGGCGGGCCGGCTCCGGCGCCGTTTCCCCGGGCATCCCCCCATCCCGGAAGTCCGTTGCGCGTCGCCCGAGTTGCCCGTTGTCCCCGTTGTCCCCGTGCATGCTTGTTCGCTCTCCTCGATTCCCGCGAACCGTGCGATCGCCCGGATCCCTGTCCTCCGAGCGACCGCCCCCCGATCCGGTTGATTCCTGGCCTTGCGGATGTTGTCGGAAATAGCCGAGTGACAATACGCCACATAGTCAGATACGTACCAGGGCCACGAGCGGTTCGGCGTTCGCAGGACGAGATTGTTCGCGAGACGAGATCTGCGAACCGGACGTGTCAGGTCGTCGGCGTCACCTTCGCCAGACCCGCCGGGGCGTCCGGGTTCGCGCCGCGACGCAGGGCGAACGTACGGGCCAGGTTCTGCAGATGCACGGTGGTGGCGATGGCCCGGGCGGCTTCCGTACGCAGGCCGCCGAGTTCGGGGGCCACCGTCGCGTGCGGGATGCCGTCGGCGACCAGGCGCTCGCGCAGTGCAGCGATGTCGGGCGCGGTGGGGCCGCCCAGATCGATCAGCAGCACCGGAACCCGGGCGCCCAGTGCGGCGATCGGGCCGTGCAGGAGGTCGGCGACCGAGATGCCCTCGGCGAATACGCCGGAGGTCTCGCGGATCTTGAGCGCCCCCTCCAGCGCCACCGCGCCGCCGAGACCCCGCCCGGCCACGACCAGGCGGTCGTGGTGCGCCCAGTCGGCGGCCAACCTCTCGCACGCCTCGGCGTCGGCCAGCACCCGGCTTACCGCGTCGGGGAGTTCGGCCAGGTCGGCGAGATCGGCGACGGTCGGCGGCAGCGGGCCGAGGGCGAGCGCGATGCCGACCACGGCCAGGAGTTGGGCGGTGACGGTCTTGGTCGCCGGGACCGCGATCTCGGTGCCGGCGTCGGTCGCGACCAGGACGTCGGCCTCGGCGGCGAGCAGGCTGTCCGCCTCGTTGGTGATCGCGACGATCCGGGCGCCCTGTTCGCGCGCGGCCCGGACGGCCGTGACGATCTCGGGGGTGCGGCCCGACTGGCTCAGCGCGGTGACCAGGTAGCCGGAGTAGTCGGTACGCGCGCCGTAGCGGGTCACCAGGCTGGGCGCGGCCAGGCCCGCCGGGCGGCCGGACGCCGGCTCGTACAGGTAGCGGCCGAACACGGCGGCGTTGTCCGACGATCCGCGCGCGATCAGCGTCGACCCGAGCAGCGGTGTGGGCAGCGCCGCCCGGACGGCCTCGCCGAGTTCGGGCAGGCGGGCGACCAACCGGCCCAGGACGTCGGGCTGTTCGGCCATCTCGGCGGCCATCACCGCCCCGGGGGCGGCGGGGTGGTCGGTGGTCGGCGTGCTCGGGGTTGCGGGGGTCATGGTGTTGGTCCCTTCGGTCGGCTTCGCTTCGGTCGGCCTTGCTTCGGTCGGCTTCGCTTCGGTCCGCGCTGGGTCGATCGGTTCGGGAGGAGCGGTTCGAGGGCCGGGCTCATCGCGTCACCAGCGCCCACTTCGGGCGTTCGCCGCGGGCGATGTCCCAGGCCAGGGCGGCGGCGCCACGCAGCGCGCCGTCGTGGATGTGCCGCGCCGCCACGATCACCTCGCCGGGGGCGGCGGCGCCGGGCGCGTGCTTGGCGACGAAGCCGCGCAGGACGTCGAGGACCCGGTCGGCCGCGGCCATCAACCCGCCGCCGAGGGCGATCCGGGTCGGGTCCAGGGCCAGGTACAGGTTGAGCACGTGGCCCGCGAGCACGTCGAGCGCCTGATCGGCGATCGCGCGCAGCCGGGGGTCGGTGGAGGTCAGGATCGCCGCCGCGTCGGGGGCCGGACCGGTGCCGCCGAGCGCGTACAGCGCCTGCGTGCGGGCAAGCAGCGGGCCGCCGCCGATCAGCGATTCCAGGTCCGGCTCGTCCGGGCGGCCGGGCGCCAGCGCGTAGCCGATCTCGCCGGCCACGCCCCGGGCGCCGCCCACGACCCGGCCGCCGACGGTGAGCGCGGCGGCGACGCCCGTACCCAGATTGACGAACAACCCGGGATCGGCATCGACGAGCGCGCCGGATCGCACCTCGGCCAGCCCCGCCGCCTTGACGTCGTTGGCCACCACCACCGGCAGCGCCCCGAACGCCTCCCGGGCCCGGCCCAGGACGTCCACGCGCTCGATGCCGGGCAGGTTCGGCGACAGTTCGACCCCGGCCGAGGTCACCGTCCCGGGACACACCAGGCCCACGGCCACCACCTCGTGCCGCCCGTCGCGGTTCGCCGCCGCGACCTGGTCCCGGGCCGCCCCGAGCAGTCGATCGAACGCGCGCCCCATGTCCTCGCCGGGAGCGCGCGTGGGCACCCGCCGCCCCGCCGACATCGCCCCGGCGGCATCGATCGTGGCCATCGCGGTCTTGGTGCCGCCGATGTCCAGCGCGACTATCGCACGCGCACCACGCGTCACGACGCGTCCTCCACGATCCGCGCCTCCGCGTCGTACCTGCTCCCCCACACCGGCGCGCCCCCCGCCGCGTGCAGCCCGGAGACCGCCTGGGTGCGCCCGCGCGTGACGAACGCCTGCGGCCGGAAGCACATCACCACCGTGTCGCCGGGCCGGATGTCCAGGCGCCGTGCGTCCCGGAGCACCGTGTAGTAGTGGATCGCCCCGTCCGGCGCGGTATCCACGTGCGCCACCCGCTCGCCGCCGGTCGCGGTCGCCGCGTCCCGGCCGACCAGCGCGGTGAGCCGGAAGTCGCCGAGGACCTTGTCGATGTAGTGCCCGGCGGCGAACGCGTACGCGTCGTCCCCGTCCGCGTGCGACACCTCGGTCACGTACACGATCGCCGGCTGCTCCGGCGCGTCCTCGGAGAACACGTGCAGCGGCGTGGTCCCGTGGATCGCGTTGCCCGGCTCGACGTGCGTGGCCCCGGCGTCGGCGGCGATGGCCAGCGAGCGGGCCGAGGTGGTGCCGGGCGCGTTGACCTGCCGGATGTCGAACCCGGCCGCGCGCAGGCGATCGGCGGCCGCGACGAGTGTGGTCAGGTTGGGGGTGGCGGCGATCCGCCGGTGGTCCGGGTCGGCGAGCAGGGCCGGGAACGTGGTGACGCCGTGTACCGCGACGCCCTCGATCGCGTCCACCGCCCGCGCGGCGGCCTCCACGTCGGCGGCCGGGAAGCCGCCGCCGTGGCCGAAGTAGAACCGGTCCCCCTCGCCGTGCACCCGCAGCAGCACCGACACGGGCGGGCCGCCCCGACGCAGCGCCGCCGCGCCGATGCGGCGCGCGGCGTCGAGCGAGAACACGGTGACCACCTCGGGGGCGGCGCCGACCACGAAGTCCTCACTGCCGCGGTGCGGTTGCACGAGGTGTCCGACGTGGCCGACCGGCAGCCCGTGGCGCACGGCCGCCGACACGCAGGCGGTGTCCACCGCGACGACGGGGCCGAGGCCGGCCTCGATCGCGGTGCGGGTCACGTCGGGGTTGCGCCCGTACTGCTTGGCCATCACGTAGGTGGACAACCCGCGCGACCGGGCCGCGTCGGCGATGGCGGCGGCGTTGCGGGCGACCGTGTCCAGGTCGACCACGTAGGTGTTGGCGAGCAGTTCGCCGGCCTGATGCGCCGTCACGACGGCGTCGATCAGCGGGCGGTTGTGGGCGAGCAGGCGGTCCAGGAACATCGGGGTCTCCTTGGCGCGGGCGGGACGGGGACGATCTGACAGGTGTACGGATCAGGTCCGGCCGGTCGACACCGGCACCACCCCCGTCGACGCGGCCCGGGACGCCCCGGTCGCAGCGTCCGATGCCTGCGCCGCGTCGTCGCCCGGTTCGTCCTCGAACACCCGTCCCATCGCGGCCAACACCTCCGGTCGCGAGCGGTGTGCCCACACCAGATACGCGGCGCCGAGCACCATCCAGCCGACGATCACGTACGGCACGAGGTTGTTCGGATGCTCCGGCACCGGCCACAACTGGCCGTAGATCGGCAGCAGCATCAGCAGCACCGTCGCGGCGGGCAGGATCCCGTGCCGCAACAGGGCGAACTCGCCCCGGTGTTCGCGCAGGTAGAAGCGGATCACCGCGATGCTCATCAGGATGTAGATGATCACCATGCCGAGCCCGAGAATGGTGCCGGCGAACCCGTACACGCCCAGCGGGCCGAGGTCGCCGCCGAAGCCGCTGCCCAGGGCCAGCGCGAACACGAGCGAGAAGCCCAGATACGCGGTGATCGCCGACTGCGGCACGTGGCGCTCGTTGGTCCGGCCGAGGAAGCGCGGCAACACCCCTTCGCGGCCCATCGAGAACAGCACCCGCACGGCCGCGTTCGAGCCGGAGACGACGTTGGCGAACTGGCTGACGATCACGGTCAGCGCGAGGATCCAGGTGACGCCCCAGTAGCGGTCGACCAGTGTGGTCAGCGGCGCGGCGTCGCCGGCCAGGTCCGAGCCGTGCGCGGAGCCGAAGCCGATCGAGGTCGAGTAGGCCATCAGCACGTAGAAGGTGCCGATCACCGCGACGGCCGTGAACAGCGCGAGCGGGATGCTGCGCTTGGCGCCGCGCGCCTCCTCGCCGAGGGTGGCCACCGACTCGAAGCCGATGAACATCAGGATGCCCCAGAGCATGCCGGTACCCAGGCCGCTGAACCCGTCGATGGAGTTGGCCGGGTTGAACGGCGCGACCGACAGGCCCGAGTCGCCGCCGTCGCCGAGGATCACCCCGGCCAGGCCGAGCAGTACGCCGACCTCCAGGACCAGGAAGATCAGCGCGGTCTTGGCCGAACTGGACACGCCGAGCGAGTTGACGCCCCACACGACGGCGGCGAACGCCAACGACATCACCTGCCAGGGCACCCGGATGTCGAACTGGCTGTCCAGGAAGTCGTGGCTGTACCCGCCGAGCGCGGCGAACAACATCGGCCCGACCATGCCGTAGGTGAGCAGCAGCAGCCACCCGGACAGGAAGCCGCCAGACTTGCCGAACCCGTGGCTGTTGTAGGTGTAGGCGAAGCCGGCCGCCGGCAGCTTGCGGGCGAACGCGGCGATGGTGTTGGCCACCAGGAGGCTGGCGACCATGGCCAGCACGATGGCGAGCGGCAGCGCGTACCCGGCGCCGGCCGCGGCGGGCGGCGTGTTGAACGCGACGCTGGTGGCGGGGCCCATGAAGGCCATACACATGGCGACGGCGCCGAACACCGACAGTGTGTTGCGGCGGAGCGAGCCGCCTTTCGGGTTCGGGCTCGCGGGCGGCGAGGGCAGTGCGGTGGACATGGGTGGTACTCCAGGCGGTTCGGTGGGGCGGGACGGGCCCCGGGGGGTGCGGGAGGGTGGGGACGCGCGCCTGTGGGGTGGGGTCGGTGCGCTCGCGGCGCGAAAGTGCCGGCCGGAGGGGTGGGGCTTCGGGCTTCGGGCGTCGGGTTCAGTGCGCTCGGGGTGGCAGCAGCGCCGCGAGGTCGAGGTCGGCTCGGACCGCCGCCGCCGCGTCGGGCGCGACGTCGAAGCGCACGCGCAATGCGGTGAGGCCGCGCGATACCGCGCCCAACGCGCCTGCCAGGTCGGCCAGTTCGGAGTGCACCAGCTCGGGGCAGGCGGGCAATCGTCGGCGTACCCGCTCGCGCAGCCGGGTGGTCATCGCGGTGTCGATGGAGGCGGAGACCCGGCCGCCGAGGACGACCAGTTCGGGCTCGTACGCGATGGTGACCGCGGTCAGCGCGATGCCGAGGGCGCGCTCGAAGCGTTCGACCACGGCGCGGGCGGCCGGCGCGGTCTCGGTGAAGACGTCGGCGGCGGTGGCCACGTCGAGGCCGGCCTCGCGGGCGGCACGCATCAGGCCCTCGGCGCCGACCAGTTCCTCCACGGTGTGGTCGTCGGAGTCGACGGGCAGGAAACCGAATTCGCCGACCAGGCCGGTGGGTCCGCCCCGGATGTGCCGGTCCACGGCCACACCCGCGCCGAAGCCCGCGCCGACCGTGAACATCACGGCGGTGTCGGCGGTCCGCGCGGCGCCGTGCCGGAGTTCGCCCTCCAGGGCCAGGTCGGCGTCGTTGCCGAACGCGACGGTGCCCTCCAGGGCGCGGCGCAGCCGGCGGGTGAAGAGGTCGCCCTCGATCTGCGGGAGATTGGTCGCGCCGCGCACACCCAGCCCGTCGGCCGCGACCGCCCCGGGCAGCCCTATCACGCCCGCCCGCAACACGTCGGGGGCGGCGGCACCGGGGGCGTTGTCGTACAGGGCGCGAACCCGCTCGACGAGCCAGTCCGCGAGGTGGTCGGCGGCGAGGTGTCGGGGCGTCGGCTCCTCGTGGTAGCGCGGCGAGCGGCCGAGCAGGTCGGTGGCCAGGAACCGGCAGGTGGTGCCGCCGAGGTCGACCCCGACCGCGACACCGCGTTCCGCGGCGACCTCGATCACCACGCCCTGACGACCCCGCCGGCCGGTCTGGAGCACGGCGCCCTCACGGACCAGGCCCTCGTCCAGCAGCCCTTCGACCACCCGGGACACGGTGGCGGCGCTGAGCCCGGTCTGCTGGGTGAGACCCGCGCGACTGTGCTGCCCACCGGCCAGCAACACCGCGAGCAGGCTGGAACGGTTGGCCCACCGGGCATCCGCCGTCTCCGCCATGTTCACCTCTCAGAGTGAAAATATTTCAGAGTGAGAGAAAATTAAGCCTGGAGAAGAGAGGTATCAAGAGTCCATCAAGACGACACCGAATCCAGACAAGACCGAACATGTCCCCAAACCCCCGCGCCGACTCCAGCGGCGGAGCCCTAGGCCCCTACCACCGAAACGACGCGAGAGCACCCATGCTCAAACCGGCCGTCACCGGTCGCCGCTCACCGGTCGTCAGTCACCGCTCGCCGGTGAACCGGCTCAGGCGAAGGGCCTCCGCCTCAATCTCCGCATCGATCTCCGCCGCCGAGCGGCCGCCGAACTGGAGACAGTCATACTCGTCGTCGAGTTCGGCGAGGCGCTCCGTAAGGGCGAGTTCGTGGCCATGGAGCCGGTGGACCCGGGAGGCGAATTCCCGAGGTGACAAACCGACAGCCGTCGACCAGGACCTACAGGGTCGCGGCCACGCCGTCGGTAGGGACATCGTCGACCACGCCTCGGCAAAGAGCCGGGTGGTTGCACAACCTTCGGTCCAACCGCGTGAGCAGGGAATTGGTCGTCCTACCGAGGTATGCGCTATTGGTGGCGGGTGGCCGGTGCGGGGCCGGTCCGAGTCGATGATGGGCCGCCGCCGGCGTGCGGGGCTCCAAGACTCAGGGCTCCCGACGAGACCAGCGCCTTGCTCATCGAAAACCGGCTGGCAGCGGCGGGCAGGGAGGGCGCTCGGGTCGAGTCCGCCGGGGAGCCTTTCCGAGTGGGTCGGGCGGTCCCGACGAGCGTTGCGCCTTCGGTGGCGGGTGGCCGGTGCGGGGCCAGTCCGAGTCGGTGGTGGGCCGCCGCCGGCGTACGGGGCTCCAAGACACAGGGCTCCCGACGAGACCAGCGCCTTGCTCATCGAAAACCGGCTGGCAGCGGCGGGCAGGGAGGGCGCTCGGGTCCAGTCCGCCGGCGAGCCTTTCCGAGTGGGTCGGGCGATCCCGACGAGCGTTGCGCCTTCGGTGGCGGATGGCCGGTGCGGGGCCAGTCCGAGTCGGTGGTGGGCCGCCGCCGGCGTACGGGGCTCCAAGACACAGGGCTCCCGACGAGACCAGCGCCTTGCTCATCGAAAACCGGCTGGCAGCGGCGGGCAGGGAGGGCGCTCGGGTCCAGTCCGCCGGCGAGCCTTCCCGAGTGGGTTGGGGCGTTTCGGGGGGGTGGTTGCGGAGAGATTGGGGTTCGAAACCGGATCACGGCGGGCGATTGTGGGCTTCGAGCTTCGGTGACCTGCGGGTTCGTGGCGTCGGGGCGGTGAGTCGAGTATCGAGTGCCGGTTTCGTACCGCCCCGGCTTTCTCCGCGCCGGCATGGAGGCCGAAACCGCCGAGTCGGGGTCGACTTCGTACGCTCCGGCCGCAAGACGGACCTCAAGGAAACCGGAAGTGCCCAGTGGGGGTCAAAACCGGATCCCAAGACACTCCGAAACGCCCCTCACCGCTGCTGACCAGCGGTTTTCTCTACCCTGGGTGCTGCGAAACCCCACGCCATCCGGTTTCGGGGTCGCCCACGGCGTCGCTGTAGCAGCTGTGCGACGACCGCACGATGTTGCGCAGCCTTGCGATGACTGCGGTTCTGTCTGGGCTCGAGAAGGTTCATCGTGATCGGTTGTTCTGGAGACCCACGCTCCAGCTGAACCTAAATTGCTTCGTCTGCGAGCGGGTCGGTCGCACCACCACGCTGGAGCGGGGGGTCCGAGCGGGCCGTCTGCTGGAGCGGCGGGAACGAGCAGCACTTCACTGCGGCTCGGATCACTGCGTTCGACCTGACGAGCCAGGACGACCGGCTGGCGTTGCGAACGGTGGTGGACTTCCGGTGGGCGCCGTTCAAGGACACCAAGCGGGGCGGCAACGCAACGCCGTTGAGCAATTGGGTCCGCCGGCACTACGGCAACTACTGCCCCCACCAGGAGACATCCAGCGAAGGCTCGATCCAGACGAACGTGCGGCGTCCCACGAGACGGAGATCACGGTGGACGCGGAGGTTCCGTCGATTCGGCTGCTGGTGTGAGTCTTGTGCCGAGAAGAGCTTCATGGCCATGAGGCCCATTTCGTCTCCCATCCGCAGGCAGGCATGCCGAGGTCGACCCGGCTCTTGGCAGCGAGACAGGGTGCTTGCTCGCGCTTGCCGTTGAGGAAGGTGAGGGTGAGGTCGATGCCCTCGATCTCAGCGCGCCATCCTTCGGCTTCGGCGCGCGCTCGCGGCGGCTGAGGAGATCGGACTCGATCTCGGCCGGCCGGTCGAGCATCTTCGGGTCGACGTGGAGCATGGGGTAGCGGATGCAGGTCTATCTGAACCAGTCCGGAGGGCCTGGCGGGGTCGGATCGTAGTCGAGTTGCTCAAAGTAGTGGGCAACAATCGCGGCGCCGGCGCACATTGGACGTGTCGCGCCGCCGACTCCGACCGGCCTGGTTGCCCTTCAACAGGCGTCCGGAGACGGGGGAGAATGCAGCACATGGATAACGCGTTCACACTCCTTCGGCGGGCCGTCGATCTGCTGCCGGAGGACGCAGCGGCAGAGAACGGACAGACGGTCGGGGATGTGCGCGAGGACATCGTGCGCCAGGACTGGGAGATGGTGCTCGGCGTTCTCATCGAGATCGGGGATGTCCACCCCGTGTCCGTCGACTTCTGGGAACTCCTCGCCGAGGCCGCTCGCCAGCTGATGCTCGACCGCAGTCGGCGGTGGTGCGAGTGGCGGGGCTGGGAAGTCCGACACGGCACCGTCCGGGCGACCTTGAGCCTGGTGGGTGCGGAGGAGGGCCGACGCCGGACTGCCTTTGCCGCAGACGGGCGGCTGAGGCCGATGTGGGACATCGGCAACCGCACCGCCGGCGGGGAGCGAGAACTGAACATCGCCCGATTGTGGGTGGAGTATGCGCAGGAGCTCGGCCCTGGAGAGACCGCCGACGTTCGGCTGGCTCCTCTGAGCCCCGATCAGTGGAGGCACCTGAAGTGCGGCGATGTGATCACCATGTACGAAGCCCAACCTGTTGCCGGAACGGCCACCGTGATCGAGGTCCTGCCGCCGCGCGCCTGAGCTCATCTCGCGTCAGGCGAGCTCCGGCTGCAGCCAGGTGATCTTCGAAAACTGTCCGAACTCGGCTGGCTAAACCCGTACGGTTCCAGCGAGATGCAGCCGGATGGCATGAGGCTGGGGATCGAAGCAGCGCGCCTTCTCGCCGTTGCCGGACTGCTGCGAGACAGCGCCGGGTCTGAGCAAGATCGAGCTCCCCCGCATGTACCCCGACCCGCCCCACTCGAGAACGTTGCTCAGCGCACCCGACCCAACCGCCCCCTGCCCGTCACTGCCGGCCGGTTTTCGATGAGCAAGACGCTCGTCTCGTCGGGAGCCCTGTGTCTTGAAGCCCCGCACGCCGGCGGCGGCCCACCACCGACTCGGACAGACCCCGCAGCGGCCACCCGCCACCGAAGGCGCGAGTCTCGTCGGGACCGCCCGACCCACTCGGAAAGGCTCGCCGGCGGACTCGACCCAACCGCCCCCTGCCCGCCGCTGCCAGCCGGTTTTCGGTGAGCAAGGCGCTGGTCTCGTTTGGGGCTTCGGGTCTCGGAGCCCCGAACGCCGGCGGCGGCCCATCACCGACTCGGACCGGCCCCGCAGCGGCCACCCGCAACCACAAGCGCAACGCCCGCCGGAAACACCCGACCCACTCGGAAAGGCCCCCGGCGTGTTGCGGGCTCGGTTGCGCTGTGTGGGCGGCTCGGGCCGGATCGGTTGGGTCGGCTGGACACGTGTGTGTCCCGAGATATGGCCTGGGGGCGGGGCGCGCTCGGTGTGGGCGCGGGTGGGGGCCCGCTGTGGCGTCAGCCCTGTCGTCGGCCGGTCTCGAGGTAGATCCGCAGGTGGTCGAGGCCGCGTTCGAGGATGTCGCCGACGGCCAGGTCGGTGTCCGCGCCGGCCGCTCGGTGTCGGGTCAGGGCGTCGACCGACAACGCCTCGCCGCCCTTCTTGCCGCCGAACTGGGCCGAGTCGTGGACGCGCTCGCGCTCGACCGCGCCCGGATCCAGCGGATCCCGGCCGTCCTCGACCATGACGGTGACGATGCTGTCGATGTCGCTGGGGCCGTCCTGGATGATCACGATGCCGGTGTACGGCGTACCGCGCACGGCCCACTCGATGCGGGTGCCGGGGCCGTCCCGGTCCAGGTCGACCTCGGCCGCGACGGACTGCGCGGCCTCGCCGGCGGTCACCACGACCGCGTGGGCCGAGGTGGTCCGGACGGCGGTCACCGGCGGGAAGTACTCGGGGAGCCTGTCGGTATCCGACAAGAGCATGTATGCCTGGTCGGTGGACGCTGCGACCTGCACGGAACGCGTGTGAAGAACCATGCGCGTACTGCTATCCGTTCGACGGGTGTTCCATTCGCGATCATGGTCGGACGGGCCGACAGGATCCGGCGCGGCGTCCGGGGTTGGGCCGACGTCACACCGAGACGCATCGCCCAGAGGCCCGACCTCGGGCCATCACCGCGCCTCCCGCGCCTTCCGACGCTGCCGCCTCTTCGCCAGGCGCTCCATGCTTCCGCCCCGGCACCCCCGACCCGACCCGCCCCGACCCGCGCTCACCCCCTCGCGTCGCCGAGGGATTCCAGCAGCACTCGCAGGCCGTCCGCGACGGCGGCCCGTTGTTTGGGGGTGAGCGCGGCGAGGAGGCGTTGTTCGGTGTCGATGTGGGCCGGCAGCGCCTCGTCGATCAACTCCCGGCCCGCGTCCGTGAGGGCGACCAGGACGCTGCGGCCGTCCGACTCGTCGGCGCTGCGGGACACCAGGCCGCGTGCCTCGAGGCGGTCCAGGCGCTGGGTGATCGCGCCCGAGGTGACCATGGACGACCGCATCAGCTCGGTGGGGCTCAGTCGATGCGGCGGCGGGTTGCGGCGCAGGGTCGCCAATACGTCGAACGACGAGGCGTCGAGGCCGTGTTCGGCGAACGTCCGGGTCAGCTCGGTGCCGACCAGACGCGCGGCGCGGGACAGTCGGGCGAGCACCGCCATGGGTGACGCGTCCAGATCGGGGCGCTGCGTACCCCATTGCTCCAGCACAAGGTCGACGTGATCTGCCACGGCGTCAGGCTAGCCGAATCCGCGCGCCCAAGCGGATCGCGACGCCCCTCGCATTTACCTTAGCGGTGAGGTACATTTCCCTTAGCGTTAAGAAATCCAATCGGCCCCGGGAAGGAACACCCCACCATGCGCATCACCGTATTCGGAGCAGCCGGCAGCGTAGGCGGCCGCGTCGTCTCGGAAGCCCTGTTCCGGGGCCACGAGGTCACCGCCGTGGTCCGCGACCCGGCCCGCTTCCCCGACCTGGACCCCCGCGCCGAGGCCCGGGTCGGAGACGCCGCCCGCGCCGACGACGTCGCCGCCCTCGGCGCCGACCGGGACTTGGTGATCAGCGCCACCCGGCCGCCCCACGGCAGCGAACGGGAACTGGCCGCGACCGCCGAGGCGCTGCTGTCCGGCCTGGCCGGCACCGACGTTCGGCTCCTGACCGTCGGCGGCGCCGGCAGCCTGCGCGTCCCGGGCGGCGGCGACACGATGGCGGTCGACGACCCGAGGTTCGTCCCCACCGCGTGGCGCGGCATCGCGCTGGCCTGCAACGCCCAGTTCGACGTCTTCCGCGCCGACTCCGCCGTGAACTGGACCTACCTGAGCCCGCCGGCCCACCTGCAACCGGGCGCCCGTACCGGAACCTTCCGCGTCGGCGGCGACGAACTCCTCGTCGACGACGACGGCGTCTCCGCCATCTCGATGGAGGACCTGGCCGTGGCCCTGGTCGACGAGGCGGAAAACCCCCGCCACCACCGCGCGCGCTTCACGGTGGCGTACTGACATGGGCGGCGGAACGGTACGCCGGCGCCGGCGGAGCGAAACAGGGGCCTCGCCCGCTTCGGCCGGCAGGATCGCCGCGGCGCGACCCTCCCGGCCGCGGATCGGGTCGGCGGCGGGCTCAGCCGGCCCGCAACAGGGTGCGCAACTCGGCGGTGTCGACGACGCAGGCCCGGGTCGGGAACACGTGGTCGAGCAGGGCCCGATGGACCTCGGGATCCGGGTCGGCGACGCCGTCGGAGAGCACGTACAGCCGATAGTCGCGGTCGGCCGCGTCGACGACGGTGGACAACACGGCGCCGCCGGTACTGACGCCGGCCACGACCAGGGTGTCGATACCGCGTTCGCGTAGGCGCCGGTCCAGGTCGGTGGTGGACATCGCGCCATAGCGCACCTTGCGGACCACGATGTCGCCCTCGCGCGGAGCCAACCGCTCGTGAATGGCGACGGCGGGGTCCTCGTGGTGCATGAGCCGGTGTCGGGCCACCGGTGCGAAGGACTTGTTCGCGGCGGGAATCGTGTCCCAGTCCGCCGCGGTGAAGCCGACCCGGACATGGGCGATCATGCCGCCGGCGGCCCGCATGTCGGAGACGATCCCCTCCACACGAGCGAGGAGCGCGGCGCGATGCCCGTACTCCTCCCCGTCGGGCAGCGCGGCGAGGATGGCGGGCTGGTAGTCCAGCACGAGCAGGGCGGTGTGTACGGGATCGAGCATGGTCACGTGGAGGTCTTCCCTTCCGATGATGCGTGGTCGCTGGCCGCCCGATCGGGAGCCAGGCTTCCCGGCACCCGATCGCCGGCTTCGTGGGATGCCTGGTCGGCGGCTTCGCGGAGTGCCGGTTCGACGACTTCACCGGCCTGGGGCATCTCGCACCTGGGAAGCAGCAGCGGGGTCGCCAGGAGCAGCATCCCGGCGACGGCGATCGCGGTGCGGGTTCCCGCGGCGGCGGCCAGCACGCCCGCCGACGCGGTCAGCACCGCGATGGAGGCGGTACTGCCGACCGACCACGCGGTCAGCGTGCGCGCAACCCGCCCGGGATCGGTGTGCTCCAACCGATAGGTGGCCTGTACGGGGTTGAACACACCACAACAGGCCACCAGGCCGAACTGAAGCACGACAACGAGCACCATCCCGGAAACCCCGGGCCGGACGAACGCCAGCCCCACCGGCCAGCACGCGCGCAGCATCCCGGACACGAGCAACACCTCACGCCGCCCGAACCGCGCCACGAGTCGCCGCGCCGACCGCGCACCGACCAGCCCACCCACACACGGTGCCGCGAACATCAGCCCGTACTGCCACGGTTCGAACCGGAGGGGACCCAACAGGAGTACGGCGAGCAGCGGTTCACCGGCCATGATCAATCCGTTGACCACGACCGTATTGAAGAACAGCGGCCGCAATACGGGATGACCGAGGATGTAGCTCCACCCGTCGAGCAGATCACCGGCCCGCAACCGCGACGCGCCGGTCCGCTCGGGAGGCGACTCCGTACCGCCGATGGCGCGAATGCCCAACGCCGACAACAGATAGCTGACCGCGTCGGCCATCACCGTCGTCACCGGACCGAAGTACCCGATCGCGGCCCCACCGAGCGGCGGCCCGACCGTGATGGCGGTCCAACTCGTGGACTCGAAGCGGCTGTTCGCAACGAGCAGGTCGGCCGGCGGCAGCAGCGACTTCAGATACGCCCCGCTCGCCGCCTTGAACGCGATATCGGCGGCGGCCACGACCACCGAAACCACGAGAAGTTGTACAAAGCTCAGCAGGCCGAACGCAAACGCGACCGGAACGCTCGTCAGCGCCGCGAACCGGACCAGGTCCATCGCCACCATGACCGACCGCTTGCGCCGAAACTCCACCCAGGGCCCGAGCGGCACCGCGATCACCGCCCCCACCACCCGCCCGGCAGCCGCCAACACCGCCACCTGAGCCGGCCCCGAGTGCAACACCAGCACCGCAATCAGCGGAAACGCCCCAAATCCGAACGCCGTCCCATACGCACTGACGGCATAGGCCCCCCAGAGCCACCCGAACCCGCGCCCCAACCCCGGCCCACCCGCCATCCACGCCCACCCCTCACCACCCGAACTCCCCAGCACCAGCCCCAACCATCAAAGCGACCAACGACCCCCGACTTCAAACAACAACCCAGCACCCACCCCACAACCAACGGTTGTGCACCAGCCCCCGCCCGCCCGCAGCACCCGCAGCACCCACAGCACCCGCGCCACGCCGGCCATGGCCGTGTAGATGCGCAAGTCGTGCGTCCGACCGGGGACTTCAGGTGGCGCGCGGTGGCCCGTGCTGCAACCCGTACCTAGAACGATGGAATCGACCTCCGCCGGAGCACTTCCTCCGGATCGATGAACGAACCAGCGGCGGAATCCCACCCGTTCGACGGCAGGCCGAGCACCCCGACCGCGATGGTCCGTCGAGCCTTCCCACCGTGCGAAGCTGCACGCCGTGACGCCTTCGACGGTCCGCGGACTTGCCCTCCCCACCCCATTGACCTCTCTCATCGAGCGCGGCCTCTGGCGGCATCCCGGCGATGCCGTATTGGCGGAAGTCATCCCGTGGTTCGAGAGCCCGCTCGTCTTCGTATCGGGCCCGGAGCAGATGGAGTTCGAGTCCCAGTCAATGGACATGTTCGCCGACGACCCGCACCGCGCCTTCTTTCGCGAGGCGCGCGGAAGCACCTCCACCGGCCCCCTCGAACTCCCCTGGCTCGACGTCGAACAGGCAGTGCTGATCGCCGTCAATCGCAACCCTGGCGACGACATCGCCTTGGCGCTCGACTACCGGACCGACCCAACGGATCCCCGCGTCGTCGGCAGTGACTTCTGGACAAACCCCTGTATGTGCGAGTGGCGGGTCGCAGCACCCACCTTCTCGGCCTTCGCGGCGAGGTTGGGCCTGTAGATCCGGCCGGTCCCGGTGGCATCGGGTCGGGTCGCGTCGCCTGGTGTCGATTCGGCGCGCAGGGCCTAGCATGCGCCGGGTGGATCTCGATGCCGTTCGGACCTTCGTCGCCGTCGTGGATGCGGGGAGGTTTCGGGACGCCGCCGCCGAGTTGTCGGTCACCCAGCAGGCGGTGTCCAAGCGGGTCGCCGCGCTGGAGAAGTCCCTGGGCGTACGGCTGTTCACCCGCACCGCGCAAGGCGCGAAGCTCACCGTCGACGGGCAGGCGTTTCTGCCGCACGCCCGCGACGTCGTTCGGGCCGAGGCGCGGGCGGTGGCCTCCGTAGCCCCCGGTCACCGCCCCCTGCGCATCGACGTGATCGGTCGGCGCCTCGCCCCCGCCGGGCGACTGGGCGAATTCCATCGGGCGCACCCCGGGCTCGAACTCGACGTGGTGACGCTCTTCGACGCCGACGCGGCCATCGCCGGCATCCGGGCCGGGACGATCGACGCGTCCTTCCGTGCCGTCACCATGCCGGGCCGGCGACTCCCCGACGACATCCGGGCCACCCGCGCCTTCGCCGAGCCCATCGAGTTGCTCACGGGACCGGACCACGAGTTGGCCGGCGCCCGCGCGGTCACCCCCGCCGACCTCGCCGGGCACCGGATTTGGATGCCCGGCATCGTGGCCGGAACCGAGTGGGCCGCCTACTACGACGCGCTCGCCGCGACATTCGGCCTCACCATCGAGGTCACCGGCCCCGACTTCGGCACCGAGCCCTTGCTCGACACGATCGCCGACTCCCGGACCCTGGCCACCTTGGTCGGCGAACAGACCCGCCTGGTGTGGCCCGCCGATCAGGGCCTACGCCGCATCCCCGTACGGGCGCCGACCCCGATCTACCCCCACTCCCTGCTCTCCCACCGCGACAGCCCACACCCGACGGTCACGATGCTCCGTACGCACCTCCACACCCGCCGCCCCACCGACCCCGACGCCGAAACCTGGACCCCGGCGTGGGCAAGGTGGCCGCGCCAAACCCGGAACACGGCCTCGACGCCGGGGTGAACGGGCAGGTCCGGCCGACGTCGGCGACGTCCCGAAGACCCAAGGAGCGCACCCCCGTGCCCCACGTCCCATCCCCTCCCCGCCCCGTCGCCGTCTTCGATCTCGACGGCACCCTCGTCCGAGGCGACACCTTCACCCATTTCACCCGCGCGCTGCTGCGCCGATCCCCTTGGCGCGCCGTCGCCGCGACCCTGTGCGTACCGATACTCGCCCCCCTGTACGCCCTCCACCCCACCCGTCGCCGCGCCTTCGCCCTGCTCCTCCGACTCGCCACCATCGGGCTGCCCCCGCACCGATTCGCGGCGCTCGCAACGGAGTTCGCCGCCGAACGCGCATCCGACGGCAACCGAATCCCGCACACCGTCGACCGCGCCCGAGCGCACCTCGCCGCCGGCGATCGTGTGGTGATCGCGACGTCCTGCGCCGAACCCCTCGCCGCCGCCATCTGCCGCGAACTCGGCCTGGCCCCGGTGGACGTGATCGCCTCCCGGCTGACCGCGAGCCGCACCGGCATGCGGCCGCTGCCGGCGTGCCGGGGCGTCCGCAAGGTCGAGCGGATCCGCGCGGCCGGCATCACCGGCCCGATCACCCATGCCTACACGGACAGTTCCGTCGACCTCCCCCTGCTGACCACCGCCGCCCACCGCTATCTCATCGACCCCTCCCCCGCCCACCTCACCCGGATCCACACCCACCTCGGCCCCACCTACGTGGTGCTGCGCTCCCCCGGACCGTCCGAACCAGGCGCACCGCCCGCGCCGCCCACGCCGCCCGCGCCGTAGCGCGGACCGCGGCGACCCCCGACCGCCCGGCGCCGGTCATCGCACACACCCCCGAACCCGACCCGCGCGTCGACCTCTACGCTGCCCGCATGGACATCACCCAGCGCGCCGCCGGGGCCGTCGTCGGCTCGGCGGTCGGGGACGCGCTGGGCGCGCCCTTCGAGTTCGGCCTTCCGGGCGGCTTCGGCACCCGGTTTCCCCAGGCCCCGCCCGGGAGTTCGCGGGCCGAGGCACGCTACGCGAACGAGATGTGCGGTGGCGGCGGTTGGGACGCGGGCGAGGCCACGGACGACACCCAGATGGCCGTGCACGTGGCGTACTCCCTCCTGGAACGCGGTGAATTGGACCCGCCCGACATCTTCGACCGCTTTCGCCGCTGGGCCCGTTCCGAACCCAAGGACATCGGTCTCCAGACCGAGGACGTACTCACCAACGGCCTGCCCTGGGACCTCGCCGCCGGCGTGCACTTCCAGACCACCGGACGCGCGGCCGGCAACGGCTCGCTGATGCGCGCGACCACCCCCGCCGTCTGGTTCGCGGCCGACGGCCGTACCGCCACCATGGCCGCCGCCCGCCGCATCGCCGCGCTGACCCACGGCGACCGCGCGGCGTGGGAGGGCACCGCGATCTTCCACGAGCTGCTGCGGGTGGCCCTGGACGGCGACGACCCGGCGGCCGCGCTGCCCCCGACCCTCGACGAGGTACACCCCGACCATCGCGACCGCTACGCCGTCGTGCTGTCTCCGACCTGGCATCCCGCCGACGCCACCGAGTTCAACGGCGCGGTCTGGCCCTGCCTCGGCTCGGCGGTCTGGGCGCTGCGGACGACGACGTCGTACGAACACGCCCTGCGCGCCGCCGTCGACCTCGGCGGCGACACCGACACGGTCGGCGCGGTCACCGGGGCGCTCGCCGGCGCGGTATACGGCCTCGCGGCCATCCCGACCCGCTGGACCGACCGGCTGCATGTACCGATCCCGGGCTCGGCCGGCGAAGTCCTGCGCCAGGCCGACCTGTTGCGCCTGTCCCACGACCTGCTGAACCGTACGCCGCGCGACTCGCCGACGCCGCCCGTGAGCTGACGCGGGCCGCCGGGCAACGCGGCCCACGGCCCGCCGGCCGCCCGCCGTCTAGTCCGCCTTGCCCTGGGTCCGACGCGCGTAGGCCCGCGCTGCCCGGACCCGGTCGCCGCATCGCGTCGAGCACCACTGCCGGGACGCGTGCGTACGGACCAGGAAGCGGCGGCAGGGGGTGGCGCCGCACGGGGTGAGCCGTGCTGCGTCGGGCGCGGTCAGCAGGTCTGCGGCGTCGGCGGCCAGCACGGCGATCGCGTGGTTGACGATCTGGTCGATCGGATGCGCCTGGGCGCGATACGGGCCCCGTACGTCGTCCCAGTGCAGCAGCGCGGCCGACGGCGCGCCGGTGAGCGCGTCGTTGACGGCGCGTACCGCGTCGGCGGGCGCCACCACATCCTCGACCCGAGCCGACAGCAGCGCTCGCACCGCGTCGCGAAGCGCCCGCAGGCGTCCCGCGCACACGTCGTAGAGCACGGTCTCCGCCGGTGCCAGCTCGCGCGTGATCAGCCACTCCCTCGCCGACTCGGGCGTGCCGAGCAGATCCACGTCCCGGCCGCCGGGGAAGGCGAGATCGCTGTTCGCCAGGTCCAGGGCCAGGTATCGCTCCGCACCCGGCGCGAGCGGCGGGCCCGAGCGCGCGGGACGGGCGGCCGGGTCGGCGGCGCGATCGGCGGCGGGGTCGGCGGGATCGACCGGCGCGGTCTCCTTCATGAGTCTCATGTTAAGCCTTGCCGTTCTCCATGAGAATCGGCTAGCTTTTCTCACGGCAAACACAACCATTATCCGTGAGGTGTGCAGTGACCGGTATCAATGCGACCAACGAGCAGATCGCCATTCGGGTCTTCGGCGGCCCCTCCGCCCTGATCGAGTACGGCGGCCTCACGTTCCTCACCGACCCCGCCTTCGACGCCCCCGGCGAGTACCCCGTCGGCGACGGCCGCGTCCTCACCAAGACCGCCCCGGCCTCGGTCGACCCGGCCGACCTGGGCCCGATCGACGTGGTCCTGCTCTCCCACGACCAACACCCGGACAACCTCGACCACTCCGGCCGCGCGCTGCTCGCCGACGTCCCGCTCGTACTGACCACCCCGGGCGGCGCGGGCCGACTCGGCGGCACCGCCCGCCCGCTGGCCCCGTGGGCGACGATCGAGGTCCCCCGCCCCGACGGCGGCACCGTGACCGTCACGGCCACCCCCGCCCAGCACGGTCCGGACGGCTGCGAGCCGATCACCGGCGAGGTCGTGGGCTTCGTCCTGACCGCCGCCGACCTCCCGACCGTCTACGTCAGCGGCGACAACGCGTCCCTGCCCGTGGTCGAGAAGATCGCGGCCCGCGTCGGCCCGGTCGACACGGCCGTGCTCTTCGCCGGCGCCGCCCGCACCCCGCTGTTCGACGGCGCCCTGCTCACCCTGGACAGCGCCCAGGCCGCCGAGGCCGCCGCCATCCTCGGCGCGCGCCGAGTCGTCCCGGTCCACTTCGACAGCTGGGGCCACTTCACGGAGGGCCGCGCCGCCCTCGTCGAGGCTTTCACCGCGGCCGGCCTGATCGACCGCCTGCAACTCGCCTGAGCACCAGGCGAACCGGCCGGCGCGGCGCCGAATCGAAACAAGCCGCCCGCGTCACAGGGTCCGGTGCACGAAGTGGTCGGCCCCGAAGCCCGGTTCGCCATGCGGGTTTCGGGGCGGTCCGGCCAGGACGGCATCAAGGAACTGAGCGCGCGCCGCCGCGTTCGCCCGGAACCACAACCCGAGCTTGTGATCCGCCTGTGGGAACACCAGCCGGGTGAACCGCGAAGCCGACGCACCGAGCGCATCCGCGATGGCCTCCGTGACGGCCTCGGGGATGACCTCGTCGACCGCCGGAGTCGAATGATCTCGGTGAAGCCCGCCGCGAACGGAACACTCCACGCCTCGGCGGCATAGACGGCGGGCGTGCACAGCCCGATGGCACGCACCCGGTCGCCGTAGTGGGCCGCCAGATCCGCAACGGTGTGACCGCTCATGCTGAACCCGACCAGAATCAGCCGGTGATCCGCAGGCACAACCGCGTCGACAACCGCGCGGGCCTGTACGAACCGGCGTTCCAGGCTCAGTTCACCAAGGGCCCCGGAACTGTCGCCGTGCCCCGAGAAGTCGAGCGCGCAAGCGGCGAAGCCGCGACCGGCACAGTCGCTCATCAACTCGACGAAGTGCCCTTTACTCCCGGCCCCGGCACCGTGCATCAGGACGACAGGCGACGACGGCATCCCGAGATCGTGCGCACCCTGGACCGCAGCACCGGGAACGACTCGCACACAACTCAGCCGCTCACCATCGCACTCCACCACGAAGCGTTCGAACACCGCCGAACCGCCCGGGGATTGCTCACCGCTCACGCAGGCTCTCCTCCGTGGAATCCGATCGTGCCGAACACGATCGTTCCACAGCAATCTCAGACATCGAGATATCCAGACATCCGGATATCCAGATATCCCAGACATCTCGACGCCCAGCGGCAACCCGGGAGCCCGAGCGGTCCGGGTGGCTCAAGCAGCCGGAGCAGCCGGAGCAGCCGGAGCAGCCGAAAGATTCCAAACGGCCCAGCAACTCTCAGGGAAGCCCGACCGACCCCCGCCCCCCTACCTCACTCCACCACCCAAACGCTCGGCCCGCCCCGCGTTCCCCACCGCCGCCCGGGCAACGGCGTGCCCGATCCGCTCGGTCAAGGTGCCCCACGGTCGGCATTCGACGACGGGCAGCCCATACCGGGCCGCCTCCTCCGCCAGCCAGCGCGAGTATCGAACCCCGACCTCCGCCCGCTGCGTCTGGACCCCGCCCTCCGGCTCCCGCTCGGCGTAGTTGGCGACGATTCGGGCACCGTCGTCCTCGTGCAGGAACACCCCCCGCACGCTGCGCCCGGCCTCGACGCCCTCCCGCATGGCCTGGGCCACGGCGGCCGGCGTGAGGTAGTCGCCCTCGACCACCGCCGGGACATCGACGGTGAGCCGATTGCGCACCACGCCGACGACGGCGGGTTCCAGCGCTCGGGCGGTGGCGATCTGGAGTTCCAGTACACGACCGACATCGAGCCCGTCGACATCGGCGATCCCGTCGAAGAGATGCAGCCCGGGATGCCCCTCGGCCGTCGTGATGTGCTGCACCGCGCTCACCACGTCATCGAACTCCACCACGAACGCCCCGGCCGACACGGCCAGTTCCGCCGCCGCACGACTCTTGCCCACCCCGGAGGCCCCGCCGACGAGCAGCACATCCCACCACGTCCCGATCACCCCCCGACCGTACCGCCAACCACCCATGTCGTTACGCACCCCCGCGGTGTCGCGCGGTGCGATGTACCGGCGTTGTCGCCACGCCCATCACCGTGCGTATTCGCGGTTCTTCGGATCGTGACATGGGAAGGTACTCACGGCATGATGCCCGTTACGCGGCGATGCCGGTGCGGTCGGCCGTGATGGCGTCGCCCGCCGGCTCGTCCGGTCGGTGCCGAGGACTGTCGACGGGGGATACGAACTCGTGTTGTGCTCAGCCTGCGGTG
Source organism: Embleya scabrispora (assembly GCF_002024165.1). NCBI lineage: Bacteria > Bacillati > Actinomycetota > Actinomycetes > Kitasatosporales > Streptomycetaceae > Embleya > Embleya scabrispora. Next base: position 524,201 of record NZ_MWQN01000002.1, read on the forward strand.
CCCGATCGACGTTGCCGGATCGCTGTACCAACTGCGGCCATCGCGAGTACGCCCCACCCACCGCCCCGACCGACGCCGCCCTCGACGCGCGTTTCGCCCGGTTCGGGCCCGCCGGGACGCCGGTGCGGGTTCCGCGGCTTCGGCCCGGTCCCATCTTCCGGTCGCTGCGCGGGCCGGCCATCGCGCTCTACGTCCTGTTGGGCGTCACGGCCGTCGCCTGTCTGCTCGCCGCCATCGCGTTCTTCCACCGCGCGAGCCTGGTCGACCAGTTGTTGCGCAGCAAGTGGTCCGCGCCCGATGCGGACGGGGCGAACCACTCCATCGCCGTGTGGTGGGGGCTCGCAACCCTGGCCATGGTCGCGAGTGCGGTGGTCTTCGTGGTCTGGTTCCATCGCGCACGGCGCAACGTCGAGCTGTTCCCGCCGTCCGTGCAGCGCCTGTCCGGCGGCTGGGCGATCGGCGGCTGGTTCTGCCCGGTGGTCAACCTGTGGTTCCCGCCGCTGATCGCACACGACATCTGGAAGGCCAGCGATCCCCGTGCACCGATGCGCGGCGGTGCCACTCCCGGGCGGCATCCGCTGCTCTGGGCCTGGTGGTCGACCTATCTCGCCGCGAACGTCGTCCTCGCCGTCGGCCTGACCGGCCGCGAGAGCGACGGCGGCGACGCGATGACCGGCAGTGACGCGTGGGTCGCCTACCACGAGTCCTACCGCACCGCGGACACCGCGGCGGGCTGGGCCTTCCTTTTGATGATCATCGCCGCCGGCACGGCCATCGCGGTCGTGGCCCGGATCACCGGGTTCCAGATCGAGCGCGAATACGCCTTCCTCGTGCCGCCGACGATGCACCCGGCGCACCCCATGCATCCGATGCACACCCTGTACGCGGCCCAGCCGACCCACCCCGAAGTCGCCCCATCCGGCCCGGTCCCCGGCTCGACGCAGCCCGCGGCACCACCGATCCCACGCCAACCACCACCCCCGCCCCGCCCAAAGGACCCACCCGCCCCGCTCTGAACGGACAGGCACCGACTCCCCTTCTCGAGCGGACCCCACCCGGCACGCAGCGCCCGACCGGTCAGGCTCCGCGCCGCGTCGGTGGCCGCAGCGATCTCGCGCAGCGCGTGCATCGCCGCCTCGATCGCCGCCGCCGGGGCGCCCCGCCAGACCTCGGCGTGCGACGCGACGGCGTTCGCCCGGACCGCGTCCTCGGCGACCCGTATCCCGTGCGGCGTCAGACACATCAGCGCGCCCCGACCGTCACCGTGATCCGGTGCGGCGCACGACTCGACTTCATCGGCTTGAGCCATTACGGCGCGCCCGCACGCCGAACTGGGCCGGGGTCAGGCCCAATTCGGGCAGTCCACGGCGGGCCTGGCCTCATCCAGGTCAGCCGCGAGCAGCATGATCCGCTTACTCGACTCCGTCGTCGCATCGACCACGTCGGCAGTTCCGCCTGCCATATCCCCCACCCATCATGCTGCCGAGCTTCGCCGACACCCATCGCCACGTCCGGCAATCCGTACTGCACGCGGTGGCCGTCGACAGCGACCCCGGCAACCCGCTCGCCACGCTCGAATGCCTCGACGGCGGCATCACCACGGTTCAGGACTTCTCCCACGTACGGCACATGCGGCACCGGGCCGCACACGGCACCGCGGCGGTGCACGGACTGCGCGCCGCAGGCACCCGGGCGGTGTCCGGATACAGCTACCCACCGTTCAACCCGGCCACCCACAACCCACAACACGTCCGCAACCTGCTCAAACGGGCCGGCCTGCGGCTCGCCCTGATCGCCGCCCTGCAATACCTGCCGCCGAGGCAGCGTGCCGTACTCATCCTGCGCAACGTACCGGCGCTGCGCGCGGCGGAAGTCGCCGCCCTGCTCGGCTTCTCCGCCCCGGTGGCCAAAAGCACCCTGCAACGCGCGCGCACCCGACCCGGCCGAGTAGCGCCCTCCCAGGACGACACGTTCGAGGTCTTCGGCGCACGCGAACGGGAGTTGCCCGACCGCTGTGTCGCGGCGTTCGAAACCGCCCACGACAACGCCCTGACGGCGCTGCTCCCACGGACGCCATCCTCGAAATGCCGCCCACTGCCTCGTGGTTCGCCGGTCGCGAGTCCATCACCCGATGCCTGGCGTCCAGGGTTCCCACCGCGCCGGGCGCCTTCCGGATGGTCCCGACCTCGGCGAATGGCCGGCCCGCTTCCGCGATGTACCAGCGCGGCCCGGACGGCGTCCACCACGAACACGCGCTGACGATCCCGACCACCTCCGACGCGGGCATCACCCGAATCTGCGCGTTCCGCGAGCCGGGCCTGTTCGAACTCTTGTCGTGCTGTCCGGCCTCGGTGGGCCGGGCGCGCTGTCCGAGCGCCACGGTAGTGTCGCCCTTCCTGAAATCGAACAAATATTCGATCACTCCGCGACCATCCTCCTCGTCGAGTTCTCGGAAAGGGCCCGTTGTGAAGGTTCGAATAACACGCGACCGCCTCGTCGAGGGCATCGCCTGGGCCGTCCGCGCCCTGCCCGCCCGGCCGGTCGTCCCCGCCCTCGCCGCCTTCCGACTCGAGGCGGACGGCGCCACCCTCACGATCTCGGCGTACAACTACGAGGTCTCGACCGGGATCGAGGTCCCGGCCGAGGTCACCCGCCCCGGGAGGATCCTGGTCCCGGGGCGACTGCTCGCCGAGATCGCCCGATCCCTGCCCCGCGAGCACCCTGTGGACCTCACCGTCGACGCGAGAAGAGTCACCCGCTCGTCGTCGCCGTCCCCGGCAAGTCGGGCCCGACTGACCTGCGCCGGCGCATACTTCGCACTACCCCTGACGGCCCTCACCGACTATCCGGCCACCCCGCTGCTCCCGGAAACCGTCGGAATGGTGGGCGCGTCCGCCTTCGCCGAGGCCGTCGCGCAGGTGACGATCGCGGCGTCCCGAGACGAGAGCGTGCCCGTACTCACCGCCGTCCGACTCCACCTGACCCACGACTCGCTCGTCCTGGCCGCCACCGATCGTTATCGCCTGGCGATCCGCCGCATGCCCTGGCTGCCCATCACCGAGGACCCCGCCCGCACCGCTTTGATCCCGGCCCGAGTCCTGGCCGAACTCACCCGCAACCCGGACGCCGGCGCTGACCTGCGCCTGGCCCTCGGTCCGGAGGCCGGCCGCCGCGGCCTGCTCGGGCTGGTCTCCGCCGGACGGCAGGCCACCACACGGCTACTCGACTACGAGTTCCCGCGCTACGACTGGCTGTTCGACAACGAAACCACCGCCGTGGCGACCATCGACACGGCAGCGCTGATCGAGGCAGTACGGCGGGTATCCCTCGTGGTCACCCGCAACGCGCCCATCCGACTGACGTTCGAACACGACGCCCTGCGAGTGGAGGCCGGCACCACCGACGAGGCCGAGGCAGGCGCAACCGTCCCGCTACACCTGACGGGCGAACCCACCAGATCCGCCTTCAACCCGACCCACCTCCTGGACGGCCTGACCGCCCTCCGCACCCCAACCGCCCAAATGCTGTTCAGCACCCCAACCAAGCCGACAGTACTCACAGAAGGCCCACCAACAACCCCAAACCCCCAAAAAACCCCCACCCAAAACACTACAAACAAACACACCCAGGACTATCGCTACCTACTAATGCCAATGCGCACCACATGACCCCCAGCCACCCACACACCCCCTCCCTTATATAGGGACGCACACAACACCCCACCCACGCACACCCAGCCGGACGCACAGCGGCCCATCCGTACACGTATATGCGGCCGATCATCGCGTCGAAGCGCGCCGAAGCCCACCCCCACCAACCAACACCCACAGACGCACGCGCCCCACCACGACCCCACCGGCCGTCACAGACCCCGTCCCAAACCGAGTCCCCACCAGACACCAAACTCACCTTCACGCAAGCCCAACCCACCGCCATCCAAGCTCCGCCGCGCACCGATCCCCCTGCTGGGGTTTGCGCTGTCGGTTGCGGGATGCTGGTGCGGGGGCGGGTCCAGCACGTGGGTGGGCCGCCGCCGACGTTCGGGACTCCGAGACCGGGGATTCCCAACGAGACGGGCACATCGGTCGGCGAAAAGGCGGCCGGCAACGGGTGGCGGGGAGGGCGGTTCGGTCGCGTCCGCCGAGGAGCCTTCCTGGCAAGTCAGGGCGTTTGCGAGAATTTAGGATCCAAATTCGGTTGTGATGAGATGGCCTGGCGTTTCCTCTGTCCATGACCTGCGGTTTTGCGATGCAGGCGCGGTTGGGCGGCTGTCGAGTGCCGGTTTCGTGTGCTCCGCCTCGTGAACGCCGCTGCGGGAACGGAAAGCGCCCAGCGGGACTCGGAACCGGTTCTCGAAGCCCTCGAAACCGCGCCCTCACGCGCCGACCTGCGGTTTCCGAGCGCCACGCGACCGCAGCACCCCGCGCAATCCGGGTTCGTAAACCCGAAACCACCCCCATGCCCACCGCACGCCGAAGACACCCCACCCACTCGAAAACGCTCCCCGGCGAACTCAACCCGACCACCCTCCCCGCCACCCGCTGCCCGCCGTTTTTCCGCCGAGCAACGCGCCCGTCCCGCCGGGACCCCCCGATCTCAGAGCCCCGAACGCCAGCGGCGGCCCACCCCACGTGCCGAACCAACCCGCACCGGCACCTCGCAACCAAAAGCACAAACCTCAGCAGTGCTCCCAGCGAGACGAGCGCGTTGCTTAGCGAAAACCGGCCGGCAGCGGCGGAGAGGGCGGTCCGGTCGAGTCCGTCGAGGGACCTTCCGGACGGGTCGGGGCGTTTCGGAGGACTTTTCGAGAGGGACTGGGTTTCGAAGCCGGATCTCGGCGCGTGGTTGCGGACTTCGGGCTTCGGTGACCTGCGTTTTTGTGGTATCGGGTGGAAAGTCGGGCGTCGGGTGCCGGCTTCATGCCTCAACACCGGGACGGGGACCGAAACACCCAGTTGGAGCCCGCTGCGGGCACTGTGAACCACAGAGACCAGCCGTCGAGAAGTCCGAGTGCTCAGCAGGAGCCATAACCGGTTCCTGGGACCCTCCCACCAGCCGCCCGCTCGCGCTGACCTGCGGTTCTCTCTCAGACCGAAGCAACAGCACTCCACACGATCCGGTTCCGCAATTCGTCGTCACCCACACGCCTACCGCTCCCCCAAGCCACCCGACCCACCCGGGAGGGCACCTCGGAGGGCTCGACCCGAGCCCTTTCCCGCTCCCCCGCTGCCGGCCGGTTTTCGCCGAGCAACGCAGTCGTCTCACCGAAACCCCAGGTCTCAGAGCCCCAAACACCGGCGGCGGCCCACCACCGACTCGGACAAGCCCCGAACCGGCCACCCACAACCAAGCGCGCAAACCTGGGTCGCCACCGCACACAACGGCCGATCCACACGCGGCCCCGCCCTCACCACCGCCTCGGCTACAAGCCCCGCCCCGAGCGCGATCTCCACCGGACATGCATGCAACGCCTCGACGGCGCAAGCGTGTACGCCTCCCCACCGCTTCGGCCGCCGTCACCAAGCCCCGACCCGAGTCCGGAACGCTCAGGCCGCGCAAGCAAGCCCTGCCCACCACCGCCTGGATCGCGCCACAAGCCCGGCCCGAACCCAGCCCCTACCAGGCAACCAACTCAACATCTCGGTCGCGCACGTATTTACGACCCACCACCGCCCCGTCGCCCCACCGCCCCCAAACCGCGGCTCGAATCAGTCCTCACCGGACGGGCAGCGAACCCAACACCCCTCGGTCGCCGCCACAAGCCCAGCCCGAACCCACCCTCCACCAGGCGACGAACCCCACATCTCGGTCGCACACGTATGTACGGCCCACCGCCGCCCACCGCGCACCGACCGTCGCCAAGCCGCGCCCCGAACCCGTCCGCACCGAGCAGCGAACCCGACACCCCGTCCGCGCAGCCGGGCCGCCCACCACCGCCTCGCCCGCCGTCACCCTCCCGAGCCGCGACCCGGCCCGCCGCCCAGCAGCGCACTCAGCACCTTCTCCGTGTCGGCGAGGTCGGTGAGGACGACATCGGCACCCGCCGCCGTCAGCGCGGCCGCGCTCGTCGAGCCGGTCGCCACCGCCACACATCGCGCGCCCGCCGCGCGGGCCGTGGCCACGTCGCGCAGGGTGTCGCCGACGATCACGGTGTCGGCGCCCACGTGCCGCCGGCCCAAGTGCTCCTCGGTCCGCGCGAACGCCCTGGCCGGCAGGTCGATTCGCTCATAGGCGTCCTCGCCGTACGCGCCGACCCGGAAGTCCACGTGGTCGGCCAGGCCGAAGACGTTCATCTTCAATACGGCGAGCGTGTACAGGTTGCCGGTCAGCACCGACTGCCGCACATCGGACATCGTCCCAAGCGCCGTCAGGGCCTCCAGCGCCCCCGCCAACACCCGCCCCTCCGCCGCCAACTCGGCTTCACGCTGCCGTAGTTCGGCAACGATCAGGTCCAGGAAAGCAGCCAACAGGCCATCCTCGGGCGACAGGCCGTGCAGCCGCAGGACCTCGCTCGCCGCAGCCAACTCGGTACGGCCGTCGAATTGCCACGGTTGTTCCAGAGCCCGCCCGGCCACCTGCCGAAACGCGGCCGCGTACGCCCGCCGCGACACCTTCCCACCGTCGATCAGGGTGTGATCGATGTCCCACAGCACCAGCCGGGGGCCGGATCCACCAGTCGCCATCAGTACTCCGATCCTCCCGACCACCCCGCGCGGCCACTGCCCAGAGCATCGCATCCGCCCACCCGAGGCGGACCCGCCGAGCCGACCGCAGTCGGAAAACGCCCCGCAACGGGCCATCGGATGAAACGGAGGAGGCACTGAAACCCAACCAACTGTTTTTTGACAGTGGCAGCACGAGCTCCGACACCGGAATCACCGCACAACCGGTCCACCGGCACGTCGCGACATCACGCCCGCCGCTCGCCCCCTCCCACCCTCCGAGCCCGCGCCCTTCTCGAGAGCCCAACCGCCCACCCTGCCCCCAAGCCCCGTACACGGCAGCACACCGCGACACGGCAGCCCGCCCCAACCGTCCCGTCGGTTCGTTGTATGCCATCCATCCCTTCCACCACTTTGTTCCTGAGCCGACCTGCCGTCCTCTTCCCAGTGACGGCAAAAGCCGGCTTCCCTACCTTTTAAGGTGATTTTCACTCCCGTCATAATTCCTCTCCCCAGCCCTCGGAAGCCCCTTCTTCAAGCCCTCCCATCGCTTCAGCGGGCCGTTCCCGCAACGCCCTCAAATAGCTTTTGACCTGCAACTTGCATGGCAAGTTGTCCGGCGACCCGGAGCGGGATCTGTGCGTGTTGCTGTGCGGTGAGATGTCCTTTGATATGTCCGGCACAGTGCAGCCCAACACGTTCGTCAATCCGCAGCGCTGTACGGGCGGGTGTGCGGGCGGATGTACGGCGCGAACGACGAACGCTCGGTGTCATGGGCGGCCGGCCGGAGCAGTGGGCGGAACTGCGGCCCGCGCGCTGAAGCCGCCGATGGCTCCGGCGGTGGCTCTCACGCCGGCTCTGACGACGGGCCACGCAGTGGGCGTGGCAGCGGATCGCACGATCGGTCGCACGGTCGCTCTCGCGATAGTCCGAACGGCGGAACCGACGGCCGGTCGAGCACTGGATCACGCGACGGAACACACACTCGACGCCTGGGTATTCATGCGTGACAGGGGATGGGTGGCTGGGCAGATCTTCCAACATGCAGATCGAACACACCGGTAATGCCTTATTTTCCGGGCTTTTGTGCCGCCGCCGTGCCGGCTTCACTGCATTGAGCGACACGCCGACTCTCCTGACAGGAAGTTATTTGCCGGAGATCGCGATAGGCTTCGGTCGTTGACACGAAAGGACGGTCATGGCCACTTCCCGGGAGCGTTGGACCGTGGCAAGGCTCGCGGCCATCGCGGGTCTGCCCAGCAAGGTGGGCTACGAGGCACGGGACCGAAACGTGCTGCACCCGACGGTGCTCTCGCCCAGCGATGTATTGCCCCTGCTCACCTTCGAGGCCCTGCGAAGGATCAGCTGGCCGGGTGAGAACTATGCGCGCAACACACCGCAGCGCCTGCGCCTCTGGGAGCACCTGGCCATCGAACACTCACGCGTCGGCGACCTCGCCGACGTCGACCCGATGACCGGCCTCTACGTCCACCCGTCGGGTGCCGACCTGGCCGTTCGACCGAGTGAACACGCCGCGCTCGCACTGCGGTTCGTCGAGGAGAACACGCCGTACCAGTACCTCACCCTCGGCGCGTGGGCCCAGCAGGCCCTGCGCGCCCTGGCAGCCGAACAGGAACAGGTCGGACGACGGCATGGTGCGGCCTGAGCGCCGGGCAGCGCCGTCGGAAGTCCACAAAAGCAGAGCGAGTGGCCTAGGAGTCCAGCCCTAGTCCACTCGCTCGCAGCTCAGCGCCCCTAGGGGCGCCGTCGGAGAAAGGAGGCCTGCCGGCCGCTTACACAACCGAACAGTGAGACCCAGCCGTTCCGGTACTTCCACGCGCCGAACGGTCGGGTCGCCCATACCTCTTTCTCTTCACCAGCTTCAGGAGCAGATCATACCTGCGATCCCCGAGGCAGGCCCAGTGCTGTCTTCAGCCAGGTCCTTGCCCTCTTCAAGTGTGCCCGAATCCTCTGGATTCACGATGCAGGCTCGGGTGCGTGCCGCCTTGCGTGCGGCCCGAGTTCGGGTCAGCGGTGCCCGCGGCATCGACCCGACCATGCCGGACTCGGTCCGCCGTGCCTCGGTCAAGGTCCCGCTGCGCGTGGTGACCGGCGAGGCGTACAGCGACCTGGCCTTCGTCTTCGCCGCCAAGGTCGGCCACCTGGCGGCCGGCCCGAACCAGCCCGGCTGCATCGCCGACCTGACGACCATCGCCCGCTACCTGGGCCTGACCGTACGCTCGGTCACCCAGCCCGACGGCCGCATCGCGCTCAAGGCCCCGTCGTCCCTGTACGCCGCGCAGAAGCAGCTCACCGCCGGCGAGGAACTGACCGTCGTCCGCCGCACCAAGCCCTCCGGCACCGGGACCTCGGCCGTACGCCGCCTGCGCACCCCGGAAAAGGGCGAGCCGTGGGTGATGGTGCCCGTCGCGCTCCTGGGCGCGGTCCCGCATCGGCATGCCCGGGCGTACGCCGTCATCAGCTACGCCCGCGCCCGCGGCCACCACCTGACCTACGCCGAACTCGCCGACGTGCTGCGCCACCAGTCGGGACGTCGGATCGGCGAGCCGGTGAGTGTACGCGCCGCTCGTGGCGTGGTGTCCGACCTGGAGCGATGGGGCTGGGTCGAGGTTGGCCGCCGGGAGGGGTGGCAGGGGCGCAACATGATGGTCCCGCTCCGACCGTTCGAACCGGGGAGCGACGACGAGTCGATCGCCGAGGCCGGTGTGGCTGACATGACAGGCGTGGCCGGTGTGGCGGCCAAGGCCGATGAGGCGGATGAGACCGCGGACATCTTTGCCGGGCATGCGTTCGGGGAAGCGGACGAGGCGCCTGCGGAGGCTGGGACGGACAAAACCGGCGCGGCGGCAACGGCGGGGGAGACCTCGGCGGACTCGCGGTCCGACCGTCCGGTCGGCCTCGGCGCGGCCTTTCACGTGGGCACCGGAACAGCGGGCTTCCCGACCCTCGGGTCAATCATCAACCAGGTTGTCGAACCGCCTGCCGGAGCACTGTCCGAGGCCGCCTCGGGAACCGTCGTCCGAACGTCGTCCAGGCCGTCGGAGAACGGCATTTCGGCAGCTCAAAACCCAGGTGCGGAGGGTCAATGGACGTCGGGTCCGCAGGGGGTTCGGACCTCCGTCACGTATAAGGAAGACACTCCGATTGACCTACAGATGAACGCGGCTTCCCCAGGGGGTTCCGCCCGAAGGGCGCTCTCGGTGGTAGACGTGCCCCAGCCCGCGAACAACGGCCGAACCGGCTTCGCGACGCTTCCGGCGAACGAGGCGCCTGCGGCGGAACCCCGTCGATTGCGACACGTGACGGTCCCGAACCATCGGACCACCATCTCCCCGGCGGCGGCGAGGGCGTTCGCCGGAATCAGGCCGCTGGTGGAGCGGATGAGCATCGGCCAGCGGGTCGTGGCGGCGGCTCTGGTGGACCGCGCCGTGGCCGAAGTCGGCGACGCGGACCGGGTCTTCGCCCGGCTGGCGGACCGGTGGCGGACGCAGCACGGGCCCGTGGGCAGCCCCATCGGCTGGCTGAGCGGCCGCGGGCTGCCCCGGCGGGGGTGCGCCGACCCGAACTGCGAGGACGGCCGCCTGTGGCTGCCCACGGCCGGTCCCGGGGTGGGCGTGGCGGACGACCCGTTCGCCTGCCGCAACTGCGCCCGGCAGGACCAGGATCGGCGGGCCGCGGCGGACGAGCGGTTCGGCGCGGACCGGCGGGCGGCGAACCGGGCCCGGACGGGGCAGGAGCCGATCGCGGCGATGGGGCCGGCGGTCGGGGCGATGGCCCACCGGGCGGCCGCGCCGGCGCCGATCGGGACCTGCGACGACTGCGACCGGGCGGTCCGGGGCCTGCGGGCCGACGGGGTGTGCGCCGATTGCCGGGAGGACCGGGAGGCCGCCGCCGTGGCCGCCGAACGGACCTCCGGAGCGCTCCAGGCGGCGTTCTGAGCGCCTGTGGAGCCGCCGGCGGGTTGATCGACGGCCGGCGGACTGCGGAGCCGCAGGAGGACCGCTCAGCGACTCGGCGACTGGTGGGCCTGCCTGGAACTCCGGCGAACAGAACGAATCGGACGGAGTGTTCGAAGCCGGCGGGGCAGCAAGGTGCCAGGCGGCAACGTGTCGGCGACGCAGACGCAGGCACGAGCACGGCTACGGCCGTCACCGGAAGCGGAGACCGCGGCCTGCCACGCCGTTGTCTCCGTCCCGACCCCGCACGCAAAACGCCGTCGGCGGGCGCGGGGGACCGAAGCCCTCCACGCCCGCCGACGGCGGATTACTGCTGGGGCGAGAAGATCTCGGGCCGACCGAGGGCGCCCTCGGCGTCGAGGCGTTCGAGGAACAGTTCGACGGCGGCCGAGAACAGGTACACGACCAGACCGCGCTTCTCCGTCGCGGTGAGTTCGGTGTCGAGATCGCGGGCGAGTTCGTACACGGCCGGGCTGACCCGGTAGCTGGAGGACTGGCTGGGGTCGGTGATACCGCCCCTGGCACGCAGGAACGAGCGGATCATCTCGATCTGCTCGTCGTTGTTCTCGGGAAGTTCGAGCAACGCGGCGTTGAGGTAGTGCCCCAGCGCCAGGCGCCGATTCTGCGACGAACGCTTGTCGGCGGTGAGCCGCTTGCCCAGGCGCGCCTTCACGTCGGGCAGGAGCCGGAATCCCCAGGTTTCCCAGCCCTTGGAGTTTATCCGCGCGTCGAGAAAGCTCTCCAGGAGCGCGGCATGCGCCGACTGCTCGTCGGCGGAGCCGGCGGCGACCGGAGCCGGCGCGGCAGGCGCGGCAGGTGTGGGAGCGCTGCGCCGGGACGCACGCGGAGCCGGGGCGGCCTTCGCGGACGCGGACGCCTTCGCGGGCTGGGCGGACGAGGCGGCCCGCGTCGGTGCGGCCGCTCGGGGCGCGGGTTCGGGGGCCTGTTCCGACGTCCGCTCCGCCTGCGCGGCCGGCGCCGGAGCCGGGGTCGAGACCGGCTCCGGCCGCGGCGTCGGAGCCTGGGCCGACTCCTCGCGGGCCACCTCGAGCCGGGCCAACTGGGCGAGCGGGGCCTCCTCGTCGGGTTCGATTTCCCGCCGAGGCCTGGGAGTCGACGCTTCGGCAGGCACGGACGACACCGAAACCGAGGCCGCAGCCGTGGACGCCGCCGCGCGCGCGAATTCCGGCTCCGGAGTCGACGCCTGCACCGATTCCGAAGCCGCCACGGGCTGCGTGTCCGACAGGGGCTCCACAGCCGGCTCCGCGCTCGCCGGCGCGGCCTCGACGACGGACGCGGCCGCGGCGGGTACCGGCTCGGGCTCGGGCTCCGGTTCGGGCTCGGCCGCCGGTGCCGGTACAGCGGCCGCGGCGGTCTTGAACGGCGGCCCCGAGGACGTGGCGCCGGAACCGCCACCGCTGCCGCCGCCGCCCATCTGGGCCAGCAGCGCGGCCGTCGAGTCGGTGCCCGAGTTCAGGAAGCTGCCGTTCATGGCGTCCTGCAGCGCCGCCGCCAGGACGGACGACTGAACAGCGGGTGCCTTCCTCGCTTTTGCCTTGGACTTGGGCACGGGCTTCTCGTCGGTCATCAGGCGGCCTGCTTCACACGGTCGAACAGTTCGATGGCCAGCTCGGTGTAGGCAACGCTCGCGGCGATGTTCGGTTGCTCTATGCAGACGGGGCGCCCGATCTCGTACGCCTGCGAGATCCGGCTGTCCCGGCGGATCTGCGTCTGGAAGGGGTCGAGGCCGTAGTCGGCCAGCCGCTGCTCGACCTGGTCGTCCTCGCTGGTGCGCCGGGACGGGGCGTTGGCCTTGTTGATCACGGTGCCGAGGAAGCGCGGCTCACACTCGCCGAGGGTGCGCTCGGAGGTGGCGGCCGTCAGCCCCTTGATCACGGCGGCGCCCTGAACGGTCGCGTACAGCGGTTCGCACACCGCGACCACGAAGTCGGCGGCGGCGAGCGCGACGGCGGACAGGGCGCTCACGCTGGGCGGCGTGTCGATCAGGATGATCGTCGGAGTCCGGCGGATCGGCTCGAGGATGCGGCGGAGAATCCCGGTGGTGGAGAAGTCCATCCCGGCGATCTTGCGCTCGGCGTCGACCATGGTGCTCTGCACCGAGCCGAAGAGGCTGAGGCTGCCGGTGGTCTCGAACGACTTGAGCAGTTCGCTGCGGTCGAAGATCATTTCCGGCACATCGGGCGTCATGCCGTTGAGCTGGGCGTAGAGCGCGAAGCCGACCGAGCGCTGAGGCTGCGGCACCACACCGAGGGCAACGCCGGCCTGCGCCTGCGGCTCGAGGTCGACCACGAGGGCGTGGAAGCCGTTGATGGCCAGAGCACTCGCAAGGTTCACCGTCGTCGTCGTCTTCCCGGGACCCCCCTTCTGGCTGGCCACCGCCACAACTGCACCCATCGTGCGTCCTCTCGGAGTAGAGCGGCCGAACGCCTGCGTGAGCCGGGGTTCCGCCCGGTGGCCTGTCAGAGCCGTCCACTGAACCTGACAGGGAAGACGACGTACCTCCGGGATAGCTGCTCGATACTTCCGCCGGAAGCCCGAAAACGCAACGAACCAGGATCTAGCGGGCAGAACCTCCAAGGTGTCCTTGAGGGGTCCGACCTAAGTTTTGTCTGTCAGGTTAGCAGCGGAATCCCAAAATTCACTGTGACACTCGGAAAACCCACCCGTATGTCCCGGTTAACCCGTTTGGTCGGCCCGATCTACGCCCCCAACAGACTCTTTTGGCGCACCAATTCCCCTCAACCTCTCGTTTTCCGAACCACCTGTACGACATATCGAGACACCCAGCCGACCCTCTCCGGCCCCGACCGTCGCCGCCCCGGCCCGCCAAGCCCGGAGCCCTACCCCGCCGGCTCGCTCCCGCGGCCCACCCACCCGAACCAAGCGCCCAAGCGCCCAAGCAACGAACACCCGACCCAGCACGCGGCACCGCAGCCTCCCCGCCTCGGTCTGTGCATTCCTGGCGTGTGCATTCCTGGCGTGTGCATCCCTGGCTTGCGTGTCCTCGGCCTGTGCGTCTCGGCTTGCGCACCTCGTACCCGGCCCCGCGGCCTGTGTGCCTTTGCCCTGCCCGCGCCTGGCTGGCTCGGTCTGCGTGTGCTGCCCCGCGCGTCCCTGCCCCTGGATGGCCTGCCCGCTGGCCCTCGTCTGCCGGCCGCGCTCGTCCCGACGCAGGTCCACCGCCGTTGCCTGCTCGCCTCAATGCGGGCCCACCCCTGTTGCGCGCGTATCTCGGTGCCAACTCCCGCCTGCCGGTGGGCTCTTGGCCACCTCGCATGGGGGATGCCGGTGGGGCATCGCTGTCCCACACGGCGTGCCGGATGGCGCTGCTGCCTGCTGTTCGCCCAATGCCACGTGCACCCGCTACCGGCTGCTCGCCGTCTGCCGTCTGCCGTCTGCTGCCGGTCACCTGCTGCCCGCCTGCCGAGCGTCGAGCGCTGCCCCACCGCTCGCCGTGCTCACCCACTTCGCCCGTTAGGTGCGCCCACCCTCCACCCGCTCTCCGGCATACCGCTGGGCCATTGGTGTCGCGCACGGCGTGTCGAACCGCAACGTCATCCCACCCGGCCGCCGACGGGTGGCTGACCGGCCCGGTTGCCTGTTGGCCGCAGGCTGGCCGCCTATGGCCTGTCGCGCGCCGGCCCCACCCGCTGCCCGTGTCTGCAACTCGTGGAGTGTCCCGTCCATCGACCCGCCGCTCGCCTGCCACAGGCGCCCTACCTGGCGACCGCTCACACCCGGTCCCGGCATACGAAGACCGCCCATAGGCCGCCCGCAGCCCGCGCGGCCTGCGCAAAGGCAGTCGACCCACTGCCGGCCGGGCCGTGGCTCCGCCTCCTGCCTCATTCGCTACCTGCTCGTTGAACTGCCTGGTGGCCGTTCGCTCGCCCGTCGTTGGCCTGTCGTCGCCCGCCTTCGCGGGCAGTGGCCCGGCCACCGCAAGCCCGGCCATTCGACGTCGGCGGTTCGTCGTGCGCCACGTTGTTTGCGGCTCCGGCCGCTCGACTCCCGCATACCGCATCGGGTGCGGACAGGGCGAAGCAGCCGAGTCCACGCGGAGGTCATTTCCGGAGGAAGTCGCGATGTCCACCGGACCCATCCGTCAGCCACAAATCGTCAACTTACGTCCGTAGGGCTGTCGAAGACGCACTGACCGCGCCGTCCCACGCCGTGCCGGCAGCATCCCGTCGAGCGCATCCGCTCGTCGGGGTTCCCCGGCCGGGCCGAGCAGACGGATTCGGATGTTGTACTCCGCCGAGTCGTCCAGGCCGCGCCGGCCCATCCGTCCCGACACGGCCTCACCCGGTTATCCGGGGCACCGGTCCCGACACACCTGATCCGGTCCTCCAACCAGTCCGCTCCGACGCAACCTTGCTCGGCCGCCCCGTCCGGCCCGCCCGCTCTCCGTCAGGCAGCCTGGCTTGCGGTCCCAGCGGTCCAGGTGGACCCGGTCGTCCAGGGCGCCGGTTTTTGGTCCGCCCATTTTGTGGCGGGGCGATGTTGTGCGTCGGGCGGTTCGGGTGGGCGCGTATCCGGTGATCGGGGAAGCGGGGCTCGAGCGGCCGCTCGCGTGCCAGGTGACGTGTTTTGCCGAGCCGGCAACGTCCCGTGCGGGGCTCGGTGAGGTTGGGGAGGCGGCCGAGAAGCCGCGTGCGGGGCGCCGTTCGGCCCGAAAGTCACATGTGCGGTTGCGACGCCGGACGTTCGCGGGATCGCTCTGTCGGCCCTGAGAGGCGCGGTGTGTGCGCTCGCTTGCTCGTGGGTGCCCGCTGCCCGAACGTCCCGGCACGGAGCCGCTGAGAGGTCGTCTCGGCCACGGATCCACCCGCCGGCGCGTCGAGTGTCGCGACCGCATGCCGAGTCGTTGCCGGATCCGCGCGCCCGCGCGTTCGTCCACCGAACCTTCGTGCGCGCCGAAGTCCGAGCGTTCCGCAGCTTTGACCGCCCGGTGGGCCGTAGCCGGATCGTGTGTGGGAGTGTCGGAGCGCACCGCAGGCAGACCGTCCCGAAGGCAGGTCCGCCCGGGGATTCGGCCACCCACCGCGCGGTCCGGGGGCAGACCGATCGGCCCACCGGCCGCCACAGCCGACCGGGCATCCACCCGCCGCTTCACCGAAACACCCAGGACTTCGGCCGCCCGTCCGTCGCTGCGAATGCAGACCGGTCCGCCCGCAGGACCGCCCGCCCGTCCGACCGTCGAGCCAGCGCTCTGTCTGATCGAATGCCTGCCCATCGTTCCGCACACAGGAACACCGAGGCCTCGGCACACCGACCTGCCCGCCGTACGCTCCGGCCGTCTGCCCGTCCATCCGTAGTTCCGGCCGTTCATCGATACGTCCGCCCAGCCGTACATCTGTCGTTCGTTCCGACCGTAGAGCTATGTATCCGTCGTTCGATCCATCGTTTCGACCATAAATCCGAACGACCACCGATCGATCCGCCCAGAGCAACGCCCGTTGTTCTATCCATCCAGCTATCCATCCATCATTCCGTGCACCCGTACATACATCCATGCGCTCATCGATAGATCTAGCCGTACGTCCGTTGTTTGCTCTGCCCAGTCATCGCTTCGAACGCCCAACCATAGTTCCATCCATCCATCCCAACACCTGGAGATCCATCCATGCATAGCAACATCCATAGCAAGACCCCTACCTACATCCACAGATTGAGCCATCCGCACACCTCTACGTCCGTCGAAACACCTGTACAGCTACCCACCCATACAACCAAAGACAGTTCCGTAGATCCGCTTACACATCGCTCTACCTATCCGCCGATCCGACCGTTGCTCCATCCATGCAGCAATCCACCCGTCGGTACGCCCCAACACCCGCCGTCAGAGACACCCGCACACCCGCACATACAGGCGCCGTTTTAGTGTTGCAGCTTCTCGAACTTCTTTTGTTGCAGTGAAACGAACTTGTTGTGTTCTATGATCCAGCACCTACTGCCATGCAGCATACGTTGCAGCTGCCTATATATCTTGATGAATATGTAGCCGTGCGTGCTCACGTGCAACTGGCGCTACATATTGACGGACATCATGCGTTGTATGAGTTGTGAACTTGTGAAAGTAGCAGGTCAGGAGCCATCATCCGATGCGAAGGAAGGTTTCTGCTCTGAGGAGCGCTAGCCCGAAACTTCACTCCAGGCTCGCGGATCCAACGGCCTTCGTTCACATTGAACGGTGACTGGAGTGTCGATCTGGCAAGAGTCGAATCGCGTAGTAGATGGACAGCCTGGGGACAGGCACGAGCTCATGTGAGTTGCCAGAGTGCACCAGAGAGAACGGTGCTCACGGGCGTGCGGGCTGCGGAGTGTACCTCGATGGGATTCCATGATTTCGTCATCGGTTCATCGGAGCGGATGGGGTCTGACGAGGGCGCAGACGAAGAGGTGCCCTTGAGTGGAGGTGCGGGAAAGCGGACGTGGCTTTTCGGTTTCGTTCCTGGCGCTTACCGAGGTTTGCGCTTTCGGTTGCGGGGTGATGGTGCGGGGTGTGTCCGAGTTGGTGGTGGGTCGCCGCTGGCGTTCGGAGCTCGGAGACTTGGGGCTTCGGGCGGGGCGGGTGTGTTGCTCGGCGAAAATCGGCTGGCAGTGGTGGGTAGGTTGGGCGCCCGAGTTGAGTCCGCCAGGAAGGGTTCCCGGGTGGGTTGGGGCGTTTCGCGGGTGTTGGACATCAGGGCTCGAAGCCGGATCTCGGCGGGGTAGTTGGGGGTTTCGGGCTTCGGTGGCCTGCGGTTCCGTAGTGTCGGGGTGGAGAGTCGGGCGTTGAGCGTCGGTTTCGTGTGCTCCGATTCCCTGGACGCCTGCGTGGAGAGCGAAATCGTCCGGTGGGATCCTGCTTCGAGCACTGTGAGCCGTGCAGAGGCCGTCGAGGCGACCGATAATGCCCAGCAGAGTTCAAAACCGGATGCCGAGGCGCTCGAAGCAGTTATCCGTCAGCGCTGACCTGCGGTTTTCTCTCAGGCCGAGGCGACAGCATCCTGGGCGATCCGGACTTGTACCCCTTCGTCATCCACACTCCCACCGCACCTGAAGCCACTCGACGTCCTCGGGAGGCCCCTCGGAGGTCTAGACCCGGGCGCCCTCCTGCTCCCCCGTTGCCGGCCGGTTTTCGCCAAGCGGTGCGGCTGTGTTACCGGGAACCCCGGTCTCGGAGTTCGGAACGCCGGTGGCGGCCATTTGCCGACTCGGACAGAACCCACACCCCACGTAGCCAAAGGCGCAACGCGCACCGGAGGCGCCCGGCCCATTCGGAAAGGCCCCACAGGCGGCTCGACTTGGCCCGCACCTGCTCCCTTGTTGCCGGCCGGGTTTCGCCGACCCGTGCGCCCGGCTCGTCGGAGGCGCCGGGTCTCGGAGCGCCGAACGCCTGTGGCGGCCCACCACCGACTCGGACAGACCCTGCACCGGCGCCCCGCGACCAGGAGCGCGAGCCTCGGTAGGTCAGGCGATCTTCGGCCCCGCGGGTGCTGCCGTTGTGCGTGGTAGTTCCGAGTATTGGGTGCGTGAGGCGGGATGGGGCCGGTCGATCGCTGACTGGGACTGGTTTGTGTTTGGGGCCGGGCTGCCGGAGAAGCGGCTTCGGGTGCCGTGGGTGGGTGTTACGAAGGACGTTTGCGTGCGATGTGTGCGGCGAGCCGGCTGTGGTTGGCCACACCCCTTGCTGGTGATGTTCCGGGAGTGGTCCGTTCGGAGAGTTCGGGATCGCTTGTTGTATCGATGTCGGACGGTTCGACTTGCGTGGCGGCCTCCGCTCCCCTGCTGCCGAGGCCTGTTCGCGTGATGGTGGCGGCGGTGTGCTCCGGTGTCTGGGTGCTCCGGGTTCGGGCTATGGGGGCGGGTCGTTGTTGGCTATGGGGCGCCGGGCGGAGACTTGGTCGTCGCTGTTGCCGCTGGCACCCTGTCTGACCTGCGCATTTGCGGGAATTCGCTGGTGAGCCACGAAATCTCATTGCCTGGCATGATCGGATGCACATGATCTTGTTCGGCCCTTAGAACGCCGTCTGTGGCATCGTTGCAGGTCAGCGGGTTGCTCTAGCGGGGGGAAGGGCGTGCTTGGCCAGTTGCCCGGCTGAGCGTGATGGTTGGTCAGGTCGTTTCCCCGTTCCTCCACAGCGCGGCGCCGACGAGTTTCTTGCTCCCGTTCGGCCCCGAGAAAGAGGCGTCCGTCGATGGGCTCACGCGGGTGTTGAAGGTGGTGTTCTCCTCCTCGTTCGAGGAGCCGCTGACGTGGGCCAACTCCACGCTCGTCCGCGACGACGCCGTCGAGACGGTCCGCGCGATGAAGTCGAGCGGCTCGGGGCTTCTCGGAACGATCGGCAGCCTGAGCCTGTGTCGGTCCCTGCTGCGCGCCGGACTCGTCGACCGCTTCCGGGTCATGATGTTTCCGGTAATCACCGGGGCCACGGGCGAAGAACGCATCTACGACGGCTACCCGGACGTCGCCCTCGAGATGATCGAGCACCGCACCTTCGACAGCCGCAGCCGACTGGTCGAGTACAAGCCCCGCGTGCTCGCGCACCCGCCGCTTGGCATTCCTGCGCGACGTTGCTCCTTGGTAGCGCTCTGGATGGTTGCCAGGCCGGTGCCGACCGGACCGGGGCAAGAACTTGGTAGGGCGAGCGGCCCACGTCAGGTTGCTCGGCCCGAGCGGCTGCGAATCGTTGCAGGTCGGCACGTGCGCGTACGTAGGGTTGGGTTCCGTGGCCGAGGTGCGGTCGCGGGGCACGGTGGAGTTTGGGCGCACCGTCTCCTATCGGCTCTGCGGTTGGTGGTCGGACTCTGGCTGTGGGTTCGGGTTCCAGTCTCGGGCCAGGAGTCCGAGTAGGGTCTGGTCGAGGAATTCGCCCAGGACCCAGGCGGAGGAGCGCAGTACGCCCTCGCGGACGAAGCCGTTGTGCTCGGCGGAGCGCAACATCGCGGTGTTGTCCGCCAGCGTCTCGATCTGTAGTCGGTGCAGGCCGCGCACGGTGAAACCGTAGTGGCACAGCACCGCGACCACGTCGGTGCCGTAGCCCTTGCCGCGGGCTGCCGGGAGTAGTCCCAGTCCGATGTGCGCGGACCGGTTGTGGGTGTCGATGCCCCATAGCGTTGCCATGCCGATCAGCGTGCCGCTGTCGAGCTCCACCACGGAGAACGGGACGAACCCCGGATCGTTGTCGTTGACCATGAGTCGTGAGTCTTGCGAACCGGGCGAGATCGGTCGCCAGGGCCGGCCCTCCGCCCGCGAGCCGTTGACCACGTCGTCGTAGAGCTCGGTTCGCAGGATCGGGATGTCGTCCTCGTGTCGGGCCCTGAGACCGACTGTGTTGCCCTTTAGCATGCACGATTCCTATCCGGGCGGGTTGGTCGGTGGCAAGCCGATATGGCAAGCCGCGGTTGTTGAGCGTTGTCCCTGGACTTCACGCCTGTTCGGACGTGCGGATCAGGCCGGTTGGGTGGGGTGCTGACATTCGGGTGGCTTGTTTTGTCATACCGGGTGGGGCGTCGCGTCATCTGCGAAGTCCGAATGGGCCATGGAGGGGAACGATGAGGGATCTTGACCCGAAGCTCGAGAGCATTGCCGATCGGATCGAAATCGCGGCGTTGTGGGGCGAGTTCACCGATGCCGTGATGGTGCGCGACTACGACCGCCTGGCGTCGCTGTTCGCGGACGACGGCGTGTGGCGGATTCCCGAGGCCCACGTGGAATTCACCGGTCGGCGGGAGATCCGTGCCGGGATCGAGCGGTTGCAGGGTGCGTGGGAGTTCTTCGTACAGACGGTGCACCCCGGCGCGATCGAGCTGGACGGGGATACGGCGTCCGGCCGGGCGTACGTGCAGGAGCTTGGACGTATGCGTGATGGCAGGTCCGGGTTGAACTACTCCCTCTATCGCGATCGTTACCAACGGACCCCGGACGGGTGGAAGTTCACGGAGCGGGTCTATGAGGTGCGGTATCTCGACATCACGCCCTTGGCCGGCTCGGGTTGGTCGCCGGGCTCGGGTTCGGAGGGGGAGGTGGTTGCTGCGCTGGAGGCGGAGGTGAGGGGCGGCGGGGGCGAGGTGGCGGTGTCTTGACCGTGATTCACAGTCGGTGCCGATTGCGCAGCTCGGTTCGTGGCGGCGCCGAACCACTCGGTGAGGGGGCGGAGCAGGTCGTGCTGGTCGTCGCCGACCCACACCACGTGGCCGTCGGGGCGCAGTAGCACCGCCGGTACGTCGGGTTCCTTGCCCGCGTCGACGACGTGGTCGACTCGATCCGCCCAGCCCGTCGCCGACAGCCGGCCGGTACGGTCGAGCAGCAGGCCGCGTCCCCGGTGCATCAGTTCGTAGAGGCGGCCTCGTTCGAGTTCGACGTCCCGCAGTCGGCGGCCGAGCAGTTCGTGGCCCTCGCCGACGTCGTAGCGGATGTCGACGGCGGTGGTGATCCCGGTCAGGTAGCGGTTCGCCTCCTCGCAGTCCAGCAGCCTCGAGAGCAGGTTTCGCAGTGCGGCGGCACCTGGTTCGGTCCCCAGAAGGGTCATTTGGGCGCGGGCGTTGTCCAGCACGCTCGCGCCCACCGGGTGGCGTTCGGCGTGGTACGTGTCCAGCAGCCCCTGCGGTGCCCGGCCGTGGACCTCGGCGGCCAGCTTCCAGCCGAGATTGAACGCGTCCTGGATGCCGAGGTTGAGGCCCTGTCCGCCGGTTGGCGGGTGGACGTGCGCCGCGTCGCCGGCGATCAGTACCCGGCCGACCCGGTAGTGCTCGGCCTGCCGTGTCGCGTCGCCGATCCTGGACAGGTGGTGGGGCGAGTGCACGCCGAAGTCGGTGCCCGCGACGTCGCGCAGCCGCTGCTTGAACTCCTCGAAGGTCGGTGCGCTGCGGTACTCGGCCACCCCCTCGGCGGGTACCACGAAGCGATATACGCCTTTTTGCCCTTCCGTGTCGGGAATGGCGCCGAACCACAACTGGGTCCTGCGGACTTCCGTGACCACGGCGGCGATCGTTGCCGGGTCGTCGGTGGCCCGCATGTCCCCCAGCAGCGTCTCGACGGTGGAGGGCTCCCCGGGAAAGGCGATCCCGAGTCGCTTGCGTACCGTGCTGCGTCCGCCGTCGCAGCCGACCACGTAGCGAGCGTGCAGAAACGTTCCGTCGGCTAGCTCGACGGTCACCTGGTTGTCGTCCTGGCGTACGTCGACCACTTCGTTGTCGCGTCGGATCTCCGCGCCGAGTGCGAGGGCGTGGTCGGTGAGCAGTCGTTCGGTGACCGGTTGCGGGATGGTGAGGCCGTAGGGGTGCGCCGTGTCCAGGTGCTCCGGCCATTCCTTGTGAATGCCGCCGAAGAAGGCGCCGACCGAGAACTTGTTACCGGCCGCGAGGAATCGGTCCAGCAGGCCGCGCTGGTCCATGATTTCCACGCTGCGGGTGTGCAGTCCGCGTCCCCGGGAGTGGCCGGACGGCTCGGCCGACTGCTCCAGGACGACCGTGTACACGTCGTGCAGCCGCAGTTCGGCGGCCAGCATCAGCCCGGTGGGTCCGCCGCCGACCACGATCACGTCAATCATCACAAGGCCCATTCATCGAGATTGGATTCCGGTCGGGCGGTCATTCTGCGGCATGGCCGGGACCTTGCCGCAAGGCCCCGGGGGCGCTATATGTTGAAGAGGGCAGGGAGAGGGATTTCTCCTCGCCCCTTTTTTGTTCCTATACCGAACGCGCCGTGGCCCGACATCGCAGGGTGTCGGGCCACGGCGCGTGTGGTGAGTCCAATTGGACTCGGATCGGTTCGTCGGCGTTACGGGCGGACCGCTACCGCGTCCACCTCGAAGAGCATGTCGGGGAGGGCGAGGGCGGCTACCCCGAGGAGGGTTTGGGCCGGCGGCTTGTCGCCCCAGATGCGGGTGATGACCGCGAGCAGGGCTTCGAGCCTGGCGTGGTCGTGGTCGACGATGTACGTACCGAGCCGGACCACGTCACGGAAGCCCAGTCCGGCTGCGGCCAAGGCGGCGCCCAGGTTGGCGAAGGAGAGTTCGACCTGCGCTGCGAAGTCCGGTGAGGCGACCGCGCCGGTGGGGTCGGAGCCGTACTGGCCGGCAACGAAGACCAGGCCGGGGGCCGGGACGTCGACCACGTGGCTGTAGCCGTAGGACACGGGGTTGTGCAGGTCGGACGGGTTGGTGATGGTGAACGAGGTGTCGCTCATGGTCGAGGGCTCCTTGGTGCGGTGATGGCTTCGGCCGCGGTGATGGCTTCGGTCGTGGTGGTGCTTGCGGTCTTGTGCGGGTTGGTCACGACGGCGGGCGTGGTTGCGGTCGTTGGTCTGCGTGGCCGTCAGTTGCCGGTTGGGCGGCGGACCGTGCCTGCGGTCAGTGCGGTGAGGAGGGTGAGTCCGGCGGCGAACCACAGGGCTGCCGTGGTCGCGATGCCGTCGACGGCGAGTGCGCCGAGTAGCGCGCCGAGGGCGATGGACAGGTTGAACACGGCGACGAACAGGGATGTCGCCGCCTCGGCTGCCTTGGGCGCGGCGGTGAGCATCCAGGTCTGGAGGCTTACCGGTGCGGCGCCGTAGGCGAGGCCCCACACGATCAGCAGCACGATGCCCGCCGCGGCGACGTTCTGGAGGGCGGCCTGCAGGGTCAGTACGGCGGTCAGGCCGCCGGCGATGGTGAGCAGGGTGCGGCGGGCGTCGCGCGAGGCTCGGCTGCCCGCCGCGAAGTTGCCGACCACGCCCGCCAGTCCGTAGCCGAGGAGCAGGAGGCCGATCAGGCCGTCGTCGACACCGGATATGTCGCGCAGGATGGGCCGGACGAAGGTGTACGCGACGAAGTGGCCGGTGATCAGCAGGAACGTGAGTGCCAGTCCGGCGCGTACGCCCCGGTTGTCGCGCCCGAGCC
Organism: Embleya scabrispora; assembly: GCF_002024165.1. Lineage (NCBI taxonomy): Bacteria > Bacillati > Actinomycetota > Actinomycetes > Kitasatosporales > Streptomycetaceae > Embleya > Embleya scabrispora. The sequence goes on from NZ_MWQN01000002.1 coordinate 547,724, forward strand.
GGGCCAGGTCGCGGAACGTCATCGGCCGGGCGGACGCTGCGCTCGGCAGCGGAGGCAGCAGGACCACCAGAACCACCAGGGCCAGGAGGCCGAGCGCGCCGACGGCGGCGAAAGCGGTCCGCCATCCGGTGAGTTCGCCCATGAGGGTGCCGGCGGGGACGCCCAGGACGGAGGCGGTCGAGACGCCGCCGAAGACGATCGCGGTTGCTCGAGCCACCTGCTCGGGCGGGACCAGGCGCAGAGCCAGGCCGCCCGCGATGGCCCAGAAGCCGCCCACGCCGACGCCGACCAGGATCCGGGCGATCAGCACCACGGCGAAGTTCGGCGCCGCTGCGCTGACCAGGTTTGCGGTACCGACCAGGGCGATCAGCGCGGCGAGCAGGAGCCGACGGTCGAGCCGACCGGCCGTCACGGCGATCACCGGTGCGGCGAAGGCGGCGACGATGCCCGGCGCGGTGACCATCAGTCCGGCGGTGCCCTCGGAGACGTCCAGCGTGGTGCCTACGGGAGTCAGCAGTCCGACGGGCAACAGCTCGGAGGTCATGAGCGAGAAGATCCCGAGCGCGACCGCGCCCACGGCGAGCCAGGCGCGGAACATCGACCGAGGGGGCGGCGGCGGCGCGGGCGGCTTCTCGTGGGGTCGTTGGCGGGGATCGGTGGCGCGCTCGGGCGTCGCCGGTTCCGTGTGCGTCCCGGTGGGGCCGGGTTGGACTCGGGTGGCGATCAGGGCGTCGGTCAGGGTGTCGGTCAGGGCGCCGGTCCGATGGTTGGGCTCGGGGTCGAAGTGAGTGTCGAGGTGGGAGTCGGGGCGGGAGTCGACGAGGCGGTCGGGGCGAGGGCGGGGCGTTTGCATATTCACGATGTTCTATATCCAGAATCTGCCTCGTGAGACGCCTCTCCCGAGGAAAGACGCCCTCCCGAAGAAAGGGGTGCGGACGGCGGCTCCCCCGAACCGGGGTGGTGCAGTTGCGGTGGCCGGGTGGACCGTGGTCTCTATTCTGGATGTCCTTTGTCCAGAACACAAGCTCTCGGAACCCCGCCCCCGCCGCAACCACCCTGCCCGCAGCCCGATTTCGCCGGGTCCGTCAGCCTTCCTTCACCGCCCGTCCCAGCCGGACCAGCCCCCGGCGCAGTTCGCGCGTCGCGCCCACCGGCACGATGGCGGCGCGGCCGGGGATGCGTACGCCGCCGGTGAGGGCTACCCGGGTCCTCCCGTGCTCGGGGACGGCCGCCATGCCGATGATCACGAACCTGCTCTGCAACCAGCACCACCCCGGGCGCAGGACACCGTCGAAACGGGCCCGCATCCCGTACCGGCTGCGGGCGTGCGCCTCTATACGATCGCCGTCGTGGCGCAGCACCCGAACGTGGCGCATGTCCGGTTGGAACCGGCCGAAGCCGTGTTCCAGGTCCCCCATCACCGCCCATACGTCGGCGAACGGCGCGTCGACGATCCCTTCGACGATGCGTGCGCCGGGGATCCCGGCGATCAGCACCCGAAGTCGACCCACCGCGTCGATCGGCTCGGTGTCGGTATAGGTGTAGGTGTCGGCGTTCGTGTCGGGAGGTTCGATGTCGTCGGGTTCGCGTGGTGTGCTCATGCCGTCCACATCCTTCGGAATCCCGCCCGGGCGCGGTGCAGCCGGGACTTGACGGTGCCTTCGGGGACGCCGAGCAGGTCGGCGGCGGTCTGTTCGTCCAGGCCCTCGATGTCGCGCAGGACCAGTACGGCGCGGTGTTCGGGGGAGAGTCGGGCCAAGACGTCGTCGATGTCGGCGGCGAGTTGCGGGTCGCCGGGGGCGGGCGGGTCGGCCCACTCGGTGGGGACATCCCGGATCGCCCGCCGCGCGATGCGCACCGCCTCGCGCACCGCGATCGCCCGGACCCAGCCGTACAGCGCCTCGGGTTCGTCGAGGGTGCGCAGGGCGCGGAAGACCACGACGAGGGTTTCCTGGACCGCGTCCTGCCGGGCGTCCAGCGCGATCGGGCCGCAGATGGTGGTGACGTAGGGGATCAGGTGGTCGAGCAGATCGCTCATCGCGACGGTGTCGCCGCGGCGGGCGGCGCGGGCCAGGGCGACGCCGCGCGCACGGCGCTCGGCGGCTCGGTCCTCGGTTCCACGCTTCGGCACGGTGGTGATCATCTCCCGGCGGTCCGCGTTCGGAGCAGCCGACTCGGCCGCCGGACGATGCCGTCCAGTGCGACGCGCGCGGCGGTATACCCGAAGACCACGCACACCGGGGTGTAAACGGCCAGGTTGAGTCGGTAGAAGGTGCTGCCCGGATCGGCTCCGACACCCAGGGCCCAGATCACGCCCGCCCCGGCCCGCACGGTGAGCCCGGTGGCCACGGCTACGGTGACGAGTGCGGTGAGCCTGCCGCCGCGGCCTCGGCTGTGCGCGTATATGCCGACGGCGGCGGTGGTGAGCAGTGCCCACAGCGGGAGCAGGACGCGTGGGGTGAACGGGACGTCGGCGTTGAGCAGTCCCTGCGACAGGGCCTCGGTGCTGTCGGCCGGCCAGGTCGCGCCGGTCGCCCAGAACGCGTGGACGAGCGCATCACCGGCCAGCAGCGCGGCGACGGCGGTGCCTTTGCGCCGGCGCGCGGCGGTGGCCGAGGCAGCGGTGGCCGGCGCGGCGGTAGCCACATCCGTGACCGCGGTCGTGTCGGCGGCGGTTCTCGTGCTGCCTGCGGCTTCGGCGGCGTTGTGCATGGCGCGATCCCCTTCCCGGGCCGACGAGTTGTCGGCCGATCGCCAGGAAGAGGACGCCCCCAGGGGAAAGGTTCCATGTGACGGCGGACACATCCCCTGACGTCGCGCCGTCGGCCGGCGAACAACACACCCTTCGCCGCACCCGAGCCCGTCGGCCGACCGAACACCCGCGACCCGGGCCCGAAACGCGACGACCGATTGCCGCCGGCGGCCCCCCGCGCCCACCTCCACGATGGACCCGTGACCACCGAGAACACACCCCCCTCCCCCGCACCCCGGCCCACCGCCGACGCCGACACCCGCGCCGTCCTCGCGCGGTTCTTCGCCGCGGAGGCCGCGTACGTCGCCGCCGGCGGCCGAGGCAAGGCGAGCTTCGCCGACCTCGCCGCGTGCCTCGACCCGGACGTCGTCATGTACCAGTCGCCCGGCCTCCCCTACGGCGGCCCCCGCTACGGCCCGGAGGGCATCGAGGACTTCATGGCCGCGATGGGCGAGGCGTGGCGGGACATGGACTTCCTCGAACAACGCTTCGCCATCGACGGCGAGCGGGCCGCCATCCTCAACCACGGCCTGCTCACCGCGCGAGCCACCGGCCGCGTCCTCGACACGTGGGTGATGCAGATGATCACCATCCGGGACGGCCTGATCACCGAGATTCGGCCGTTCTACTGGGACACCAAGGCGGTCGACGCGGCTCTGACCCCGTGAAATTCCCGCACCCGGCGCGAGCCGGTCCGGTAGCTTGCGACGTATGGAGACGACCGGCGGCGGACGGAAGCGCCCGGGGCGGGATCGGGCCGCCGGCGCGCACGGGTTCCGGTAGGTACGCCAGGTGGAAGAACCTGGCGGTGCACCGACGGAGTTCCCATGTCCCGCACCGCGCATCACCCGATTCCGCGTCGCATCGAACGGGGTCGCGACTCGGCTTTTCCCGGACGACCGTGGCGATCCGTCCGGCGTTTCGATCTGCGCTACAGCGCCCGAATCCTGGCGGAGGCGGACCGCGGGGGGCGGCGTCCGCGTCCGCAGCGGATCGTTCGGCGGGTCGACGTGTACGCCTGGGGGCGGTACAACGCGTCCCATGGCGGGATCGGCGTGGCGGCTTCCCTGGCCGAGCGGCGGGAGCGCGCGCGGCTGCGGGCGGGGGTCGTCCTGATGCGGGCGCTGGTCAATGCCGGCGGGCTCGACGTGGCGGCGGCCGAATCGGTGGATGTACCCGCCGCGCGGCATCGACGGAACGAGCTGTACCAGGCCTGACGTGCTGCCCGGCCCCCGTCGCCTCGGCATTCGCGCGAGGGCGATCGACGACGGGCGCCGTGACGCCGTGGTGTGCGCGAGCCGTCAGGCCACCGCCGCCTGCTCCTCCGCCTCCCCCGTCGGCGCCGGGAAGCGGTTGCGGAAGGTGAAGGCGTACGGGGTGGGGCCGTGTTCGCGCAGGTGGTCCAGGCGCTTTTTGCCCTCGGCGACGGTCGGGATGGTTCCCGCCGGGAGCCACCACACCACCTGGGTGATCTCGGCGAGGTGGTGGAACCAGTCCTGGCGCCGGCGCAGGTATTCCAGGTGACCGCTGCGGTAGACGAACTCCCAGAGCAGTTCCGGGGTTTCCCACACCGACATGGTCACGATGGACTCGGGGTCGTAGGGGCGGATGTCGGTGGAGGAGGGCACGCCCTCGTCCTCGCCCGTCAGGCGCCAGACGAAGCCGGGCGCGCCGTCGGCGAGTTCGTTGACCGGGTCGAGACCGGCGACGAACTCGATCATGGTGGGCGTGTCCAGGGGAGCGAGCATTCGCGCGACGTTGAACTGGGCGATGTGGTGTGTCGTCGGCATGGCATCACCTCACCAGGTCGCGGAGAATATGTCAATGAGAATTGTTTTTAGAAGTCGGCGGCGGTGAGACGTACTTTCCCTCCCTACGCCGTGCGTTCGACCACCACGCAGCAGCGCCCGGGTACCGAGTCCAGGCGGGCGCGATGGCCGGGTGCGTCGACGCCGTCGAGCAGGCCTTCGAGCAGGGCCAGGTTCATGCCGCACACCAGTGGCGGAAAGTCCTCGGCCAGTTGGTGGAACGGGCAGTTGCGCAGCAGGATGCGGGACGCGTCCGGGACCGGCTCGTAGCCGCGTGCCGTCAGGGCCGCCAGCACCCGAGCGTGCTCGTCGGCCTCCTCCGTCGCGGCCGGCCCGCCCCCGAGGGCCCGGCCGGCCACGCGCCCGGCGTCGTACGCGGCCGCGTGTACCGCCCGGTCCGCGCCGGCCCGCTCGATCGCGTCCGCCAGGATCTGGCCGGCCGTGTCGTAGGCGCGCGGGGGCAGCGTCACGCTCGTCTCGACCGGGTTGCGGCGGTACAGCTTCGCCGGCCGGCCCGCGCCGGGGCCGCCCTTGCCGGCGGGCCGGGCGTACTCCGTGGTGAGCAGGTTCGCCTCGACCAGCTTGTCGAGGTGGAAGGCCGCGAGCGTGCGCTGGATGCCGACCGCGTCGGCCGCGGCCGCCCGGCCGACGGGACCCTCGGCCGCGACGACGTGGCGATACAGCGCCCGGCGCACCGGATCGACGAGCACCCCGACCGCGTCGAGCGCGTCGTCACCGGGCGGGGGAGAGGAGAGGTCGGACACAACCGGAGTGTAGGCGAGCCCACCCCAACCCGACCCGTCCCGGTGCGTCGCGTCGTCGCCCGCCCCGCCGCGGCCGAGGGGCACCGTGCGCCCGGTACCACCGCCGGCCCCACGAAGGCCGGCCCCCGCCCCACCGCCGTGGGATCAGGACTCGGCCGCCGCCAACGTGTCCTCGGCCGCTCGCGTGAAGGCCCGGGCGAGGGGGGAGAGGGCGGCGGTGCGGTGGATCAGGGCCCAGGACAACACGGGGGAGTCGTGGATGGGGATGTACGCGATGTCACCGCGGGGGAAGTACTTGACCGCGTGCAGCGGCACCGGCGAGATGGCCAGGCCCGCCGCGATCGTGGTCAGCGTCTCGTGCGCCGTCGAGCTGACCGGGCCGCGCGGGATCGGCTTGCCACTGGGTGTCTGCGCCGGGTTGATCGCCTCGGCCCAGTAGGCCGGCACCGAATCGTCGAAGCCGAACACCGGCCCCACCGCCAGGTCCTCGAGCGAAACCGACTCGCGCCCCGCGAACTCGTGCCGGGCGGACACCGCGAGCACCAGCGGTTCGGTCAGCACGATCGGACCCACCGTCAGGTCGGGCTCCTCCACCGGCAGCCACACCAATTGGAGGTCGACCTCGCCGGCCCGCAACAGCCCGAACGGATTGCCGATGTGCGCCTCGCGGATCCGCACCTCGCAGTCGGGGTGCCGGGTCCGGAACGTCTCCAGGATCTCCGGGATCTCGGCCAACGTGGCATCCATCGTGCCCAGGCGCAGCGTTCCGGTCAGGCCGCGCGCGGAGGCGGCGGCGCGTTCAATGCCGTCCTGAATGCGCTGATAGCCCGCCGCCAGGTCCTCGCGCAGCTGCTCTCCGATCGGGGTCAGCGCCACACGTCTGCTGGTCCGTTCGAACAGCGGTGCGCCGATTCGGCGTTCCTGCTGCTTGATCGCCTGGCTGACCCGCGCCGAGGAGATCAGCAAACGATCCGCGGTGCGGCCGAAGTGCAACTCCTCGGCCAGCGCGAGGAAGATCTCGATGTCCCGCAGCTCCATACGCCCCCGCCGTTCGTTGCCATATCGTCGTGCCGTACCGCCGTACCGCCGTACCTCGTCGCCGAGCCGAGCCGAGTCCGGCCGATCGCCCCCCGCGAGGCCCCGCATCGTTAACCCGAGAGTTAACGCCCATTGCCGGCATCGCCGTTGTTCCGACCCTCGCCTCGGCACGATCGTAGACACACGCCGGTCCGCCCGGTCGACTCCACCCGATTCGGCCGGCGGTGACCCGTGCCACGTACGACGGCTCGACGGAATCGGGGAGTGCCATGTCCAAAACCGCCATCGTCACCGGGGGGACCGGGCGACTGGGCCTGGCCGTGCTGCGCGGGTTGTGCCGCCGACTCGCCGCCGACGACGTCGTCTACCTCACCGCCCGTGACCTCGAACGCGGACGGGCCACCGTCGACCTGCTGCGCCGCGAGGGGTTCGCGCCGCGCCTGGCCGCGCTCGACCTGTGCGATCCGGCCGGCGCCGAGGCGTTGGCCGACACCGTCGCCGCGCGGCACGGCGGCGTGGACATCCTGATCGGCGGCGCCGGCGCCCGGATCGATCTCGCCACGCGCAATCAGGACCAGGTCGGGGCGTACATCGCCACCAACAACCACGGCACCCGCCGGCTGATCGAGGCGTTCGCGCCGCGGCTGCGCGACGGGGCCCGGTTCGTGTGTGTGGTCGGCGACCTCGGCGGTCTGCGGCACCTGCCCCATCGGCTGCGCGCGCGCTTCGACGTGGACCGGGTCGGCCTGGCCGACCTGTCACGGGTGATGGACGACTACGTACGGGCCGTCCAGGACGGGCGGTCGGCGGCCCAGGGGTGGCCGGCATGGATCGGCGTCCCCTCCGCGATCGGCACCGTGGCCGCGGTGAAGGTGCTGGCCCGGGAGCTGGCCGAGGACCCGGCTCGGCGCGACATCGTGGTCAACGTCGCGTACGTCGGTCGCCCGGATCCGGCCGCGCCTGGTGACGCGGCCGCGCGGGAGGAGGCGCTCGAACGGGCTGCCGCCGACGTGGTGTGGCTGGCCACCCTCCCGGCCGGCACCCTTACGCCGCACGCCGAACTGGTCCGGGAACGCACGGCGTTGCCGTTCCGGGCCTGACCACGCGGGCGTACCGGGGGCCGGGTGTCGCGGGTGGCGGGCGCCACCGGATCCGACGGAGCTATCACCCACTGGCATCATCCGCGCTCGTCGTCACCGGGGACAGACTCGCCCTGACCGGAATCCCCCCGGCGAGTCCCCGGCGTCCCACCGGCGACCGCCGATTCCCGGCATGAATGGAGTCCCCCAGATGAATCGACCGCATCGATCGCGTCACCCGAGTTTCCCGAGCCGGCCGAGCGACCCGAGCCGGCCGGAGCGCCCGCGCCACGCCGGCCGCCGCAGGACGGTGTTCTCGGCCGCGCTCGGCCTCGGCCTGGCCGCCGTACTGACCGCGGTGCCGACGTCCGCCTCCGCCTCCCCGTCCGCGTCCCACCACCCCGTACCGAGCCACCACACCGCCTCCGCCTACGCCGGCTCGCCCGCCGATCAGGCCGGCAACAAGGCGTTCTTCGACGCGGTGATGAGGTCCGTCAGGGCCAAGCAGGCCGCCAACCCGGGTCTGCTGAGCGTCACCATCACCTACGACGCGAGCCAGGCGCCGTCCTTCGCGTCCGAGATAGCGCAGAGCGCGCAGATCTGGAACGACGCGGTGAGCAATGTGCAGTTGAGTGAGGGCGGGGGCGGCGGCGCCGACTTCGCCTACTACGAGGGCAGCGACCCGCAGGGCTCCTACGCCGACACCGACGGCCACGGGCACGGGTACATCTTCCTCGACTACGAGCAGAACCAGGAGTACTACTCGGTCCGCGTCGCCGCGCACGAGACCGGCCACGTGCTCGGCCTGCCGGACGACTACTCCGGTCCGTGCAGCGAACTGATGTCGGGCGGCGGGCCCGGCCCGTCCTGTACGAACACACAACCGGACGCGCAGGAGCGCAGCGACGTCGAATACCTGTGGGAGAACGGCCTGGCCGCGAACTCCTCGGTGTTCAAGAGGGTCCACTGACCGTTCGCGGGATCGTTCCGACCGATAGCCGAGGCTGAACCGCCCCGTCACCCCGGCTCCGACCCCGAGCTTCGCTCCCGACCTCGGCCTCGACGACCCACCGGTGGGTCGTGGCGACCGAGGTCGGCTCGCGTTCGGCCCCGCGCCCGCACCCCCTCGCACGTCCCGGCGCGGGGAAGTGCGCCGGGACGTACGGGGTCGTGCGGGCGCGGGCCCCGCCGTGGCGAGGCGGGCCGCCCGGAGACGCCGCGCCGGCCTCCGGGCGACCCACGTCGCGCGTCGAGTCGGTCGCGGGTCAGCCGCTGACGCTCTCCCGGCCGTTCTCGATGTGACCGGCCAGACGTCGGACGAAGCCGTCGGCGCCCTCGAGGGTCACCGTGACGTCGTACCATCCGTCGGCCGAGCCCGTCGACCAGTGCACCGTGCGGTCGCGGCCGGGCTTCAAGGTGATCGTACGCTCGCGGTCGGAGCAGCCCTGCCCGTAGGCGTTGGGGGTGAGCTTGAAGGTCACCGACTGCTTGCCGTGGTTGACCAGTTCGAGGTCGAGCATGCGCCCGGTGGACCGCACCCGCGAGGTGACCTCGGCACCCGCCCCGGGCGCGGTCGGCGCGGTCGCCCCGGCGAACTCGCGGCGGAAGCCGTTCGGGCCGATCAGCGTCAGGTCGTAGCGCTCGCCCTTGAGCGCGATCGTGTCCGAGCGCCGGCCGCGCACGTCGTAGTGCTTCGGCTTGGCCAGGTCCCCGGAGTACGGGAACAGTTGCAGGTGCACGCTGGACTGCCCGCCGTTGGCGAGGTCGAGCGTCAGCGTGCGCTTGGAGGCGTCCAGCCGCGCGGAGGCGTCGGGCTGGTACGGCAGCGGCCTGGCCGGGCGGCGACCGCGCTCCGGCTCGGGCAGCTTCTGGTTCGCCGGCGGCGCGGGCCGCCAGCGCGAGGTGAACGCGGGGGCCGGCGCCGGGCGCGGCGGCACCTGCGAGCGGCGGGCCCGGTCGAAGTCGAACACGCCGGTCAGGTCGCCGGATACGGTCCGCCGCCAGGCGCTGATGTCGGGCGCGCGTACGCCGGTCCAGGTCTCCAGGAACCGGGTCACCGAGGTGTGGTCGAAGATCTCCGACGAGACGTAACCGCCGACGGTCCACGGCGACACGATCATCATCGGCACACGCGCGCCGAAGCCGATCGGCAGCCCGTTGTAGTACTCGTCGGTGACCTCCGCCGGCGGGCAGGGCGCCGGCACGTGGTCGAAGAAGCCGTCGTTCTCGTCGAACGTGAGCAGCACGACGGTCGAGTCCCAGATCTCCCGGTTGGACGCGATCGCGTCGAGCACCTGGTAGGTGATCGTGGCGCTGGCGGCGGGCGAGGAGGCGCTCGGGTGCTCGGAGTCGGCCGCGGAGGGCACCAGGTAGGACACCTCGGGCAGGGTCCCCGCCGCGATGTCGGCGCGCAGCGCGCCGGCGAGCGAGTGCGGCCGGCCGCGGCGCAGGCCGCGCTCGTAGAGCACCCGCTCGGCGGGCGACAGCGTGGCGACGCCCTGTTCCAGCTTGGCCAGCATGGCGTCCTGCTCGGCGGCGGGTACGCCGGCCAGCTTGCCGTAGAACGAGTCCAGGCTCTTGAAGCCGCCGGCCGCGGCGAGCGCCTTGCGGGCGACCTGCTTGAACGAGACGTAGAACTCCAGGTTGTTGTCCTGGTAGTTGTCCCACTCCTGGTAGACCTTCCAGGACCGCCCCGCACGCTGCAACTGCTCGGCGTAGGTGGTCCAGGAGTAACCCGCGTGGGTGTCCTCGGAGTACGCGGCGTTGTCGATCGCCCGCCGGGTGGTGCTACCCGGCTCGTAGCCGGTGTAGCCGCTGACCAGGTAGTTGCGGTTGGGCGAGGTCGACGACGGCAGCGCGCAGTGGTACGCGTCGCAGATCGTGAAGGTGTCCGCCAACTCGTAGTGGAACGGCAGGTCGGTGCGGTCGTAGAAGGCCATCGTGGCGGGCGACTTGGCGCCGATCCAACCGTCGTTCCAGCCGTCGTTCCAGGCCTTGTGGCCGCCGTCCCAGCTGTGGTCGAGCGCGCCGATGTACTGGAGGTCCTTCGACGCGTCCTGGGCGGCCTTGCGCACCGGGAAGGGCAGGACGTGGCCGGCCGTGCCGCCGGGCTGCTCGAACACGCTGCCGCCGTCGCGCAGGCGGATCGCGTTGCGGTCGCCGAAGCCCCGGACGCCGCGCAGCGTGCCGTAGTAGTGGTCGAAGGAGCGATTCTCCTGGACCAGCACGACCACGTGCTTGATCGCCTTCAACCCGCCGCGCCGGGGCGGGGAGGCGAGGGCCTGCTGGACGGACGGCGGCAGGAGGGAGCCGGCGACGGCAAGACCCGCGCCGCCCGCGCCGAGCTGGAACAGGCGGCGGCGGGATACGCCGGAGGGAGGCTGGGGGGAGGCCGACACGAAATGCCCTTTCGAGGACGCGGAAAGCCGGACGCTCGCGGTCGTCGACGGGGGTCGGCGGTGCGGGCCCGGCGGGAGGGGCGGACGTACGCAGTTCATCGCTCCGCGCCCTACCGGGGAGCGGATCGCGGGTGACGGGCAGGCGAACATCCGCCGGCTTGATGGCCTGTGACCTGCCCCATGGGCGGCCGATTGTCACCCCCGGAGGGCCGGCCCCGCCGCTATTGCGCGGCACACACGGCGTACACCTGCCCGTTCGGGCACGGCGGGGGAAGGCGGGGCGGGGAGAGGCGACGCGACGGGGACGAAGGCGGCGGGTCGGCGTGACGCGGGGAGAGACACGGCGGGGACGAAGGTGGCAGGGACAAACGCGGCGGGGAGAGGCGCGGCGGGGAGAGGCGCGGCGGGGAGAGGTGCGGCGGTGTGCGAGCGCTCGGGGATGTCCGAAAGCTTGGGCCGATGGCTCGGCAGCGCTCGTGTCATGGCCGCCGACACGCCGCCCGGGGACACGCCGGACCGGTACGCGATGCCGAGGGCGCCGGTGCGGGCCGTGCCGGGCGCGGTGGCGGACATGGCCGCCGCTCCTTGTAGCCGATTGCCACCAGCAGGTCGAACTTCCGGCGTTTGCGGACGGGGTCCATCGGCTCGGCCGTCCCGACCCGGGGGAATCCAGCCGAGTCGGGTCGGGCTCTTCCCGGCCTACCCGGACCCGGAAGCGGCCCCGGAACGGCGCGTGAACCCGGACGCGGCCCCGGCACGGGGCGCGAACCCCGGCGCGGGCTCGGGCGCGAACCCGGACGCGGAACGGGCAGGTTCGCGTGCGAGACGCGAAATCGTCGTCTCAGGTCGTCGGCTCGGCCGGGGGCGTGGGCTGTTCCTGCGGCACGGACTCCGCCTCCGCCGTTTCCGCCGCTGCGGCCGCCGCTGCCGCCTTGGCCGCCGCCTGGAGCGTCTGTACCGGGGTGTTCGTGCGCAGGGCCTCGACGAAGATCAGCTGATCCGGCCCGAGTCGGGCGTGCAGCATGCCCTCCTCGACATGGGCCTCGGTCAGCCAGCCCTCGGCCACCAGCACCTCGGCCGCCGCCACCACCTCCTCGGGGGTGCTCGCGGTGAGGCCGGCGAGGAAGTCGAGCTCGGCCCGGGCCGCTCCGTGCGCATCGCAGTGCGAGGTGATGCCGAGTGCGGCCAGCCGTACCCGCGCCGGTTGTTTGCGAAGCTTCTTGTGTGCGATCACCCGGGCCACCCAGCCCGACGACCGGGTCCGGGGCAGCTTGCCCAGGGTGAAGCCCTCCGCGCCGGGCACGCCGCAGCCGATCGGGTCCTCCTCGGTGGCCAACAGGTCCTCGACGTCGACGCTGAGCCAGCCGGACGCGGTCAACTCGCCGACCGCCGACTCCGCCTCCTTGCCGCACACGCCGCGCAGGTCGGGGCCGGTCAGGTTGGCGACGCCGGTGCCCACCCCGCGCAACAGGCAGACCAGCGCGAGCAGTCGGGCCACGGGCGCGGTGCCGGGAGCGGTGCGGCCGATGTAGTTCAGCGCGCCGCGCACCGGCTCGCCCAGTCCGCTCACCGCCCAGTGCCCACCGGGCTCCGCGCCGGGGCGGGCGCTCTCCCACGGGATGCCCCGCTGCTGGGCCAACTGCTGCAACGTCGTCTCGTGCGCCCGGCGGGCCCGCTCCGCCTCGGCCCGGACCAGCCCCGTGCCCAGCGGATACGGCACCTCGGCCCACACCGCGAGCGCGGCGGCCTTGCGCTTGGTCAACTCGGCGACCACCGTCAGGTCGGCCACCCCGGAGGCCTGATGCGCCCGGAAACCCTCGACGATCGAGGACAGTTCGGCCAGCAGCGCGTCCGGCAGCCCCGGCGGCACGGTCAGCACGCCGAAGCGGCGCAGCCCGGTCTGCTCGCCGTCCCTGGCGCCCTTCGGCTCACGCGGCCGGCGCGCCTCCTTCGACAGCCGGGGCTCCGGCACGGGCCGCGCACCGCGGGCCTGTTCCGGCACGGCCCCGGGCGCGACCGGCTCGCGCAGCTCCGGCATGGTCGGCGACATCGGGCGCGGCAGCACCGGTTTGCCGGCGCCCTCCGTCGTGCTCCGGCCGGCCACGGACACCTCGATCGGCGCGTCGAGCCCGACCGAGGCCAACGGTGGGGACAGGGCGAGCAGACCGCTGTCGACCAGATCGCCGGCGATGCTCATCGCACTGCGCGAGCCGATCGTGCGCCCGTTGGGCCCGGCCAGTCCGGCCACCTCCCGGATGGTGACGCTCTGGCCGGCCGCGGCCGCCGCGGCGAACAGGGCGAACACCCGCAACTCCACCGGGGCCATACGATTCACATCCATCGAGCCGACCCTGGCGGCACGCGTCTTCAGAGGCATGCCCCCTTGTCTACCGCACCGAGCCCGGGCCCGAAGCCCCATTCGAGCCCAACACCCGAAAGGACTAACCGAACACCCCGCAAACAACCCGAGAACTCCGGGGCCGACCCCGACCCGATTGCCGCACCGAGCAGCCGGAACACCCGATTTCCGCGCCACAGCCACCTGTTGCCACTGCCGACGTCACCGCCGGCGGGGGCGGTCGGGTGGGTCGGGGGTCACGAGAGGTCCGGAACAGACCGGTTGTGGCACGGTAGTTGCTCGACCCATCCGTGTGCACGAGGGTAGGGGTCGACCGGGGCCGATGTGGGCGGTTCGGTGGTTCAGGCGCGGGAGGGCGGCGGGGGCGGCGGTTCGCCTTCGGTCAGGCCGTCGGTGATGCGTTCGGTGATGCGTGCGGTATCGCGTGCGGTGATGTGTTCCACCAGCCGGCGGCGCTGGACCTGGCCGGTGGCCGTTGTGCGGGGCAGTTCGGGGACGTGTACCACCCGGCGGGGGTGTTTGTGGCCGGCCAGGCGGCCGGTGCAGAAGGCGCGCAGCGCGGTCGGGTCGGGCGGGTTCGTCGGGTCGACGGGGACCACGACCGCGCAGATCAGCTCGCCCCAGATCCGATCCGGCAGGCCGACCACGGCGACCTCGTGGACCCCTTCGGCCCGCGTGAGGACCGCCTCGACCTCGCCGGGGTCGACCGCCTCGCCGCCGGTGCGGATCAGCTCGCCGACCCGGCCGGTGATGGTCAGGTAGCCGTCGGCGTCCATCGTCGCCAGGTCACCGGTGTGGTATCGGCCCTCGCGCAGCACCGCGCGGGTGGCCGCCGGGTCGTCGAAGTAGCCGTCGAACAGCAGCGGTCCGCTCACGTGCACCTCGCCGTCGGCGGTGAGCCCGACCTCCTGGAACGGGCTCGGCACGCCGCAACTCCCCGGCCTGCGGACGAGGTCGGCGCCGTCGAGCGCGGTCACGTTGCCCGCCTCGGTCGAGCCGTAGAAGACCCGCAACACGGCATGGGGAGCGGCCGCGGCGATCGCCGCGAGCAGTTCCGGCGGAGTGCGGGAGGTGCCCGTGTCGGCGAACCGCACCGTGTCCAGCACACCGGCGCCGGGCCCCGTCTCCGCCGCGAGCGTGTCCAGGACGCGCCGCCAGACGGCCGGTACGCAGTTCAGCCGGGCCGCCCGGTGTCGGCGCACCGCCGCGACGATCTCCGCGCCGTCGGCCCGGGCGACCAGCACGAGCGTGTCCCGGGCCTGCCACTGCTGCAACGCGATGGTCCAGGCGCCCATGTGGAACAGCGGATACGGGCACACCATCGCGCCGCGCGCTTCGAGCTGCGCGCCGGGATGGGTGCGGAGCACGTTGGTGCGGTGGGAGAGGATCACGCCTTTGGGGCGGCCGGTGCTGCCGGAGGTGAAGAACAGGACGTGGGGGTCGGTCTCGTCGGGGCCGGGCGTGGTGTCCTCGGGTGCCGACGCAGGCGCAGGCGCGGGTGCGGGTGCCGGTGCCGCGCCGGCCGCGGCCGGCAGGGTGTCGAGGCCGAGCACCGGCACGCCGCCCGCCGCGCCGACGGCCGCCCCCGGCACCGTGTGGTCGGCGATCAGCAGTGCGGGACGGGCCGTGGCGATCGTCGCCCGCGCCTCGTCGGCGGTCAGGTCCGGGTTCAGCGGGACGTACACCGCACCGATCCGGGCCAGCGCGGCGAATACCGGTATGACGTCCAGTGTGGTCCGGTTCCAGCACACGACCCGGTCGCCGCGCGCGACCCCGGCCGCCCGCAACGCGCGGGCCGTACGCGCCGCCGCCGCGTGCAGCGCGCCGAACGTCAGCACCTCGTCGCCGAGCACCGCCGCCGCCCGATCGGGCACCGCCCGCCCCGCGCCGGCGAACACCGCGCCGATGACCAGCCCGCCCGTCATCGCCCCACCCTCCCGGACCGCCGCGCCGACCCCATCGCGGACGACCTACCGGTCCTTCAGCTCGACGATGATCTCGTGATACCGCCGCTCACCGACGTTGACCGCGGTCTCCACCCCGCCGCGCCGCATCGGCACGACCGCGCCGGGGACCACGTCGGCGGCGAAGTACTCGCGGTACTCGCCCGCGCTGTCCGGTTCGGGCTCGACCGCGATGCGATCGCCCGCGATCTGGACCAGGTAGTAGTCGAGTTCGTGCCGATGCACGTCGCTGCGGGCGCCGGGGGCCAGTTCCAGCTCCCAGATGCGGACCCGGTCGTCCTCGAACAGTACGCGCGTGCCGATGCCGCCGAGTGTGCGTTCGGCGCTCGACTCGCCCGTGTCGGGCACGGTTTCCTCGCTCATCTGATCCGTCCTCGGGTCGATGGGGTTTCCCGCGGAGGTGCGGGTTCCGGTTTCGCGTGTTCAGCAGCCCGCGGCCGGGTCGATCGTGTTGCGCAGCTCCTCGCCCGCCAGGTAGCGGCCGAGGTTGTCCCGGAACAGGCGGAACACCTCGGTGAAGTGTTCGAGGGCCGCGCTGGAGCAGTGCGCGGACAGGTACAGGTTCGGTGCCGTCCACAGCGGATCGTCGGCCGGCAGCGGCTCGGTGGCGACCACGTCCAGCGCCGCGCCGCCGAGCCGGCCGCCGCGCAACGCCGCGATCAGGTCCGGCTCGACTACGAACGAACCCCGCCCGACGTTGCAGTAGAAGGCGCCCTCCCGCATCGCGGCGAACGCGCCGGCGTTCATCGTGCCGACCGTGTCCGCCGTCTCCGGCGCGGCCGACACCACCGCGTCGCAACCCGCCAGCATCTCGTGCAGGTCGTCCGGGTGGTAGAGCCGATCCACATGCTCGGCCGGCAGCTCCACCCGACGCCGCGTCGCGTGCACCCGCATCCCGAACGCCTGTGCCCGGCGGGCGATCTGGGTACCGATCCCGCCCACGCCGATCAGGCCGAGGGTACGGCCCTGGACGAGCCCGCCGAACGCCGGCTGCCAGCGCCGGGCCCGCTGCGCCGCGTCCAGGTCGCGGTGGCGTTTGACGAAGGCGAGCAGCCGGGCCAGTACGAACTCCGCGATCGGCGCACCGTTGACGCCGGCCGCGCTGGTGAGCCGGATGCGCTCGGTGGGCAGGCCCGCCGAGAGCAGTTGGCCGTTGCCCGCCGCGCAGCTCTGCACCCAGCGCAGGTTCGGCGCGAGCGCCGCCACGTCGAACGGCAGGTCGGTGACCAGGGCGATCTCGACGCGGGCCAGGACGGCGCGTTGTTCGGCCGTCAACTCGGGGGCGAGCGACCGCAGTTCGGGCCGCCCGGTGGCGCCCGGTCGACCGCGGGCGGTGCGCAGTTCCTCGGGTTCGAGATAGCGGCAGTCCACGATCTCGATGCGCGGATCGAGCGCGCGCACCGCGTCCAGATCGGCGGCGAGCGCCTGCGCGGGGCGGATGTCCCAGGCCGGGGGGTACATGATGCCGACCACGATGGGTGCCGCGGGGTTCAGGCCGGCCATGCGGTGGTTCCTTCCGGGGCGGCGTGCGGGCCGGGTGCGCGGGCCGTGTCCTTCAGGACGCCGAGGGTGTGCGTCGCGGCATGCGTGTTCGCGAGGTAGGCGGGCGCGGCGGCGGTGTCCACGAACCAGCCGGTCGGGCACATGGTGAGGATCTCCACGAACGAGAATCCGTCGCCGCGCAGTTGGGTGCGGAAGGCGTTGCGGATCATCCGGGTGGTCCGGGTGATGTTCACGATGTTGTCGACCGCGCCGCGCGCCACGTACGCGGCGCCGTCCAACTCGGCGATCAGGTTCGCCAGCCGGATCGGATGGCCGTGCCGGGCCGCGTCGCGTCCGTCCAGGGTGTTCTTGGTGCGCTGGCCGAGCACGGTGGCGGCGGTCATGTGTCCGCCGGTCTCGCCGAACACCCCGTTGTTGAGCATCAGGCAGGTGACGTTCTCGCCGCGCGCCGCCGTGTGCAGCACCTCCTGCAGGCCCTCGTTGACCATGTCGCCGTCGCCCTGCACGGTGAACACGAGGGTGTCCGGGCGGCAGCGCTTGACGCCGGTGGCCAGGGACGGGGCCCGCCCGTGCAGGGCTTGGAGCACCTCGATGTCCAGGTTGTTGGAGTAGGCGGTGTAGCAGCCGATGCCGAACACCGCGATCGCCTTGTTCACCTGGCCGAGTTCGGTGACCTGTTCGACCATCGAGCGCATCGCGATCGGCTCGCCGCAGCCGGGGCACAGGTGGTGCGCGCCGACGTCGATCAGATCGGGGGTGAAGTCGTGGACGAGGCGGGCGCCGCAGGTGGGGGGTTGGTGGGTGGTGGTCAGTATGGGCAACTCGCGGCGGCCCGCGGGGGTGGGGGCATCGCGGTCGCGGCCGGCTTCCGAGGCGCTCATCGGGACGGCGTTTCGTGCGCGGGTTCGAAAAGTGCTTCGACGCGGTGTCGCATCGCGCCCACGTCGAGGTCGGGAGCGATGCCGAACCCCGAGGGGTCCAGGCTCAGTCGGCCGATGAACCGCACCGGCGCCGCGCCGAGCACGGCCAGGCGCACGTCGTCCACCATCTGACCTCCGCTGTTCTCGTACACCGCGACCACCCGCGCGTCGGCCGCCGCCGCGCGCACGATGTCGCTCGGGAAGGGCACGAGCGTGATCGGGCGTACATAGCCCACCCGCCGACCGAGCGCGCGCAGGTCGGACACGGCCTGGCGGACGTACAACGCGGGCGTCCCGTACGCGATCACCACCACTTCGGCGTCGGCCAGGAAGCCGGTCTCCGCACGGGGTTCGGTCTCGGCGACCATACGTTCCAGGGCCGCGCCGCGCCGGACGTAGAACTCGGCCAGGTCGTAGCCGGCGTCCGCGCGATCGCCCGCGTGGCGTTGCTTGCGGTCGGACAGCGGTGAGATCAGCTTGGCCGCACCCGTTCCGCCGCTCGACCCGTCCAGGGCCCAGTCGCGCGGCGGCAGCGGGCCGAAGTCGGTGGGGCGTACGTCCACCGAGACGTGGGTGTGTGCGAGGTAGTAGTCGCCCATCACCAGGACCGGGCTGCGCCGATACTCGGCGAGGTGGAAGGCGTACCCGGTCAGTTCGACCGCCTCGCGCACATCGCACGGCGCGAGGACCAGGTGCCGGTAGTCGCCGTGTCCGCCGCCGCGCGTGGCCTGGTGGTAGTCGCCCTGCGCGCGGGCCATGTTCAGCACCACCAGCGGGAGCCGGGCGTGCACGATCTCGGCCAGCGACTCCTGCATCAGGGACAACCCCTGACCGGTCGATCCGGTGGCGGCGGGGGTGCCGGTGGCGGCGGCGCCCCACGCCATCCCGATGGCCTCCGACTCGCTCTCCGCGTTGACGCAGACCCCGCCCACCTCGGGCAGTCGGGCCGCCATGTGTTCGAGCACCTCGGTGAACGGTGTCATCGGGTAGCCCGCGAAGAACCGGCAACCGGCGGCGATCATCGCCTCGCCGATGGCGGCGGAGCCGGCGAGGACGGTGGGGCGGGCGGCGGGTCGGGTGGTGGCCCCGGAAGTGGATGCGCTCATCGGCCGGTTCCTCCGGTCTCGTCGCGGGGTTCGTCGTAGCGGTAGACCTGGAACACGAAGTCCGGACAGATCGCCGAGCACGCCTTGCAGGCGATGCAGCCGGGGAGCAGGCGGGGGTAGCGGTAGCCGCGGTCGTTGACCTCGGAGACGGTCATCCGCAGGACGTCCGCGGGGCATGCGTCGATGCAGAGGTCGCAGCCCTTGCAGGCGTCGATGTCGATGACCAGGGTGCCGCTGCTGAGCGGGGGCGGTGTGGGGGCGGGCGAGAGGGCGGGCGTGAGTGCGGGTTCGCGGCCGGTCACGAGTACACCGGCCAGGCTCGCAGCGCCGGTCCGGCGTGTGCGTATCCCATCCGCAGTGCGGCGCGGATGCCCTCTGCGTGGTGTTGCCGGTACGGCGGCAGTACGTTGGGGGCCGTTGCCAGGAGGGTGTCCAGGCCGACCACGGCGGTGGCGGCGACGTATGCGCCGAGCGCGATCATGGTCACCGCAGCCGGGTTGCCGGTGCTCGCGGCCGACTCCGAGGCGGGGACGGGCACCAGCCGGCCGGCGTGGGGCGTCGCGCCCGGATCGCACAGGCTGGTGTTGAGCACGAGCAGGCCGTCCTCGCGCAGCCGTGCGTACACGCCGGCCGCGTGCGCGGGGTGCAGCACCAGGGCCGACCAGGTCGAGCCGATCGTCGGCGGGCTCTGCACGGGGGCGTCGCCCAGGACGAGCGTGGTGTCGGAGTTGCCGCCGCGCATCATGCCGCCGTACGCCCCGAAGTACATCGCGTGCCGGCCCTCGACCACCGCCGCCGCGGCGAGCAGCGCGGTGGCGAGTTGGATGCCCTGGCCGCCGATTCCGGTCAGTAGAACCTCGCGTTGCATGCGGTGCCCCTTCGAGTCGGGGTGGCTGGGGTGGAACAGTGACCGCACGTGTGAGAACGTTGTTCCGGATAGTAGGATGCGGCGTTCCAACAGACAAGAGCGTCGAGGATCTCGAGGATCTTTGGGGTCTCCGGGCCTCCGGGTCTTTGGTCCCCGGGAACTCCGGGGATCTCGCGGATCGAAGGTGGGTGCCGCCGATGGACGGGATCGAACCGGCGGTGGATTCCGGCGGGTTGGTGGGCAACGCGGTACGCCGTCCGCTGGAGGCGCGGTGGGCGGTGTACGCGCAGGAGGTGCGTCGGCTGGTCGACGCGACCTATCGGGTGGTCGAGCGCACCGGCAGCCTCGATCCCACGATGCGCGACATCCTGCGCGAGTCGGGGTTGTCGAACCAGGCGTTCTATCGGCACTTCCGGTCCAAGGACGAACTGCTCGTCGCGCTGCTCGACGACGGGCGGCGGCGGATGGCCGCGTATCTGGACCACCGGATGTCGGCGGCCGACGACGTCGCGGGCAAGGTGGTGGCTTGGATCGAGGGCGTGCTGGCGCAGGCCGGCGATCCGGTGGCGGCGGCGCGTACCCGTCCGTTCATGGCCCATCAGGACCGGTTGGCCGAACTGTTCCCGGCCGAGCAGCGGGACTCGGTGGAGGCGATGATCCGGCCCCTGCGCGAGGCGTTGGCAGGGGGCGAGGGGGCGGCGACGGCCGGCGATGTCGAGGCCGATGCCCTCGCGGTGTACCGGCTGACGCTGGCAACCCTGCACGACCACCTGCGCGCGGGCACCGCGGTCGGACCGAAGGACACAGCGCACACGGTGCGCTTCGCCCTGGCGGGGTTGGCGCTGGAAGCGGGGCCGCAGTCGGAGTGACCGGCCGAACAAAGGCGCCGCAACGACCACACCCGGACGCCACCCGACACCGACCGGGCCGGCTCAGCCGTTGTGCGGGATGGGAAACGGTTGGGCGCTCGCCCTCGGGGGTTCGGGCGGGTCTCGATCGACGACCCGGGTCGGTGGCCACGCCCTTTGCCGAACGCCGGCCGCCGGCCGTGGGACTGCGCCGGGGTGAGCCGCGCGACCCATTCGGTCTCGGTTGTTCGGTGAGCACGTCGAGGACCGCCGACGAGCAGAGGAACGGCAGCCGACGGTGCTCGGGTGGACTCCCCAGTCACCCGAGCATCCGTCGGCGCCGGCGGGGGTCGCGGGGCGTCGCCCGCGACCCGGCCGATTGCGGGGCCGGATCGGGTCAGGCAGACAACCGGCTCGATCAGCCCGGGCCGACCGAACCGGCCTCCGCTCCTCGGACCCGCCCGCTCCCCGGAGGCGACACCGTCGACGCGAGGTTCAAGGCCTCCTCCAACAACGCCTCGACGATCCTCGATTCCGGCACGGTCTTCACCACCTCACCCCGGACGAAGATCTGGCCCTTGCCATTGCCGGAAGAGACGCCGATGTCGGCTTCGCGGGATTCGCCCGGCCCGTTGACCACGCAACCCATGACCGCGACGCGGAGCGGGATGGGGAAGCCCTCGAAGGCGGCCTCGACCCGGCGGGCCAGCCGGTGGATGTCCACCTGGAGCCGCCCACAGCCCGGGCACGAGACGATTTCCAACCGACGTGGCCGCAGGCCCAGCGATTGCAGGATGTGGCAGCCGGCCTTGACCTGTTCGACCGGGGGAGCGGACAGCGATACCCGGATCGTGTCGCCGATGCCCTCCGCCAGCAGGATGCCGAACGCGACGGCGGACTTGATCGAACCCTGCAGACTGGGCCCCGCCTCCGTCACCCCCAGGTGCAGGGGGTAGTCGCAGCGTGCGGCCAGCAGTCGGTACGCGGCGATCACCGTGCGCGGATCGTGGTGCTTGACCGCGATCTTCAGGTCGCGGAAGCCGTGTTCCTCGAACAACGAGCATTCCCACAGCGCCGATTCGACCAGTGCCTCGGGGTTCGCGTGGCCGCCGTGCCGGTCCAGTACGCGTGGATCCAGCGACCCCGCGTTCACCCCGATCCGGATCGGCACGCCCGCCGCGCCCGCCGCCACCGCGATCTCGCGTACCTTGTCGTCGAACTTGCGGATGTTGCCCGGGTTCACCCGTACCGCCGCGCATCCCGCGTCGATCGCCTGGAAGACGTAGCGCGGTTGGAAGTGGATGTCGGCGACCACCGGGATCGGCGATCGGGAGGTGATCGCGGGGAGCGCGTCCGCGTCGTCCCGGGACGGCACCGCGACACGGACGATGTCGCATCCGGCGGCGGTCACCTCGGCGATCTGCCGGAGCGTCGCGTCGACGTCGGCGGTCGGGGTGGTGGTCATCGTCTGCACGCTGATCGGCGCTCCGTCGCCGACCGGGACGCGGCCGACGTCGATGCGCCGGGAGTGGCGCCGAAGCGGTATGTGCGCGGGAACCTCGGGCAGGCCGAGGTCGACGGCGGTCATGCGGGTGCCTCCTGTGCGAATCGGCACGCCCCTCGCGGTCGCGTGGCACCGCCGTGCGCGACGCGGCCTCGCCCGACGACCGGTACGGCGGCTGATCGAGGCGTGGTCCCCGGTGGCCGGCCGAGTGCTGAACGTAGGTGCATGTCCCTCCCGAGTCCGAAGTGCGGTACGCCGGAACCGAGTCGCGGCGCCGTACGGTGCGCCGCGTGCCACGTCGTGCCGTGCCGCGCGGCCCGTGTACCGGCGGTGCCGGGACGCGGGGTCGGCCCGTGTACCGGTGGGCCGGCCGGGACTGGTCCGGCTCGATCCGCTCCGGCCGGCCCGGCCCCACCCGGATCCGGCCCGGCTCACTGCACCCGTCCCACCTCCGGCAACTGGCGTACTGATCGCAGTTTTCCCGACCATCACACGATCCATAAGGCGTGAACCCAGCCCCGCTGACGCACCGATGATCACGCCCGCACGCCGGGTGGTGCGAATACCGACCACGGCGCGATCGAACGCGCCCCGGCGGACATCCCGAGCGCCGGTGGCGCCGACCCGAACCAGTCGAGCCACCTCGCTCGCCCGCCCTGACCTGTGGTTTTCTCTCGCACCGAGAAAA
This sequence comes from Embleya scabrispora, assembly GCF_002024165.1. NCBI lineage: Bacteria > Bacillati > Actinomycetota > Actinomycetes > Kitasatosporales > Streptomycetaceae > Embleya > Embleya scabrispora. Next base: position 570,323 of record NZ_MWQN01000002.1, read on the forward strand.
CGGCGCGCCACGCGACCCGGGTTCGTGCACCTTCGTCACCCACATGCCCACCGCACCCCGGGCCGCCCGGGAAGGCCCCTCGAAGGACTCGACCGCCCCCGGCGGCCCACCCCTGTTGCCGGACCAACCCCGCACCGGCACGCCGCAGCCGAAAGCGCAGACCTCGGTTGGCCGGCAGGGTTGGGTTCATGGGTGATGCGGGTCTTGGTGGACTGGCTGACGGTGAGCTTGCGGCCTTTGTCGGTGCTGAGCGGCTTGATCGTGGGCCCTCGGTGCGGGAGTTGGGTGTGGTCGAGGTTCGGCGGCGTCAGGCGGTGCGGGTTGCCGGGCGGGCGGCGGGGCCTGGGCTTGCCGAGGTTCGGGACGTCGAGGTCGGTCGCCGGGGTGTGAGTGGGATGGCGTCGGGTGGGTTGACCGGCGTCGAGGTGGGGCCTTCGGTCGGGGCTCGGCTTTATCGGCCGACTCTTGGTGCGGTGCCGTTGGTGGTTTATGTGCATGGCGGGATGTGGAGTATCGGTGGTCTGGAGTCGCATGATCGGCTGTGTCGGCGGCTTGCTGCTGCCGCGCGGGTTGCCGTGTTGGCTGTCGACTATCGGTTGGCGCCCGAACATCCCTGGCCTGCCGGGATCGATGATGCGGTTGCGGCGTTTCGGTGGGCTGCCGAGCATGCGGGTGAGTTGTGTGGTGCGGTCGGGGTGCCGGCGATTGCGGGGGACAGTTCCGGTGGGCATTTGGCTGCGCTTGTGTGTTTGCGGATGCGTGGCGCGGGTGGGCCGATGCCGGCCGCGCAGTTTCTAGCGTTTCCCAATACCGATCTGACGTTGTCTCGGCCGAGTACGCGGGACAAGGCGACCGGCTGGGGGCTGACGACGGACGCCGTGGCGTGGGGTGTCGAGAATCTTGTGCCCGATCCTGTTCGGCGTGCCGATCCGGTGGTCAGTCCGCTTTTCGCCGCTGACCTGGCCGGGTTGCCGCCGGCGGTGGTTGTCACCGCCGAGCACGACCCGCTGCGCGACGAGGGGGATGAGTACGCGGATCGCTTGCGTGCCGCCGGAGTTCGGGTTCGGCATCGGTGTGAACTCGGGATGGTTCACGGGTTCTTGACCATGGAGCTTGTTTCGCCGGCGGCGGACGCGGCCGGCGGTCGGTTCTTTGCGGATGTGGCTGATCTTTTGCTGGGCTGAGGTGGGTGGGCTGCGGCGGCGCCGATGCGGGTATGGCTGGTTTGTTCGGGCTTGTGGAGTGTCGTTCGTCCCGAATGGGGTTTGCCCGGTGGGGGTCTGGCATGCTGGGTGATGTCCGAGTACCCGTTTCGGGGAAGCCAACGGAGGTCCCAGATGAGCCCTGCCCGCAGGTCGGCGGCGCCGCCGTCGAAAGCCAGAGTCGTGGTCGTCATCAACCGTAAAGGTGGTGTCGGCAAGAGCACGATCGCGGTGAATCTGGCCGCTGTTCAGGGTCAGAACTTCACCCCCACCGGGCCGATCGATCCGGATGCCGACGCGCCCGTGGTCGCCTGTGGGATCGACCCCCAGGGATCGATGGAGGACTGGGCGGACCGGGTTCCCGAGGAACTGCTGCCGTTCGACTACATGTCCACCAAGGGCAAGCCCGGCATGTTGGCCGAGTTGAAGGCCGACCCGAGCGTTGCCCGGATCGTGGTCGACAGTCCCGGCTTCATGGACACCGATCCCGACGCCGAACTCGCCACCGACCCGCTGGGCCACGGCGCGGCGGCGGACGCGCTGCGCGACATGCTCGAAGTGGCGGACCTGGCGGTGGTACCGATCACGCCGGAGTTCATGAGCTGGTCGCCCAGCGAGTACACGATCGAGCGGGTGCTCAAGCCGCGCGGGATCCCGTACATCGCGGTGGTCAACCTGTGGGATCCGCGCGACGGCGAGACCGACCGGGCGCGGGTCGAGGCGTGGATAGACGAACGCGGATATCCGCGGGCGCGGGAACCGATTCGCAAGTACAAGATCCACGCTCATGCGGCGGAGGGCGGGCTCGTGGTCACCCAATACAAGGAGAGCGGTACCGCGTTGCGTGCCCGAGAGGATTTCTACAAGCTCGCCCTCGCGATCGAGCAGGCGCTCTGATGGGCCGGCAGCGTACTCCCCGGACGGCCGCCGAGCCGCGTCGACTGCGTACCGCCGCCGACATGGCCAAGGAACTGCCCACGCCGTTCCGGCCGTTGTCGGACAGCCCGGTTTTGATCGACGACGAGCAGCGGCAACTGGCCGCGTGCGAGGCGGCGATCGAGACGTTGCGGGTCGCGTTCTGGGCGGCGGGCAAGGCGCTCCAGATCGTTCGTGACGCGCGGTTGTACCGCACGCGGTACGAGAGCTTCGAGGAGTACTGCCTCGATCGTTGGGACATGCAACGCCGTTATGCGGACCGGCTGATCCAGGCGTGGCCGATCGCCGAGGCGTTGAGTCCAATTGGACTCAAGGCGGTGAACGAGGCCCAGGTGCGCGAACTGGTCCCGCTGGCGGGGCGGTACGGGAACGAGGCCGCGGTGACGGTGTACCGCACGGTCGCGGAGGCCGAGTTCGTGCCGCTGACCGCGTCGGTGCTGCGGGGTGCGGTCGCCGCCATCGGGGATGCCTTTTCGCCTGCCGCCGCGGTGGAGCAGGTCCGGCGCTACCTCGATTCGCTCGGCATCGAACCCGCGGAGCCCGAGGGTGAGCGGGTGGTCGACTACACGGCCAAGGCCGCGGACACCATCCCGCGCCGTTGGCTGAGCACGCTCGCCCGACAGGATCGCGCGGCGGCGGTGGCGTATCTCGACGAATTGGAGCGGCAGGTTGCCCAGGCTCGCCGGGAGCTTGCGGAGGCGGACGGGGGCGGCGGGGACGGGTCGCCGGGCGGGCAGCGCGCGGATGAGGATGCCTTGAGCGCGTAGGGCGGGCGGTTGATGCTTGGCTTGGCTGCCGGGTGGTTGCTGCCGGGTGGTTGCTGCCGGGTGGTGGTTCCGGGCGGTGGTGGTGGGTGGGTGCAGTGGGTTGCCTGGTGGGGGCTGCTGGGTGGCTGTTGACGGCTGCTGTTGGCGGCGGTGGTCTGGTGAGTCCAATTGGACTCGGTTGGATCGCTGGGATTTGGTTGGCTGCCGTCGGGGCGGCTGAGTGTGGCCTGTGTGGTGCCTGCCCCTGCGTGGCCGTGGTTCCTTTGTGTCCGGAGCTTTGTGGCGGTCGGGATGTCTGTGGCGTCTGATCGGATCGCCCCGGGAACGGGCCTGGTCCGGTAGCCGAATCGCGCATCGCACGTTGCGCAGTGATCATCGATCGGATCACCCGCCGGTGATTCGGGCCCTTCCCTGCGGTCGTTTCACCCACGGATACGAGCACATCCCGAATCGGACCCGTGCCTCGCGCGGGACGAAGGAGTTGTCGTACAGATGCTGGACCTCGCGCGCTGGGACTGGTCTCGGGACTGGCCCTACCTGGCCGGAGCCCTCGTCGTGCTCGCGTCGGCCGTCCTGATCGAACGGGCGCGCCGCCGGGCCGTCGCCGAGCGGGCCAGGGTCGCCGCGTTGCCCGAGGAAGCCCGGAAGGCGCTGGAGAGCGACCGGACCGCGATCCGGGATCGGCGCGGCCGGCGGGTCGAGGACCTGCTGACGGCGGGCGTCGCGGCTGCTGCGGCAGGTCTTTCGGCGGCTCAGCTGGGCAAGTTCGGTCGGGACGTCATGGGCCTGACCGGGCCGTGGGCGTATCTGCCCTTCGTCGCGCTGGACTTCGCGGCGGTGGTCTGCGCCTTGCGGGCCCGGCGGCGGGCCTCGCGGGGCGCGGCGGCGGGGCTGTCCGGGGCGTTGGTGTGGGTCCTGGCGCTGTTGTCGGCGTCGATGTCGGCCAGCGAGGGGGCCGGCCTCGGCGAGATGTTCGCGTTGGGCATCTGGGCCCCGATCGCTGCGGTGTTGTGGGAGTTGGGCCTGGCCGAGGAGCGCCACGCCCGGACCGCGCGGGCCGACCGCCGGGTGGGCTGGATCCGCTGGTTGCACCCGATCGAGCGGGTCCTGGTCCTGGCGGAACTGGCGAGCGACGAACACCTCGGCGCGGCCGACGCGACCGAGCGGGTCCGGGAGCGGCGTGCCGCGCGGGCGCTGTACCGGCTGCGCCAGGCCACGGAGGCCAGGGACGCGCGGGCCGGGACGGGTGGGGCCTCGGCGCGGTCGGTACGCGGGATCGACCGCCGGTATCGCCGCGCCGAGGCATTTGCCCAACGCACCGCGTCCCGGGTGCGGTTGGCCGATGCGGAGGTGGAGGCCGCGGTGCTTCCCCAGCTCCGAGTCCTGGTCGACGTCGGCCGGTTGGCCACGATGACATGGCCTGCCCCGGGGGCCGCCGAACCGCTAGCGGGTGAGGCCGCGCCGGCGCCGAAGATGCCCCGGCCGCGTGTGGGCGACGCGGATACGGGCGCGGTGCCGCCGAACGGTGACGGCCGACACGCCGATCTCGACCGCGGATCGGCGGTGGTGTCCGCAGCCGGGCCCTTTCGTCACGAGGTAGGCGACGATCGGGGCCGCTTCGCGGCGGTGGCGGTGGCGGGGCGGCCGGGGGAGATGGATGACCGGATGCCGGAGTCCGGTGTCGCGGTGTCCGGTGGTGTGTCCGACGAGGGGTTCGCCGGCCGGGCGGCCGCTTCGGACATGCGCCGGCGGCCGACGGACGTTGCCGATGTCGGGGCGCCGAGCGCCGGGGGCGGGGTCATCGCCGCTGACGCGCCCACTGGCCGAGCGATTTCGTCGGACATGCGCTGGCGGCCGGCCGACGCCGCCGACGACTCGGCGTTGCGCGACGCCTCGATGGCCGAGTGGCCGATGGCGGGTGCCGCCGTGGCCGGTGGTGTCGTGGCCGGTGGTGTCGTGTCCGGTGGTGTCGTGTCCGGTGGTGTCGTGTCCGGTGGGGTCGATACGCGTCGTGATGTGGTGACCGGATGGCCGGTCGAGACGGGGGGCCGCCACGAGGTGTCCGGTACATCGCAGGGTGCGTCGGACACTCGCCGGCAGCCGGCCGGTGATGCGGCGGCGTCCGCGTGGCCGGAGGAGGCGGGTGACCCGGTGCCGGTGTCCGGTGTGGACGATGCCGATGCCGATGCCGATGCCGAGCCGCTCGGTGGTGTCGGGTCGCGGCGCCATGCGGTGGCGGATTGGCCGGGGGGTACGGAAGTTCGCCGAAGTGGTTCGGGCGCCGGCGGGCGGCGGGACGTTGCGGTCGCGTGGCCGGACTCGGCGGACAGCGGCCGGGATGGGGATGTCGATTCACCGGATCCGGGACCGGTCGGCGCCACCAAGGACGCCGGATCGCGGAGTGCTTCGCGGGCGCCTGCGGAGGGGGATCTGCATCACCATACGTCGGCCGCCATCGCGGCCGACGTCACGGATCTGCGTCACCGGGGGACAGCCGGGGCAACGGGTGAGGCGCATGCTCCCTACGACGATGACGATGATGCGAGCGCGGGTCGGGGACGGCGCGTCGACGGCGCGGCCGCGCGTTCCGATGCGCGCCGTGGGTCGACTCGCGCCGACGCCGCCCGGGATGCCGACACCGACACGGCGCACCGCCCGGCTGCGACGCCGCCGGCGGTGTCGTCGGACGTGCCCCCGACCGATGCGCCGTCGCCGAACACGATCCCCGTACAACGAGCGACCGGGGGGAAGGGGGCCAACCGCCGGAGCGTTGTCGCCGATGCCGACGCGGCGTCCTCGGACAACGTGTCCCCCGCCGTCGAGGCGACGCCCGGCTACGACTTCCCGGGCCAGGGCCACGCCGTCGACGGCACCCCGCTCACCAGCGCCGCACGTCGCGACCCCCGGATCCTCGGATTGGTCACCCTCCTCGCCGCCGAAGCCGACGTGACCGGCGCCGAGGTCGGCCGCCGCCTCGGCGTCAGCAGCCGAACCGGTCAACGCCTCCTCGGCCTGGCCCAGGACGAACTCGACGCCCGCCGCAACCACGCCGACGACCCCGAACTCAGCGACGCCGGCATCTGACCCCGCGCCCAACGCCGAGGCGACGGCGGCTTGTTGTCGGCCGTTCGCCGAGGTTCTACCTGGAGGCGCGTCGCGTTGCGCGCTCGTGTGGTGATCGGAGCCGGCTGATTCGTGGCGGAGCGGGGTGGCTTGCCAGGGTCGCGCGTTGTCGTGGGGCGGGTCCGGGTCGCGTGGGGAGCGGGCGGCTTGCCCGGAGTCGGGGGCTGTGGTCGCGAGGGTCTGCGGGGTGAGTAGGGCGGCTCGGGGGGCCGGAGTCGTGTTCGCGGCGTTGCTGTTTGTTGGGCGCTTCGCGCCGGCTCGCGAGGGACCACTTTTTTCTCTCCCCCGCTTCGCTCCTCCGAGAAAAAAGCGGCCCCTCGCTCGGGGCCGGGTGCCCCTCCGCTTCGCTCCGGGTCACCCGGCCCAAACTTTGCGGCTCCGCCGCTCTCCGCGCTGCGCGCGTCGATCGCGTGGGTGGCCTCGGTCGTGGGCGCTGACGCGCCCGGGGGTGGGCGGCTGAATCGGATCCCGGAGCCCTCGAAATGTCGGCCCTTCGCGCCGGCCTGTGGTTTTCGCGCGTCGCGCGGCCGCAGCACCGCCACGCGAACCGGGCTTGTTTCGGGAAGGGTGCCTACTTGGATCGTTCTTCCGCGACGATCGTCCTCAGCGGGACATTCGGATGACTGCTCGGCTTCAGCGGTACACCCGGGGCTTCGGGATGGGAACTCCCGCGCTCATGGAGCAGGGGTGTTCGGCCCCGAGGGGCGGGTTTCGGCTTGATCGGGCATCCATTGCTCCGGTGCGGAGGGCGCTCGGCCGACGGGGAAGTGGGTCTGGTTTCCCCAACTTGGCTGTGGCACGATCCGTCTTCCAAATCCTCGTCCGATGGAGTGAACGCATGTCGATAGCCCATGTGTCCGGCCGGTTCGACGGTAAGACCGCGGTGGTCACCGGAGCCGGGTCGGGGGTCGGGCGGGCCACTACGTTGCGGCTGGCGGCGGAGGGGGCCAACGTGTTCGCGCTGGACATCGCGGCGGCGTCGTTGGCCGAGACCGCCGAGGCGGCGGTCGGGCTTGCGGGCAAGGTGGCCACTCGGGTCACCGACGTGGCGGTACGGGACGAGTGTTTCGCCGCGGTGGCGGCGGCCGTGGCGGAGTTCGGTGGGATCGACGTGCTGGGCAACGTGGCCGGCATCGCGCGGGCCGAGCACGTGCTGGAGGTCACCGAGGCGGACTACCGGCGGATGATGGGCGTCAACATCGACGGCTACTTCTTCATGTGCCAGGCGGCCATCCCGCATCTGCTCGAACGGTCCGGCAACGTGGTCAACATCGCGTCCAACGCGAGTGTGATGGGCCTGGCGTACAGCGTCGTCTACACCATGAGCAAGGGCGCCGTGGTCCAGCTGACCCGGTCGCTGGCCTGGGAGTTCGCCAAGCAGCCGCTGCGGGTGAACGCGATCGCGCCGGGCGGTATCGACACCAACCTCGTGGCCAACTACCAGATGCCGGCGGACGTGGACTGGGATCTGGTCGGCCGCGCCATGACGCCGCGCCCGATGGCGCAGCCGGAGGACATCGCGGCGATGTTCTCGTACGTCGCCTCCGAGGAGGCTCGGAACGTACACGGCGCGATCCTGCACAACGACAGCGGTCTGACGGCCGGCTGAGCCGGCGAGACGGCACGGGACGACGCGGGACGAGGCCAGGCGACGCGAAACGAGGCGGGACGAGGCGAGGCGGGACGAGGCGACGCGACGCGACGCGGGACGCGCCGACGTGTGCCCGCCCGCCACCCCCCCGGCCGTCTGCCACGCCGGCAGCGATGCCCGCGATACTTGCGACACCACCCACCCGTCGCCCCGTCGGGCCGCGGCAGGCCTACCCCGCCGACTCCCCGGAGGTCGCGGCTGCCGCTGCCGCCGAACGTAGGGTGTTGGCCGCCGTGTGCGGCGGGCTCTCTGTCGAGCTGTGGAACTCCCCGTCTCTCGGCGCGGGTTGGCACGTGCGCGAAGTGGTGGCGCACATGTCGCTTGGCTTTCGCGGCTCGTTGCCCCGGCTCGGTCCGGCCGTGGTCAAGGCACGCGGCAGTCTTCACCGCATGACCGGTCGGCGCGCTGTGCACCGATGACCCCCACCGCGGCCCTGGGCCACGACGTGGTGCACGGTCTCGCCGGCGCCGTCGCTCTGGGCTCGACCGGCGGGTTCCGCAGGAGCGGCTGCGTCCGCTGCCGGATGTGATCGGTCCCCGAAGTCTTCGGTTCTTCGAGGTGAACCCGGTCGGTGTCCGGCTGTGTGCCGACGACCTCGACTGGGCCTACGGGAGCCTTGGTGGTTCTTGGCTGCGGGCCTCGGCAGGGCCGACTTCACGGCGAACACCGCAACCGATTCATCACGACCTGAGATCCCCCGCCTACACACCGCTTCCGCGCATCTCCGACATCCGCACGGCGGCGTGGGTCGGAGTTGCGACGGGCGGGGGAGGGGCGAAGAGTTGTTCTTGTCGATCCATGTGCACCGTTCGATACATGTGCACCGTCGAGGCCGAGGTCTCCGGTGCCTGCAGGCTGCCCCCTCGGCGGCCGAGCCGACAACGGCACAGCAGCAACGTCCCCATCCGACTGGATTCGTCATGTCCAAAACCGCCCGGCGACAGATATCCCGCATCGTTGGCACGTCCTGTCTGGCTGCCGCACTCGCGCTGCCGACCGCCGCCGCGGCCGCCGCGCCCCAGGTCGCCTCGCCCGGCCAGGCCACGAGCCGCGTACCCGCCGACACCCCCGAACCGCCGAACACCCCGCAGGCGCCGGCGTACACACCGCCCCCGCCCAACACACCGAACACACCCAACGCGCCGAACAGCCCGAATACGCCGAACTCCCCCAACGAGCCGAACACGCCGGGGACGGGCACGCCCAGCGCCCCGGGCACCCCCTCGTCGGAGACGCCGAGCACACCCGGTCCGGGCGGATCGTCGCATCCGCCCAATCAACTGCAACAGGCCGCGCCGCCGCCGGATCCGAAGACGGACCCGGACGGCGCGAAGCGTGAGGTGGAGGGCGAGATCGACAAACTGGACGTCCCGCCCGATGTGAAGCAGAAGCTGAAGGAGGGGCTGAACACGGCGATCAACGCGATCAAGAATTCGTCCACGTCCACGGACGACCGGAACAGGTACGCCGAAGCCGTCTCGGCGATCAATCAGACGCTGAAGGCGATCCAGGACCCGACGACGTCGGCGCCGGACCGGGCGCTTTACACCAAGGTCGTGCAGGGCGTGAACGAGGCGCTGCGGCGCAGCCAGGACCCGAAGTTGGCCGTGGGGGAGCGGGGCGATTATCTGAAGACCGCGCAGGGCGTGGCGCAGATCATGGCACGGCTTCAGGATCCGACCTTCCCGGCGGCCGACCGAGGGTTCGCCATCCAGGTCGTGACGCTGATCAGCGACGCGCTGCTCGCGTCCAAGGATCCGAAGACGGCGCCGAAGAAGCCGGCGGACCAGCAGCAGATCCGGAAGGTCATCCAGGCCACCGCGACGGCGGCCACGCAGGCGACCGCGACGCTGCAGGACCCGAAGGCGTCGCCGCAGGCCAAGGACGCGGCCCGGCAGACCCTGATGGCGCAGGCCAACGTGCTGCAGAATTCCAAGTACCTGGAGTTCCTCAACGAGGTGAAACGCTACAACCCGACCACGGAATGCCTCACGACGATCGAAACGCGCACCCGTCAGGCCGGCTGGCCGGACGGATCCCTGTGGGGTCTTTCCGACGACACGTGCGGCGACGCGCTGACCAAGGCCGTCGCCGACAGCGGCAGCAAGTGGAACGCGCTGTTCACCTGCGTGCAGCAGAACGCGTTCTCGACCTGTCCGACGTATATCCCCAAGGACTGACCGACTCCCGAGATTCGACCGAAGCGGCTCTGCACGGTCCTGCCGGCTCCCGGCCGGTGGGGCCGTGCCGTCGGTGTGCGATGGTGACCCGGCGCCGAGTGCCCACCGCCCGCGGCCCCGTCCCGGCGCTAGGCTCGACGAAATGACTCACGAGTTCCTGCCGCCCGAGCAGTGGTACGAGCAACTGCCCTCCCTCTACGCCGCCGCCTCCGCGCTGATCACCGACGCCGATGACCGGGTCCTGGTGGTCAAACCCAACTACCGGGACTACTGGAACCTGCCCGGCGGCTTCGTCGACCGCAACGAATCACCGCACGACGCCTGTGCGCGCGAACTCCGTGAGGAACTCGGGCTCGACGTCGCCGTCGGCGAACTCCTGGTGATCGACTGGGTGCCCGAACTCGAACCCCGACCCCGCCCGTTGACCGGTTGGATGTTCGACGGCGGCACATTCGCCCCCGACCGGATCGCGGCCATTCGGATCCAGGAGGACGAACTCGACGACCACGCGTTCGTCACGGTCGAGCGGGCCGCCGAACTGCTGCCGAGTACGGTCGCCCCACGCGTGCCCGCCGCGCTGCGCGCCCGCGCCGAGGGCCGGACGGTATACCTGCCCAGGGACTGAGCAGACCACCCGCGATTCCCGTCCCCGCCCCGACACCCCGCATCAAGGCCCCCGGCGTCGGCGCCTCTACACCAACTCCCGCTCCCATGAAGTGATTTCGCCGTTAAGGCCGCATCGCCGCCTGCGGACCCGGTACGTTTCGGTCGATGCACCGACGAATCGCGATCCGTGGTTCGCGGCCGTCCGGCACCACGGCCCGGTACCCGTTGCCGGGCGTGGCGCCGGATTCGGGTGGGGGCCCGAGTGCTGCAATGCGGGGTGGGGATCGGTGTGCCCCGATGGAGCCGGCCGGGTGCGCTCCATCGTCAGGGAGGGGATCCCGATGTCACACGATCTCGCAGAGCCCGCCGACCGGTTACGGCACCCGCGCCGCCCGGCCCGGCCCCACCGTCCGCCGACCCACTCCGGGCTGCCCGGGCGGTTGATCGCGCTCGTCGCCGCCGCGGCCCTCGTACTCGCCGGCCTGATCGCCCAGGCCGTACCCGCCGCGGCGGCCCACCCGGGTGTGGCCGTCTATGTGGCCAACTCCGGCTCGAACACGGTCTCGGTCATCGACGCCGCGAACAACACCACCACGGCCACCGTCCCGGTGGGCCGGGGCCCGTACGGGCTCGCCGCCAATCACGCCGGCACCCGGGTGTACGTGGCGAACTTCGACTCCGGCGGCATCTCGGTGATCGACACCGCCACCGACGCGGTCGTCGCCACGATCGCCACCGGCGGCGCGCCGTTCGCGATGGCGATCGACCCGACGGACACCCGGCTGTACGTGGCCCAGGGCAACTCCGTCCTCGCCGTCGACACGGCGACCGACACCGTCGCCGCCACGATCGCGGTCGGCGCCGGCCCGATCGCGGTACTGGTCGCGCCGGACGGGGCACATGTGTACGCGGTCAACAACGCCGGACGCAGCGTCTCGGTGATCACCTCCGCGACCGGCGTCGTCGGCACGACCATCACGCTGCCCGGCACACCCGACGGGGCCGCGCTCAGCCCCGACGGGAGGCGGCTGTACGCGGTCGACAACCAGACCGGACTGTGGACGCTCGACCTGACCGCCGGCGGCCTGCTCGCCGCGACCGTGCCGATCACCGACGGCAGCAATGTCGCGGTGGACCCGACCGGAAGCCGGGCGTACGTCTCCGCGTTCCCCGCCGAGGTCGAGGTGGTCGACCTGGCCACGAACACGGTGGTCGACAGCGTGGCGGTGGGCGCGTACCCGGCCAACCTGACCCTGCACGTCGCGGGCCGATACGTGTACACCACCAACACCCAGTCCGGCGACGTGTCCGTGATCGACGGCTCGACCGACACCGTGATGGCCACCATCCCGGTCGGCTCCACCCCCTACGGCATCGTCGTCGTCGGCGTCCCCCAACCGCGCACCGTCACCTCGGTGCGCCCCGACTCCGGCCCCACGGCCGGGAGTACCTCCGTGACCGTCACCGGCACCCACCTGACCGGCACCACCGCCGTCGTGTTCGGTGCGACCCCGGCCGCCGCGTTCACCGTCGTCGACGACACCACCCTCATCGCGACCGCGCCCCCCGGCGCACCCGGCACCGTCGACATCACCGTGTCCGGCCCCGGCGGGACCAGCGCGACCTCGGCCGCCGACCGCTACACCTACGTGCCCGCCCCCACGGTCACCGCGGTGAGCCCGAACTCCGGCCCCGACACCGGCGGCACGATGGTCACCGTCACCGGCACCGGCCTCGCGGGCGCGACCGGCATCACCTTCGGCCCGGGCCGCCCCGCCACCGCCGTGACCTGCACCGCCACCACCTGCACCGCGACCGCGCCGCCCGGTCCGGCCGGCCAGGTCGACGTCCGGGTGACCACCGCCGGCGGCACCAGCGCGGCCGTGCCGGCCGACCGCTACACCTACATCGCGAGCGCGGCCGACGTGTCGGTGGTGCTCCGGGCCAACGGCGTCGGCGGCCTGTTCGGCGCACACATCGACTACACCGTCACCGTCACCAACCGCGGCCCGAACGCACTCGCCTCGGCGACCGTCACCGCACCGCTGCCGTCGCCGATGACCGCGACCTCACCGGACTGCGCGGTGGCCAACCGCACGGTGACCTGCACCGTCGGCCCGCTGGCCAAGGGCGCCACCACCACCCGCCACTTCACCGCCCCGATCGACCTGCTCAACCTGGGCCTCGGCTACGAGGTCACCGCGACCCGCACGGCGAGCACACCCAACGACCCCAACCCGGGCAACAACTCCTCGTCGGCATCGTGCACGGTGGTCACCTCGCTGCTGATCCTGTGCTCATGAGCACCTGAGCACCTGAGCACCGGAACACGAGCACCCGACCCCCGCGGCGGACCGGAAATCCGGTCCGCCGCAGCACATCCCGGCCCATCTCCGCGCGTCCCGGATACGCCGACCGCGAACGTGAGAATTTCCGCTGTCCCGGAACGCGCGGCGCGATGATGATGGGCCCTCGCACGTACGACCCGAACTCGACCACCCGCGCAGGTTCGGGCGGCCCGACCGGCTCGCGGCCGGCGGCCGCGACGCGTGTCGGGATCGAAGGAAGCATGCTCGCAAGACACCTGGAAGTGACCGCATGAACCCCTCCCCGACCCCACCGGACCGCGACCCGCACGACCACCCGCCAACCGCCACCGGCGACGCGCCCACCACGACCGCCGCCGAGCCGCCCCTTTCCATCCCCATGGACCTCCCGCACGACCCGATCGAACCCCCCGACGAACCGGAGCAGTCCACCGGCGTCACCCCGATCGAGCTGTTCTTCGACCTCGTCTTCGTCTTCGTCCTCACCCAGGCCACCCACCAGGTGGAGTCCCACCCGGGCTGGTCCGGCCTGTTCCAGGGGATGTTGCCGCTGGCCGCGCTGTGGTGGATGTTCGGCGCGTTCAGTTGGCTGACCAACGCGGTGCGGCCCGACGCGGTGGTGCATCGGTTGCTGCTCGCGCTGACCATGACCGCGTTCTTCGTGATGGGCCTGGATCTGCCGTACGCGTTCGACCCCGACGGCTGGGCGTTCGGCCTCGCCTTCCTCGTCGCGGTCGGGATGCACGTCGCGCTGTTCCTGACCGCCGCCGAGCCGTCGGCCCGTGCCGGGATCCTGCGGCTGGCCCCGTTCAACGCGGTCGGCGGCGTACTGATCCTGATCGCGCCGCACCTGTCCGACGTCGGGACCTGGGTGTGCTGGGCCGGTGCGGTGACGGTGTTGTACCTGTCGATGGTGATCGGCCGGATCCGCGGATTCGTGGTCGAGCCGCACCACTTCGTGGAGCGCCACGGCCTGATCATCCTGATCGTGCTCGGCGAGTCGGTCGTGGCGGTCGGCATCGGCGCGGGCGGGCGGCCGGTCGACTGGAAGCTCGCGGGGGGCATCCTGCTCGGCATCGCGGTCGCCACCGGCATCTGGTGGACCTACTTCGGCGGTGACGACGAGCGCACCGTGCGGGCCATGTCCGAGGCGTCGGTGGAACGCCGCCAGATGCTCGGCTATGTGGCGTTCGGCCTGGCCCACGCGGTGATGATCGCCGGCATCGTGCTGGTCGCGGCCGGCATCTCCGACGGCATCCACCACCTGGGTACCGACACCAACCGCTGGTGGCTGGGCAGCGGTGTGGCGGTCTTCCTGCTCGGCCACGCCTGGCATCGCCACGTACTCGGCACCGGCTCGATCGTGGCGCAAATCGGCGCGGCCGTCGTGGTCGTACCGCTGACCGCCCCACTGGCCGGCGCCGGCTGGGCCACGCTCGCCGCCGCCACGGTCGTACTCGCCGCGATGACCGTGGCGGACCACCACCTCCAACTCCGCACGACAATCCCGAAGCAGGCGCGGGAGCCCGGGGAGCCCCGGGAGCCCGAGGAGTCGCGAGAGCCCGGGGAGCCCCGGGAGCAGCAGCCGGTCGCGACCTGATCCGACCGACCCGCGCCGCCACCGCGGCAGCACGACGACGGGGTGTGCCCGAGCCGAAGCCCGGGCACACCCCGTCGTCGTTTGTCCGGCCGGATCAGACCCCGGTCATCCGGATCACACCTTCACGGTGTCCAGATCCAGATCCGGATCCCGGTCCCGTCGAGACGCATCCGCGCCCACCGGCGCCGCGTTCGCGTCGTCGTCCCCGAGGTACTTCCGCAGCCCCTCGCCCTCGACGTCGACGTTCGGGATCAGCCGGTTCAACCAACCCGGCAGCCACCACGCGGACTTGCCCAGCAGGGCCAGGACGGCGGGCACGATCGTCATCCGGACCACGAAGGCGTCGAACAGCACCGCCGAGGCGAGCCCGAAGCCGATCATCTTGACCATCGAATCGGGCGCCCCGATGAAGCCGGCGAACACCCCGATCATGATCAGCGCCGCCGCGGTGACCACCCGGGCCCCGTGGCGGAATCCGCTGACCACGGCCTGCCGGGGGCTTTCGCCGTGGACGTACGCCTCACGCATCCCGGTGACCAGGAACACCTCGTAGTCCATCGCCAGGCCGAACACGATGCCCACCAGGAAGATCGGCATCATGCTCATGATCGGCCCGGTCTGGTCGACCCCGATCAGGCTGCCGAGCCAGCCCCACTGGAACACCGCGACGACCGCGCCGAGCGAGGCCACCACCGAGAGCAGGAAGCCGCCGGCCGCCTTGATCGGCACCAGGACCGACCGGAAGACCGCCATCAGCAGCAGGATCGCGAGGCCGACGACCAGGGCCAGGTAGGGCAGGAGCGCGTCGTTCAGGCGCTGGGAGAAGTCGATGTTCAGCGCCGGTGCGCCGCCGACCAGGGTCTCCGCCCCGGTCCTGGCCTTGGTCTGGTCCGCCGTGTCGCGGATCGCGTGCACCAGGTCCTTGGTGGCGTTGCTGCTCGGCTTGGAGTTCGGCGTGACCTCGATGATGGCGGTGTTGCCCGCCTTGTTGAACGTGGCCTCGCCGACCGAGGCGATGCCCTTGACCCTGCCGAGCGCCTGGGTGACCTCGGCCGCCGCCGCCTTGCCGTTGTTGCTCTTCGCGGCGTCCACCACGACCAGCAGCGGTCCGTTGAAGCCGGGGCCGAAGCTCTCGGTCAGCAGGTCGTAGCCGCGACGCTGGGTGGTGTCGGTCGACTTCACGCCGTCGTCCGGCAGGCCGAGCTGCATGCTTCCGACGGGAATCGCGAGGGTGCCCAGGCCGAGTACGGCGATCACGAGCACCCGGATCGGGTGGCGCAGGACGAACCGGGCCCAGCGGGTACCCATGTTCGGCTTCTCCGCGGCCCGTCGGTGCACGCTGCCGCCCTCGGCGGCCTCGGCGGCGAGCAGTTCGGCCTTCCTGCGGGCCTTGCGGCCGAAGATGCGCTTGCCCGCGAAGCCCAGGATGGCGGGGACGAAGGTGAGCGCGACCAGTACGGCCACCGCCACCGTCCCGGCCGCGGCCAGGCCCATTTCGGTCAGCATCGGGATGTTGACCACCGCGAGGCCGGCGAGCGCGACGATCACGGTGAGGCCGGCGAAGACCACCGCGGAGCCGGCGGTGCCGACCGCCCGGCCGGCGGCGTCCTCCGGGTCGTGGCCCTTGGTGAGTTCGTTGCGGTAGCGCGAGACCACGAACAGCGCGTAGTCGATGCCCACCGCCAGGCCGAGCATCATGGCCAGGGTCGAGGTGGTGGGGGAGAGGTCGAACACGCCGGCCAGGGCGGTGATGCCGCCGACGCCGACCGCGACGCCGAGCAGCGCGGTGAGGATCGGCAGACCCGCGGCGACCAGGCCGCCGAAGGTGATCACGAGTACGACGGCCGCGATCGCGATGCCGACGATCTCGCCGTTGCCCGGACCGGAGTCGTCCTGCAGCGCGTCGCCGCCGACCTCCACGGTCAGGCCCGCGTCGCGGCCCTTCTGCGCGGCGTGCTCCAGATTGTCGCGGGTGGCGTCCTTCAGCGTGTCGCCGGAGACCTGGTAGGACACCGCGGCGTAGGCCGTGGTGTGGTCCTTGCTCACCGTGCCTGCCGTGAACGGGTCGTCGGCGGCGGCCACCTGGTCGCTGCCCTTGAGCGCGCCGACGACCTGCTCGACGGCCGCCTTGTTCGTGGCGGAGTCGATCTGCTGGCCGGCGGGAGCGCGGAAGACGATCCGCGCACTGGCGCCGTCGGCCGCCGCCTCGGGCATGCGCTCGCCGAGCAGGTCGACGGCCTTTTGCGCCTCGATGCCGGGCACGGTGAACGGCTTGGCGGCGGGCGCGGACGCGTTGGCGGCGCCGAACCCGACGAGGGCGATGATCGCCACCCAGAGCAGGACGACCAAGCGCCGCCGCCGGAAGGCGCTCCGGCCGAGTCGATACAGGAAAGTGGCCATGAAAGGGGTCTCCAGGCTCAGGCGAGTCGGGACTGGACGGGGCGGGACGTGTGGCATCGACCCGGACGACACGTGTCGAAACCGCCGGGTTGGATATGCGTGACGGAAAGGCGAAGGAGAGACAGGGGCAGGTGAGAGCAGGAGAAGGCAGGTGAGGGCATGTGCGAGCAGGTCGCGGCCCCGTCCGGCCGAGCATTTCTACTAGCCGGACAGTAGAAATTATTTCCCGCGATCAACCCCGCGGACGTCCTTCGGAGGTTCTGGCCGCGCGTACTACGTGGGGCGTACTTTCTACTGGCCGTACAGTAGAAATAGGTTTTGCGGCAGGTCTTGGAACCGGATCTCGGTAGCCGGTATCGGTAGAAGATCTCGCAAGCAGGTGCCGTGCGGGGGCGCGAAGGCGTTCACCGCCGCCGGGAAGGGATGCGCGCGTGACCGGTCAACGAGGCGACACCCGGCGCCGCGTCCGAGATGCCGCACTGACGCTGTTCGCCGAGCGGACCTACGGCGCGACCCGGCTCCAGGACATCGCCGACGCGATGGGCGTGACCAAAGCCGCCCTCTACTACTACTTCCACACCAAGGAAGAGATCCTCACCGACCTGGTCGAGCCGGCCGTCGAGGAGTTGGAGGCGATCCTCGACCGGGCCGAGGGGCACGACTTCTCGCCCGCCGCGACCCGTGACCTGCTCGTCGCGATGGGTGAGTTGTATGCGCGGGATCGGCGCCTGCTCACCGTGCTGATGTTCGACCGTACCTTCCGGGCCCAGCCCGTGCTGGGCGCGCGGGTGCTGGCTTGCCGGCGGCGTACCCAGCGGGCGTTGAACCGGAGCGACGCCGAGGACGCCATGGTCGGCGAGGTGCGGGCGCTGGCCGCGCTGGCCGCGCTCACCGTTCCATTGGCCGCGCTGGAGGGGTACGAGGACCTGCGGCCGCTGGTCGGGCCGTCGGTCGCGGCCGCATGCGCGGTGCTGGGGATCCGGCCGCCGCGCGCCCGAGCGGGGGCGGCGGCCGTCGGCTCGGCGGTTGCCGAGTAGCCGGGCGCCGGCTCGACGCGGGGGCGGTTGTGACGGGGCCGCGGCCTTCGTGGTCGCCGCCGTCGCGGGATGCGCGGAAGGCGTGGGCCGTGCTCGGGTACAACCGCCGGGTCGCCGGGTGGGACCCGTGCCTCGCGTAGTGGGATCCGCTGCCGCCGGCCCACCAGGCGCTCGACGCGCTCGACGCCGTCGGCGACCGGCTCGGCGACGGTCGCCGGTTCGGCAACGGCCGCTGGAATGAACGGAGTTGGCTGAGCGTCCCGGGGCCCTTCGTCATCGGCGCGGCCGATGTGCGCCCGAACGCCCGGATGGCCGCCGCCCATCTCCCGGCCGACGACGGGCGGCGGCCGCGCGAGGTGTGCGACTTCCTCGGGGTGGCCGCCGCCGGGCCGGCCGGCGGCTCCGGCGCGGCTGGATCGACGCCCGTCTCGCCCATCCCGATCCGGCCTACCATGACCCCGCGACGCTGCGGGCCTTCGCGGCTCATCTCGACCACGGCCTCGAGGACTATCTGCGCGGGTACCCGATCTGGCTGATCACGGGCCGGCGGCCGACTCGGCTCGATCCGCTCCGCCCCTGTGAGGCGCGGGCTCACCCGGCGTACCGATCTCCCTCCGCCGCGGCGACCAGACGCTCGATCGCGGCGACGACATACGCGGCGTGCGCCCGTACCTGCGGCCGCAGTTCGTCCCATCGATCCCGCTCGATGCCCAGGTAGCCGGCCCTGGCCCGGTCGAGCGGCGCCCGGTGCTCGGCCGGGAGGCGCCCGAGCACCCAGTCGGCGGCCCGGTCCTTCGACACGATGGCGCCGGTCGCGAGCGTGGTCCAGATCCGGGCGAGGGTCAACAACACGTTCCGGGTGTCGGATTCGAGCTCGTCGAGCAGGTCCGGGATGCCGGCGACGACGGCCCGTTCCAGGTCCCGCCGCGGAACCGGATCGAGGACCTCGTGCGGTGCCGGCCCGAGCAGCGCGACCCCGCCCGCCGACACCATCGTAAGCAACGGCGCGAGATCGGGATCCACCGTCGGCCCCGGTGTCTGCCCGCGCTCGTACGCCTCGCGCAGCCATTCCCCGTACTGGAACTCGCGTCGCGGCGGATACCGCCACGGCCGCACCTCGTCGTGCACCACGACGGTCAACTCCACGGGCCGCGCGGGTCCGCCCCGCGCCCGCGCGCCGGAGATCTCCAACAGCCCGTCCACCAGCGCCCGTCGCTGCCCGAGGGTGGTGGCCCGGCGTACCAGGACGAGCACGTCGAGATCACTGTCCGGCCGCAACCCGCCCGCCACGGCGGACCCGTGCGGGTAGGCCCCGACGACGTCGTCCCCCAACACCGCCCGCACCAGCCGAACGACAGGCTCCCAGCCGTCCGCGGCGTTCACCGAAGACTCTCCGGCCTCTGCTCCTGCTTCCGCATATGCCTCTGGTTCCGTATGTGCCTCTGTATGTGCTTCTGTCCGTACCGGTGTGCGTACCCGTGTGCGTACCCGTGCGCATCTTCTCCATCATCGCCGGTGGTGCCGACGGCGCGGTCGTGGGAAAGGGTGCGGGGCACGGAGCATTCCGAGCTTGCGACGGTGTCAGACCACCCGTACGTCCACGCCCAGGTCGCGTAGTCGCTCGACCGCCTCGGTCGGCGCGTCCGCATCGGTGATCACCATGTCGAGGTCGGTCACCGGACAGACGTGACCGAGGCCGGTACGGCCGAACTTGGCCCCGGCGCAGACCGCGACGATCCGCTGCGCCGAGGCGATCATCGCCTGTTTGACGGGGATCTCGTCCAGATCGTGGGCGGTCAGCCCGTGCTCGACGGAGATGCCGCAGACGCCGAGGACGGCGGTGTCCACCCGCAGCGTGCGCAGCGAGTTCTCGGTGAGGGGGCCGCTCAGGCTGAGCGCGCCCGGGGTGCTGCGGCCGCCCGGGACGAGCAGGCGTACGTCGGGCGCGTCGCCGAGGACCCGGGCCGCGTGCAGGTCGAGGGGGACGACGGTGACCCGGCGGCGGGCCAGGACGCGGGCGATGGCCAGGCCGGTGGTCCCGCTGTCCAGGATCAGCGATTCGCCGTCGGTGACGAGCGAGTCCAGCTCGGCGGCGATGCGGCGCTTGCTCTCGGTCGCCTCGTGCTCCCGGACGCCGAACGGTGGCACCTCGCCGCGCAACATCAGGCTCACCGCCCCGCCCCGGACCCGCCGCAGCACACCGCGCTCGGCGAGTTGGTCGAGGTCGCGGCGGATGGTCATCTCGGAGCAGCCGGTCTCCTCGGCCAACTCGGCGACCGTGACGCGCTCCGTCGTACGCATCCGTTCAATGAGCGTTTGTTGACGTTCCGCACTTTCCATGCGTTCAATCAAACGTATCGGATGTTCGAAAGTCAACGGAGGGAGCGCCCATGGGTACCCGATGGATCGTCTTCGACTTCGGCGGGGTCATCTGTGTCCCGCCTTCCGACGCGGCGAGCGAGGCCCTGGCCGGTGTCGTCGGGGTCACCGCGGCCGAGTTGTGGCCCGCGTACTGGCCGGATCGCATCGACTACGACGCGGGCACGCTGGATGCCGCCGGGTTCTGGGGCGGGGTGTGTGCCCGGCTGGGCCGTCCGACGCCGGACGCGGCTCGGCTCGACGTGCTCGTGGCCGCCGATCTGGCGGTCTGGATGGACCTGAACCGGGACACCCTCGACCTGTTGGCCGAGTTGGCCGAGCCCGCGGGCGATGCCGACCCCGTCGGCCTCGCGCTGCTCTCGAACGCCCCGATCGAAATGGCCCGGCACATCGAGGAGCAGGACTGGTCACGGCTGTTCCGACACCGGGTGTTCAGCGCGGACCTGGGCCTGGCCAAGCCCGACGCGCGCATCTATCTCCACCTGTGCGAGCGGCTCGACGCGCGCCCCGACCAACTGCTGTTCATCGACGACCGACCGGAGAACCTGACGGCGGCCCGGGCCCTGGGCATCGAGTCCCTCCACTACACGGACACTCCGACGCTGCGCGCCGACCTCGTCCGGATCGGGATCACCGCTGCCACTTCGCCGCGCCTGTAGCGTCCCCGAGCCCGCCGGACACCGGACCCGCCGGGTTCGCCGGGCCCGGTGCGCTTCGGGAAGCGGGCGCACCGGGGCTCGGCGTGGGCGGGGTCGGGCTACAGGCGGGGGTCACGCCTGCTTGGCTTCGATTTCCAGGACGATGGTGATCTTGTCGCCGACCGCCGCGCCCGCCGCACCGCCGGTGACGCCGAAGTCGCCGCGGCTGATCTCGGTGGTGGCGGTGAAGCCGGCGACCGGGCTACCGTCGAAACCGGTGCCGAAGCCGTTCAGTTCGAGCTCGAGGGTGACCGGCTTGGTCACGCCGCGCAGGGTCAGGTCGCCGTCGACCTGGTAGACCAGCGCGGACTCGGCACGCAGACCGGTGGAGGTGAAGGTCAGCGTCGGGAACCCGTCCGTGTCGAGGAAGTCCTCGTTGCGGATGTGGTCGTCGCGCATCTTGTTGTTGCTGTTGACCGACGCGGTCTCGATGGAGGCGGTGACCGAGGACTCCAGCGGGTTCTCTGCGGTGACGATCGTGCCCTCGAAGGTGTCGAAGCGCCCGCGGACCTTGGCGACACCGAGGTGACGTACCGAGAACGAGACGTCCGAGTGGACCGGGTCGATGGTCCAGTTGCCCGCGACGTAGCCGGGGATGGTCTCGACGGAGGTGGTCATGGGAACTCCTTGGGAAGTGCTGCGATGGGGTGGGTCGGTCCGCCGCGATGTTCCGCGCCGGGGTTGTTGAACGCTCAGCAACATAGCATCAGCAAGTTGAGGATTCAACAAGTCTTATGCTGTTCCCATGAACGACGACGATCGGTTGACCACCTCCGAGCACGAGATCTGGCGGTCGTACTTCACCGGCACCAGGGAACTCGCCGCCCATCTGGACCGACGGATGCGCCGCGAGGCGGGCATGCCGATGACGTACTTCGAGATCCTGGGCCTGCTCGCCGAATCGCCGGATCGTCGAATGCGGATGAGCGAGCTGGCCGCCGCGTCGTTGTCGTCCAGTAGCCGGCTGTCGCACGCCGTGACCGCCATGGAGAAGTCCGGATGGGTCTCCCGGGGCCCCGCCGAGGGGGATCGGCGGGGCTGGGTCGCACATCTGACCGACGCCGGCCTGACCGCCCTGGCGGAGGCCGAGCCGACCCACGCGGCCACCGTTCGAGAACACGTCTTCGACGCGTTGACGCCGCTCCAGGTGGCCTCGATGGCCGAGATCGGCCGAAGCATCCGGGACGGCCTGAGCGGGGTCTGCGCAAGCGCCCGAGCGGAGGCGGCGGGGACGGACGTATCCGAAGCCGGGGCCGGAACGGGAGCCGGAGCCGGGGTCGAGGTCGGTGTCGAGATGGAGGAGATCGACACCGGCATGGACTGTCCGCTGGACGGCTCGGAGTAGGCCGGGTCGAGCGGGGGGCCGGGCATTCCGGCTCGCCGGGCCCCTAACCGTCCACCCGCGTGCCGATCACGACCGTGGCGTACAACTCCTCGGACTCGACCACGCGCGTGCGCAAGCCGGCTGCGCGGAACACCTCGACCGTGAGCGCCGTCTGCCGCTCGCTGGTCTCGACCAGCAGCCCGCCGCCGGGGGCGAGCCAACCCGGTGCCGCCGCGGCGACCCGACGCTGGACGTCCAGGCCGTCCGAGCCGCCGTCCAACGCCACCCTGGGCTCGTGGATCCGGGCCTCCGAGGGCAGCAGCTGGATGTCGTCGGTGGGCACGTACGGGGTGTTGGCGATCAGGACGTCGATCCGGCCGCACAACGGGGTGGGCAACGGTTCGTACAGGTCGCCCTCGTACACCCGATCCGCCGCGATGTTGCGCCGCGCACACCGCACCGCGGCGGGGTCGATGTCGGCGGCGTACACCTCGACGCCGGCCACCTCGGCCGTGACGGCCGCGCCCAACGCGCCCGAGCCGCAACACAGGTCGACCACGACCGCGCCCGGACGGGCCAGCGCGACGGCCTGTTCGACCAGGAACCCGGTACGCCGGCGCGGGACGAACACGCCCGGGTCGACGGCGATCCGCAGGCCGCGGAACTCGGCCCAGCCGAGCACGTGTTCCAGCGGGAGGCCGGCCACCCGGCGATCCACCATGGCGGCGAGTTCGGCCGGATCGACGGCGGTGGAGACGAGCAACCGCGCCTCGTCCTCGGCGAATACACAACCGGCGGCACGAAGCGCGGCAACGATGGACGCCGTCGAGGACATCGGGGAGACGGAGGAATCAGACATGAGAGCCTTGGAGCCTTTCGGGATGCCGAAGGGTGCTCTCGCGGGCTCACCTATGCCAGGGAGGCCGCACGGTCGTGGAAGAAGAGCACCCGACCTGAAACAGCGGTAATGGGTCCCACCTCCTCGACGCCGAGTCCGATCCGCGCCCCGAACCGGGCGCGGCGGCAACACTACCCGACGGGGACCGGCACGTCCGTCGGGGATCCATCGCACATGTCCGCGAACTCCCACAACGCGCTCACCCCACCGAAACCGCACACAGGCGCCCCGACCCGGGCCGCCCGACACGGCGAACTCGCGGCCTCAGCGGGGCAGTACGGGTGTGCCGCCGAGGTGGCCCGGCGGGGTATGGCCACCACGCGAACCAGTCCTGACCCACTCGCACGGAACGGCGGTGAAAACCGTGACCCACCCGATGCATCCCGAACCGCCCACCGCCATCGGCACGCGAGATCCGGACCGCACGCGAAGCCCCGACCCCAACCCCACCCTGAGTCACCCGAGGAACCTTCCCAAGTGGACCGGGCGCTTCCGACGAACGTCGCACCTTGGGCTGCGGGTAGCCCGCGCGGGGCCGGTCCAAGTCGGTGATGGGCCGCCGCCAGCGTTCGGGGCTCCAAGACTCGAAGCTCCCGACGAGGCGGGTGTGTCGGTCGGCGAAAACCGGCCGGCAGCGGGGGCAGGGAGGGCGCTCGGGTCGAGTCTGCCGGGGGGCCTTTCCGAGGGGGCCGGGCGCTTGCGGCGCACGTCGCGCCTTGGGCTGCGGGTGGCCGGTCCGGGGCCGGTCCGAGTCGATGATGGGCCGCCACCAGCGTGCGGGGCTCCGAAACTCGAAGCTCCCGACGAGACCAGCGCGTTGCTCGGCGAAAACCGGCTGGCAGCGGGGGGCAGGGAGGGCGGCCGGGTCGGGTTCTCCGGAGGGCCTTCCCGAGGGGGTCGGGGCGTTTCGGGGGTGTTGGGGAGGGGCTGGGGCTCGAAACCGGATCCCGGCGGGTGGTTGTGGGCTTCGGGTTTCGGTGACCTGCGGTTTTGTGGTGCCGGGGTGGAAAGCCGGGCGTCGAGTGCCGGTTTCGTGCGCTCCGGCCCCCTCAACGCCCCAGTGGAGACCGAAACTGCCCGGTCGAAGCCAACTTCGGGCACTGCAACCTCGCAGAGGCCGCCGAGGAGACCGAAAGTGCCCGACGGGCGCCGAACCGGATCCCGAGACACCCGAAACCGCCGCCCATCCGCGCTGACCTGCGGTTTCCTCTCACACCGAGGCCACGACACCCCACGCCGTCCAGTTCCGTGAACTCTCACCCCTCACCCGCCCACCGCACCTCGAACTACCCTGCCCGACCCCCTCGGGAAGGCCCTCCGGAGAACCCGACCCGGCCGCCCTCCCTGCCCCCGCTGCCAGCCGGTTTTCGCCGACCGACACACCGGTCTCGTCGGGAGCCCCGTGTCTTGGAGCCCCGAACGCTGGCGGCGGCCCATCACCGACTCGGACAGACCCCGCACCCGCCACCCGCAACCAACGGCGCGACGTGCGCCGCAAGCGCCCAGCCGCCTCGAAAGGCTCCCCGGCGGACTCGACCCGAGCGCCCTCCCTGCCCCCGTTGCCAGCCGGTTTTCGCCGACCGACACACCCGTCTCGTCGGGAGCCCCGTGTCTTGGAGCCCTGAACGCTGGCGGCGGCCCATCATCGACTCGGACCGGCCCCGCACCGGCCACCCGCCACCAACGGCGCGACGCTTGTCGGGACCGCCCGGCCCCCTCGGAAAGGCTGCCCGGAGGACTCGACCCGGCCGCCCTCCCTACCCCCCGTTGCCAGCCGGTTTTCGCCGACCGACACACCCGCCTCGTCGGGGGTTTCGAGTCTTGGAGCCCCGAACGCTGGCGGCGGCCCATCATCGACTCGGACAGACCCCGGACCGGCCACCGGCAGCCCAAGGCGCGACGTGCGCCGCAAGCGCCCTGCCCCCTCGAAAGGTTGCCCGGAGGACTCGACCCGGCCGCCCTCCCCGCCCCCCGTTGCCAGCCGGTTTTCGCCGAGCAACGCGGCCGTCTCGTCGGGGGTTTCGAGTCTTGGAGCCCCGAACGCTGGCGGCGGCCCATCATCGACTCGGACAGACCCCGGACCGGCCACCCGCAACCCAAGACGCGACGCGCGCCGGAAACACCCGAGCCACGCACCGAACGCCGGCGGCCACCACCTCCTCGGGCCGACCCCCGGACCGGCACTCCGCAACCAAAAGCGCAAACCGCGCGCGAATCAGGGCGGCAGGCGGCCCTCGGGCTCACCACGTGGGGGTGACGGGCCCACCGTGTCGCGTTCCGCAGCCGAAGTCCCAGTGCCGCCAACTCCTCCAGCCCGTCCGGCGTTTGAGGACGCCGAGCCGTTTCGCGTCTGCCGCGCGACGTGGCAGGACCACCCCGCCGTGTTCCGCAGCCGAAGTCCCAGTGCCGCCAACTCCTCCAGCCCGTCCGGCGTTTGAGGACGCCAAGCGGCCTCGGGCTCGCCACGCGACGCGGCGGGACCCCGTGCCGCGCACCGCAGCCGGTTTCCTGGAAGTCGCCAGATCCAGCCCGTCCGGCGTTTGAGGACGCCGAGCCGCTTCGGGCTCACCATGCGACGCGGCGGGACCAGATCCAGCCCGTCCGGCGTTTGAGGACGGCGGGCCGCGTTGGGTTCACCATCCGCGCGATGGGGTCCGTCGATGTCTACGGCCAGCGGTGGCCTGCCGCGCCGCCGTCCCAACCGCGCGGGCGGCCTCGGACATCCAACAGGTCCTCCACGAACTCCGGTACGCGCAGGCCACCCTCGGCGCCGCGCGCACCACCCGCACCGGCCGCCCCCCGCCGACCGCCGATCGACCGGACGTTCTCCCACGCCCAGGCCTCCGTCCCCGCCATCCGATGGTGCATCGCCGAAACGCAGCGCCTCAGCACCAGATCGGTGGCCGGGTCCGCCAACGCCGCCGCGCTCCCGCGTCCCTGCAACTCCCGGCGTGCGCTCAGGAAGTCGGCCACCCGATCCTGGATCCGCGCGGCCACCGCCGATTCCGCATGCGCGCGACCCACATGCTCCGTGTACGCGAGCACACCGACCAGGTCGGTGGCCACATCCGCCCCGGAATCCGCCCCCGAACCCGCCCCGGGACCCGCGCTGTCTCGCGACGCGTAGTAGTCGCTCGTCCAGGACACCACATCCGCCTGGGCGTTCCGCACATCGTCGTACGCCGCGCCGTCCCGAATCTCCACCGGCAGTTCCCCGCCCGCCATGTACTCGTCCAGCAGCAGACACGGGAACTGGCCACAGGCGAACCGCCGATGCCGCACATACGCCTCGACCCCACCGGCATGATCCCGCCCTACCGTGCGTGCGCCGCCCGGAGGACGCGGCAACACGTGTCGCAGGGTCTCCAGGCCCTCGACGACGAAGCGCTCGCGCCAGTCCGCACTCATGGCCGGATACACCCGCCCCAGGATGTCCGCGAGCGCCCGCGCCATCGGCCCGGCGGCGGGATCGGCGCGGCCCGTGCGGTACACCGGCTCGACCTGGGCCGTCAGGTGCTCCCGGCCGGTTGCGGTGCGTTCGTCCGGTTCGGCGTAGCGGTCGTGCGTGAGGAACTGCCAGGCGATGAACTGCGCGTACAGCACCAGCCGGTCGGGCTCGGCGTCGGGGTGCGTGTAGGCGGCGAGATCCCCGAGCCGCGCGCCGACCAGCCGTTTCTCGGCGTCGGCGGAGTCGAGCAGGTCGTGGCGTCGGGCCCAGTCGAGCAGCCGGCATTCCGCCTCGGGCGCGTGCGGATTGCGGTCGAGGGCGAACGGCAGCGGTATTCGCGGGGGGTGTGCCTCGACCATGGGGACTCCATTCGTCGTCGAAGGGTGGTGCGGCCCGGCGGTCCCGCGCGCTGCGAACCTTCCCGGCCACCACCGGCTCCCGAACGCGACGATGCCGGCGTCCGAGACTTCGCACACCGATATCGTCCTATTCACCTCACGGTGTTCGTCGATCTGCTATGGATCGCCCCAACCACCGTCCCGGGGACGGGTATCGACGCGAATGCCGGCGCCCCTGTCGGTCAGGACGGAAGCAACGCCCCCACCAGTTCCGCGAATTCCTCCGGCGTCAGGATCCGCACGCCCAGTTGCTCCGCCTTGGCACGCTTGGATCCGGCCTTGTCCCCGGCGACCACGAGCGCCGTCTTCTTGGACACCCCGGACGAGGCGGTGCCACCGGCGCGTTCGATCAACTCGTTCATCTCGTTGCGCGACAGCGCCGCGAGCGCACCGGTCATCGCCCCGGTGACCACGACGGCCATGCCCGCCAGCGGCCCGGCCTCGCCCGCGGCGGCCGACTCCGAGCCCGCCGACACACCCGAACCCGCTCCCGAACCCGAACCCGAGCCCGAATCCGCCCCCGCATCACCGCGCGCGCCCGCATCCGCACCCGGCACCACCCCGGGCTCGGTCATGTTCACCCCAGCCGCCACCAACTTGTCGATCACATCCGCGAGTTCGACCAGTTCGGCGACGATCACCGCCGCCTTCCCGGGCCCGATCCCCTCGACCTGCGCCATCGCCTCCACGTCGGCCGCGCGGATCGCGTCCATCGTGCCGAAGTGGCGGGCGATCCGCCGGGACATCGAGCGCCCGGTCAACCGCACCCCCAGCGCGCACAACACCCGGCTCAGCGGCTTCGTCCGGGCCTCCTCGATGCCCGCCATCAGCCGGTCGGCGATCTTGTCGATCCGGTCCAGGGCCAGGAACTGTTCGCGCGTGAGGGTGAACAGGTCGGCCACGTCGGCGACCGCGCCGGATTCCACGAGTTGCGTGACGATCCGGCCGCCGATGCCCTCGATGTCGAGTTGGTCGCGGCCCACCGCGTACAGGATCCCGGCGTGCAGCCCGCACGCGCGGCCCTGGGCGCACCGCCACCGCTGCTGCGAGGTGTCCACCTCGCCGCCGCACTTGGGGCACGCGGTGGGGAACTCGATCGGCGTCTCGGCGCCGGTGCGCGCGTGCACCAGCGGGGCCTCCACGCACGGGATGATGTCGCCCGCCTTGTACACGCTGACCGTGTCGCCGATCATCAGCCCACGCCGCTCGATGTCGGACGGGTTGTGCAGGGTCGCGAAGCCGACGATGCTGCCGTCGATCTCGATCGGGTCCAGAATCGCGCGCGGCGCGATCACCCCGGTGCGGCCCACCGCCCAGTCGACCCCGAGCAGCCGGGTGATCTTGTGCACGGCCGCCAGTTTGTACGCGATCGCCCAGCGCGGCGCGCGGGTGCCGTTGCCGGCCTCGGCCTGGTCGGCGGCGGCGTCGGCCTTGATCACCACGCCGTCGATCCCGAACGGCAACTCGGCGCGCAGTGCGGCGATTTCGTCCACCGCGGCCTGCACCTCGGCGATCGTGGCGCACACCCGAAGCCGCGCCGCGGTACGCCCGGTGGTGAGCACGCCCAGCGCCTGAACCCGGGCCATCACCGCCGAGTGGTCGGCGGTGCGCAACTCGGCCGCGAACGTGCTCTCGTCGTCGGGCAGCGGCAGGGCCACGTAGCCGAAGAAGGTCATCGGGATCACGTACGGCCGATCCTTGGCCCGCAGCGTGCCGGCCGCGCCGCCGCGCGGATTGGCGAACACACTCGCGCCGAACTCCCGGCGGATGTCATTGGCCGCCTCGAACTGCTCGGCGGTGAGCAGGACTTCGCCGCGCACCTCGATCGAGACCGGCTCGGCCAACCGCTCGGGCAGACCGACGATGGTACCGATCGCGTGCGAGACGTCCTCCCCGGCGATGCCGTCGCCGCGGGTGATCAGCCGGTCGAGCCGGCCCTCGCGGTAGCGCACCGCGACCGCGAGACCGTCCATCTTCGGCTCGACCGTCAGCGCCGCCGGCGCCCGCCCCAGCCGGCGCTCCAACAACGCGGCCCACGCGGTCAGCCCCTCCGGGTCGAACACGTTGTCCAGGCTCAGCATCGGCACCGTGTGCGGCACGTCCCCGCCGGGCAGCGCCCCCGCGGCGACCTTGCCCACCGGCGACTCGGCGACCGCATGCTCCGGGTGCGCCCGCTCGTACGCCTCGATCCCGCGCAGCAGGCGGTCGTAGGTGTCGTCGTCGACGGTGGACTCGGCGCCGCCGTAGTAGGCCCGCGCGGCATCGGCGACGGCCGCGACGGCCTGGGTGTACGCGTCGAAATCGGCGAGAACGGCGGCCGGCGCCGGGGTGTCGATCATGCGTACATGCTCTCGAACGGCACCGACATCAGCCGCTCGACCAACACCGATGTCACCCGCTCGACCAGCACCGACGTCACCCCACAGGCACCCCCGCCGCCCCCGGCCCCGCCCGCAGCCCCGCCGTCAGGCTCAGCGTCACCGTGATCGACATCCCCGCCATCACCACCATCGCGGTGGTCGGCGACGTCACCTGCGCGATTCCGCCCGCCAGCGACGCGCAGACCCCCTGCATCGCCACCATCCCGGACGCGTGCAGCCCCAACGCCTGGCCGCTCAACTCGTCCGGCGTCATGGCCATCAGCCGCTCCTGGAACAGCAGGCTCGCCGAGTAGCCGACCGACGCGACCGCGACCACGATCAGCGCGAGCGGCAGCGCCGGATCCGTCACGAACAGCAGGTACGGCCCGGCGAGCAGCAGCAACATCGGCAGGCCCAGCCGGTGTCGCCACGGGCCCGGCACGAACCGGCCGCCGACCACATCCCCGGCCAGCATGCCCAGCGCCGCCGCCGCGAACAGCAGCCCCGCGTGGTCGGGTTCGAGCGGGATGAACAACGACTCGCAGCCGACGACCAGCCCGTTGGGTACCCACAGCGCGAGGTAGACGTAGCGGCGCGGCTTCACCGACCACAGCAGCGCGTTGTTGCGCCACGTCTCGGCCACCGACGGCCGACCGGCCGCGCGCGGCGGCCGAGCCGCCAACCCGCACCGCGACACCACCGCCGCGAGCAGGTACAACCCGGCTCCCACCAGGAGCGTGCCGCGCGCGGACAGCGCGGAGACCAGCACGGCGCCGAGCGAGAAGCCGAGGATCTGTACCGCCCCGTTGCTCATGTTGAGCACCGACCGGCCGAGCAGGTAGCCGTCCCGGGGCAGGATCTCGTTCAACAACCCGAAACGCACCCCACCCCCCACCGCGGCCACCGCGCCCTGGCCCAACACGATGGCGAACAGCGCCCACAGCGGCATCCCGGGCAGGGTCAACGCGGCCGTACCCAGGGCGAACACCAGGCCCGTCGCGGTCAACGCGGCCCGGGGCGGCAACCGGTCGGCCGCCGACATCAGCGCCGTCGCCCCCACCACCTGCGCGAGCGACCCGCCGAACATGCCGAGCGCGGCCAGCAACGGCGAGCCGGTCCGGTCGAAGACCAGCGTGCCCAGGGCCAGTCCGCTCACCGTCATCGCCGCCAGATGGGCGGACGTGGCGGCGAACAGCGGGGTGTACTCCGGCGTTCGGAACAGCTCTCGGTAGGTGCGCATGGCGAGAGCTTCGGGGCAGGCGGGACCGGGGCGTTACTGTTTCGCCGGGAGGCGAAAGCATGGGGTGGTGGCAGGTCGACGCGGATACGCTCGCGGGGAGCCGCTTCACCGTTTCGCCACTGGCCGAGGTCACCGCGACCCTGAAGACCCTGGAGCGCGGTACGGCCCGCCACCCCGGCGAGCACGCCTGGTTGGCCGCGCACCTGCCCGCCTACCGGGCCCGGCTCGCCGCCGATCCGATCACCGCGCTGCTGCTGCGCATCGGCTACGGCGGCAGTTGGAACGCCGACTTCCTCACACCCCCGCCGACGCGCGATCCGGAGCCGAGCTTCGACACGGAACTGGAGCGGGTCCGGGACGTCCGCGCCGCCGACGCCCGGGCGGACCTGGAGGTGTCGATGGGTGGCCCACTGCCGCCCGCGCTGCGGCGCGACGACCTCGCCGCCCGCGCCGCCGACATCCTGGACTGGGTCTGGAACGTGGTGGTGCGCCCCGACTGGCCGCGCCGCCGCCGGATCATCGAGGCGGACATCGTCGCCCGCACCGATCGACTCGGCCGCGGCGGCTGGGCGGCGGCGCTGGACGACCTGCGCCCGGGCATGCGCTGGCTGGGCGCGAGCCGACTGCGGATCAACGCGTACGACTACCCGCCGCGCGATCTCGGCCGTGCGCGGCTGTCGTTCGTCCCGGTCACCCCCGGGCGCGGCTGGGTGGCCTGGGACGAGGCGCGGCACTACGCGGTGATCTACCCCTGTTCCGGCGTCCTGGCCGACGGCCCCCGACCGGCGGGGACCGAAGCGCTGGCGCGCCTGCTCGGTGCCGGCCGGGCCGGCGTACTGATCCGCCTCGACACGCCCAAGAGCACCAGCCAACTGGTCGCCCTCACCGGCCAGGGCCTCGGCTCGGTCGGCCGCCACCTGCGGATCCTGTTGGACGCCCACCTGGTGCTGCGCCGCCGCGCCGGCCGCTCCGTCCTGTACTACCGATCCCCGGCGGGCGAGGCCCTGATCGCCGCCCAGGCCCCGCAATGAAGCGGCGCCGGTCCCGCACCGGGCGATGCGCCGACACCCGCCCCCGCCGATACGCCACCATGGCCCGATGAGGATCGAACCCGTCACCCCGTTGGCGCCGCGCGGGATCCGGCACGTGGTGCTCACCCAGCGCTGGAGCGAACTCACCTTCCTGCACTGGCCCGTGCCGCCCGCCGAGGTCGCCCCGCTGCTCCCCGAGGGCACCCGGCCCGACGTGCTCGACGGGGTGACCTACGTCGGCCTGGTCCCGTTCCGGATGGTGGACGTCGGCCTGCTGCGGCTGCCGCGCGTTCCGTGGCTGGGCACCTTTCCGGAGACCAACGTACGGCTGTACTCCGTCGACGGCGCCGGCCGTCGCGGCGTGGTCTTCCGCTCCCTGGAGGCCGCCCGCCTGCTGCCGGTGCTGACCGCCCGGGCCACGCTTCGCCTGCCCTACCGCTGGGCCCGGATGCGGATCGAGCGCGCCGGCGACCGGGTGCGCTACACCACCCGCCGGCACCGGGTCGAGGGCGCGGCGCACGCGGCGACGGTCGAGGTCCGGGTCGGGCCGCCGGTGGCCGAACCCGGCCCGTTGGAACACTTCCTGACGGCGCGTTGGGGCCTGCACACCTCGGTCGCCGGACGCACGCTCTACCTGCCCAACGCGCATCCGCAGTGGTCGCTGCACCACGCCGAGGTGCTGCACCTCGACGAGAACCTGATCGCCGCAGCCGGCCTCCCGAACGTCACCGGCGCCCCGAGCAGCGTGCTCTACTCCCCGGGCGTACCCGTGCGCTTCGGCCCGCCCGTCACAGTCGCCTCCGGCGCACGGTGACCCCGAAAAGCCGACGCGGGTCGCCCGGGACGGCAACACCGGGCACGAACCCCGCCCGAGCACGATCGCGGCACGCGGAGCGATCCGGATCGGCGCTGAAGCGGTTGCCACGTCGACGCTGCTCGGCCGCGCCCCGCCGGCTCCCACACCAACCCGCACACCCCAAGCAACCCGAACCACTGCCACCGCACATACCCCAACCCGACCCCCGCAGGCCCACCGCCCCGGGCACCCCGGCTCGACTCCGACAGGGCTATCGCCCCGGTCACGCCGGCTCGACCTCCCACAGGCCTACCGCCCCGGGCACCCCCGGTCCGACCACCCGCAGGGGGAGCGACCGGGCACGCCGGCTCGACCTCCCACAGGGGTAGCGACCGGGGCACCCCCGGTCCGGCCACCCGCAGGGGGAGCGACCGGGCACGCCGGCTCGACCTCCCACAGGGGTAGCGACCGGGGCACCCCCGGTTCGACCACCCGCAGGGGGAGCGACCGGGCACGCCGGCTCGACCTCCCACAGGGGTAGCGACCGGGGCGCCCCCGGTTCGACCACCCGCAGGGGTACCGCCCCGGTCACGCCGGCTCGACCTCCCACAGGGGTAGCGACCGGGGCGCCCCCGGTTCGACCACCCGCAGGGGTACCGCCCCGGTCACGCCGGCTCGACCTCCCACAGGGGTAGCGACCGGGCACGTCGGCCGGACCTCCTGCAGGGGTAGTGACCGGGGCGCCCCCGGTCCCACCTTCCACAGGGGTAGCGACCGGGGCACCCCCGGCCCGACACCCGCACGGATATCGGACCCGGGCACCCCGCCCGACCACCCGCACCCCTACCGACGCGCCCACCGCGACTCGGCATCCCCGAAAGCGCGCAAGCGCGCAAGCGCAACGGGCGCATGGACGCACGCCGAATCCCCCGGTCACCCTCGACCGGCGACCGCATACAAATCACGGATTGTCGATGTCGGTCTCAGCCCGCTCGACCGACGACGCGGCCGGCTCCCCGACTCGAATTTCGCCTCGAATCCCGCTTCGAGGCCCGACCCGGATCACGGCCGAATCGGTGCCGCCGCCCGGGTGAAGCCCGGCACGCTCCCCAACGCATTCCCAACGTCTCCAACATCCCCACCCTCCCCACACTCCCGGGTCACGCGGTCCCCACCGCGAACCCCCCACCGCCTACCGGGCCAATCCCTCACGCAGGCGTTCGATGTCCTCGGCGTCCTTGGCCCGGCGCGGTCGGTGCGGTCGCCAGACCGGGGTCATCAACTTGATCTCGATCTGGGCCTCGGGCGAGATGATCGGACACGACACCCCGGCCAACTTCCCGGGGGGCGTGTCGAGCATCCCGTCCGGCCAGCGGGCGCCCGCCCACGGGCCGCCGGCCACGATCACGCGGCCCTCCGGATCGCGGGCCAGGAAGGCGAAACCCAATTCCACGTCTCCCGTCGTGTAATCGAGCTGCTGTTCGGCCGGTGCCCGGGCCAACCGCACGAAGCCGCGCGCGGCGAACGCGACCGTGAGCGCCGGGGCGTCCTCGGCCCACGCGAACCAGTCGACATCCACATGCTCCCGGGTGATCCGGCCGAGGTAGAAATCCATCGCCCAACCGCCGCGCAACCAGACCTCGATACCCAATTCCCGGGCCAGATCCTGGACTTCGACGATCAGTGCGAGCTGTTTGTCGGCATCCGACGACACAGTCATGGGTTTACCGTAGAGCGCCCGAATCCCGCCTCGGCACCGTCCGGGCCGGCCGTCATCTACCCGTGACCGAAACGGGCGTCGATCGTCGTTCCGGCCAACTACCGGACCCACTCCCACCCACCGGACACCACCGGAATCGGCCACCGCCCCGATCACCCCAGCCAAGCACCGACACGGGACAATCACGAGGTCCCCGACCCGATGTCACCCCACCCGCCGACGACACCCACGCTCGACCGAGTGTCCGAATATCGACGCCTGAAGCCCCTTCCCCTCGGTCGCCAAGTGATTACACACGGTCATCGTCAAGCCCGAGGCGTGCGTCCCGCCGGTACGCCTCCACCTCTGCGGCCGTCGGCGGATCCGCGCCCGGCCGGGAGCAGGTGAGCGCCGCCACCGACGAGGCGTCCACGATCAGTTCGGCCAGGGACGTCGGGTCGAGGTCGCGAACCCCGTTCGGGCTCAGCAGGTCCCGCCGACGGAGCGCGTCGAGCAGCCCGGCCGTGTACGCGTCGCCCGCGCCGACCGTGTCCACCACCCGCACCGGCACGGCCGGTGTCGTCGCCCGACCCGCCCGGCAGACCCCGTACGCACCCTCGGCCCCCCGGGTCACCACGACCAGACCCGGCCCCCGGACCAGCCACTCGTCCGCCACGTCGAGGAACGACCGCGCCGGATACAGCCATTCCAGGTCCTGATCGCTGACCTTGACCAGATCGCACAGGTCCACCAGCGCCTCGATCCGCGCGCGGGCCGCCGACGGCTCGCCCATCAGGGACGGCCGGCAGTTCGGGTCGTACGACACGAGCGCGCGGCGCCCGGCGTGCGCGGCGGCCAGCAACTCCCGTACCGTCTCGGCCCCCGGCGCCAGCGTCGCCGCGATCGAACCGGTGTGCACGCACCGCGACTCGGCCGGCACCCGAACCCCGGGGGGCAGATCCCACACGATGTCGAAGGAGTAGTCGGCCACCCCCGCCGCGTCCACCCGCGCGTGCGCCACGCTCGTCGATCCCGAGTGCACCCCCTCCGGCGCCGGCACCACCCCACTCGCGGCCAGGTGCGCGGCAAGCAACTCGCCGAACTCGTCCTTCCCATAACGGGTGATCAGCCGCACCGGCACCCCGAGCCGCCCCAGGCCCACCGCCACATTGGCCGGACTGCCGCCCGGATGGGCGACGGGCGCGCCGCCCTCGGTCCGGACCAGATCGATCAACGCCTCGCCGATCACCGTGATCACGGCCGAACCTCCCCGCTCGTACGCCGACTTCGCATCTCGCGCGGTCACGGCCCCACCTCGCCCGAACCCCGGGGGATGAGCCGGGTGCGCATGTGTATGTGCTGGACCGGGGTCGGATCCCCCGCCAGTCGCCGGAACAACA
This sequence comes from Embleya scabrispora, assembly GCF_002024165.1. Lineage (NCBI taxonomy): Bacteria > Bacillati > Actinomycetota > Actinomycetes > Kitasatosporales > Streptomycetaceae > Embleya > Embleya scabrispora. The sequence goes on from NZ_MWQN01000002.1 coordinate 605,823, forward strand.
ACTGCGCGGCGGCCTGCCCGAGTCCGAACGGATCCTGGGCGACCACGGTCACCGCCGGCGTGAGCATGTCGGCGAGCTCGAAGTCGTCGAACCCGACCAGCGCCGGCTGTACCGGGGAGCGGCGGATCTCGCGCACCGTCTCGACCGTGAACCGGCTGTTCCCGCAGAACACCGCGGTCGCCGGATCGGCGCCACCCAGCATCGCCCGCAACCACGCGCGCAGTTCCTCACCGTACGGCGGCCCGTTGTACACCAGGCGCGAATCGACGTCGATGCCCGCCTCGGTCAACGCCTCGCGGTATCCGCGCACCCGCTCGCGCGCGGTGAAGATCTCCAGCCGGTCGCCGATGAACGCGATCCGCCGATGCCCGTGCCGAACCAGGTGCCCGACGCCGGTCCGGGCCCCGCCCACGTTGTCCACCAGGACCGTGTCCGCCTCTATGTCGCCCGGCGGCCGGTCGACGAACACGCACACCATGCCCGCCTCGATCTCCGGCAGCAGATAGGTATGGCTGCCGCTGGCCGGCACCACGATCAGCCCGTCCACCCGCCGGGCGCACAGGGCCAGCACGAGGTCGCGCTCCTTGTCGGGGTCCTCCGCCGACGACGCGCTGAACAACACCGTGCCGTGCTGGTGCGCGATGTCCTGGATGGAGCGGGTGAGCGCGGACGAGAAGGGATCCGCGGCGTCCTCCAGCACCAGGCCGATGCTGGAGGTGTGCCCGGAACGCAACTGCGCGGCGCTGTCGTTGCGGCGGAACCCGGTCTCGGCGACCGCCGCCCACACCGCCTGCCGCTTGACCGCGCTCACGTTCGGTTCGCCGTTGATCACGCGCGAGACGGTCTTGATCCCCACGCCGGCGAGGGCGGCCACGTCCTTCATCGTGGAGCGACCGCGCCCGCGCGGTCGCTCCGGTGTCGTCGGGCCGGCCATCGCATTCCTTTCCGGCGACCGGGCTCATACCCGGCACTCACGGTGCGTCTCGCGTGTCGCGTGGTGCGTGTTGCGCGTGGGAAGGGGGACGGGAGCGGGACGGCGCCGCGCTCACCCCCCGGCCCGACGACGCAGCGCCTCCGCGATGGTCGGTGCGGACCGGAGCCGAGGCAGCAGGGTCGCCTGGACCGCGTGGTACGCGTCGGGCTTGCCCCGCCAGACGTCGGCCGAGGGCCGCGCGTCGGCGTCGAGTTCGTGATGCCAGCCGCCGTGCTCCCGGTCCAGGAATACGGCGTCGGCATGCTCCCACCACACTCGGTACCAGTCATCGTAGTCGGCGTCCCCCGAGGCCCGACGCAGTGCCGCCGCGGCCGCGATCGCCTCGGCCGCGACCCAGTGCATCCGGGTCCGGACCAGGGGCTTCCCGGACCAGTCGACGGTGTACACGAAGCCCGGCCGACCGTCGGCGCGCCAACCCTCCCGCACCGCCGCGTCGAACAGCGCCACCGCGTCCGCGCGAAGCCACCCGGGCGGCCGCGGCAGCGCCTCGGCCAGCGTGATCAGCAGCCGGGACCACTCGAACCAGTGGCCGACGGTGGCGCCGTAGGGGCGGAACGGGTCGGCGGGGCGCTCGCGGTTGTACTCGGGCCGCGGCGTCCAGTCCGCGGCGAAGTGTTCGATCAGCCGCCAGTGGTTGGCCCGGGCGTGCTCGTGCACCACGCGCTCGGCGATCCGCAGGGCCCGCTCGCGCCAGCGGGCCTCGTCGGTGGCGTCGGCGGCGGCCAGGAACGCCTCGACGGCGTGCATGTTGCTGTTGGCGCCCCGATACGGCTCGCCTACGGTCCAGGTACGGTCCCAGGATTCCGCGCACGCGCCGCGGTCCTCCTCCCAGAAGCGACGCTCCACCACGTCGAGGGCCTCGGCGAGCAGCGCGGGCGCCTCGGGATGGCCGGCGGCGCACGCGCTCGCGGCGGCCAGCACGACGAACGCGTGGTCGTACATCCGCTTGCCGTCCGGCCGTTCGGGATCGACGTCGGTGTCGCCGTCGCCCGACGCGGGTCGGCCGGTGCGATCCACGACCGGATGCCACCCGCCGTACTCGTGGTCGCGCAGCGGCCCGGTCAACGCGGCGATCCCGTGCGCCACGAGCGCGTCCGCCTCGGCGGCGTCGAACGCCGAACCACGCGCCTCCGCACGCAGCCGGGCCAGGGCGAACACGTGCGTCATCCGCGCGGTCACCCACGTGTGCACCACCCCGTCCGGCAGCGGCCGGCCGACGTCGTCGAGCCAACCGAAGCCGCCGCCGGCCAACTTGGCACCGGTCGCGAAGCGGATCAGCCGGTCGCATTCCGCGTCGAGCCGGGCCGCGTGTTCGGGGGAGTCCGGCCAGGGTTCCGGCCAGGGTTCAGCTGCCATGTGCCGCACGCTCCCTCTGACATCGTTGTCATGCGGACCGTACCCGTCCCATCCCACGCTGTCGACATCCCGCCCCGAACGTCCTCGGCGGCCATCCGTTCGGCCGGTACCTGTCGGGGCAATCGCCGTAATCCCCACCCGATTTCCGCCTTATCCGAGACGGCGCAACCCCTGGACACCCGCCGGTGTGGCCGGCACTGTACTGACACCGTTGTCAGCGGCAGGCGGCGCGGATCCCCTCGTCACCGTCCCCGACACACGTGCGTACGCGTGGCGCCCGCCGGTTCCGGCCGAGCCGGTTCGCGGGGAACGACCCGACAATCCGAAGGAGTTGGGCACGTGCAACCCCTGATCGAAGGTCGCGGCCTGGTCAAGCGATACGGCCAGGTGCAGGCCCTGCGCGGCGCCGACTTCACGGTCTACCCGGCCGAGGTGGTCGCGCTGATCGGCGACAACGGCGCGGGCAAGAGCACCCTGACCAAGACCCTGGCCGGCACCGAACGCCCCGACGGGGGCCGGATCCTCTTCGAGGGCCGCGAGGTGCACATGGAACGCCCTACCGACGCCCAGGGGTTGGGTATCGAGACGGTGTACCAGGACCTGGCCCTGGCCCCGGATCTGGACGGGCCGGCCAACCTCTTCCTGGGCCGCGAACTGCTGCGCCGCGGCCTGGCCGGCCGTCTCGGCGTGCTGGACAAGGCCACGATGCGGGCGCGGGCGATCGAGGCGTTCGGCCGACTCGGCGTCGAACTCCAGGACGTGGACGCGCCGATCGGGACATTGTCCGGCGGCCAGCGGCAGAGCGTGGCCATCGCCCGCGCGGTCGCCTGGGCGGACAAGGTGATCTTCATGGACGAGCCCACCGCGGCGCTCGGCGTACTTCAGCGCGGCCGGGTGCTCGACGTGATCCGCCGGGTCCGGGACAACGGTATCGCGGTGGTGCTGATCAGCCACAACATGCCCGAGGTGTTGTCGGTCGCGGACCGCGTCGAGGTGTTGCGCCTCGGCCGCCGGGTGGCGAGTTTTCCCACGGCGGACACCACGGTGGAGGAACTGGTCGGCGCGATGACCGGCGCGCTCGACACACTCGACACGGAAGGCGCGCCGGCATGAACCGCGACGACACGGCCACCACCCCGGACTCCCACGACCGCCCCGACCAGCTGCCCAAGGACAACCCGGCCGACAAGCCGGACACCAACCCGGACGCCAACCCCGGGCACCGACCCGACGACCGTCGCCCCGATCACCCCGAACCGCCGGGCGCCGCCCCGGAGTCGGCGCGCGGTCCGCACCCGGCGGTCGCCTTCGCCCGTACCGTCCTGTGGCCCCGCCTCGCCCGTACCAACACCTGGTGGACCTTCCTGGTCCTGATGGTCCTGGTGACCGCCTTCTCGATTCTGCGTCCGTCGCAGTTCCCGACCACGTTCAACCTGCGCAACGTGGCCACCGACGCCGCCGTGCTGCTGATCATCGGCGTCGGCATGACCTTCGTGATCATCATGGCCGGCATCGACCTCTCGGTCGGCTCGGTCCTGGTGTTCGCGGGCGTCGCGGCGGCCAAGACGATGACGGCCGTCTCCGGCCCGGACGCGGGCTGGGGCGCGATCCTGCTCGGCGTGCTCGCCGGCCTCGCCGCCGGTGCCGCGTGGGGCGCGTTCAACGGATTCCTGGTCGCCAAGGCCCGGGTACCGGCGCTGATCGTCACTCTCGGCAGCCTCGGGATGGCGCTCGGCCTGGCCCAGGTGATGACCGAGGGCCAGGACGTCCGGGGCGTGCCCACCCGGTTCACCGACACCATCGGCAACGGCCGGATCCTGGGCGTGCCCTGGCTGGTGGTGATCGCCCTCCTGGTTACCGGGGTCGGCGCGCTCGTGCTCGGCACCACCCGATTCGGCCGCCGCACCTACGCGGTCGGCTCCAACGCCGAGGCGGCGCGCCGAGCCGGCATCCCGGTCAACCGGCACATGATCGCGGTGTACGCCTTGTCGGGCACCCTGGCCGGCCTCGCCGGCGTGTTGTCCCTCGCCCGCTTCACCACCACCACGATCGGCGGCCACGCCAACGACTCGCTGGGCGCCATCGCGGCCGTGGTGCTGGGCGGCACCAGCCTGTTCGGCGGCATCGGCACGGTCGTCGGCACGCTGATCGGCGTGTTCATTCCCGCGATCCTGCAGAACGGCTTCGTCATCCTCGGCGTGCAGCCGTTCTGGCAGAGCGTCGCGGTCGGCGCCGTCCTGATCGCCGCCGTGTACGCCGACCAGTTGCGCCGCCGCGGCCGCCAACGCCGATGACACGCACGCCGGTTGCCGCTTCGCCAAGCGTCCTTCGCCACCACCCCCGCATCGCCCCACCACCGCCAGGAGGCACTGCCCGATGAAGACACCGACCTACGTCGCCGTGACCATCGCCCTGACCGCGGCTGCCGCCCTGAGCGGATGCGGCGACGACGGCGGCGGCTCCGGGGGCGGGCGCAAGATCACCTTCGTCCAGGGCGTCAAGGGCGACGAGTTCTACATCTCGATGGCCTGCGGCGCGCAGCAAAAGGCCAAGGAACTCGGCGTCAAGCTCGACGTGACCGGCGCGGACAAGTGGGACGCGTCGCTCCAGACTCCGGTGGTCAACGCGGTCGCGGCCAAAAGCCCGGACGCGGTGCTGATCGCGCCGACCGACACCCAGGCCATGCGCCAACCCGAGCAGCAGCTCAAGTCGCGCGGCGCGAAGGTGATCGAGGTGGACACCAAGCTCGACGACGGCTCGATCCGGGAGACCGCGATCTCCTCCGACAACGAACGCGGCGGCATGCTCGCCGCGCAGACCCTGGCCGCCCAGGTCCAGGAGCGCGGCGCCGTCGCCGCGATCAGCGTCAAGCCCGGCATCTCCACCACCGACGCCCGCCTGAAGGGCTTCGAGGCCGAGATCAGGAAGCATCCCGGCATCACCTATCTCGGCGTGCAGTACAACGACGACGACCCGGCCAAGGCGGCCTCGATCGTCACCTCCACCATCGCCTCGCACCGCGACCTGGTCGGGGTCTTCGCCGCCAACGTGTTCAGCGGCGAGGGCGCGGCCACCGGCATCGAGCAGGCGGGCAGGGCCGGCCAGGTCAAGCTGATCGCGTTCGACGCCACCCCCAAGCAGGTCGAGGCGCTGCGCAAGGGCTCCATCCAGGGCCTGATCGCGCAGAAGCCCTTCGACATCGGCGCCCAGGGCGTGGAGCAGGCCGTGGCCGCCCTGGACAAGAAGCCGGTCCCCAAGGCCATTTCCACCGACCTGATCGCCGTCACCAAGGAGAACGTCGACCAGCCCGACGTCAGCAAGTACCTGTACAAGGGCGCCTGCTGAAGCGGAGGCCCGCGCCCCCCGCGAGCCCCCGCACCCCGGCACCGCACGGCGCCCCTGGCGGCACGGCGCGGCCCCGGAAAACGGTCGAGCCCCCGTGGGCGGTCACGGGGGCTCGACCAGTGCAACGGCACGCGTCGCGAGGGGGCGTACGCGACGCGCCGGATCCGGCCGGGGTCGGGAGGGGGCGAGGAGCCGAGGGCCGTCATGCCTCGACCGGCACCGCCGGAGTCGGTGCTACTTGATGATCGTGGTGAGCGGCAACTTGTCCTCGCGCTCGATGATGCACGCCGCCTGGTGGTTGCCGTGTCGCCAAGACTGCATGTCCAGCGGGTACGTGAACGAGAACGTGATCTTCGGCGAGGCGGGCTGCCGGTCGACGATCGGGCCGACGTACTGCTCGCACAGCTCGCTGACCTTGTCCTCGTAGCCGGGGGTTTCCGGCGTGACCGTGGACGGCAGCTCGAACGCCCGACCGACCTGGCCGTTGTGCGACTTGCTGCACGGCACGTCGTCGGTCTTGGTGCCGTTCTGGTTGATGCACTGGCCGGTCCTGTACGTGAACGCGTCGATCACGTCGGCCGTGCCGCTCGCGGAGCCGGTCGGCTTGGGCAGGCCGGTCGCCTTGCCGGTCGGCTTGCCGGTCGGGCTCGTGGTGGCCTTCTCGGTGGCACTCGCGCTCGTGGACGCGGTCGCAGAGGAGGTGGGAGCCTTGCTGCTCTTGTCGCTCTTGTCACTGCCGAGACAACCGGACAGCAGGGCGGTGGCGGCGACGACTCCGGCCACGGCCGGCGCGATCGTGCGCAGGCGGTGGGTGGTGGGCATGAAGGACACAACCTTTCGCTTTCGGGACGCCCAAGATCCTGTCGCGATCCCCGGTCGAAAGGTTGAGGGAAACGGCGCTTGAACATTCGCCGCATTCGGCGTATTCGCCCGAGGTGGTTCAGCCGCGGCGGTCAGCCGCCGCGATCAGTCGCGGTACGCGTCGAACCAACGAGGTTCGAGCCCGCGCCAGGCGCCGTCCATCGTGTCCGTTTCACGCAGGCCCCCATCCTCGTACGCCGGTGCCGTCCACGCCAGCCCCTCGCGCGTGGTGCGTGCCGCGCCGCCCGGCGGCGCGATCCGGCGGACCGCCACGCCGACCACCTGGTCGCGGTGCACGAAGCCGTACGCGCGCGAGTCCCAACTCGACGCGGCGTTGTCGCCCAGCACGACCAGCGCTCCCTCGGGCACCCGTTCCTCGGCCACGTCGCGCAGCACCGGGAACCGCTCCCGGGGCACCCGATCGCCGCCCACTGCCACCGCCCGCTTGATCATCAGCCGACCGGCCGGCCGCGGGGCCGACTCCGGCCGCATCGGCAGCGCGGCCAGCTCCTCGGGGGTCAACTCCCGCAGCTCGGGCGGCAGTCCGGGCAGCGTCGCCGGATTGGGCACCAGGACGACCACCACCTGACCGGCCCGGACCCGGGCACCGCGCCGCACCAGGAGCCGATCACCCGGGGCGAGCGTGGGCTCCATGCTGGGCCCCTCGACCGTGGCCACCAGATAGCGCCGCCGTACCCACAGCAGCAGCGCCGCCCCGCCCAGCGCCCCGGCCGCCGTCCCGGCCACCACGATCGTGCGCCCGTGTGCCCTTGCGCTCACTTCGCCTCCTGATATCCCGCGGCCTGGAGCCGGAACAGCTTCGCGTAGTGCCCCTCGCGGTCGAGCAGTTCCTCGTGCGAGCCGTGTTCGGCGACCCGGCCGGCCGCCAGCACCACGATCACGTCGGCGTCGCGCACCGCGCCGAGCCGGTGCGAGATGAGCAGGCTGGTGCGGCCCTCGCGGTACTCGCGCATCCGGGTGTGCACCTCGTGCTCGGCCTGCGGATCCAGGCCCGAACCGGGCTCGTCCAGGATCATCAGATCCCGTCCCACGCGGATGAACGCCCGCGCCAGGGCGAGCCGTTGCCACTGCCCGCCGGAGAGCACCACGCCGGTGTCCGGGTTCTCCTTGTCCGCCTCACTGAAGAACATCCTGGTCAGCAGCGTGTCGTAGCCGCGCGGCAGCGCGGCCAGCTTCTCGTGGATGCCCGCCCGTTGTGCGGCGGCCTCGATCCGGTCCCGGTCGTCGAGGTGGGCCGGGTCGCCGAGCGCGATGTTCTCCGCCGCGCTCATGTCGTAGTTCATGTGGTCCTGGAACACCGCGCTGATCCGCTCCCGCAGCGCGGCGGGCGGGATCTCGCGCAGGTCCACGCCGTCCCAGGTGATCCGACCCCGGGTCGGGTCGTACATCCGGCACAGCAGCTTGACCAGCGTGCTCTTGCCCGCGCCGTTGAGCCCGACCAGGGCCACCGCGCGGCCGTGCGCGATGCTCAGGTCGACCCCGTTCAGCACCCAGGGGTGCTCGTCGCTGTAGCGGAACCAGACGTCGTGGAACTCGATGCCCGCCCCGGGCGCGGGTACCACCGCCGGGCCGGCGGTCGCCGAGACCAGGTCGGGTTCGGCTCGGGTCACCGCGACGTAGTGGGTCAGGCCGAGCAGTTGCCCGTAGGTGGCGGCGATCGAGGCGACCAGGGTGTTGAGCGCGTTTTGGATACCTGTCAGCGCGGCGACGAACATCACCACGTCGCCGACGGTGAGCCCGCCGTCGTGGGCCGCCGTCACCGCCCACCACAGACCGCCGCCGGCCACCGCGGCGCCGAGCGCGCCCAGCGCCGCCTGGGTGACGAACTCGCGCAGGTCCATGCGCCGTTCGGCCTGGTCGGCGCGCCGCCGCTCGCCCAACATCCGGGCACGCAGCACCGGCCCGATCCCGAACAGCCGGATCTCGGTGGCCGCCTGAACACCCGTCAGCAGCCCGCCGTAGAAGAACTCCCGGCGGTGTGCCTGCTCGTTGTCCCACAGCATCCCGGCCCGCATGCGGGACAATCGCAGTTCGGCGATCAGCACCGGCACGCCCGCGACCAGCACCAGGGCGGTCATGGTGGGGCTGAGGATCAACAACGAGCCGATGAAGCCGACCAGGGTCAGCGTGCCCCGCAGGGTGCTGCCCGCGCCGTCGACGAGGCCGCCGAAGTCGGTCGTGCTCTGCTTGGCCAGCCGCAGCCGGTCCAGGAACGCCGGGTCCTCGAACCGGCGCAGCCCCACCTGGCGTTCGGCCGCGCCGAAGAGTCGATCGGTGGCGAGCACACCGGTGGCCCGGCCGATCTGCGCGTGCAGATAGCGCCCGAGCCCGGGCAGTACGGTCGCGGCGAGCCCGATGCCCGCGAGCGCGAGCGCCGGCGCGGTGATCGCGTCGTGCGGGTCGGCCAACCGGTCGATGACCAGCTTGGTCGCCCACGCGGTGGCGATCGGCAGGCCGGCCGAAACGATCGTGGCCGCCAGCGACGCGCCGGCCCGGCCGGGCGCGGCGCGCAGGATCAGCGCCAGTCCCACCCGCGCGGCGCCGGCCGCCTCGCGGGTGGATATCCGTCCGCTCACGCGGGGGCTTCGCTGAACAGGTCCGCCATCCGGCCGCCGGCGGCCACCACGCGTCGATCCCGCCCGAGCAGGTACACCCACGGTGTCCAACTGTTGTGGAATGCCGCCTGTACCGCGCCGTCGTAGTCCTCCACGATCACCCGGGCCACGGGGGCGAGGAGGGCCGCCAACTCCGGGTCGGTGTCCGCGATCACCGCGATCACCCGGTCCCGGCCCATGACCTTGGCCTGCTCGGCGAACTGCGGCGCGAGGGTGTGGCAGGGCGTGCAGTGCGCGGAGAAGAACCCGACCATGCCGTAGACGTCGGAGTCGCGGACCTGCTCGCCGTCGGCGGTGGTCGCGGTGAACACCTCCGGGCGCGCCCCGAGCGGCAGCCCGTGCGCGGGTGGGTCCGCGGGCGCGTGGCCGCCGTGCGGCGGGGTCGATTGTTCCCGCAGGCGACGGATCACGCCCAGGGTGAGCAGCAGATTGACCGCGGTGATCAGGGCGAGCAAGACCACGGCGGCGACCAGGTAGGGCATCAGGCAGTCCTCGCGAACAGGTCGACGATGTCGTCGAGGGTGATGATCAGGAGTGCGCCGACCAGGCCCGCCGCGCCCGCGACCACGCCGCCGGCGAGCGGCGGGGAATCGGTGGCACCGCCCGGCACGGCGGCTGCGGCGCCGGCGCAGGCGGCGGCGAGCAGGACCCCGTTGCGGGCCAGGTGGCGCGCGCCGAGCGGGGCGTCGGAGGCGCCGAAGCAGCGGCACGAGGAGCGCCGGCCGAGCCGCAGCGCGCCGGCGACCGCGACGGTGAAGGCGAGCAGCAGCACCGCCGCGACCGTGAACCCGAGTGCGCCCAGGGGTGGAACCGCGACCAGGACCGGCACCGCCGTCTCCGCCGCCACCACGAGGATCGCGATCGGCCGGGCCCGCTCGATCGGCATCGGCACCAGGTGCGGCACCGACGCGACGAAGCCCGCGAAATCCCGGAACTTCGAGACCGCCGAGGCGACGAATACCAGGCCGACCAGACAAGCGCAGCCCACATATGCATATCCCATGGGCACCCCCTTTTATGGCACACGGAAACGGCGGGCGGCGAAATTCTCGCGGCCCGCCGGCGAGTCGGATGGGATCGTTCGTGCCTCCGATCGCCCGGCGCATGTCCAATTCGTCGGTCGGGGTGCGACGAAGGTGCGTGCGCGATGCGATGCCGGAAGCGGTGTCGAGCGATCCGCGGGACGTCGGCCTCGTGGGTCGGGCGTCCCGATATCGACGGCAAATCGCTCCCGCTCGGAAATCATTGAGTCGGGGAATTCTGTCGCTGCGAAATCGCTTTCGCGGAGTGCTGCGGGCGGGGCTCGGGGCCCGCCCGCAGCGTCTTCACCGGTCTCGAATCAGCAGCCCTTGGCGATCAGTACGGTGTGGCAGCCCTCGTTCAGGCAACACTGCCGCAGGTAGTAGTAACCGTTTTGGCAGTAGTAGTAGTTCGAGCAGCCGGCTTCGGCGGTGACCTTTTGGGCCACGCGGTTGAGCAGGCGGTCGGCGAGACGCATCATGACGTCTCCTCTCCCGGCCGGGTAGGGCCGTATGGATTGGTGAACGGATTATTTCCAGTTCTGCTTTTTATTGGCAAGACCCAAAATCCAGCCGGTAGAGATGATCAAGAAATGCCGGTCGGGGTCGCCGCCCAATTCCCCGCAGGTAATGAAGCGACCGCATGCCCACCCGCGGTCCACCAATACGACCCGCTTACGGGACGAGATGGGCGAAAGCGACGACATTGCCGGAGTAATGCTTCTTCTTGCTGTACGCACCACCGCAGGTGATCAGCCGCAATTCCGGCCTGGTCGCGTCGCCGAACACCCGCGCGGTGGGGAACGCGTCCTTCGCGAACGCCTCGACCCCGTCCACCTCGAACGCCGCGACGCTGCCGTCCTCACGATCGATCTCGATCCGCGACCCGCGCGGGAGCGCGCCGAGCGGATAGAAGACCGCCGGGCCGGCGGCGGTGTCCACGTGCCCGGCGATCGACGCGGTGCCCTTCTGCCCGGGCGTGACGCCACCCTGGTACCAGCCGGCCAGGTTGCGCTCGCTCTGCGCGGGCACCTCGATGCCGCCGTCCTTGTCCAGGCCGACCCGGGCCAGCGGCGCCGAGATGTCCAGTGCCGGAATCCGGATCCGGATCGGGACCGACGCGCGCATCGGCGCCGGCTCCGACGCGGGCGCGGGCCCCTCGGCGGCGGCGGCCACCGGCGCCGGAGTCGCGGCCACCGGCGCCGGATCCGGCCCGGGAATCGGCACGGCCGCCGCGGCGGGCGGGCGCGGCGGCGGCCGGTCGGCGTCGAACCCGGCGGACAACAGTCCGGTGCCGCAGATCGCCAGCGCGCCGGTGGCCGCCGCCCAGAGCAGGCGGCGGCCACTGCGTCGGCGCTGCCGATCCGCGGCGCCCTCGGGTGCCTCGGGTACGGAACCGGCCATCGCTCAGGTGGGGTTCGCGGCCCGACGGCGCAGCGCGACGAAGCCGGTTCCGGCCGCGCCCGCGAGCACCAGACCACCCGCCGCGAGCAGCGCCGGGTCCGTCCCCTGGGTGCCGCCGAGGCCGGCCGTGGACGGCGCGGTCGGCGCGCCGCCCATCACGTGCAGGCTGCCGATCAACTCCTGACCCTCACCGCAGACCACCTTGACCTCGTAGTCGCCGGTGGCCACGTCCTTGATGGTCGCCTGACCCTTGACCTCGTCGCCGGAACGGGTGAGGGTGACCGCGGACGTGAACGCCTCCGAGGTCGCGGTCGCGGTGTTCGCGGTGCAGTGCTTGTCGTCCGACAACAACACGGTGTCGCCGGGGCGACCGGAATCGGCCTGCATCGGCGCGGCGGCGAACGCCGCGCCTGCGGAACCGCACACGGTGAGACCGACGATCGTGCCGACGACGGCGAGACGGGCACAGCGCATTTCGTCCTCCAATGGACAGCCGGAACCCGAACCCGACAGACCGGGTTCAAGGGGGAGTTCCGCTACAAGGAACGTAAAAAGCCGCCCAACCACCCGCCACCGCTCGCCGCCGAACGGTGGATCACGCCGAGCGTGGGGGTGGAACGCGCCGGCCGAGGGGTTTACCGCTCCCCCGTCGAGCCCGCGTCCGACAACCGGGCCGCCACCACCGCGATGTCGTCCTCCACCGGCGGCACCACCAGCCGGTCCAGGATCGTGTCCACCAGCGACTCCAACGGCGCGTCCGGCGCCAGCCGCACCCCCGCCAGGCGGGCCAACGACGCGTCGATGTCCTCGTCCCGACGCTCCACGAGGCCGTCGGTGTACAGGATCAGCACCCCGCCGGCCACGTCCGGCCGGATGTACGACGCGTAACCCCCGCATCCGGTGCCCAGCGGCGGGCCGGTCGGCAGGCGCAACAACCGGCTCGCCCCGCCCGGCGCGATCAGCAGCGGCGGCAGATGCCCGGCGTTGGCGAACGTGGAGATCCCCGCGCGCGGGTCGATCAGGACCAGCAGACACGTGGCCACCCGATCCAACTCCGCCTCCTGGCTCATCCGGTCCGCGCGGGCCAGGATCTCCTCCGGCGCCAACCCACCGGCCGCCAACACCCGCAGCAGCGCCCGATAGTGGCTCATGTCCACCGCCGCCTGCACGCCGTGCCCCATCACGTCGCCGACCGCGAGCAGCGTGCGCCCGTGCGGCAGCGCGATCGCGTCGAACCAGTCGCCGCCCACCTCCGCGCTGCGCCCGGCGGGCAGATACCGCGTGGCCAGTTCCACGTCCGGGTGCGGCACCTTGGGCCGGGACAGCAGCGCGCGTTGCAGGGCCAGCGCGACACCGTGCTCGCGCGAGTAGCGCCGCGCGTTGTCCACACACGTCGCCGCCCGGTACGCGAGATCGCGGGCCATCTCCACGTCGTCCTCGGTGAACGGCGGCGAGGCGCCGGCCCGGATCAGGCTGAGGGTGCCGATGATCTCCCCGCGCGCGATCAACGGCACCATCAGCGCCGAGTGCATGCCCGCCTCCCGGTACACCGCCACCCGCGACGCGTCCGGCGCGGTGGCCCGCAACCGGTGGTCGGGCGGCCGGTTGTCCACCACGGTGGCGCCGGTGCGCACCACGCGCGCCACGTCGGCGCCCGGCTGATAGTCGATGTGCTCGCCGGGCCGGCCCAGAACGGCGCTGAGCCGGCGCAACTCCGGGATCGCCGTCCACGCGGCCCGGCGCAGCCGCACGGTGTCCGGCGCCGGGCGCGAGCGACCGCTGTCCTGGTCCGGGTCGGCCGGCTCCAAGAGTTCCACACCCACCACGTCCGCGAGCACCGGCACCAACAGCTCGACCAGTTCGCGGCAGGTGGTGTCGGTGTCCAGGGTGGTGCCGATCTCCAGCGCGGCCCGGTCCAGCAGCGCCAGCCGACGGTGCGCCTGGTCCAGGGCCAGTTGGGTGCGCCGCGACCGGGTGGTCTCCATCAGGATCCCGACCACGCCGAACACCCCGCTCTCGTCGTCGAGCCGGTGATACGCGGCATGCCACCAGCGTTTCTGCGGCAGACCGTGCCCCGTGGTGACGCCGCTGATCGTGGTCTCGCGCGCGACCCCGTCGGCCAGGACCGCGCGCAGCAGGTCCTCGGGCACCTCCAGACCGGGAAAGCCCTCGGCGATCGACCGCCCCACCTGCTCGCTCGCGGGCCGACCGTCGATCGCGGACATCGCCGGATTGACGTACACGTGGCGCAACTCGGGGTCGAGGATGCCGATCGGCGCCTTGGTCTCGGCCAGGACCCGGTGGAACAGTCGCAGTCGGGCACGCACCGACAACCGCGAGTCGGCGCCGAGCAGTCCGCCCACGTCGAACTCGTCGTCCGCCGGATCGACATCCCTGTGCAAGCCGCTCCCTCCTCGTCGCCACCGCCGCCGTCACCCGCACTCAGCCCGTGGGCACCCCCGACGGATCCGCGAGCGCGGCCGGGTCGAGGGGCAACAACCCGCACGCGCGCAGCGTGCCCGCGACGCCGGCCACATCGGCGCCGGCCGCCACCGGCACCGCGGTACGCACCCGCGGATCGGCGGCCCGCGCGAACGCCCCCAGCACGTCCCGGGCACCGGTCTCCACGAACACCTCGATGCCGCGCTCCCGCAACGTGGTCACCGCGTTGCGATAGCGCACCGGGTGCCGCAACTGTCCGACCACGCCGTCGCGCAACTCCCGCTCGTCGGCGTAGTCGCGCCCGAGCAGCGGCGAGTACACCGGATAGCGCGGAGCACGGAACCCGACGTCGCCACCGAGGCGACGCCACTCGGTCGCCGCCGACTCGCGCAACCGGTTGTGGAACAGGGTGCGTACGGTCAGCGGCTTCGAGGCCACCGCCCGCCGCTCGGCCAACGCGGCGAACGTCGCCAACGACTCGTCCGGCCCGGAGACGACCGTGTGCTTCGCCGAGTTGTCACACGCCAGGTCGAGCCCCGGCAACTGCGCCGAACACAGCAGCTCCAGGGTGTGCCCCGGGGCCAGCCGCAGGGTGAGCAGCCCGCCCGGATCGCTGGTGTGCAGCGTGCAGGCCGCGGCCCGCGCCAGGTACAACCGCGCCCCGTCGCCCGCGGTGAACACCCCGGCCCCGGCCAGCGCCGCCATCTCGCCCAGGCTGTGCCCGAGCAGCACATCGGGACGGATCCCGAAGTCGCCCTCCAACAACCGGAACGCGGCCAGCGCCCCGGCGTAGATGGCCAGATGCAGGGCCAACTCGTGCCGATCCATCAACTCGTGCGCGTCCGGCGCGTGGGGATCGACGAGCAGGCGCGACGCCGGCAGGGTGGCCCTGTCGCCCACCGCGTCGTCGACCTCGTCCAGGGTGTCGCGGACGGCGGGCCGATCCTGGAGCCGGCGCAACGCGCCCGGCACATAGGAGCCAACACCGGGCATGACGATCGCGGTACGTGGCACGCTCACGGAGACTCTCCCTTGACTCGGTGGTCTCTGGCACCAGGAGGCGACTCGCGGGACTCGCGGCAACGGCTGCGCCGCGCGACTCGCGGATCGCCCCCGCTCATGGCGGAAGCCCGGGCGCGCGGGTCGGGCGCGGTCCGGGTGGGGCGGTGGGGACGGGGCCGTGGGCGGCGGGTCGGGAATGGAAGACGGCCCAGGGTTCCAGGAGAGTCGAGCCGGCCCCGCCCCGCAACCGCGCCCCGCGCCGCGACCGTCCCCGGACCCGGTCGCACACAGGCCCGCCGACCGGACCCGAGCCGGCCTCGGACGGCCCGCGTCGGCCGTTCGGCCGTATGCCATCCGGGTGGCCCCGGACCGCGAGCCGGTCGCCGATTCGAGTGGAGACCGCCGTGCGCCCGTCGCCCACGCGCGCCCGGGTCGTTGGGCCGAACGTGATCATCCTCCGCCGGGCACTCGCCGCCGGCCTCGTCGCGGCCGCCGTCCTCACCGGATCCGCGGCCGCCGCCGGGCCGGCCCCCGACACCGGCACCGCGGTCGTGGTGACCGGCGACGACCGCCTCGTGGTGGCGGGCCACGTCGTGGTCCGCCACAACCCCTCCGAACACTCCGCCGCGGTCGCGATCGTGCACCCCGGCGACGTACTGACCGTGGCGCACACCTCGACCACCGACGCGGCCGCGGCACCCGACCAGGCCCGTGCGTGGCTCGCGGTCACCGACCGCCGGAGCGGCGTACACGGCTACGTCCGCCCCGCCGACCTGCCTCCCGCCCCGCCGCGCCCCGCCCCCGCCGCCCCGATCGCGACCCAGGCGCCCAGTGCGGCCGCCGCCGAACCGTCGGGCCCGCGCGCGGAACACGAGCCGGAGCCGGCGAGCGTGGATCCGGGAGCCGTGCCGGCCGAGGGCACCCCTATGCTGACCACGCCATGACCCGGGCGCCCGGCCCGGCGGCGCGCATACGCGAGGAGTTCGGATGAGGGTCGGCGTCATCGGGTTGGGCGACATCGCGGAAAAGGCATACCTGCCCGTCCTCTCGACGCTGCCGGACCTCGACCTGCGGCTGCACACCCGTACGCCCGAGACGCTGCGCCGGATCGCCGCCGCGTACCGCGTACCCGCCGAGCACTGCCACGCCGACCTCGACGGGCTGCTCGCCGGGGGGCTGGACGCCGCCTTCGTACACGCCGCCACTTCCGCGCACCCGGCGCTGGTGACCCGGTTGCTGGAGGCGGGCGTGCCGACGTTCGTGGACAAGCCGCTGGCGTACACCCTGGCCGACAGCGCGCGCCTGCTGGAGTTGTCCCGCGAGCGCGGCGTCGGCCTGATGGTCGGCTTCAACCGTCGCCACGTGCCGGCCTACGCGGCGAGCCGGGAGCTGCCGCGCGATCTGATCGTGGTGCGGCGCAACCGGGTCGACACCGCGCGCGAGGTGCGCACCGTCGTCTTCGACGACCTGATCCACGTGGTCGACACGCTGCGCTTCCTCGCACCGGGCACGATCGAGCACGTCGACGTGCGGGCACGGGTCGTGGACGGCCTGGCGCAGCACTTCGTCCTGCACCTGTCCGGCGCGGGGTTCAGTGCGATCGGCACGCTCAACCTCCGCAGCGGGTCGAACGAGGAGATCCTGGAGGTCTCCGGCCGGGACACGATGCGCGAGGTGTACAACCTGGCCGACGTGGTCGACCACGACCGAGGCCTGCCGACGGCCCGGCGGCGCGGCGACTGGACGCCGATCGCCCGGCAGCGCGGGATCGAGCAGCTCGTGCTGGCCTTCACAGAGGCGGTGCGCACCGGCGTGTTCCCCGATCTCGACGACGTGCTGCGCACCCACGAGATGTGCGAACTGGTGGTCACCGAGGTGGAGAAGCTCACCGGCTGAGCCGAGCGCGGACGAACCGATGCGGCTGCGGGTGGAGTCGGCGCCCTCGCCTACCGCCCCGTCGCGCTGTGATCCGCCCGGGCGATCGCCGTCCGCAACACCGCCGCCGTGTCCGCGTGGGAGCCGGCCTCGGCCCAATGCAGCGGGGTGTGTCCGGTGCCGTGGTCCTCGCGCAGGCGGGGATCCGCGCCGTGGGCGAGCAGTTCCCGGACGGTCTCGGTGTGCCCCCAGCAGGCCGCCGCGCACAGCGGGGTGCCCTCGGTGCCGTGTCCGCTCTCGGTGTCGGGCGCGGCGCCGGCCCGGAGCAGGAGCGTCACCACGTCCGCGGCGCCGTGCACCGAGGCGGCGTACAGGGGCGTGGTGCCGTGCCGGTCGGCCCGCTCCGGATCGGCGCCCGCCCGCAACGCGGCGGTCGCCGCCGCGAGCCGGCCCAGTCCGGCGGCGGCCACCAGCAGTGTCGACAGTCGTTTGCGCTCGCGATTGTTCACGCCGGCGAGGGTAGCGGGGCGACCACGACCGAGGGCGACGATTTCCGGGCGGCCGGGCGGCCGGGCGGCCGGGCGGCCGGGCGGCCGGGCGGCCGGGGGCCGAGGACGGCCCTAGGCGCGGTGGCGGGCGGCGGCCCTGGTGCTTTCCTCCACCCAGGCGATCTCGTAGTCGCGGTCGAGGCGGTTCTGTTCGTCCTCGGTGAGGTGGTCCAGGGCGGGGCGCAGGTCGCGTTGTTCGTGCAGCAGGAGGCCGTCCATCGCGGACGCCGCGTCCTGCGCCTCGTCGTGGAAACCCGCGCCCTCCGGGCCGAGTCGCGTGGCCGAGTCCAGGAACGCCTCGATCCGGCGGCCCTGCGCGATCGCGGCGTCGACGTGGCCGGCGCGCTGCTCGTCGGCCTTGCGAACCGCCGGATACAACACCCGCTCCTTGGTCGCGAGGGTTGCCCGGATCGCGGCGTCGGCCTCGGCGAAGAGCGCGACGGTGCTCTGCGGGGTGGCCCGCCACCGGCGGATCAGCTCACGGAGGTTGCGGTTGTCCAGCACGGTTGTCTCCTCGCACGTCGACTCGGCCGCGCGCGTCCGTCCCGGGCGGACCGGCGGGCATCACATCCGGGACCAGTGCCCCTTTCGGCCGGGATCATCCCTGGATCGGCCGGACGCGGGGCCTTCCCGGAGCGGGTTCGCCGGCGGCGGGGGCGTTTCCGACCGGCTCGGCGAGCCGGCATGG